>CALXRI010000006.1 GCA_944390795.1 uncultured Victivallales bacterium
GCCCCTTGAGGGGCAGGCCGGTATCATGCCCTTATAGGGCAAGTGCAAGCCACCGGCTTAGCCGGTGGTTTTGACTCCGGGCGGCAGAGGCCGTTTTCCGTCTTTTCCCGGCATGACTCTTCATTTCGGCAGAAAAAATCACTGAAGAACGGCTTTCCGGTTTGTTTCCGCAGTTTTTCCGGTTATATTACACCAATGCGTCACGGGCAAACGGCTTGTCGAGAACAGCCGTTCCCGCATACAATCCAAACTACGAGGGGCTGTTCAACCATGAAAAAACCTGGATTTCTACTGTCGGTCGCGATTGCGGCCTCCTCCGCCGTGATCCTGACCTCCTGCGGAGACTATGTCGGAAAAGAAAAAACTCATCCGCTCTTCATCAAGGCAGGCACCGCCAAAAACGCCGGAAACTATCTGGAGGCTGCTAAATATTTTGAAGAGTTCCTTACGATCTGCCCGAAATCCGCCGAAACCCATTTCCGCCTTGCCTCCCTTTACGGAGACAATCTGGACGAACCTCTGAAAGCGGTCTACCACTACCGCAAGTATCTGGAACTCGCACCGAACGACACGACAAACGCGGATGACATCAACGGATTCACCGAACTTGCCAAGAAACGCCTCTATGAAAAACTCAAGGAGGAATACAAGGACAACTCCGCCAATATCGCACTGAACGAAGACCTTGAAAAAACCAAGGAGCGTTTGAATAAATATGTGGAATATTCCAAGGCGCTGGAAAACCAGAATCAGCTGATGAAGCAGCGCCTCCGCGAAATCGCCGATCAGCGGCGCGCGCGGGGAAATGCAGCAAGAACGGACGCGCCTCGGGCCGCCCGACCGTCCTCTTCCGCGGCACCGGCCTCCGGACAACCCGGCGCAACCGCCTCTCCTGCCGCCAGGAACACGGCGCCCGGCGTCGTCGGGCAGTCCAGTACACAGTCGGGAAACACGGCATCCGGAACAGCCGGCGCCCGTCTCGGGACCTATACGGTCAAATCCGGCGACACCCTCATCGGAATTTCCAGAAAGATTTACGGGTCCCCCAAATACTACAGACAGATTGCCGAGGCCAATAAAGGCGTGATTCCAGCCAGCATGCAGCTGCGTGTCGGACAGGTCATCAGGATTCCGCAGCTGCCGGCACAATCCCGGTAACCCCGGAGCGCGCATGAGACACACAGCGACACAACTGTTCCGGCTGCTTCTTCCCGCCGCGCTTGCCGCGGCGGGCGGGTGCAGCATCTTCCCGACTCCGGACAATACGGAGACGTCATATTATGATCTGAACATTCCGGAGCGCTGCGCGACGGGATGCCGCATTGAAGTCGCGCCGTTCTCCTCCATGACGAATGAGCGTTTCCGCATGGCAAGCCGCGGTGAGGGCAATATCATTCACGGACGGGAATTCCACAAATGGGTGCAGACACCCGGCCCGCTGATCTCAAAGTATCTGCGCCTGGCCTACCGGGATGCCGCGGACACCGCACACTCTTCCGCAGCCGGAAAGGAAGGCCGTTATCATCTCGGCGGCACGGTGCTCGTATTCGAATCCGACAGGGGGGAGGCGAAGCTCGGTCTCCGCTACGTGATATCATGGGGAGCCTCCGGCGAGAGGAAACATACGGGCCGGACAGTGCTTGTGACGGAAAAAATCTCCGATGACACACCCGGCGCTTTTGCCAACGCCATGAGCCGTGCGGCGGCAAAGGTCTCGCAGATGATTCTCGCAGACATCCGCGCCATTGAGAAGACCCGCGGGAAAGACGTTCCGCAATCATGATCGACATGTTCTGGAAAGCAGCCCTCCTCGGCATTGTGCAGGGTATTACCGAATTTCTCCCCATCAGCAGTACGGGGCATCTGATTCTCGTCGATCAGTTTCTGCACATGGCAGACGGTCCGTTCTCCAAGATGTTCAACGTCGTGATCCAGTTCGGCTCGATTCTCGCCGTCGTGATTTACTTTCACAGGAAACTGATTCCCCTGGCAATGTTTTCCGATTCGAAGGTGCGACGTGACACGCTGGAAATCTGGTTCAAGACGCTTGCCGGCGTCTTTCCGATTCTGATCGTCGGATTCCTGACCGCCCCGCTGATCGAAAAACTGCAGGAAAGTCCGTTCGTCGTGGCGGGAGCGCTGCTGGCTGGCGGAATCATCCTGATCAAGGTGGAGGCATGGTTCCGCAAGGAACACCCGATTGAGACCTTTCATGAGTTGTCATGGACGCGCGCGGTGCTGATCGGCTTCATACAATGCGTCGCCATGGTTCCGGGGGTCTCGCGTTCAGCCTCAACGATCATCGGCGGACTGGCTCTCGGCGCGTCGCGCACGCTCGCGGCGGAGTATTCCTTTTTTCTGGCGATTCCGACCATGACCGCCGCATCCGGATACAGTCTGCTCAAGCACGGAGGCGGCATGAGCGCACAGGAATGGGTGGCGCTCGGAATCGGTTTTCTGGTCTCTTTTTTCGTCGCGCTGGCGGTCATCGCATGGCTGATGAACTACATCCGCACCCGGGATTTCCGGGGATTCGGCTATTACCGCATCGTTCTCGGCATTCTCGTTTTCGCATATTTCTGGCTGAAACTTTCCTGATTCCGCGTGTTGCCGCCAAACCGCAGCAAGGTTTCCCATTGTCCTTGCGGGGCACAAAAAAAAGCCGGAATCCGGCAATATCCGGCTTGCGATTTATCAAAAAACGGATATATTGCATAACATTGTACTGCGGATGTTTGTCATAAAAATTTTGAATTGCATGGGATGCGGGAAGAGTTAAGATGAAGTACGCAATCTTGAGTGACATTCATGGAAACCTGGAGGCTTTTACAGTCGTTCTGCGGAAATGCGCCCAGCTTGAGGTGGATCAATACGTCTGTCTGGGGGATATTGTCGGCTACAATGCCAATCCGAAGGAATGCCTGGATCTCATAAGGACACTGCCTCTGGCAGGTGTTGTCAAGGGAAATCACGACGAATACGCCTCCAACAACGATGAAGTCATGGAGGGATTCAACCCGCACGCCCGGACGGCGGTGCTCTGGACAAAGGCGCAGCTGACCTACGAAGACAGGGCATGGCTCTCCTCCCTGCCGATGCGTCTGACTGTCAAAGGCACATCCATCACCGCCGTGCATGCCACGCTGGACAGTCCCGACGCCTGGGGATACATTTTCGACGTCCATCACGCGGCGGACAATTTCGCCTACCAGTTCACGCAGGTCTGCTTCTGCGGGCACTCTCATGTTCCCGTCGGATTCTGCAAGAAACCGATCACTCTTCATTCCGAACGCCAGATCGATGAAATCAAGGAGTGGGTCGCCCGCCCCGAGGACGGAGCGGTCATCAATCCGTATGAAGCCGACTCCATAGGACTGGAACTGATCACCGGCTATAAATATCTCCTGAATGTCGGCAGCATCGGACAGCCGCGCAACAAGGATCCGCGCGCATCTTTCGCAGTTTACGATTCGGAAGAAAAACGGGTTACGCGCTACCGTCTGCCATATGACATCCGGACCACACAGGAAAAGATTCTCGCGGCACAGTTGCCGGAAAGGCTTGCCTCGCGCCTTGAACGCGGGAGCTGACCGGTGCATGACCAGAAGAACAAAAGATTTCTGATCGTCAAACCCAGCAGTCTGGGGGATATTCTTCACGCCTTTCCTGCGGTCGCGGCGCTGCGCAGGGCCTATCCGGACGCGGTTCTGGACTGGGTGGTCAATCCGGCATTCGAGGGACTGCTCGAGTATATGCCCGGAATCGACCGCAGAATTCCTTTCCGCCGCAGGGAGCTGGGAAAAGTGAAGACTTTTTTTCCCGCTTTTTTCTCGCTTTGGAAAGAAATCCGGAAAAGACGTTATGATGCGGTCATCGACCTTCAGGGACTGATGCGGAGCGCATTGACGGCGCGTCTGGCGGCGGCACGGGAGTACTACGGACCGGCATCCGGAAAGGAAAAACTGGCGAGGCTCTGCTACACGAAAAAACTTTCCTGGGCAAAGGATGTCCTTCATGCAGTGGAGCGCAACTGCGCCATGATCCGCGGAATTCCGGGAGTGGAAGACGCAAATCCGGATTTCGAACTTCCCGTTCTGCCGGCAAAAAAGGAAAATGCGGAAAAGCTGCTGAAAGAAGCGGGCTTTGCGGAAAAACCGGAAAAACTGCTGATTGCTGTCGCTCCCGGCGCGAGATGGGAGACGAAACAGTGGCCTCCGGAGTTTTTTGCCGGGGTCATGCGCGGAATCGCCGCACAATGCGCTGACGCCGTATTTCTGCTGCTCGGCTCCGCGGCGGAAAAGGAAGCGGCGGAAAAATTGAAGGAAGCGGCGGGCAACGGCATTGCCGTGCTGGATCTCTGCGGGAAAACGGATCTCGGCGAACTCATTGAGCTGATCCGGATGGCGGACCTCCTTCTCTGCAATGACAGCGGGCCGATGCACATCGCGGCCGCGGCGGAAACGGCGGTGCTGGCTCTGTTCGGACCGACATATCCGGAACTGACCGGGCCCTACTGCAAAAGGAAAAAGGTTTTTCAGCCGAAGCTGGATTGCATCAAATGTTTCAGAAAGTCGTGTCCGGACACATTGTGTCATCGTTCCATATCAGCCGGAGAAGTTGTCAATTCCGCCCTGGAGTTGACGGGAAGGAGTAAGAAGCCATGAGATTGTTTCCAATGAACGCAGCAGCCGCAGCTCTTCTGCCGGCAGTGTTTTTCCTGTTTTCCTTCGAGGCTTCCGCCCAGGTGGCGCTGAGTGTGGAAATCTCCCAGCTGAACTATCTTCAGTATGAACCGGTCTATCTGCGGGTGTCCATGCGCAATGTCAGCGGGCATCCGCTCGCTTTCGGAGAAAACGAGGGTCTGCGGGGACGCCTGCGCTTCGAGATCAACGCGCCGGGACGAAATCAGTATGCGTCCCGCCTGGGAAGCGAATATCCGACCATGCGCGGCGTCATTCTCCAGCCGGGAGCCGCGCGCACATTCACGTTCAACGTTTCCAATTACTACAATCTCAAACAGCTCGGTCACTATTCCATCCGCGCCATCCTCTCCCACCCGCAGCTGAAGGCGGAATACGGCTCCAATCAGACCCATTTTTCCGTGGTCAAAGGTCTGACGCTCTGGGAGTCCTCAGTCGGAATTCCGAAAATCGGCACGGCAAGCAGGAACAATAAAAATGAAACGATTGAGACGCGGAAATACAGCATTCTGACTTATAATGCCGGACGCGCTTTTTTCCACGCGCTGATGATCGAGGACGAGGAACGGGTTTACCTGGTAAGGAAAATCGCACTGGATCTCGGGCGGAACCTTGCGCCCCGGTGCGCCATTGACGACCTGAGCAGACTCAACATCATTGCGGCGGCAAGTCCGAAAGTCTACATCTATTATCAGTTTGACACCAATGGAAAGCTGGAAAAGCGCGATGTCAGGATCAAGACGGACACCACACCGCGCCTGGTCGTCAACAGGGAACTGGGCACCGTGATCGTCGACGGAGGCCGCGCGGCGCGTCGCGATCTGGATTACGAGGAAATCAAGGACCTGCCCTTCATCCGCACCGCGATGGAGGAAAATGTCAAGGACATCACGGAAGGCAAAAGCATTCTGGATCAGGCGGAGGAGGAGAATGAGTAACATCATCGACACCGTCTCCTGGCTTGCTCCGGACGGCTCCGTCCACTTTCAATGGACGGAGCAGACACTTCCCGCGGGAGGCAAACTCAGGATCATCGATCAGCGCAGGCTTCCGGAAAAACTTGCCTACCTGGACATCGACTCCGTTGCGGATGCCTGCGAGGCGATTCAGACGCTTGCCGTGCGCGGTGCGCCCGCAATCGGCTGTGCCGCGGCGCTCGCACTTGCGGCAGCCGGCGGGAAAATCGAAACGGAAAATACGGAAGAGTTTCTCCGGCGGATGCGGAAAAATTCCGGACAGCTCAGGGCTTCGCGCCCGACCGCGGTGAATCTCTCCTGGGCGCTGGACCGCTGCATGGACCGTCTGGAGAAAAGTCCGCATCTCCCGGTTCAGGAGCTGAAAAAAGAGCTTTTGAAAGAGGCGCTCGGAATTCTGGAAGAGGACATTGCGCTCTGTGACCGGATCGGCGAAAACGGCGCCGCCCTGCTCCGGGACGGCATGGGAATTCTCACTCACTGCAACGCGGGCGCTCTGGCCGCCGGCGGATGCGGCACAGCCCTCGCCCCGGTTTATGCCGCGATGCGGAAGGGCATGCGGATCAAGGTCTATGCGGACGAAACACGACCGCTGCTTCAGGGATCGCGTCTGACGGCATGGGAACTTCAGCGCGCGGGCGCGGATGTGACGGTTCTTTGCGACAACATGGCGGCGCAGCTCATGCGGGAAGGCCGGATCCAGGCCGTCATCGTCGGCGCGGACCGGATCGCGGCAAACGGAGATACCGCCAATAAAATCGGAACCTACGGAACGGCGCTTCTGGCGTATTGCCATCATATCCCGTTCTATGTGGCGGCCCCCTATTCCACGTTCGACCTGAGCCTGAAGGACGGTTCTGAAATTCCGATTGAGCAGCGCGATCCGCACGAGGTCACGGAGTTTTCCGGGAAACGGATCGCGCCGACAGGCGTGAAAGTCTGCAATCCCGCCTTCGATGTCACGCCGCAGGAGCTGATCCGCGCGTTCATCACAGACCGCGGCATCATCCGCCCGCCTTTCACAAATGCGGAAAACAGAATCTGATTGTCAATCAACATATTAAAAAGAGAGGTCCAGCGATGAAACATTTTCTTCCGGCAGCCGTAATTTTCCTGATCGCGGCGAGTGTCTGCGCGCAAAGCCGCACCACGTTCAAAAACACCCAGGAGGCGGTCCGTTATTATGAGGAACTCGTCGGCTCGCTGATCCAGCAGGTCAAACTCATGCAGGATGACAATGCCACGCTTCAGGCAGGCGTGATCGACCTTAAAAAGCAGGTTTCACTTCTGAACGCGAAAGTGCAGAATACGGACCGGGAGCTGGAAGCCTTGAAGAAACAGGTCGCGGCCGACGCGGAAACACGCAAGGCGCAGCTCCGGAATCTGGCGGACAAGCTTGCGGCTCCCCCCCCAGTGCGGAGAGCACAGCAGCAGGAGCAGGACCCCATGCAGGGCGAATTCATCGAACATACGGTGGAACCCGGAACGACGCTCTCGGCTCTCTCCAAGGCGTATGGCGTCACGATTTCCGACATCAAGCGTGCAAACGGGCTTTCCAGCGACAACATCCGGGTGGGGCAGAAACTCCTGATCCCGGTCAAACGCTGAGCCGCCGGAACGCGCTCCATGCATCAAAACGCAAGTTTCCGGCGCAGGATCACGCCGCTCCTGCTCTCGCAGTTTTTCGGCGTATTCAACGACAACGCATACAAGATGTTCGTCGTCCTCGCCGTATTCGGCGCAGAAGTCGATTATTTCCGGAACTCCGCATTCCTGTTTGTACTGACAGCGGCCTATGTGCTTCCGTTCCTCCTGCTCGGCGGCCCGGCCGGAAGCGTTTCGGACGCTATCCCCAAACGCAGCATTCTGATTCTGGCAAAAATTGCGGAGTTCGCGGTCATGCTGCTCGGCACACTGTGTTTCGCAAACACGGATGAATGGGGAATCCTGCCGCTGCTGGGAGTCATGTTCCTGATGACCGCGCAGTCCGCCTTCTTCAGTCCGGCATTCAACGGGATTCTGCCGGAAACGTTTCCCGAGCAGGAGCTTTCAAAAGCAAACGGCTACGTCGGAATGGTCACCTTTCTCGCGGCCATCATCGGCGCTGGCAGCGCACCGCTGCTCTGGACGCTCTTTGAAAAGGATCTGACGGTCTGCGGAGAGATGATGTGTCTCTTTTCCATTCTGGGATTTCTCATTTCGCTTTCGGTTCTTCCCGTTCCCCCGCAAGGGCAGAAGTCCCGGCCGGGGCTTTTTGCAGGTCTCCGCACCGGATGGGCGGCGATCACGGAAGAGCGCGGCATTTTCCTTTCCGCGCTCGGCGACACTTTTTTCGTCTCCATCGGCGTAGCAATCCAGACGCTTATCATCATCTTTGCGAAATTCACGCTGCGCTCCACGCCGATGGAACTGAGCGCACTTCTGCTCTCCCCCGCCATCGGAATGGGCGCCGGATGCGCGCTGGCCGGCCTTCTCTCCGGAAAGCGCATTGAACTGGGGCTGGTGCCGTTCGGCGGACTGGGAATTGCACTGTTTCTGCCGCTCGCCGGATATTTTCCGGGTTCCGCCGTTCCACTCATCGAAAAGATCGGGCTGATTGTCCATCCGTCCGCTCTGCTGTATCTGTTTCTCGCGGGAATTGCGGGCGGTCTTTTCATCATCCCCTTCCGAGCCTATTTCCAGCAGAGGGTCTCCCCGGAATCGCGCGGCGCGGCGCTTGCATTCGGAAACATTCTCACGTTCGGCGGCGTG
This sequence comes from uncultured Victivallales bacterium, assembly GCA_944390795.1. GTDB lineage: Bacteria > Verrucomicrobiota > Lentisphaeria > Victivallales > UBA1829 > UBA11452. The sequence continues at coordinate 8,426 of CALXRI010000006.1, forward strand.
CTGGCGGCCAGCGCGGTCGTATTTCTCCTGATCGCAGGCTCGGCGGCGGACGTTTCAGGACTGCCGGAACAAGTGGAGACCATTGTCCGGCACATGCCGTCCTTTTCACCGCCGGCGCTCTTTCTCGCCGTTTCGCTGATGACCCTCGCCTTTGTCATCGCCGTCATGCGCCTCCTGGCGGACTTTCCTGTGCGAAGCGTCATTTTCCTGCTGACGCACACGCTCTATCATCTGAAGTCGTCCGGAGAAGAAGAGATTCCGGCACGGGGTCCCGCGCTGCTGGTGTCCAACCATGCCTCCTTCGTGGACGGACTCCTCATCAGCGCCTGCACGTCGCGGCGCATCCGTTTCCTGATGCACGAGGATTATTACCGTCTTCCGCTGCTGTATCCCTTCGCACGTTTCGCCGGGTTCATCGAGGTGCCGCGCGGAAACCGCATCAAACGGATGCGCGACATGATCGAAACCGTGAAAAACGCATTGCGGGACGGTGAAATCATCTGCGTCTTTCCGGAAGGAGGAATTACGCGCAACGGCATCATGGATGAATTCCGGGGCGGATTCCGCGCCATGCTGCCCGAGGACGTTTCCGTCCCCCTCATTCCGGTCCGGATCGGGATGGTCTGGGGAAGCATTTTCAGCTATTACTACGGGAAACTCAAATTCCGATTCCCGAAGGAAATTCCGTATCCGGTCACGGTTTCCTTCGGGCGCCCCCTCTCCCACACGATCAGCGCGTATGAGCTGCGCCAGCGCATCTCCGAGCTTGCGGCGGAAACGGACATGACGCCGCGCGATTCGGAACGCCCGCTCCACTATCAGATTGCGAAACAGGCCAAGCGAACCCCCTTCCGCATTCTGACCTGCGACTACGGAGAAACATCCACCAACGCGTTCCAGTTCTATGTGCGCGCGGCGATTCTCAGCCGGAAAATCCGCGCCATGGTCGCCCCGGAATGCGAATATGTCGGCGTGATGATGCCGAACTGCACGGCGGCCTCGCTTGCGACAGTCGGAATCCTGATGGCGGACAAGGTCCCCGCGGTGCTGAATTTCACAGCGTCGCGCGAAGCCTTGCGCAGTGCGGTTTCGAAAGCCTCGCTCACACACATTCTCACCAGCCGGAAGTTTCTGGCAAAACTCAAAATGGAACCGATGCGGGAAATGGTCTTCCTGGAAGATATCGCCGCCGGCGTCACACGCCGGGAGAAAACCGGCATGGCGCTTGCCGCCGCACTGCTGCCGCATCAGGAGTTCATGAAACTGCTTTCGCCCGTCAGCCATCGCGATGTCATGCGCACGGCGGCCGTGCTGTTTTCCAGCGGGTCCACGGGCGTGCCGAAAGGCGTCATGCTTTCCCACCACAATTTCAACAGCGACATCCATTCCTTTCTGAAGGTCATGAGCTGGTCGGACGGAGACTCCATTCTGGGCAGCCTGCCGATGTTCCATGCGTTCGGACTGAACACCTGTTTCTGGCTGCCCCTGATGATCGGCTGCAAGGTGGTCTACGTCACCAGTCCTCTCGACAGCGAGGCGGTCGGAAAAGCTGTGGAAGAGCACAGACTGACCATTCTGCTCGCGACACCGACCTTCATGCAGACCTACATGCGCAAATGCCGCCCGGAGCAGTTCCGTTCGCTGCGCCTGGCAATTGCGGGAGCGGAAAAACTGCGCACGGACATCTCGGCGAAATTTGAAAATCTCTCCGGAGGCGAACGCGTGCTGATCGAAGGCTACGGCTGCACGGAACTCTCCCCGATCGTCGCGATCAATATCGGCTCCTCGGTGCTGAATCTGGGACGGCAGTATGGGAAAAAAGGCAGCATCGGCCCCACAATGCCGGGCATCTGCGCCCGGATTGTCGATCCGGTCACGCGAAAGCCGCTGGAGCAGGATGCCGAAGGGCTTCTGCTCATCAAGGGACCGAACGTGATGCAGGGCTATCTCGGCGAACCGGAACTGACAGCCGAGGCCATTCAGGACGGCTGGTACAACACCGGCGACATTGCGCGCATCGACGGAGACGGCTACATAACGCTCTGCGGAAGAATCTCCCGCTTCAGCAAAATCGGCGGAGAAATGGTGCCGCATGAACTGGTGGAATGTGCAGTCAATGAAATCATCGGAAGCGACGAGAAAGCGGCCGTCGTCAGCAGCATCCCGGATTCCCAGAAAGGCGAAGCCCTGATCGTGCTTTATACCAGACTCCCCATTTCTCCCGAGGAGCTCGTCTCTGAAATGCGTGCGCGCAATATCCCGAACCTCTGGATTCCGAAGGCGTCAAACTTTTATCGTGTCGAGACGATTCCGCTTCTCGGCAGCGGCAAGCTGGATCTTGTCGCGCTCCGGGCGGAAGCAGACAGAATAGCAAAACACTCCGGCAGATAAGTCCCTCCGTATCACGGGAATTCACATATTTTCCAATAAAGATGCTTGACGTTTGGAAAATTGCTGGTATAGTCTTTCGATATTTTGTTTTCCTGAAAACAAGAAGACCGGATAATCCGGACAATAGGGAGAAAATCAAATGCCTTTACAGAAAACAGCCTTATTGCTGACCGTTCTCATTCTTGCGGGATACATGTTCGGCCAGGAAATCAAATTTGACACAAAAGATGCATGGACCGGTATTTCGGAACGCAGCATTTCTCTCAAGGACGGCGTGTTCAGGGTGCAGGGACGCGTAACACTGGTTTCCAGAGATATTTTCGACATCCAGCCGGGCAAGACCTACACCTTGAAAGGCTCCTTCAAGTCCGCCGGACCCGAAGAAGCCAAGCTTTACTTCGGCTTCCGCCAGTTTGACAAAAACGGCAAGGACATTCAGACGGTCAACACCGACACAATCGCATGGACGGACACGGTTCTCGTCAAACCGGCAAAAGCGGCGGACAAAACTCTTTTCGTGAAAAACGCCATGAAATGGAAAAAATACAGCACCTGCGTCATCGCCTATCACACATCAACGAAATTTCAGGATCTGCCGAACTTCAACATTCTGGAAAACTATGCGAAAAGCACGAAAAAAATCGATACGGACGAATGGGAGATCACACTCTCGAAATCTGTCGGGATTGACCTCCCCGCAGGAACAAATATCCGCCAGCACGGAGGAAAAGGCGCAGGGGAGATGTATACAGGCGGCTACCTGACCACTTCCGATAAATGGCAGACCCTGACCGGAAGCGCATCGGGAAAACTCCAGAAAGGATTTTCCTTCCGGCAATGGGCTCCGGGAGCAGTCAAGGCGAGAGTCTGCATCCGGCTGAACTGGAACAACTCCAAAGCGGTGACGGAAATGAAAAATCTTTCGCTGGTCATCAAATAAGACAAACGGTTTCCTCAGGACCGTCCCGGAAAAATCATGTCTTCCGCCGCACTCCGGCATTTCTGATCCGGAACTTCCATCAGAAATTCATTTCGGCTGTTTCCGGACCGCAATCACCTCGTCCAGCCAGTTTTTCAAAGCCCCGCCGGCCTTCCGGATACCGGCGCCTGCAAATGCGCCGCCTTTGCCAAACTTCGCCTTTGGACAGGCCTTCCGCATATCCTTTTCGCAGTTGGCCATACCGCCGCGCCCATGCGTCACAAATGGAATCACCGTCTTGCCGCTGAGATCACAGGAGGCAAGAAAGCTTCGCACCGGCGGCGCCATTGTGCCGCACCAGTTCGGCGTTCCGACAAAGACGATCCTGTACTTCGCCATGTCGGCAACCTTCGAAGCCAGTTCCGGCCTGAACCCGGCCGGACACTCTTTCCGCGCCTGATCGACACATGCCTTGTAATCCTTCGGATACGCCTTGACGGGTTTGATCTCAAACAGCGTTCCTCCCGTGGCCTTCTGAATCTGTTCGGCGGCAAAGCGGGTATTTCCGCTCCAGGAATAATACGCGATCAGAATCTCTCCGGATTTTGCCTCTGCACGCCCTGCGGGCCGCTCCGCAGCAAATGCCCCGGACAGGGAGATCAAAGCCCCTGCCATCATGCACACAACCGTTTTCCCGTTCATGCTCTTCTCCAGTTTATCGTTTTAATTTGTCTGCCCGTCAGCCGATCCCGGCGCCGGGCAGCCGACCCTCGCGACAAAGAACAATTTAGCGTGTTTTTCCCAAATGGCAAACCGGCATTCCGGATTTCCGCAGAAACGCGGTGCGGAAAAGAAGGCTTATTTTTTCAGATACTGTCTGAAAAACTGTTCCAGCTTGTCAAACGGAATCGCATTTTTCCCGCCCCCGTCATACAGATCGGTATGCGAAGCGCCGGGAACGATCATCAGCTCCTTGTTGGCGCGGTAATCCATATAGGAACTCATATCCCGGTAGGCGTCCTCACTGAAATAGCGCGAGTGAGCCTTTTCTCCGTGAATCAGCAGAACGGCGGAGCGGATTTCCCGGGAATAAGCGAGAATCGGCTGGTTCAGGAAGGACATGGTTCCGGTCACCGTCCAGCCGTCATTGGAATTTCCGGAACGCTTGTGATAACCGCGCGGCGTTTTATAGTAGTCGTAATAGTCCTTGACAAACTGCGGCGCGTCTGCGGGAAGCGGATCAATCACACCGCCGCCCTGTTCATAGCATCCCTGCGCGTATTCCCTGGTCCTCTGCGCGTTGAGCTTCTTTTTCACCTCGTAACGGCTTTTCTCTGAATTGTCCGCATCGAAATATCCGTTTGCGCTTACACGGCTCATATTGTACATCGTAACAGCCACAGTGGCCTTGATGCGGGTATCGAGTGCCGCGGCATTCAAAGCGAATCCGCCCCATCCGCAGATGCCGAGAATCCCGATCCGCTCCGGATCAACATCCGGCTGAGTGGACAGGAAATCGACAGCGGCCTGAAAATCCTCCGTATTGATGTCCGGCGACGCCATCCGGCGCGGCATGCCGCCGCTTTCACCGGTAAACGACGGGTCAAACGCGATCGTGAGAAACCCCCGTTCGGCAAGTGCCTGGGCGTAAAGGCCGCTGCACTGTTCCTTGACCGCACCGAAAGGACCGCTTACGGCAATTGCCGCAAATTTACCATCGGCATGCAGCGGTTCGTAAAGATCCGCGGCAAGCGTAATGCCGTAACGGGTTGCAAAAGTCACCTTCCGGTGTTTCACCTTGCCGCTTTTCGGAAATGTCTTGTCCCACGCCTGTTCGAGCTTCAGATCCTGTTTGACGATTTTGTTGTTCATAACCTTTGTCCTTCGCGTTGAGGGTTGGTTTCGGGCTTGAAGATTGACGGAGAGCAAAGCCGCCGTGAAAATGATCCACATGACGCGCCGCATGGTTCTCTTCCTCCCTGTTTGCATGATGCGTTCCTCTTGAGAACCGCAGAAAATCATCCACAGTTCCTAATTCTGCATCCAATATAACCATGCGGTGTGGAAATCGCAAATACTTATTTGTTATCTGAATCATGCCTTATAGGCATATAAAGTTCATATTACAGAAAAAAGAGTTCCGTTTCCATTTCACACGGACAAAAAGCTGAAAACAGTGAGAATAAAACGGAAGTTCGGGAAACCACCTCCGGGAGATGGAGGAAATTATCATTCAGCAATCGTGCCCGTCATACACAGGCAGTTTGCGGAAAAAGGCAGGAATTAATACCAGTTGACTCTCCTGCCGTCAGGGAGCAAAACCTCGCCGCCGGGTCCGCCTTCCGCCTTGGGAATCCACCACGGACGCATGTCATAAAAAGGATTTTTCCGGATCGCCTCCAGCATCCGGGGAGTGATCTCCCGCAGTTTCAGCCGTTCATTCAAGGCGGACTCAAGAGGAGGCAACAGCTCATTGCGTCCCATTCTTCTTGCAAGGGAAATCATCGCAAGATATGGACGAACCGTCAACGGATAATTTTCCGCATCAAGCCTGTAAGCCTCGTAAGCCCCGGGAAGATCACCGAGACGAGCCAGTGCCGTAGCACGCACGAAATGAAGATGACCGTAGTTCGGAATATTCGATCCCAGCATCGCATTCGCAACTTTCAGCGTAACTTCCGGCGCTTTCAGTTTCTCGGAAAGAATCAGCAGCGCATAATTCTGCTTGTATTCATCCGGTGCAAATGCGGCAATCCGCTGAATGAGCTCCAGACGCTCAGCACGCGACATGGGAACCGTCATCAGACGCCATGTCATCCAGGAGGAATAAATCGCCTTCGCCGCAGAAAGACAGGCCAGACAGCAAAACAGAAGTCCGGCAAGGCGAAAGACAAAAACTGTTTTGCTTCCGACTTTTACAGCAGAAGCGGATTCTTGCTTCCGGATGAAAACCTCATGCCAGAACAGTCCCAGCAGGATCAGCAGAATCAGATACGTCGGGAAAAAATAGAAAATCAAATCAAACTGCGAATGAAGCAGCGCACATAAAAACAGAAAAAGAGAAAGCTTGATTTCCGGGGCCATGCTCTGTCTGCGATAAATCCGCAGCAGCAAAACAAACACTGGAAAATAAAGCAGGAAGAGCCAGGCAAGATAGGCAATCAACCCGTAGGAAGACAACATATAAAGCTCCTGATTGTGCGGATGATTTGAACGGTCCGCCACATACCGGGCAAAAAAATATTCCAGGGGCTTGTATTTGACAAATGCATTTTCAAAGGAAACACCGCCGACTCCGAACAGCGGATGGTCAAGAATCATATTGACTGTGCCGGCATAAAGAAACGGACGATCTTCATTGGCAATTGCACGGCTCAGCGGTTCAACGCCGAAACGCACAAAAAGCAGAGTGCCGCAAATCAGGCAGAATAAACCGGAGTAAAGCATGATTCGACGCAGACGGTCGGAAAAATGAAGATACAGAAACAGAAGAGAAACACAGAAAAATCCGAGAAAGGCTCCGCGGGATTTGTATTCCAGGAGAATCGCCGCACCGCAGAAAAACACAGGGAGCAGACACAGAACAGCATTCCGCTTCGAAACCTTTTTCCGGTCTCTCAGAAAACGGTAAAGATAAAGCAGCAGAAAAGGAAGAGACAGAATCAAAAGCGCAGAGGTGAAATTGATGTTCCCCGTAATTCCCCGATTCCTGGGATTCCAGAAGAAAAATATCATCTGCCACACACTGAAAAAAGCAAGGAAACGAAAGAATATCTTTCGGAAAGCCGGATAAAAAAACATACTGCACAAAGGGACGGAAATCCAGAGAATACTTCCCGCAAAATGAATCAGCCGATACTCATCATGAAGAAAATACTGTACAATAACCACCGTCGCAAATACGGAAAAAGATAGAACAGCATAAGGATTCAACGCGCGAAACACGGGAATCAGAACGCAGGGAGAAAACAGGACAAGGGAAATCGCAAGAAAGCTGAAAAAACCTGCCGGGAAAAAAGCCATGTAAACAGGTTCAGAAGGCAGGAAAAAAAGGGATGGGTTGTAAAACAAAATGCAGAAAGCAAAAAGCAGCGGGACATAAACGCCATATGGAACAGATTTACATTCCTGCTCATTCATTGCCATAGCACTCTTTGTCATAGCTTAAAAAACGAGCACCGGATAAAGGACAGGCTACAGGAGATTGCGAACTCCACGCATCCCGGCCATTATCCGGCGCTCGCTACGTTAGATCAGATCAGAGAACCGACTCAGGAACCACCGAATATAACTTTACCATCGATATTTGTCGGAGCATTGTTCGGATCTCCTCCGAACACCTGAGCGGAAGCAGCCTTATTGATTTCGCCGTCAGCGCTATTGCCATAATATTCAATGGCCTTTGCCCACTCGGCTCCAGCAGAAGCCCGGACAGATCCGTCAATATAGGCAATATTGCCATATTTTTCATGGTTGGACACATCATTACCGGAGCGGCCGATATCAGATGAGAAACCGCTGTCGGGGCTGTCGTTTTCAGTCATACCGACAATCCACATGTAGGAGAAGTTTCCGTCAGAACCAACCTCCGAAGAAAACTTCTGATCATAACCTGTGTTGGGGAAGAATTTATCAACAGCAGTACTGGAAACAGGTGTAACCGTCGTGGACGAGCAGACATAAACCTTTCCGTCCGTCAGATAGTTCTGGGAATAAAGCAGAGAAATGGAAGGACCATTGTGCTCAAATGAGCTACCATTCGAGGTATAGGACGGGAATTTCTCCGTGTAGTCGCCAGAATACATCTTCGCGGCGAGACCGATCTGTTTCAGGTTGCTGGTGCAGGAGATACGGCGAGCTTTCTCACGGGCGGCATTCAGCGCGGGAAGAAGCATACCGGCGAGAATTGCGATAATCGCAATCACGACGAGGAGCTCGATAAGGGTAAAGCCCCGGTTCATTTTGAATTTCATTTCTTTCCTCCGAAAATTACATTTTAAACCGTTATTTGTCCGTCATCCGGACATCCCTTTTAATAAATCTTTCTGTTTCTGTCCTCCTTTTGTTGCTTCATCATCTTATGTTGCGAAACCAATTCAAGCCCTGTTTCATGCTCTGTTTCCCTTGTCAGGGACCATCATTCCTGACTGTCAAAGCCCGAAGCCGCCAGAATCCCAAACCAGCCTTCCTGATATTATAAATGAAAAAGGGAAAAAAACAATAGGAGAACACAATTTTTTAGAAAAAAAATGCTGAAACTCAACGTACAGACAGGGGTTACATCCTGTTTTCAGAAACCTGTCCGGATCGTTTCTGCCGTAAACCCCATTTTTGTCATCGGGGAAAATTCTTGCATCACGGAAGCTGCCGCCAAAATTCGCAACGGAAGAGATTCTCCATTTGACATTGGATCCAAATTATGATAGATTGCCGCATTTCATTCCAAACAACAAGGGGGAAAGATATATGAAAGCGGTCATTATCGGCGGAGTGGCGGGCGGAGCGAGCGCGGCGGCCCGTCTGCGCAGACTCGACGAACATGCGGAAATCATTCTTGTTGAACGCGGCGGCTCCATCTCCTATGCAAACTGCGGACTGCCCTATCATCTCGGGAATGTCATACCTGACCGGGACGATCTGCTTGTCATGACTCCGGAGAACTTCCGCGCGCGTTTCAAGGTCGATGTCCGCACCCGCTGCGAGGCGCTGCGCATCAACCGTCCCGAAAAAACCGTCATATTGCGCAATCTCGACACGGGAGAGGAATCAGCGGAACACTACGACAAACTGATCCTTTCGCCGGGCTCCTCCCCTCTTCCGGTCTCCATTCCCGGCGCGGATCAACCGGGCATTCTCCACTTCTGGACGCTTGCCGACATGGACAGACTGGAAAACCGCCTGAAAAACGGTGCGGAAAAGGCGCTTGTCATCGGCGGCGGCTTCGTCGGGCTGGAACTTGCGGAAAATCTCTGCGCAAGAAAACTGGAAGTCACGCTGATTCAGCGCGGACGCCAGCTTCTTCCGACGCTGGATTATGAAATGAGTTCGCTTCTTGTAACGGAACTGCGCAATCTCGGCATCCGGGTCGAAATGGAAACCGAAGTGACGCGTTTCGAACCGGCGGAAAAAGGATTCACAGCCGTCCTGAGCAGTGGGAAAACCCTTGCCGCCGACACGGCGGTCCTGAGCATCGGCGTCCGTCCGAATTCGGAACTGGCAGAAGCCGCGGGTCTTGCCCTCGGTCCGCGCGGACACATTGTCACTGACGCGGAACTGCGCACCGGCGATCCGGACATCTTTGCCGTCGGCGATGCGATCGAAGTCGCCGATCCGATTTTCGGAGGCAGAACGGCAATCGCCCTTGCCGGACCCGCGAACCGTCAGGGCCGCACCGCCGCGGAAAATGTTCTCGGCGGACACGGAACATACAAAGGCACCATCGGCGCATCCGTTATCAAAGTCGGCACGCTGACCGCCGGCATGGTCGGCTGTTCCGAACGGCATCTCGCATCCAAAGACGTTCCTTATCACAAAATCTATCTCCACCCGAATTCGAACGCCTCCTATTATCCGGGAGGAGCGCAGCTTCACATGAAAGTGATCTTCGGACACGACGGCCGGATCTTCGGCGCACAGATCGTCGGCGCAAAAGGAGTTGACAAACGCATCGACGTCATCTCCTGCGCCATGCAGAACGGATGCGGAATCAGCGACCTCGCCTCTCTGGAACTGGCCTATGCGCCGCCGTATTCCTCCGCGAAAGATCCGGTCAATCTGGCGGGAATGATCGGAGAAAATGTCCTGGCGGGGAAAACACACCTTGCCCATTTCGATGCGCTTCCGGACGGATGTTTCCTGCTGGATGTCCGTGAAACCGCCGAATTCGAGCTCGGCTCCCTTCCCGGCGCACGCAACATCCCGCTCGGCGAACTGCGGAAGCGCCTTGCGGAACTTCCGCGCGGGCGCGCGATCTATATTTTCTGTCAGTCCGGACTGCGCGGCTATGTGGCGGAACGGATTCTCGTTCAGCACAGTTTTGACGCAGTGAACATTTCCGGGGGATACCTGAGCTGGAAAATGTTTCAGGGGCCCGCTCCAACCCCGCCGGATCCGGCAGGGGGAAAACCGGACAGACCCGTATTCGCACTCTGCCGGAAACAGCTTGATGTCCGCGCTCTCGCCTGTCCGGGGCCGGTCGTCCGCCTGAAGCAGGAAATGGACAGCCTTGCGCAGGGAGAGAGTCTCGAACTGCTCGCCCCGCGCTCTTTCGACCCCGACCTCCTGAACTGGATCAAATCCAGCGGCAACGAACTGCTCAGCCGGGAGCTGAAGGCAGACTACCTCTCCGCGCTGATCCGGAGAAGAATTCCGGGTGCGGAAACAGCGGCTCTTCCTGCGCCGCAATCGGAGCAGACCGGAGCCATCGTGCTCTTCAGCAATGATCTGGACAAGGCGATGGCGGCGCTCATCATCGCATGCGGCATGGCGGCTTCCGGCATGAAGGTCGGAATTTTCTTCACCTTCTGGGGGCTGAGCGTGCTCCGGAAGAACCCGTCTCCGCCTGTCCCGAAAAATGCCGTTTCAAAGCTTTTCGGATGGCTTCTGCCGAAAGGCGCGGGGCGTCTCCGGCTCTCCAAAATGAACATGGGCGGACTCGGAACCATGACCATGAAGCGGATCATGGCGCAGCAGAACGTCGCTTCGCTCCCGGAGCTGCTGCAGCAGGCACGGGCGCTGGGCGTGAAATTCATCGCCTGCGAAATGGCCATGAACGTCATGGGAATCACCCGTGAAGAACTTGCGGATGTGGACGAGGTCGCCGGAGTCGCAAGTTTCGTCGAACTGGCAAAGCGGAACGGCAGAACGCTTTTCATCTGACGGAACCAGGAATCGGCCGGAATAAGGCATTGATGGAAAATGAACTCCCCCGGCGCAGAACACACGCTCATATCGGGGGATTTCGCCTGCGGCGACCAGCTTGCGCGGCCGGACCGCGGCAGGGATGGCAGGTCCTGCACGAAGCGATTTTTGGCGATGCGGAGCATCGCGGCATCAACCTGATAAAAAAAGACCCGCGCAGGAATGAAAACTCCGCGCGGGTCTCTTTGCAACCGGCAATGTCAATAATGGAAAACCACCATCTGATGACAGACCAGGCGGTCAAGCCTGACCTCGTATCTGCCGTCCTTCAGGCGGACAGGCAGTTCCGCACCCTGCGGCTCCAGCGTAATTTTCCGGACCGTCTCCGGAAGCTTCACCGACGCAATGACGTTTTCCGCGGGATTCAACTCCTCAATCACCTCGATCGTCGAAGTGTTGCGGACATTGCCGCCGGACATCTCCATCCGGCTTCCGCGGTTGATCGTATTCACATACAGCAGGTGCAGAATGTAGCGCCTCTCCTCCTCCTGCTTCATCAGCGTCATGCGTCCCTGCGACGGCAGATTCGTATGTACGGAGAGATCCTCGCCCGCAAACGCCATGATCGCATGCGCGACATACTGTTTCAGCGCCACGTTGCCGTATCCCGCATAAAGCCCGAAAACCGGATGGGCGAAGTACAGAATGCCGCCGGTCATGATTCCGGCGTCGAAACCGGAGGGCTCAGGTTTGTAAGGGGTATGCTGGTGGGATGAGAAATGCGCATAGGTCCGGTTGAAGTAAGGATCGTAAATCTCCCCGAGGGAAACTCCCCCTTTCACCTTGATCCTGTGCGACGGCCGATACATGACAAAGGGAGTCTTCACGAAATCCGGCGCAACGGCGGGAGCGGCTTTGACGTAATCCGGGAAAAGCGGATTGATTCCCGCATATTCCATCGGCAGGTCGAATGCGGGGACATCCTCGTCGGCCTTGAGGACGGAGGAGCCGGAAAGAATCAGCTTTCCGCCTCGCGCAAGAAAGGCGCCGAGCCGTTTGCCCAGCTCGGGAGAGATCCGGATGTCGTCGGCAAGCACAAGCACCCGGTAGGGGTCGAAGCTCATTTCCCGGTCGAGCAGATCAAAATGGATGTGGCTTTCCAGCAGAAGACGCGAGGCGCCGGTCTCCCCGGGAGGGGACGCGGTTCCGGCGCAGGACGGATCCGGATGGAAAGCGGTGTTCGAGAGAATCGCAACGTCGGCGGCGCTTCTGACATGGCGGCACCAGGGCTCCTTCCGTTCGACCTCCTCGTATGCCTTCCCGATCAGCTCATAGGTGCTCTCGTCCAGATTTCCGGACGGATGGAGCTGGTCTCCGATGCTGCACTTGGAACCGTTGGCAAGCATTGCGGCGCATTCATAGCGCAGCGCATTCGGATGCTTGAATCCGCCGAACTCGCCCCATGTGGTATGGAATTTTCCGGTCATGCCGAGGAAATCGAGCTCCAGCTTGCGGCAATAGGCGGCTGACATCGGATAATGGTCGTATCCCCAGCCGCCTGTCGGCAGGGACTCCAGTTCCAGATGACTGAAGTAAGGCAGAATTTCCCGGTTGCCGACGGTTACATTGCCGCTGTTGTGAAACACAGGCATTTCCGGATTGAGCGACCGGGCGGCGGCGGTGACACGCCGGTAGTATTTCATCAGAGTCCGCTTTGCGAAACGCGCGCGGTCATCCGGATTCTCCGGATCATATCCCTCTTTCGCCATGTCCGCCATGCACCAGTTGCAGCAGCAGGGGGACTGGCTGATGATATCGATGAAAACGCCGTCCGCATCGGGGAAAAGGCGCACCGCCTCCTCGATCATGCAACAGAGATAATCCAGGTATGGCGTATTGAAACAGAGCTTCCGGAATCCGGGCCTGATCGGGCTGGAAACCCATCCGCCAAGTTCTCCCTGCGCTGTGATTTCCCGCCATTCCGGATGAATCTCCGCGGCAAGGTTGTTGACGCCGCCGGTCAGATAAATCGGCACATTGACATTGATCTCATGGCAGGCATCCATCTGTGCGCGGAGCAGATTGAAATCAAGCCCGGGATGCATTTTCCCGACTTTGGTGGGATGATAACTCCAGCCGTGATGACAGGAGGAAAAACAGGTAATGGAATCCACATGCGCTTTTTTCAAGGCATCCTGCCATTGTCTCCTGTCAAACTTCGCTCCGATTCCCGGAATCAAAGGCGAAGTGTGAAAATCCAGGTGTACCTGACGAAAACGCAATTCTTTCATGACACACGATCCTTCCCGACATGCGGTATTTGTTTTTTCAACTGTTTGTTTTTTCAACTACAATAATGGCATTCTGCGGAAAAATCAACTTTTCCCCTATGAATAATCCCACCGGTTTTATGTGGAAAAAAGAAAAGCAGATTCTCAGCCAATGCCGATTCCCGCGGCAGACGGCCGCTCGGAATCAAGGCTCCCGCAAGAGGGGAGAAGAGGAAAGAACGTCAGAGCTCCGCCACTCTTCCGAACTGCGTGTCATGCAGTTTTTTGTATCTGCCTCCAAGACGCAGAAGCTCCTCGTGAGTGCCGGATTCGACAATATGCCCCCTCTCAAGAACGATAATTGTGTTTGCATTCTTGATCGTGCTGAGGCGATGCGCAATGGCAAAAACAGTGCGGTTCTCCATCACTTTGTTCAAGGCATCCTGAACCAGTTTCTCCGTTACGGTGTCCAGCGCGCTGGTGGCTTCGTCCAGAATCAGAATCGGCGGATTCTTGAGAATCGCGCGCGCAATGGAGACACGCTGTTTTTCTCCGCCGCTCAACAGGAATCCCTTCTCGCCGACAACCGTGTCGTAGCCGGCCTTGTGCCGCCCGTCCGTGATGAAGCGGTCGGCGTTGGCCTGTTTCGCGGCCTGAATAATCGCCTCGCGGGGCGCATCCGGCACACCGTAGGCGATATTGTTTGCGATCGTGTCGTTGAAAAGAACCGCGTCCTGGGAAACAATCCCGATCAGATCGCGCAGCGAATCCGTCCTGATGTCGCGCAGATCGATTCCGTCGATTGTCACCTGTCCGCCGTTCACGTCATAAAAGCGGGCGATCAGATTTGCAATCGTGGTTTTTCCGGAACCGGTCTCGCCGACAACCGCAACCAAATGTCCTTTCGGAATGACGAAACTGATGCCGTCAAGGATTTTCTTCCGGTCGTAGGCGAACACGACATCGGTAAAACGGATTTCCTTTCTGAATTCCCGGATTGTGACCGGATTCTCCTTTTCATGCAGACTGGTATCAATGTCAATGAGCTGAAAGTACCGGTCCGCCGCCGCCATGCTGCGCTGCAGCAGCGAGGAGATTTTCGCCAGTTCCTTGATCGGGGCATACGCCATGAAACAGGGAGCGAGCAGCTGCGCAAGCTCGGTCAGCGTGACGCCCTGGCTGTAACTGAACACAAAAAACACCAGTGTGGAACCCACCGCCACCGTTTCCATCAGAGGCGCCATGAAAAGCTGCATTTTCAGGGCACGGTTGATCGATTTGAAATACCCGGCATTGGTATGCTCGAAGCGCTCCACCTCGCGCTGTTCGGCGTGATAAGCCTTGACGACGACAATGCCGGAAAGCGCCTCGTGCATCCGGGTGACAACCGCGGCAATCTGGGCAAACGACCGCTTGTAGATCTTCCGGATTTTTCTTGCGATAATCATAATGGGCAGGACGCAGAGAGGCAGTCCGATGAAAAGAATGACAGCAAGAAGCCAGTTGTTGTATTTCATGCTGGCAATGAGAATCGCGGCAGCGCAGGCGAGAATTTCCAGCGGGCAGCGCGTCGCATCGGCAATTGAGTTCGTAATTGCCGATTCCAATGCACTTGTATCGTTGGTCGTCCGGCTGATCAGCTGTCCGACGTCGAGCTGTCCATAAAAACGAAGCGACTGATTCATCATTTTCCGGAACGCTTCATCGCGCATATCCGTGGAAACCTTAGCTCCCACCCATTTCGTGTAATAGTTGTTGATGAAAATGAAAAGATTGCGGATGGCCCAGAGCAGAATGAATCCGACAACGAAAATGGAGAAGAACTGCCATGTCATGCTGCCCGTCGGCGTCTCGGCGGGAAGATTCAGAAGGACAGCGCCTCCAACGGAGAAGACAATGTTCCCCTCCTGATAAGCCAGACGCATCTTCCAGGAAGGCGGAACAACGCGGTTGAGTTCCTCATCGGCCTTGACAAGCTTCTTTTCCAGTTCCCCGCGCTTGTCGGGAGCGAGCAGAATGGCGGAGACTTCCCGGATTTTCTCCGCTTCGGTCAGATTCCGTCCTTCGGAATTCCGTACAATCCGTTCGGCCAGCTGCTTCTCCGGCAGGGCAAGGATGTTTCCGACATGCCGTATCCGTTCCGCAGGATCGGTCTCCCGTTCCATGACGCGGACAATCTCCGCCGCCGTTTTTTCCACGGCTTCAAAATTCTCCGGTTTGTCCGGATCCACTCCTTTCATCAGATAGGGAATCATCAGCAGACCGCCGAGAAGCGAACTGCTGGCGATGAAACCGGCCAGAATTCCTATGGCAAGGCGCCATTTGTAAGGCCTGGCATAGCCGAGCAGACGCCAGTAATTCATGAAATCGCGTTTTCTGTTGTGGTGGGACATCGGAATTCCTCGGTAAAAATCTTCCTGTGCTTTTCTTCAATAAACGGGTAAAATATCACAATTTCTCTTTTCTGCAACAAACACGGCCGGGAAAAATCGGAAAAATGAAATCACCCAGACGGACAATCGGGTTGCGGAAGGCGCTGCCGCCTCCACTGACCGGAATCATGCGGAAAAAAAGACAAAAAAAACTCCGCCCCATGCGGATGCGGAGTTTCCAGAATTACGGGGAAAAACGGAAGCGTCTCAGGATGCGGGAGCCTCGGCCTTTTTTGCAATGCCATTGACCAGGGAGGCGAGACGGGATTTCTTTCTGTCGGCCTTGTTCTTGTGGAACGTGCCGGATTTGACAGCCTTGTCAAGAGCCGCATACTGGGTCCGGAGAAGCTGAGCCGCGGAATCCTTGTCGCCGGCGGCGACAGCAGCCCGGAGTTTCTTCTCCTGCGTGCTGATCGCATTTCTGCGGGATTTATGTCTGACACGGGCTCTTTCACTCTGCTTGTGGGTCTTGACTGCGGACTTTCTCACAAGAACTTTTTTCTTTTCTGCCATTTGAAAAATCCTTTCCGTTATGACAAGATTGCATTATTGCTATTTCAAAATATATAATATAGCCCGCAGTGACACAGCTTTTCAAGTCGCAATGGCTAAATTTTGCGGAAAAAAAGTTCCGTATTTTCCAAAATCCCTCCAAAAATGCTTGAAGAAGGAGGGGAAAGGATGTAAATTATCCCATGTAACAGTACTGGTTGCCTGTCCCCGGTACGGCTGAACGCGGGGAGAATCAGGCGGGTTTCGCCAAAAGACCCGCCTTATTTTTTGGCATCGTCCGGATCAAAAAAACTTTAACGGCCTGGAGGCGGTAATTATGAACAGTGAACTTCTGGCAACTCTTGAGTATATTGAGCAGGAACGCGGAATCAGCAAGGAACAGCTCGTGGACGCCGTCGAGAAGGCGATTCTGACGGCATCGCGCAAAAGCATTCATCCCGCATCCAATCTTGCGGTGAAACTGGACCGCCACTCCGGAGAGATCAAGGCATGGGCAAAGCTTGAAGTCGTGGACACCTTCCCGAACAACGACCAGATCACAATCGAAAAGGCGAAAGAGAAATATCCCGACGCCAAGATCGGCGATGTGATCGACTGGGAAGTGACGCCCAGGAATTTCGGCCGCATCGCGGCGCAGACCGCGCGCCAGGCGATTCTTCAGCAGCTCCGCAAGGCGGAAAAAGCGATCGTGAAGGAGGAATACGATGAAAAAGTGGGGGAAATCGTCAACGGCGTCGTGAAACGGATCGAAGCCGGAGCGATCATCGTCGACCTTCAGAAATCCGAGGGGATCATCGCCGCAAAGGACAAGGTCCCGGGCGAACAGTACATGGTCGGAGAACGTATCAACGCACTGCTGGTCAAAGTGGACACCCTGGTATCCGGTCCGAGCCTGATTCTCTCCCGTTCCAATCCGGGATTCGTGCGGAAGCTTTTCGAGCGCGAGGTGTCCGAAATTCATGACGGCGTGGTGGAAATCGCCGGAATCGCGCGCGAAGCCGGAATGCGTACGAAAATCGCGGTCCGCAGCAACGATCCGCGCATCGATCCCGTCGGCGCGTGCGTCGGGATGCGCGGCATGCGTGTCCGCAACATCACCAGCGAACTGGGCAATGAACGCGTCGACATCATCCGCTACGAGGAGGACATCAAGACCTATGCGGCAAATGCGCTGCACCCGGCAAAACTCGAGTCAATCAGCGTCGATGAGGACCGCAGGATGCTGACGATCCGGGTCAACTCGGAAAACTCCCGCCTGGCATTCGGAAAAAAAGCGCAGAATGTCCGTCTTGCCCAGAAGCTGATCGGATGGAACATCAACTTCGTGACGGACGACGATGTCCGCGAAGAATCCTTCGAGGAAAAGAAAACGCAGTGCATTTCGCAGCTTTCCGCGGAACTCGGCATCGCGCCGGAAAAAGCGGAACTCCTTGTCAATAACGGTTATCTGACACTGGAAGGCCTGAAAACGGCGGGCATTTCCGATATCGCCGCGATCCAGGGAATCGACGAGGCGACGGTGAATGCAATAGCGGAAAGGCTGGCGAAAGTCGATCAGACATCGGACGGGGCTTCCGACGGGAAGCAGCAGTAATCGTCCGCCGGACAGATTGCCGCAGATTTCAGATTCAGGTTCCGGCAGAACGCGAACGCTTGTGAAGGAATTTTCATGGGAACAAAAAGTATCAAAGTCAAAACGCTTGCGGACAAATACGGCGTCTCCGTAAAAGAAATCCTCAGGGAACTTGAGTCGCAGGGATTCGGCGACGATGTGAAAAACGCAAATTCGGAAATCCCTCCGGACGCGGCGGAACTCGTGAAATCCTATTTCGATGAACTGATGGCGAAAAAAGGCCGGGCCCCCAAAGCCGGAGGAAAGACGAAAGACGCTTCTTCTCCTCAGGCGGCAGACAGGCAGGAGGTTCACATCAAGGGACCGATCCTCGTCAAAACGCTGGCCGAAGCGCTCGGCAGGCGTCCGAACGAGGTGATCACCAATCTCATGATGATGAACGTGCTTGCCAGCATCAACCAGATGCTGGACCCCGCCGTCGCAGTCGAACTTGCCGCGAAAATGGGATTCAGCCTGGTCATTGACAAACGCGAAAAGGAAGAGCATCTCCAAAAGGAATCCGAGTCTCAGACACCGGATGCGCCCGAGGAAATCGAATTCAAGGACAATCCGAAAGATCTTGTGACGCGCCAGCCGATCGTAACGTTCATGGGGCATGTCGACCACGGAAAGACCTCTCTGCAGGACGCGATCCGCAAGACCCGTGTCGCCGCCGGGGAAGCAGGCGGCATCACCCAGCACATCGGAGCGTCGATCGCCCACTGCGGGGGAAAATCCGTGACGTTTGTCGACACTCCCGGTCACGAGGCTTTCACCGCGATGCGCGCACGCGGCGCGAATGTGACGGACATCGTGGTGCTGGTCGTCGCCGCGGACGACGGCTTCATGCCGCAGACGATTGAAGCCATGAATCATGCAAAAGCCGCGAACGTGCCGATCATTGTGGCAATGAACAAGATCGATCTGCCGAACGCAAATCCGGACAAGGTGCTCCTTCACATGCAGCAGCACGGACTCATGCCGGAGGACTGGGGCGGAACAGTCGGAGTCGTCAAGGTCTCCGCGAAAACAGGTCAGGGCATTGACGAGCTGCTGGAACGGATTCTTCTCGAAGCGGAAATGCTTGAGCTCAAAGGCAATCCGAAACGCCCCGCCGAGGCGTTTGTCCTGGAGTCCCAGCTGGAACAGGGATACGGGCCAACGGCAAGCATCGTCGTCAAGAACGGGACGCTTCACGTCGGGGATCCGATCCTCTGCGGAGAATATTACGGAAAGGTCAAGGGACTGATCGATCACCGCGGACAGCGCGTCAAATCCGCGGGACCGAGCACGCCGGTGAAAATCGTCGGATTGAGCGGCGTGCCGGATGCGGGCACGAAACTCGTTGTCTGCAAGAGCGAAAAAGAGGCCAAGGAAATCGGGGAGGCCAGAAGCGCGAGCAAACGCGTCGAGGCGCTTTCCGGAAAAGGCGGCGGCATGACGCTCGACGATCTCTTTTCCCAGATGGAGAACGGCAAACGCAACACGCTGAAGGTCGTGGTCAAAACCGATGTCTGCGGCTCATCGGAAGCGATTGTGGAGTCTCTCAAGAAACTGCCCTCGGACAAAATCAGCGTGGAGGTGCTTCACGCGGGAGTCGGCGCAATCACGGAAAACGACGTTCTGCTCGCGGCCTCTTCGGACGCCATCGTAATCGGCTTCCACGTCCGGGTCAATCCCGGGGTGAACGACCTGGCCAAAAAGGAAAATGTCGAAATCCGCCTCTACAGCATCATTTATGAACTGCTGGAGGATATCAAGGATGCGATGGCAGGCCGTCTGGAGCCGGACAAACGCGAAAAGGAACTGGGCGTGGCGCACATTCTGAAAATCTTCGAACTTTCCAGAGGACCGAAAATCTGCGGCTGCATGGTGGACAAGGGCGTCGTCAAGGTCGGCAGCAAGTCGCGCGTGTTCCGGAAGGGCGAACTGATCTTCAACGGCGAGGTCCGCTCGCTCCGGCGCTTCCAGGACGATGTCAAGGAGGTGCGCCAGGGCATGGAATGCGGAATCAAGCTGGACAACTTCCTCGACTTCGATGTCGGCGATGTGATCCAGTTCTACGAAATCGAACTGAGAAAAGCGACGCTCTGACTTTTCCGCCGAACCGTTGTCCGCCGGCGCATGTCTGAAAAAATATGTCCGCGGATACTTTCCCCTTTCCGGAGGGTGTTTCCGGAAAACGCATGAAACGGAGGAGTGCAAATGGCCCAGCCCCATGACAGAATCGCGCGCGTCAATGAGATTCTGAAGCGCGAGATTGCAGATATCATAGAAAAGCACGGAATCGGCGGAAGCGGTACGCTGGTATCCGTGACAAAGGTTCACGCGTCCGAATCGCTCCGCAACGCAGCGGTGTACATCAGCGTGTTCGGCGCAGGAAAGGAACGGACTGCCGAGATTTTCCGTTCGCTCGGCAAACTCCGGACGGAAATTCAGCACAATGTCTCCCGCCGCGTGATCCTGAAATACACGCCGGTGCTGCATTTCATTCATGACACCAATCTTGAGGAAGGCGACAAAGTGCTTTCCCTGATCCGGGAACTGGAAGAAAATGAGCAATGACATCACGCTTTCCGAACTGAAAAAACGTCTGGGGCAGCTGCACGGGAAAGGACGGATTCTCCTGATGACGCACGAGCGTCCCGACGGAGATGCGATCGGCTCGCTCTGCGGCATGTACTTCATTCTGCGCGAAAACGGTTATTTTGTAGACGCGCTGATTCCGGAAGCCGTGCCGGACATGTACCAGGATTTTGTCCCGAGCGGGCTCATCACCTCCATCACGACGCTGGGCGTGGAATGTTATTCGCATCTGATTACACTGGACGCCTCGACCCGGATGCGGGTCTCCGCCCCCTGCATCAGGCAGGAAGGCATCCCGATCCCCTGCCTGAATATCGACCACCATCCGGACAATGAACGTTACGGAGATGCCAGCTACGTGGTTCCGACGGCAAGCTCGACGGCGGAAATCGTGCTTTCCATCGCCCGGGAGGCGAACCTGATGATCAGCCCGGTTTCCGCAACGCTGCTGCTGCTCGGCATCACAACGGACACCGGATGCTTCCGCTTCGACAACACCACGCCGGAAGCGCTGCGCGCGGCCGCGCGGCTTCAGGAACTGGGCGCGGACCGCACGCACATCATCCGGAACTGTTTCCTTTCCAAGCAGGAAAACATGGCGCGCTTTGAGGCGGATCTTCTCTGCAACCATCTGGAAAAGGCTTTCGGCGGCAGGTTCGCATGGTTCTATCTGGATCCGGAGCTGCTCGGCAAATACGGTGTGGACCTGCGCAACACAGAACAGGTGATCGAGGCGCTGCGCGCAATCGACGGCGTTGTCGTCGCCGCCGTGATCCGCAGGGAAAAGGAAGGATTCAAAGTGTCGCTCCGCTCAAAATCAAGGCACGTCTCCGTCGGCAGAATCGCGCGCCGCCTGAACGGCGGCGGTCACGAGATGGCGGCGGGATGCACAATTGACGCGCCCTCGATCGGCGAAGCGGAACAGATTTTAGCAAACAACGTGGAGATGGAACTCAATGAGAAATAACCCGGCCCGGCACCGCCTCCCGATTTTCGATCGCAGCGGCGTGCTTCTTGTCGACAAACCCGCGGAATGGACGAGTCACGACGTCGTGGCGTTCGTGCGTTCCCGGTTCAACGTGCCGAAAGTGGGGCATTGCGGAACGCTCGATCCGGCCGCAACCGGACTTCTGGTCGTAGTGCTCGGAAAATTCACAAAACTCAGTCAGAAATTCAGCGGAGAGGACAAGGTTTACGAAGGGACGATCCTCCTCGGAAAGGAGACCGATTCGCAGGACATGGACGGAACGGTGCTCCGGGAAAGCGATCCCTCTTTCGTGACGGAACAGATGCTCCGGAACACCTTCGCGGAATTTGTCGGCGACATCGAGCAGATTCCGCCGATGGTTTCCGCCGTCAAGAAGGACGGAGAACGTCTTTACGAACTGGCGCGGAAAGGCCGGGAGATCGAGCGGGAGGCGAAACCGATCACGATCCATTCGATCACCTTGGACAAAATCGCGCTTCCCTATGCCGATTTCACCGTATCCTGCTCGAAAGGGACCTATGTCCGGACCCTCTGCGCGGACGTCGGCGCCCGGCTCGGCTGCGGGGCCTGCCTCTATCGTCTGAACCGTCTGAAAAGCGGCGAATTCGATCTGGCGAACGCCGTGACTGTCGAAACGCTGAAAACCTGGACGCAGGACGATTTGAGCAGCCACATTTCCGAGTTCCTGCACAGGAAACTTGCGCAGATGAATCGTTTTACAACCTTTTGACACGGGAAAGGACGCCGGAGCATGTCGGAACCAGTCAGCGTAAGCGTGATCGAGGAGACTCTCAATCAATTTCTGAAGTCCGTGGAACACATGGAATCCTTTTCCGTGGACGACGCCGTCGCATTCGTGACAAAAAACGCCGTCCTCCCGGAAACCGAACGGCGGGAACGGATTGTCCGCGACGTCGAGCTGATTCTGGAAAGCCGGCAGGACATTTTCTTCAAGGCAAACACGCATCATGCGGTCTGCTGGAACCGCGCGCCGTTCTTCCGGGGGACGCAGATCAAAATCCTTCCCTCGAAACTGGAAATCAAAGACGGGATTCTGCTCTACGGCGCGCGTTTCGCCCCCTTCTGCTCCGATGAGCTTTTCGCGGATGAATACCGCCTTTCCATAAAGTGCGTGGATAGAACACTGCCCGTCGTCACCTACACGGCCCAGCTCGGACAGATCGCACGCACTTTCATGCTGCTCGGACGTTCCGTCATGCTTGACTGCATCGTCGCGGAATCCTCCGCAAACTACGAGGCGCTCAAACGCGCATCCAGCCCGGAAAAAGCGGTGGTGGCGGTCTCCGCCTTTGATCTGGGTTCGTTTTACAGAGAAAACAACTTCTCCGAGGGGGACGCGCTCATCGCCACGGTCGAGGACTGGCGCAACGGCGTTTTCTCCCTGGAATACCGTTCCAAGGACGATCTGCCGGACAAGGCCGCGCTCGACGCCTGCCTCACGCACTTCGAGGAAGCCGTCATTCAAACCTGCGAAGACTACGGCGAATATCTGGAGATTCCCGATCAGATCGCGCACGCCTATCTCTGCGCGTTCACCGCCGGGCATGATCTGCGGAAAAAACCGTATCTCTCCCTGGACGAATATCCCGCGATGATGCGCGACGTGGCCATCCGCCGCGACGACGCCGACTGGGTGCTCGTCCCCGTGGACGAACTGGCGACCGCCGGCGAATCCGAACCGGATCACGGCGAGGACGCGGAACACGTTCATGAACACGGGGAATGCGCCTGCCGTCACGAACACAGCCATTCCGCCGCCCCGGCAAAATCCGGGGAACTGCGGGTTGAAGATTTCTCCGCTTCCGCCGGCAAGCTCGATTCGGTCGATTCCATTCTGGAAGAAGTGAACGCGCCGCTGAGCCATACCGAAATCTATGCAATGATTGTGGACGACATCGCCAACGGACAGGACTCCTTTGACGTCTTCTACCGGAAACTCCGGGACATCATGGGAGTGAAGTTTGTCGACGACGCGCAGGAAGTCACCTTCCAGAATTTCGTCGAGGACAACTGGGAGGAGGCTGTCGAACACTTCAACCCCGTCGTCGAAGAACCCAAGACGCCGCTGCGGACACGTCTGCTCGAGCTCAACGATCAGCGCATCGAGTGTTCCCGCTCTCTGCTGGAACGCTATCAGGGAAAGGAGATTCCCGCGCATACCGTCCACCGGATGAAATCCTTCCATGCACGGATTCTGAATACGCTCCGGCTTCTGAACGCCGACTCCGCTCTGCCGGAAGGCGAGGAATACGACATGCTGGAACTGCGTGTCGGGGACATTGAAGAGGACTGGGAAAACTTCATGGAAGAACTCGAAAAGAAGCAGAATTAAGCAACGGAGACACTTCCCATGGCTGAACTGCGGGAAATACTTTCATTCTGTGTGCAGGTCCTGTTCACGGGGGGCGTGCTGTGGGCGGCTCTGAAAATCACAAAAACGCAGGGTGATTTTTCAGGCATGCTCCTGATCGCCTTTATCTGCGGACTGCTCGGGCTTCATCCGGAACCCTGGGGAATGCTCGCGTCGCTGCTGGTGATGTTCCTTCTGATCGCAAAATTCACTTCGGCGAAATTCTTTCCCGAGACCGTCGTCATCGTCCTGCTCTCGTGGATTCTCGGATTTCTTTCGAAATTCGCGCTGGAATTCGCCGCCCGGATTCTGGTGAAACAGTAGGAACTGCCGCAGTCCGCCGCCTCCCCCGGCGGCGCATCAACTGTTCAGAAGGCGTTTGACTTCTTCCGCAATGTCGGCGGCTTCGGACATCCGGCCCGGCCCGACATCCCCGCATGCAAGACGCCCGCTTTCGGGACCGATGAAAAAGACGCCGCGCGACTTGAGAATGGCGCAGTTCTCCTGTAATGCGGGAGACTCCCACATTCTCGTGTTCATCGCCGGAGCCAGCAGAACTTTGCCGCGGAATGCCATCGCGGTCGTCGTCAGCGCGTCGTCCGCGATTCCATGCGTATACTTGCCGATGAAGTTCGCCGTGCACGGCGCAACCACCAGAAGATCGGCCGATTCGGAAAGTTCAATGTGTTCCGGCCGCCATTCCGGAACATCCCAGAGATTGCAGATCACGGGATTGCGCGACAGCGTCAGGAAACAGCGTTCCGTCATCAGTTTCTGCGCATTCGCGGTCATGATGACATGCACATCGCAAGAGGCTTTGCAGAGCAGACTGCAGAGTTCCGCGCTTTTGTAGGCGGCGATTCCTCCGGTCACTCCCAGAATGATTTTTTTCTTTTTCTCAGCATTCATCAAATGGCGGCTCCTTTAATCTGGCGCTCGACAGGCGGAAGGACTGGATCAGAGCGCCCAGCGCCTCCTCCGCAACGGACAATTCGTCGTTCACGATAATATACTTGTATTCGCGCCAGAATTCCAGTTCCCGTTTGGAATTGGCAAGACGGCGCGCAATGACCTCGGGGGCGTCCGTGCCGCGTCCGCGCAGACGCTTTTCCAGTTCCGCATGGCTCGGCGGCGTCACAAACACAGTCTCGAGGCTGCGCGCGAAAAAGGGATCCGTTTCCGCAAGTTTCCGGATCTGGAGCGCGCCCTGCACGTCGATGTCAAGCAGCACGTCGATTCCGTTCTCCACGCGGGAGATCACCTCGGATTTCAGCGTCCCGTAATGGTTCCCGTGCACGGTGGCGAACTCCATGAAATCCCCCGCTTCGACATGCCGCCGGAACTGTTCCTCCGAAAGGAAATGATAGTCGCGCCCGGCCACCTCGCCGGAACGCATTGTCCGCGTGGTGCAGGAAACAGAGAATTCCATTTCCGTAAACCGTTCAAACATCCGTTTCGCGAGTGTGGATTTCCCGGAGCCGCTCGGCCCGGAAACAATCAGAAGCATTCCGTATCGCAGAGGTTTTTTCATTTTCCGCAGACTCCCGCATGAATCAGTTTCGCCAGGTTCAGGGCGGTAAAACAGAGATCGTCCTTCCCGGCGCGCACCGCTTCGTCGATGGAAGCATGTGCGCCGCTTGACGTGCTGAAAGCATAGTCAAATGTCTTCGCGAAGGCGGCGGGATCGCCTTTCAAAGCCCCGGAAAGCAGCAGGACCGGAACGGAACACTCCTTCGCAGCAGCGGCGACCTCGGAACAGAGTTTGCCGGATTCCGTCTGGGAATCCGTGCAGCCTTCCCCGGTAATCAGGAGATCCGCTCCCGCAAGATGGTTCCGCAGTCCGAGCATGTCCATAATCAGCTTCGCTCCGGAAACAGGCTTCGCACGGCAGAATGCGCGCAGTCCCGCGCCAAGTCCGCCCGCCGCGCCGTCACCGGGCTGCCCGACACTGTCAAGCATCCCGTTTTTCAGCCAGAGATCCGCCAGGACGGAAAGCCCCCGCTCCAGCGCGGAGACCATTTCAGGCGTGGCTCCCTTCTGGGGACCGTAAACCGCCGCCGCACCGCTGGGACCGAGCAGCGGATTGGTGACATCGCAGGCAATCCGGATTTTTGTCCGGAAAATCCGCGGATCGGCTTCCGACGCGTCGATCGAAGCCAGGGTCGTCAGAAATCCCGCTCCGGGCGGCAGTTCCTTCCCATCGGCGGACCGCAGACGGTAGCCGAGCGCCTGCGCCATTCCCGCTCCGCCGTCAACCGTGGCGCTGCCGCCGATGCCGATCGTGAGATCCTCCACGCCGCAGTCAAGCACGGCGGACAGGAGTTCTCCCGTGCCCCGCGTCGTCGCACGCAGGGGATTGCGTTTTTCCGGCGGAATCAGGGCAAGACCGCTGGCCGATGACATTTCCAGAACACCGCTCTTCCCACCGTTGCAGAGACCGAAGCGGGCGGAGACCGGTTCCCCGAGAGGTCCCGTCACCTCCGCGGTGCGGATCTCTCCGCCGGACGCGGCGACGACGGCATCCACGGTGCCTTCGCCGCCGTCGGCCATCGGAAGCGCAATGATTTCCGCATCGGGCATCACGGCAAGAAACGCGTCACGGAGAACGGCGCACACTTCGGGGCTTGTCATGTTCCCCTTGAACTTGTCGGGGGCAAGAACGATCTTCACGGGTTCACCACGCCTTCTCAAGAATTCCGGTAATGAGCGCTTCGGCCCTGTCCGGAGTCATGGGACGGGGACAGCTCTGCAGTTTCATCGGGTTCAGAACGGCGTCCGCGGCGATTTTGGCAATGACGGAACGGTCAAGCCCCTCCACATCGGAAAGTTTCCCCGGTCCGCCGCAGGCGACAAGGAACTTCGCGCAGGAGTCCACAATTTCTTCGGGCGTTTTTTCCATTGTGCGGGAAAAGAGTCCCGCCATTTCCATCGTGGACTCCCGCACCGCCTTGTCCCCGAGATAGTATCGCCAGAACGGGATCAGCAGCGCGGCGACGGCAAGTCCGTGCGGAATTTTCCCGTAAAGCGAAAAACTGCACAGATGCGGCAGGGAAGTCGGGCGGTTCCGGATGCACATGCCCCCGAGCGTCGCCGCGGCGGAAACGCATCCGCGGGCGACAATGTTGCCCGGAGATTTCAGAACGACCGGCAGCGCGCGCACGATCAGGCGGATCGCCTCCTTTCCCCACTCCAGACTGTCCGGATGCGCCGCGGGCGCGTTCCGGTTCAGCATGCTTTCCACCGAGTGCACCATGGCGTCAAGGGCAGTCACAAGCGTCAGGTGTTTCGGCATGGAGACGGTGTATTCCGGATCGACAAACGCATGTGAAGGAATGATCTGTTCCTCCATGATGAGCTTTTTGACATTGGCCTCCGGATCGACGATGTTGGCGTAAGGCGTCGCTTCGGAACCGGTTCCGGCGGTCGTCGGCAGACAGATGACGCGCCGGAATGTTTTCCCGGGACATTTCAGCGCGGCCTGATTGACGCCGAAGAGTTCGGTCACGTCAAGTCCGGACTGCCAGGAGAGAAACGCGGCCTTCGCGGCATCCATCACGCTTCCCCCGCCGAGCGCCGCCACGAACTGCGGCTTTTCCTCCTCCAGAATCTTCACCATGCCGCGGACGTCCGCAACCGCAGGTTCCGCGGGAATCCCCATCGAAAAGCGGAAATCCAGGTTCATATAGCTCATCGTGTCCTGCAGTTCCGGCATCGCCTTCGCCGCCGCACCCCTGGAGCTTCCGGTGAACACCAGAACCGAGGAGGCCTTTTCCGCGTTCAGCAGTTCGCCGAACTGCTCCGCGGCGCCGGATCCGAAGATGATTTCCGTATCGGGATACCGTTCCAGCATCGCTTCATATTTCAATTCGCATTCAGTTCCGTCCATGATTTCCTCCCTGTTCCCGCCGAGGCGTCATTTCGATTTCATATAGGCGATCACATCGTCGATGATCTGTTCCAGTTCAATCTCCGGCGTCCAGCCGCAGAGTTCCCGGATCGCCGCGCAGTCCGGCGCACGGTTCATCATATCCTCGAAACCAGGCTCGTAGGCCTCCTCGTAGGAGACCTTCCGGATCGGCGAGGCGGAATGCGCCCGCTCGATTACGAGTTCGGCAAGCTGCCGGATGGAAATTCTCCGCGAAGTGCCGATATTGAACACTTTCCCGTAAGAGCGCTCCGCCGGAATCAGAAGTTTCAGTGCGCGGATCACATCCCGGACATGGCAGAAGCAGCGTGTCTGCTCCCCGGTTCCGTAGACGCTCAGCGCCTCCCCCTTCAAGGCGGCGGATACAAAGCGCGGCAACACCATCCCGTAACGCCCCGTCTGGCGCGGACCGACGGTATTGAAGAAACGCACCACGGTGCCGGGCAGTCCCCGGTTCCGGTAAAAGGCCATCAGGAGAAACTCGTCCAGCAGTTTGCTGCAGGCGTAAGACCAGCGGGAATTGGTGGAAGGGCCGATGCGGAGATCGTCCGTCTCCTGGAAGAACGGCTTCTCGGATTTCCCGTACACTTCGCTTGTGGAGGCCACGATGCAGCGTCGGGAGCATTCCGCGGCACAGGTCAGGACCTTGTCCGTTCCCTCGACGTTGGTGCGGATCGTCCGGACCGGATCATGCACGACAAGCTCCACGCCGACCGCCGCCGCAAGATGAATGACGCAGTCCGATTCCCGAATCAGCGGATCGAGATGGGGACTCCTTGTAATATCCTCCTCGTAGACGGCCAGACCGGGATTTCCGGAAACGGCGGCGAGATTTTCGCGCGAACCCGTGGAAAAATCATCCATGACGGCAACCCTGTGACCCTCCGCAAGCAGAGCTTCCGTCAGATGACTCCCGATGAACCCTGCGCCGCCTGTGATGAGAAACTTCATTTCGCGTCTTTCCTCCGTTGCAAAAAATTATCCCATAAAATTACATGCCGAAGTGCAAAATACAAACGGCGCAAACGACTTTTCAGAAGCAATCCGGAAAAATGCAGTTCCGGAACGCGGCTCAGACATTCCCTCTCCCGCGCGCGGAATCTGCGACCTGAAGCACGGCAAGAGCGGCATTCCTCCCCGCGCCCCGGACGCCGCCTTCAATCTCGCGGACCATCTCCTCCATGTCCGCGTCAGCCTGTGCGCGGCGCTCCCCGCCGGGGAGAATCCGTTCCAGCGCATCGGCAAGATCCCGCGGAACCACCTGGAACTGGAGAAACTCCTCGAACACCTTGCGGTTGAGAATGATGTTCGGCATTGTGAACGCATTCCGGAAAAGTCTGCGGATAATCAGGCGCGCAAGCAGGAACGTCACCGGATTCAGACGGTATGCCACCACCAGCGGAAGCCCCGCGATGGCGCACTCCACCGTGACCGTTCCCGAAGCCGCAAGCCCCGCCGTGCAGGTCTGAAGACATTCGGCGGTTTTTCCGCAGAGCACGCTGATCTCCGGCAGCACCGCGTCCGGATGCTTCATAATGAATTCCCGCATGTCGTTCTCCACGTCGTCACGGACCTTTTCGCGCGGCGTCGCAATCTCAAATGTCAGGTCCGGATGACGCTGTTTCAGAATGGCGACGGTTTCCAGCATCGGGAAAAGCAGCCGTTTGGTTTCACTGCGGCGGCTGCCGGGCAGGAGCAGGACGCGCTTCGGATCCCGGTGCAGCGAAGGATCGCGCCGTTCCCGGACAATCTCCACAAGCGGATGCCCGACAAACTCCACATCCAGCCCGCTTCCTTTGTAAATCTCCACTTCAAACGGGAAGATCACCATCATTTTCGTGCAGTAGCGCGCCAGTTTCGGAATGTTCGACTTGCGCCACACCCAGACCTGCGGGCTGATGTACCAGACCACCGGAACGCCCGCTTTTTTCAGGCGCTTCGCAAAGCGGATGTTGAATCCGGGATAGTCGATCAGGACGACCGCGTCCGGACGCCTGCGCTTCGCCTCGAGAAGAAGGTAAAGCATGATTCTGATGAACTTGAATATCGAGCCGAGCACTTCGATCAGCCCGATCACCCCGAGCTCCGTGGAATCGACCAGAATCTCCACGCCGGCCTCCTTCATCCGGACTCCGCCCATTCCTTCGATCCTCGCACCGGGACAGATTTTCCGGATGTCCGCCGCAAGACGCGCTCCATAGAGATCGCCCGAGGATTCCCCCGCGACAATCCAGATCAGAGGCGATGTTTTCCTGTCTTCTTCCATCAAGCCTGTTCCTCCGCACTTCCTGCCGGTCAGTGTTTTCTGCGTTTCTTCTTCGGCGGCGTATAGTTGCTGCCGCGCCGCGCGGGCGCCCGGAAGCCGGGCATGCCCATCGTAAGCGGAGCCGCTCCGGACATCATGCGCCCGAGAAGCCCCGTGCGCTTCATCATGTTCTTCATCATCAGAAACTGCTTGACCAGGCGGTTGACCTCCTCGACCGGGCGGCCGGAACCTTTGGCGATCCGCAGCTTGCGTCTGTTGTCGATCAGTTCGGCATTGGCGCGCTCCGCCGCGGTCATGGAGCAGATGATCGCCTCCATGCCCTTGAACTGCTTCGGATCCAGTTCGGACATCCCGGCAAGCTTGTCGCCGCCGGGCAGGAACTTGAGAATGTTCTCAATGCCGCCGAGACGCGACATCTGGCGCAGCTGGGAGAGAAAATCATTCAGGTCGAATTCGTTTTTCCGAAGTTTCTCCTGGAGTTTCTCCGCCTCTTCCCGGTCGATTTCCTCGGCGGCCTTCTCGACCAGCGTGACAATGTCGCCCATGCCGAGAATTCTCGAGGCCATGCGGTCGGGGTGAAACACGTCAAGATTGTCAAGCTTCTCGCCGATGCCGACAAATTTCACAGGGCAGCCGGTGACGTGCCGGATCGAAAACGCCGCGCCGCCGCGGGCGTCACCGTCCAGTTTCGTCAGCACCACGCCGGTCAGCTGAAGCGCGTCATTGAAGTGTTTCGCCACTGAAACCGCCTGCTGTCCGAGTGCGGCGTCGGCGACGAGCAGGATCTCGCCCGCATGCGTGATCTGCCGCAGCCGGATCAGCTCCTGAACCATCGGGGTGTCGATCTGAAGGCGTCCCGCGGTATCGAGAATCAGATAGTCCGCCAGACCGCGTCTCGCTTCCGCGACGGCGTTCTGCGCAATGGCGGCAACATCCGGATTGCCGCGTTCGGCATAAACGGGAACGCCGATCTCCTTTCCCAGGATCTCCAGCTGGTCGATCGCGGCGGGCCGGTAGACGTCGCAGGCCGCCATCATGACTTTTTTATTGCGCTTTTTCAAGTTGAGCGCAAGCTTGGCGCTCGTTGTCGTCTTGCCGCTTCCGTGAAGACCGACCATCATGATGATGTTCGGGGACTGCCCGTCCGCAAGCGGCGCTTCGGATTCCCCGAGGAACTCGACCAGTTTGTCATAGACGATCTTGACCGCCTGCTGCCCCGGCGTGACGCTCCGGAGAACGGCCTCTCCGAGACATTCGGCGGAAACCCTTTTCACGAATTCGTCCGCAATGCCGATATTGACATCCGCCTCCAGCAGCGCCTCGCGGATATCGTTCATGGCCGGGGCGATGTTCGATTCCGAAATCACAGCCTGACCGCGCAGACGCTTCAGAGCGGACTGCAATTTGTTTGCAAGATTATCAAACATTTCATTGTTCTCCATGTAAAAGATGCTATATTACAATACACCGTAAAAGGGAATTAACCAGTTATTATGGCATTTTACGGCGAAATTTCAACCATCGAAGCCATATTTGAAGGGGAAAAAATGAGAAGTGACATCATGAAAAGCGGAGTGGAGAAGGCTCCGCACCGGGCACTGTTCCGGGCCACGGGTCTGAAAAAGCGTGATTTTTCCAAGCCTTTCATCGGCGTATGCAACTCTTATTCCGCAGTCGTTCCCGGGCACTGCCATCTCAACAAAGTCGGAAAATACGTCTGCGACGAAATCCGCAAGGCCGGCGGCGTCCCCTTTGAATTCAACACCATCGCAATCTGCGACGGAATCGCGATGGGACATCCCGGAATGAAGTTCTCCCTGCCCAGCCGCGAACTCATCGCCGACTGCGTCGAGTCCATGGCGACCGCCCATCCCTTCGACGCCATGATCTGCATTCCGAACTGCGACAAGGTCGTTCCCGGCATGCTGATGGGCGCCATGCGCGTCAACATCCCGACCATCTTCGCTTCCGGCGGCCCGATGGAAGCAGGAAAGCTCTCCGACGGAACCGCCTGCGACCTGATCTCCATCTTCGAAGGAATCGGCAGAATGAAGGTCGGAAAACTCGATCAGAAAGGGCTCGACGAACTGGAAAAGAAAGCCTGTCCGACCTGCGGCTCCTGTTCGGGCATGTTCACGGCAAACTCCATGAACTGCCTCTGCGAAGCCCTCGGGCTGGCTCTGCCCGGAAACGGGACGATCGTCGCCACCAGCCATGACCGCAGAAAACTCTGGAAGGCCGCGGCAAAGCGCATCGTCGAAATGGCGAAGGAAAACGGTCCGCTTCCGCGCGACATCGCCGACGCCGACGCCTTCCACAACGCCCTCACGCTTGACATGGCGATGGGCGGAAGCTCCAACACCATCCTCCATACCCTCGCGGTCGCCCGCGAAGCAGGAATCAAGCTCGACCTCGCCAGGATCGACAAAATCAGCAAGAGCACGCCGCACATCTGCAAGGTCTCCCCGTCGTGCAATTACCATATTGAGGACGTTCATCGCGCGGGCGGCATCATGGCGATTCTCAAGGAGGTCGTCAAGCAGAAGGGCGTCTTCTTCAAGCCCGACAAGATGACGGTTTCCGGCAAGACCATCGGCGAACTTGTCGCCGCCGCCGCGGACGCCGACGGCAGTGTCATCCACACACTTGACAATCCTTACAGCAAATCCGGCGGACTTTCCATTCTTTTCGGCAATCTCGCCGAAAAGGGATGCGTCGTCAAAACCGCCGGCGTCTCCCCGAAGATGCTCAAGCACAAAGGCCCGGCGGTCGTGTTTGAAAGCGAGGAGGAGGCCGGGGCCGGCATTCTCGCCGGAAAGGTCAAGGAAGGCGACGTCGTCGTGATCCGCTACGAAGGGCCCAAGGGCGGTCCCGGCATGCAGGAGATGCTCGCGCCGACCAGCTACATCATGGGACGCGGACTCGGGGAAAAGGTCGCGCTCGTGACCGACGGACGCTTCAGCGGCGGAACGCGCGGCGCCTGCATCGGACATGTCAGCCCCGAGGCGGCGGCCGGCGGAACCATCGCGCTGATCCACGACGGCGACATGATCGAAATCGACATTCCCGCACGGAAAATCACGCTCGACGTTCCCGAAAAGGAACTTGCGAAACGCCGGGCGGCCTGGAAACCGCGCAAACCCGCGACCACGTCGTCCTGGCTCCGGAAATATGCCCTTCTGGCAACCAGCGCGGACACCGGCGCGGTTCTCAGAACCGATCTTGACTGACGCGCCGTGTTCGGAGAGGAACGCCGCATCGTCGAAAGCGTGATCGGGCCTGAGGCCGACGGCCTGAGGCTCGACCACTATCTGCGGACGCGCTTCACCTACCGTTCGCGCAGCGCATGGTGCGATGCGATCCGCCGCGGCGAACTCCGGATCAACGGGTGCGAGGCCCGTGCCGCGAAGCTTCTGCGCACGGGCGACCGCCTCTCTTTCGATCCGGGAGCCGCCGCGGAACCGCCGGTCGATGAAAACTGGACGCTTCTTCAGGAAAACGAGCGTTATCTTGCCGTCGCCAAACCCGGACAGCTCCCCGTGCATCCGTCAGGGCGTTTTTTCAAACACACGCTCTGGTATCTCCTGCGCCGGAAATACGGCGAACTTCATATCGTGAACCGCCTTGACCGCGAAACTTCCGGCATCACGATTGCGGCAAAAGATTCCGGGACGGCCGCAATTCTTTCCTCTCTCTTCGCCGGACGCGGAAGCACGAAGAAATACATCGCCTTCGTGTTCGGCGCGTTTCCCGAAACCCTGACGGCGGACGGTTTCCTTTCCGACGACCGGAAGTCCGAAGTGCGCAAGAAGCGGCGTTTCACCGAACGGCCTCTTTACGGTTCGGAATCCGCGCGGACCCTGTTCCGGCTTCTCGGCACGGACGGGACCGTCAGCGCCGTGGAGGCGGTTCCGGAAACCGGACGCCTTCATCAGATCCGCGCAACGCTCTGTTCGCTCGGCTATCCGATGGTCGGCGACAAACTCTACGGACCGGACGATACAATTTTTCTGCGCTATATCGCATCGGAAATGACGGAGGAGGACCGGAAGAAACTCCTTCTCGACCGCCAGGCGCTCCATGCTTCGGAGCTTTCCTTCGTCTGTCCCTTCACAAAAAGGAAAATTCTTTTCAAAGCGCCCCTTCCGGAGGACCTATCGGGGTTGTATTGTCGCTGTACCGGTGCTATAATATAATATTATGAAAAAAATCATCCTGACAATCCTGACTGTTTCGGCGGCGTTCTGCATGACGACCGCACTCTCCTCCTGCGCATACAAGGAAATGAAAACCAATATGACGAACCTGGCACAACTCCGTGTCGGGATGGACCGGGATCAGGTGCTGAAAATCATGGGGCCTCCCGTCTCCGGAGAGACCTACTGCAGCGACAAGGTCTATTACTATTACACCAATCAGAGATGGATGGACGGGCTTGTCACGCGCGATGAATGCACGCCGGTCGCATTTGACGATTACGGCAAGGTCATCGGCTGGGGACCCGCGTTCCATACAGGAGTCTACGACACCAGCATAACCAAATAAAAGGCATGATCCCAAAAACAGCAGGCCAGTCATGAAAAAAATCTATCTTTCCTTCCTGATCGTCTTTGTCGTTCTGGCGGCGCTCTTCACGGTTTCCAGAAATCTGACTTCCGGCATCATCGACACAGCCCTGATCGCCGCGGGGGAAGGCAGCAACATCCAGATTGACAAAGGCGCGCTCGAAGCGGAAAAGAAAAGGAAGAAACGCACTCCGGCGAAAATTGCCGGAGCAAGCGGGATGGCCTCCGCCGCGCTGATGCGCGCATCCAGGGAAAAGACACTTGCGCCTCCCGTGACGAAGCTGGCGAAAAATGCGGAAAAACAGAAATTCAAAAAGAACCTGTTCGTTCTGGACTGGGCGATTCTCGGACCGTTCACGAATCTCGGCGAGGGAACGCCCTTCACCTCCGCCAGGGCGCTTTCCTGTGAATTTCTCAAAGACGAGGCGAATCTGACTGTAGCGACACCGCTTCCGGAAGGTCTTTCCTGGCAGACTGCCAGCAGCCTTTCGCCGGACGGAAAAGTCACGCCCAGCGATCTCTTCAAGAAACTGAAGGGAAAAGCCGCATTCTACGCGCTTGCCGAAGTGGAGTTCGATCAGGACTATCCGGATGCGACACTCTGGATCGGAGGACGCGAAGACGTCAAGGTCTGGATGGACGGAAAGGAAATCTTCGCATTCAATCCCAAGACGCCCCGCCGCGTTGATGCCGCAAAGGTCAGAATGAATCTGACCAAAGGCAGACATACGATTCTTGTCAAATGCGCCTACAATTCCTGGCAGAGCTATTTTTACATCCGTTTCACGGATTCCGGCGATGTCCCGGTGACTCCCGTGCGGAAGAAAGCAGAATAACTCTTTTCTTCCCCTTCCCTTTTCCCGGAAAGAGTCCTGCGGGACGGTGAATTCCGTGAATTTCCCCGCCGTCCCCGGAAACCGATCATATTCCGGGGCGGTCCGGCAGGAGCATACATTCTTCTCCGAACCGGTCAATATTCCTCGCCGGTCTGCGGGTCAACCAGCTTGAACTCTTCGATATGAACGGTCGGATCGGCACGGAAAGAGAGAGCCTGCCCATACTGGTTCTCAAGCTCCTTGAGCAGTTCGGCGTCATCGTTCTTCAGGCGCGCCAGCACGGTCGGGTGCATGATGACGCGGATCTGGAGTCCCTTTTCGCGCTGTTTGCGCTTCAGAATCTCCTTCAGGCGACGCTGGATCTCCACACTCATGCTGATCGCCGACTTGACACGGCCTGAACCATGACAGTAGGGACAGGAGTCATAAACCACATCCTGAATGCTTTCATGTTCGCGCTGACGCGTCATCTCCATCAGACCGAACTTGCTCAGGGGCAGGATCCTGGTTTTCGCCCGGTCGTCGCTGACGAACTTCCGCATTGCCTTGTTGACCGCCTCGCGGTCCTGCGCGCTGCGCATGTCGATGAAGTCGATCACGAGCTGTCCGCCGATATTGCGCAGACGCATCTGGCGCGCGATCTCCTCGGCCGCCTCGAGATTGGTCTTGAGAATCGCGGCGTTCTGGTCTTTGGCGCGGCTCTTGCCGGAGTTGATGTCGATCGCGACAAGCGCCTCGGTTTCGTCGATGCAGATGTAGCCGCCGCTCGGAAGCTGGACGACGCGCTGGAAAATCGTCGCCGCCTGCTCCATGACGTTGTAGCGCCTGAAAATGGGTTCCGCCCGGTTGTGGAGCACGACCTTCGTATCGAAATCGGAACCGACGAACTGATGAAACGCCTCCTTGAAGTAGTTGAACGCCTCTTTGCTGTCAATGACGATCTCGTCGATGTCGTCGGTCAGAAGATCACGGACGGTCCGCTCAAGCAGCGTCGGCTCCTGATAGACGATCTGCGGCGCATGCGGCGTTTCCAGCGCGGTTTCCACCTTGTGCCAGAGCGCCAGAAGCATGTCGAGGTCGCGCTTGAAAAAGAGCGCCTTGCGTCCCTCTCCGACAGTCCGGCAGATCAGTCCCATTCCGTCGGGGATGTCGAGTCCGCGCAGGATTTTCTTCAGACGGTCGCGCTCCCTGCTTTCGTCGATTTTGGAAGAGAGCCCGATATGGTCGGAATAGGGAAGAAGCACAAGATAGCGTCCGGGAATCGTCAGGTTTGTCGTGACGCGCGCGCCCTTTGTTCCGATCGGCCCCTTCGTAACCTGAACCAGCAGCTCGGAGCCGCAGGGAAACATCTTCGGAATGTCCTTGACCGTGATCTTCCCGCGGTGAATCGCCAGTTCAAGTTCGTGCAGCCGGCGCGACCTGTCGCCGCCGCCGAGGAAATTGCGGATCTTTTCGGAGAATCCGCCGAGAAACTTTTTCTTCCTTCCCTTTTTCGCGGGATCCTCCCGGTCGGCCTGCTTCGCAGCGTCGATTTTCCTGATGTTGTCCACGATATCGTAAGTGGCAGGCAGCATGTCACGGTAATGAAGAAAGGCGTTCTTCTCCGCACCGATATCGACGAAGGCGGCTTCGAGAGCCGGTTCCAGATGCGTGATTTTCCCGAGATAGATGGAGCCTGGAAGAATGTCATCGGTTTTCCGTTCGATCTCATACTCCTCAAGACGCCCGTTCTTCAGCAGCGCAAAACGCGTTTCCAGCTGTTCGCAGTTGATTATGATTTGTTTCCTGTCTTTCGCCATTCATCATTCCTTACTTGTTTTTAGGTGGATACTCCGGGCCGTCGGCCAGCACGTCGCCGACCGCGAGACGGAATCCGCGTGCGAAATCGGCGGCATTCATCTCCTTTTTGCCCTCCGGGATGACCCGTTCGATCAGAATCGCGCCCGCGCCGCATGCCGCAGTCATCCCTTCTTTTGCGAGTTTGAGAATCGTCCCGGGTGTTGTTGCCGGCGTCCCCGGAGAGGAAACATGGACGGAGGACGGGATAAAACGTCCGGCCGTAATCTTCACGTTCACGGCGCGATCCGGAAGCGCCAGACGGAAACAGACTCCCGGCCACGGGTAGAACGCCCGAAGCCTGCGGTCGATGACCATGGCGGGCTCCGCCCACTTTATCGAACCGTTTCCTTTCCGGATCTTCTTGGACACCGTCGCGGCGTCATGGTTCTGCGGAACCGCCTCCAGATGATGCTCCGTGATATTCATGATGCAGCCGACAATCTTTTCCGCGGCGAGTCCGGAGAGACGCGCCTCCAGCGTATCGGCGCGGATATCCGGCGGCAGCGCGAGACGGTGCGATTCAAATACAGCGCCGGTGTCCAGCCCCTTGTCCATGTGCATGAAACTCACGCCGCTTTCGCGTTCCCCGTTCAGCACGGCGGACGTAATCGGCGACGCCCCGCGGTATTTCGGCAGAAGCGACGCATGGACGTTCAGGCAGCAGAAGCGCGGCAGATTCAGCAGTTCCTCCCGGAGCAGCTGCCCGAAGGAAACCACCACAATGATGTCCGGCGTCTCCGAACGGAGCGGCTCCAGAACTTCCGGAGCGTTGACATTCGGCACGCGGCGACATTCAATTTCATGCGCGTCGCACCATTTCCCGACCGGCGTCGGAGTCAGAACCATCTTTCTGCCGGCAGGCTTGTCCGGCTGGGTGACAATCCCGCACATCTGAATTTTCGGACTGAGGCAGAGCGCCTCCAGAACGGGAACCGCAAACGCGCCCGATCCGAAAAAGAAAATTTTCACCTTGCTGTTTTCCATTCACACCTTCCGATACATTCTGTCATCTGATCCGGGTCGGACGGCCCTGCGCGTCCGTAAAGCGCAGACTGAACTTCCGCTCCCGGGCGAAGTCGCCGCCGTTGTCCATATACTTTACAACAATCCGGTTGAGCCCTTCCCGGAGCGTGATTCCCGCGACGCGGTCCGTATCAGGCCTGCATGCCCGCCGATCCCCTCCGTAACAGAAAACCGGTACACCGTTGATCCAGACCCGGAGTTTCCCGCAGCTTCCGGTCCTGAGCGTCATATTTTCCATCCGCTCTCCGGCCTGCAGCGTGGCGCACGCGTAAAAAATGCCTTCCCGCGCGGCATTCCCCGTGATCCGTCCGGAGAAATCGCAGACTCCGGCAACCTCATCCTCCCCGTCCGCGCTGAAGCGGATCACATGCCAGCGCGCCCCCTTCGGCGCCCGGCGCGAACCGTTGAGATCCTTTTCCCCGGGCACGGACTCCGCCTGAAACGCATCCGCGCTTTCCGCCTTCAGGGGGCCGAGGATATTCCAGGCCATCAGGAAATGGCCGTCATCGGAAAATCCCCGTTCCCGGAGCGGGGCAGGTTCTATATCGGAAATCTCGAATTCCGGCGCACAGTCCTCGTCGTCCTCCGTCCCTGCCGACGCGCAGGCACAGGAAAAAGCGCACGCAACCGCCGCGGACATACAAAATAATCCGCATTTCACCGTTTTGCAAATGATATTCCAATCCTTCATGCCGACTCCGCCTTTCAGAAAAATTTTCCTTTAATTTACATTCAGGGATTGACTTATGCCAGTGCTGATGTTATTTTATTGTCTCTTTTTTCAGAGACAGGCCCGCATGGCCCCTGTTATCGCTTGACACCATGCGGGAAAAACAACAACCTTCAAGGAAAGGAACGGGAATGAAACAAGCTCAAGCCAAACACAAACTTTGCAGACGCCTCGGCTACTGCATCTGGAACATGCCCAAGTGCCCCAGCGTGAAACGGCCCTATCCGGCCGGACTCCAGGGCAAGAACGGCAAGAAGAAAAAACTCTCCACCTACGGCGAGATGCTTCAGGAAAAGCAGAAAATCAAAGCGCACTACGCCCTGACCGAACGCCAGCTCAGAAACATCTTCCTTTCCGCGAAACGCATCGAAGGCAGAACCGACGAAATCCTGATGCGCAA
Organism: uncultured Victivallales bacterium; assembly: GCA_944390795.1. Lineage (GTDB taxonomy): Bacteria > Verrucomicrobiota > Lentisphaeria > Victivallales > UBA1829 > UBA11452. The sequence goes on from CALXRI010000006.1 coordinate 47,952, forward strand.
GATTGAACTCCGCCTCCAGTCCGCCGTGTATCACGGCGGCTTCGCTCCGACGATTTTCGCCGCGAAACAGCTGGTCGTCCACCGTCACGTCAAAGTTGACGGCAGAATCGTCGACCGCGCCTCCTACCTGCTGAAGCCCGGCCAGGTCATCACGATCGACGCCGAGAAATCCCCGGCGATCGCGGAGGCCGCCAGAAACGTGAACTCCACGGTTCCCGCCTATTTTGAATCCAACAAGGAACAGCTCAAGCTGACCGTGACGCGCGAACCGATGATCGAAGAGATTCCGGTCCAGGTCGAAGCCCTGCGGGTCGTCGAGTACTACGCACGCTGATTTTTCTTCCGGAAAATTCAGGCTCCTGTTTCCCTCCGCGGGAAACGGGAGTTTTTTTGTGCCGGGGTCCGGCGTCCCTCCAAAGCGGTCTCCGTGGAAATCCGTCCTCTTTCCCGTCGGAAAACTCTTTTGCGACGGGCGGAATCTTTTTTGCAAAATGCAAAAAGACACTTATATTGTAAGGGTCTTGCAATGTCAACTTTTTGAAAGGATCAGAAAATGGAAATCAAACCTCCCGAAAAATGCAGGTATGACATTCTCTCGCTCGGGGAAGTCATGCTCCGGCTCGATCCGGGTCCCGGACGAATCCACACGGCACGTTCCTTCACGGCCTGGGAGGGCGGCGGGGAATACAATGTGGCGCGCGGCCTGCGCAGATGCTTCCGCCTTCGCGCCGGCGTCATCACGGCATTTGCCGACAATCCGGTGGGACGGCTCGTCGAGGATTTCATCATGCAGGGCGGCGTCGACACCTCCCTGATCCGCTGGGTCCCGTATGACGGAATCGGACGCACCGTCCGGAACGGGCTCAACTTCACCGAACGCGGCTACGGCATCCGCGGCGCGGTCGGCTGCTCGGACCGGGGCAACACGGCGGTCTCCCAGCTGAAAAAGGGCGACATCGATTTCGATTATATTTTCGGAGAACTCGGGACGCGCTGGTTCCATACCGGCGGCATCTTCGCGGCGCTCTCCGACACGACCCCGGAAGTGGTGATCGAGGCGCTCAAGGCGGCGAAGAAATACGGCACGGTCACGAGTTACGACCTCAATTACCGCCCGTCCCTCTGGAAGGCGATCGGCGGGAAGGAGCGCGCGCAGGAGGTCAACAAGGAGATCGCCAAATACGTCGACGTGATGATCGGAAACGAGGAGGATTTCACCGCATGCCTCGGATTCGAGGTCGAGGGCACCGACGCGAACCTCAGCAAGCTCAACACCGAGAGCTTCAAGAGGATGATCGAAAAGGTCGTCAAGGCGTATCCGAACTTCCAGGCGGTCGCCACGACGCTGCGTCAGGTGAAGACGGCGACGGTCAACGACTGGAGCGCGATCGTCTGGCAGGGCGGACAGTTCCACAAGGCGGCGCAGCGCGACGGACTGGAGATTTTCGACCGTGTCGGCGGCGGCGACAGCTTTGCTTCCGGCCTGATCTACGGACTCATGGTCAAGGGCGATCCCGCGCTCGCCGTCGAGTACGGCGCGGCGCACGGCGCACTGGCGATGACGACCCCCGGCGACACCTCGATGGCGCGTCTGGAGGAGGTTGAGAAGCTTGTCAGGGGGGGCGGAGCCCGCGTCGATCGCTGATTTCCACTTCTGCGGCAGGTCTGAGGCAGTCTTCCGGAAGATTCCGGAGACTGCTTTTTTTGTAAAGAGAAGGTTTTTTGATTCAAAATGCCAATCGCGACTTGCGCTTGCGCGATTATGGAGTAAATTAAGGTTTCTTGTCGTTTTATAGGAAAAAATCAAAGAAACTAACATATTGGAGAAACAGCAATGCAGAACTTCCTCGTCACACTTGCCCAGCAGACCGCATCCGCGGCTGCAGCCGCCCCGGAAACCGCTGCCGGAACCGCCGCTGCCGCTCAGCAGCCGCAGTCCTTCATGGGCTCGCTCGGCGGCATGGTTCCCATGATCGTCGTATTCGCCGTTATCATCTACCTGATGTACCGTTCGCAGAAGAAAGAGCAGAAACGCCGCGCGGAAATGATCGACTCGATCAAGGCGGGCGATCAGGTGCTTCTGGTCGGCGGCATTTTCGGCGAGGTCGTCGCGGTGAAAGAGGAGCAGTTCGTCGTCAGGATTGCCGATAACGTCCGGATCAATGTCGTGAAAAACGCCGTCAGCAATGTTGTCAGCAAAGATGCCGGCAAGGAAGAGCAGAAATGAACAAGAAACCGGTTATCCTGAGATCCCTGTTCGCACTGCTGGTCCTGGGAGTGTTCATCTTCTCGATGTACCCGCTTCAGGAACGCGATTTCTATGATACGTTCAAGGAACTGCTCTCCGATCCGCAAAGCAAGGAAGTCACGGAACTGATCGCCGCGGCGAAAGAGAAAAAGGCGAAAGATCCCTCCATGTACGACAGCACCGCGCTGGAGGACGCCGCGACGGAAAAAGGAGTTTCCCTTGACAAATACGTCAAACCCTCCATCGTCAAGTCGCAGAAAGTGACCGGCACCCGTGACGTGATCTCCCTGATCCGCAAGAATTCCGCGGGCTCCATCCGGCGCGGAATCGACCTCAACGGCGGCGCGGAGTTCATCATCGAACTCATTCCCGATCCGAACGACCGGGACAAGATCGAAAAGAAGTTCAACGATTACCGTGACATCGCCATCGAAACACTGCGCAAGCGCCTGACCGCCAAGAACATCTACGAGGCGGACATCTCGCCCGCCGGCGGCCGCTACATCTCCATGCGCGTTCCCGTCGTGACCAAGGAGGAAAAGGCGATTCTTGAAAAGCTCATCAAGCTCAGCGCGAAACTCCAGTTCCGCCTGGTCCATGTGAACAGCGACCAGGAGGTGGCGAAGTATCTGGCGGACCCGAAGAACTACGACCCGCCGGAAGGGTATGAGATTCTCGAAAGCGTCGAGACCAGGGACGGCAAAGTCATCAAGAAACCCTATCTGGTCGAACGCGAGGCGCAGATGGACGGCAAGGAGATCGACGACGCCTATCCGACCATGGACCAGTTCGGGCAGCGCGAGATCATCCTGAAGTTCAAGCCCTCCGGCGCGGCGCAGTTCGGCAAAGTCACCGGCGACAACGTCGGCAGACTCCTGGCGATCGTGCTTGACGGCCAGCTCTATTCCGCGCCGCAGATCAAGACCGCCATCACGGGCGGCAACGCCTCGATCACCGGCAACTTCTCCCGTGAAGACGCCGAAAACATCTCCAACGCGCTGGTCAGCGGCAGCGTGCCGTTCTCCATGACGATTCAGGCGCAGTCCGACATCGACCCGACCATCGGGGAGGCAACGGTCCGCGACGGTCTCTACAGCGGAATCGCCGGCATGGTGCTGGTCATGATCTTCATGGCGGTTTACTACATGCGCAGCGGTCTCATCGCAAACATCTCGCTTCTGGTCAACGCCGTGCTGATTCTCGGCGCGCTGGCGGCGTTCGACGTGACGCTGACCCTCCCCGGCATCGCCGGCATCATCCTGACGATCGGAATGGCGGTTGACGCCAACGTTCTGATCTATGAGCGCATCCGGGAGGAAATCGAAGCGAAGAAGACCGTCTTAAACGCGATTGATCTCGGTTTCGACCGTGCATATTCGGCGATTTTCGACTCGAACGTCACGACGCTGGTTGTCGCCGTCATCCTGCTCTGGCAGGGAACCGGCGCGATCAAGGGATTCGCGATCACGCTGGCGATCGGCGTATTCACGACACTCTTCACGGCAGTGTTCCTGACACGTCTTCTCTTTGATCTCATGACCCGTTTCATGACCGTCAAGACTCTGAAGATGCACTCCTTCGTCGGGCGCGGAACCAATATTGACTTCCTCGGCCTCCGGAAGTATGCGCTGGCATTCTCCGGCATCCTGATTCTGGCCTCCTTCATTTACGTGGGCATCCGCGGCAAGGAGAGCCTCGGCATCGACTTCACCGGCGGCACGCAGGTGGAGCTGAGCTTCAAGGAGGCAATTCCGGCGGAACAGATCTCCAGCTTCCTGAAGACACAGGGTTTTGAAAACAAGGTCACCTACAAGACCGGCAGCGCGGTGGATGCGCAGAAGAAACTCGAAATCATCATTCGCGACACGAAGGGCGGAACGACCGAAAAGACGGCGGAAGCCGGCGCCGTCATCATGGAGAAGGTGACAAGCGCGCTGAACAGGCAGTTCCCGAATGCGAAATTTGAAGGCGACACGCAGTCCACGCTGGGAGCGCTGATCGGCCAGACGTTCATGAAGTCCGCGCTTGTTTCGCTGGTGCTCTCCTTCGTCGTGATGATCATCTACCTGACCTTCCGCTTCCAGTTCTCCTACTCGATCGCCGGTTCGGTGGTGCTGATCCACGACGTGATCATCGGCGTGGGACTCTATCTGATGTGCGGCGGGCAGATCACGCTGAACGTCGTCGCGGCCTCGCTGACGATTGTCGGTATTTCGATCAACGATACGATCGTCACCTTCGACCGCGTCCGCGAGAACCTGACGCTCGTTAAGGACAAATCCTACTGGGATATCATCAACCTGAGCGTCAACCAGACTCTCGGCAGAACGATCCTGACGACGACCACGATTCTGCTGGTGCTGGTGATGCAGCTGATTTTCGGCGGCTCCGGCATCCGGGATTTCGTCAGCGTCATGCTGTTCGGACTGCTCGCGGGAACCTATTCGTCGATCTTCATCACCAACCTGATCATCGCCTACTGGCACAAGCCGGTCAAGAACGTTGCATCAGGACGGCCTGAAGCAAAAGCGACGGTCACAAAGGCCTGATCCTGCGGAAAATTCCTCCCGGGAATTCTGAAAGACCGGGAGGCTGTCCTGCCGCGGAAAAGCATTTCCCAAGGCGGATTTCCAAATCACGGAATCCGCCTTTTTCATACCCTGAATCAGGAAACGGGAGAAAGGGAAAGTTTATTTTTCAAAAGAGGTCCGTTTGGTTTCGAGCTCCTCCCAGCGCAGATAATGGTCTTCCAGCCCGCGCTTGAGGCATTCGACTTCATTCTGGAGGGAAACGGATTCCTCGCCGTGTTTCCGGAAAAAATCCGGATCGGCGAACATGGCTTCAATCCCGGCAATCCGTTTCTCCTCCTCCGCAATGACGCCTTCGAGAGACTCAAGCTCACGCATTTCTTTGAAAGAGAGCTTCTTCGGAGGATTTTTCCGGGACACGGGAGGAGATGCGGAAGATCCGGAGCGTTTTTCCACCGGGGATCCCGCGGAAGCGGCCCGCTCGCGTTTCTTTTCCAGATAATAATCATAGTCGCCGACGCTTGTCACAAGCTCCGCATCCGGTTCGAAGGCGATGATGCAGCCGCAGACCCGGTTCAGAAAATAGCGGTCATGACTGACCACGACAAGACAGCCGTCGTAATGAATCAGGGCCTCTTCCAGAATCCGCAGCGAGGAAAGATCCAGATCGTTTGTCGGTTCATCAAGAATCAGGAAATTCCCGCCGCCGCGCAGGATTTTCGCAAGAGTCAGACGGGCTTTTTCTCCGCCGGACAGATGTTTGATTTTCGTATTGATCCGGTCATCCTCAAAAAGAAACCGTTTGAGATATCCCCAGACGGAAATCTTCTCCGCGCCGAGATTGATGAAATCATGGCCTTCGGAAATTTCCGCAAGCACGCTGTTTTCCGGATTCAGGGCGACACGCCCCTGGTCGATGTAGTTGAATTCCACAGTCGGCGCGACAAAGACTTCGCCGGAATCCGGCGCAAGCTGCTGTGTGATAATTTTCAGCAGAGTCGTCTTGCCGCAGCCGTTCCCGCCGACAATTCCGGTCTTCTGTCCTGCATGAAACTCATGGGAAAAGTTCCGGAACAGCGTCCGGGAGCCGATGCTTTTGGAAATGTCCCGGAGATTCACCACCTGATTCCCAAGACGCGACGCACGCGGAATGACAAGATCGATGTTTCCAATGCGGACCGGCCCCTTCCGAGCGGCAATCTCGTCATAGCGTTTGAGGCGTCCCAGATTGCGGCGGAGGCGCGCCTTCGGAGAACGGCGCACCCATTCGACCTCAAGGCGCAGGAAATTCCGGCGTTTCTGCTCCAGCACATCCTCGTTGTATTCCCGCTCCTCCTTCGCCGCGAGGAAATCAGCGTATGAACCCGTGCAGGAGAAAAACTTCCCGTGATCGAGCTCCACAATCCTTGTCGCGATACGATCCAGGAAATAGCGGTCGTGCGTTACAAAAAGGCACGCGCCCTTATAGGATGCGAGAAACTCCTCGATCCAGGCGATCATTTCCACGTCGAGATGGTTGGTCGGTTCATCCAGGAGCAGCAGATCGGGATCGGCAATGATGCTGCGTGCCAGCATGACGCGCCGGAGCTCCCCGCCGGAAAGCAGGGAGCATGGCTTTTCCGGATCGTTCAGACGAAGCCTTGCAAGAATCGTGTCAATCCGGTTGGAGGTGTCCCATGCATCATGGTATGTCAGAATATGCTCCAGCTTCTCATGTTCCGGAGAGTTCGCGGGAAGTTCCTGGCAGCGTTTCAGAATTTCCGTGAAATATGCTGCGCCTTCGCTTGCCACGGAGCGGACGGAGGCATCCGGCGGAAGCGAAACATCCTGCGGCATGTAGGAAATCCGGATATTCCGAGCGGCCGTGATTTCTCCGGCGGAGGGCTGTTCCAGCCCGGCAATGATTTTCATCAATGTGGATTTTCCGCTGCCGTTTCGCCCGACCAGCGCGACGCGCTCGTGATCGGCAATGGAAAAAGAGGCGTCGTCAAAGAGAATCTGACGCCCGATTTCGAGCCTGAGTCCGGCTCCTGTCCAGAGAACCCTGTCCGCCATGCGTGCTCCGGTCAGTCTTCCCGCCGCAGTTCATCCATCGGAACCGTGCGCTGTTCCCTGCGGGAACGTTCCGCGGCAAAGACCATGAGATGGGTTTCCAGCGAGATGTCCGCGCCGCTGACAATCAGGTCGGGATTGTTTTCCCGGAGAGCGTCGATGAAGCATTCCAGGCAGTTCTTGTCGCCGCCGCCGTGGTATTTCGCCGGCGTTCCGTTGTCAGGTTCGATATTGATTTCCGTCGTGCGGTCGCGCAGATAGGAATAAAGAAGAATCTTCTTCCCGTCACAGAAGATCTCCCCGGCGGAACCGAAGATGGTCGTCTTGCGGTCTCCGTATTTGGAGCAGCCGGCCAGCGTGAAAACGGCGGTTGCTCCGCCTTCGAACTCCATGTTGACGACCTGATGATCCGCCACATCATTGTCACATGCGAAAACGCATCGCCCGTAGGGGCCGGTCCGCATCGCCCGGAGAATGTTCTCCTCCGTCAGCGGGCTTGTTATGGATTCGATATAGTTGTCAATGTGCCCGCTTTTCCAGCGTTCCAGATAGAAGCGCGGAGCGGAATAGGGGCAGCCTGGCTCGATGGGACAGTCAAGGCAGCGGTCAGCCGCCTCCTGCGGGCGGTTCTCCTGGCGGAAAAACATCAGGGAACCGAAGGAAGAGATCCTGCTGCAGCGGTGCCCGACAATGAAATTGATCCAGTCCAGATCATGAATCGACTTCGCCAGCAGAACCGAGGATGAGTTTTCCTCGCGGTTCCAGTTGCCGCGCACGTAGGAGTGCGCATAACGCCAGTGTCCGACAGGTTCCAGATGTTCAATGGAGATGATCCGTCCGATCGAACCGTTCCGGATGAGCTCCCGGAGAATGCTGGTATAATTCGCATAGCGCATGACGTGGCAGGCGGACAGAAGCACCTTGTTCCGCTTGACCGCATCGACAATCATGCGGCAGGAATGCGCGTCAGGCGCGAGAGGTTTTTCGATCAGGATGTTGTATCCCATGTCCGCGAACGCAATTGCGGGCTCCACATGCATGCGGTCCTGTGTCGTAATGATGACGGCATCCGCAAATTTCGGACGTTTGAGCACATCATGCCAGTCGGTAAAGCTGTTTACCTCGGGGATGTGATGTTCCGCGACGATACGGTTGCGGAAGAAGTCGCGCGGTTCCGCCACGGCAACAACTTCCGCTTTCTCCGGCATGAGCTTGATCAGGTTCGCGTATATGGTGCCGCGACCGCCCGCGCCGAGGATGATGACCGATATTTTTCCATGCATGTTCATGATTGCGCTAAAATTAGCACAATGAATCTGTTTTTCAATCTTCGGATTCAATAAAATCCCAAAAAAGTCATGGAAATGCCGGACTCTTCAAAAGCGGAAAAGCATGTCCGGCGCGGAACGGAAAAAGAATATTCTGGTGAACCCGCGCATCCGCGCCGCGGCAGCAATCACGGACAATTCTTCCGGAACCGGATTGAAATCAACGGGCATGAATGTATATTATCCGCTCAAATCTCATGCAGAACCAAAGGATGTCAGGGAGTTGTCCTATGCCGCTTTCCAGTATGTTCGAAGCCATGATGCTGATCTGTTTCGGGTTCAGCTGGCCCTTTGCCATCATCAAAACTGTCAAAGTCAAAAACCCGGCCGGGAAAAGCTATGTCTTTCTTTTTCTGATTATCATCGGCTACATTGCGGGCTGTCTGTACAAGATCACCGGGAAGTTCGATTTTGTATTCTGGCTCTATCTTCTGAACGGGCTCCTGGTTGCGACCGATACCGTGCTCTGCCTCCACTACCAGCACCGGAACAAAAAGGCGCCTGAACTCGCCAATCCGCCTGAAAAGCGATGCTGACGCGCAGAGATTCGGGACAGGGACGACGCGCCATGCGTTCTCACTCGATGCTTCCGCGTCATTCTTGTCCCCGAAGTATCCCCGGCGTTCCAATCGTTTCACAATCATTCCGGAATCAGTTTTTTTATAATAAAATTCGATTTTTCATTTGACATCCTCCGTTCCGATGATAGTTTGCCTCTTCAGGCAAGAAATACAATGAACAAAGCGGGAGACAAATCCATGCGCGAACAGAGTCTTCTTGTTTCATGTCCACACTGCAAAACGAAATACCACATTCCTCCGGAACTTCTGGGGCAGAAAACCGAATGTCCCCGGTGCGCAAAGCAATTCACAATGGAGCTTGCAGAAAAGGAGCAGCCTGAACGGCCGGGAAAGGCAAGTCTGCCGCCGCGCATGACAGTGCCGGAACCTCCCCCGTCCCGTCCCTCCCTTGTCATTGTGTCCTGTCACTCCTGCGGAGTCAAATATGAAATTCCGGCGGAATTCCTCGGCGATTCCGCGGAATGCAGTGAATGCGGTGATATCTTCACACTTACGGAAGATCCGGAAAACCTGTCGGACAATACGGAAGTCATTGCCGCAAAGGCGGAACTGGATGAAAATGAGAATCTGGTGAAGTTCTACCGGAAAAAAGTCGGAATGCTCCCGAAAGTCAAAGATCACTTTTCCGTGGCCGTCGTCGCCACACATTCCAGCATGAATATTCCCAAGGAGATCATCCCGCCTCCGCCGCCGAAAAGGAAATGGTGGCAATTCTGGAAATGACTGCCGCTCGGCAGAGACCTTTCCCCGCCGGGTTCTCCCGAAAAAACAAACAGCGGGAGACCGCGCGGGATTGAAACAGCTCCCCCGAAGCGAAACCGCCTCCCCCCGAGGCATGTGGCGGATTATTCCGCGCTTCCTTCTTTTCCGGCAGCAAGCAGCGCTTCCAGTTTTTCAAGACGCGCGGCAAGTTTCCGCACCTTGCGCGGGAGCATATGCCGTTCGATGAAATCCTCTTCGCTTTCGGCGGGGGTTCCGAACACCATGGCGCCCGGCGGAACACTGCGCTGCACGGCGGACGCGCCGGCGACCTTGGAACCGTCCCCCAGGGTGATGTGCCCGTTGACGCCGGACTGTGCGGCCACGATGACGCCGCGCCCGATTTCCGCACTGCCGGCGATGCCGCACTGCCCGATCAGCGCGGAGCACTCTCCGACAATCACATTGTGCGCGACATGCACGAGATTGTCGATCTTGACCCCTTTCTTGATCCATGTTTTTCCAAAACGGGCGCGGTCGATTGTGCTGTTTGCTCCAATCTCCACGTCATTGTCGATCTGCACGATTCCGTTCTGCGGCACTTTCACAAGTCCCGTGAACGTGGTATTGTAGCCGAATCCGTCGGCCCCGATGGTCGCTCCCGCATGAATGATGACGCGGCTGCCGATTCTGCAGTAACGCATGATGGAGACATTCGGATAAATCAGGCAGTTCTCCCCGATCGTGACAAAGTGCCCGACATAGGCGCAGGCCCCGATCACGGAACCTTTCCCGATTACGGCGCCTTCCTCGACGACAGCGGTCGGTCCGATCGAAACGCCCTCGCCGATTTTCGCGCCCGGATGCACCACGGCGGAGGGATGGATGCCGGGAGCATATTGTATCGGCGCGGGAGCGAAGACATTGCAGATTTTCGTGAAGGCCTTGTCGGGATTCTGGCAGAGAATCAGGGTCTGCCCCTCCTTCGGCTCGAATTTCCAGTCGGAAACAACCAGGACAACACCGGCTTTTCCGGCGTCCATCTGGCTCCGGTATTTGATGTTGCTCAGGAAGGAGGCTTCCGTCGGTCCCGCCAGCTTGAGCGAGTTCACGCCGGTGATTTCCAGATCGGCATTGCCCTTTACGACACCGTTGACCATTTCCGCAAGTTCGGAAACTTTGTATGTTTTCTCCATGATAAGACTTCCCCGCATGTTATTTTCTGTTTTTGTCTTTCCGGCTGAATCCCGTATTGAGAGTCCTGATGACCGGCGTCGTGATGTCCAGGGCGGCATTGTGATAGACGACGGTGGGAATGTTGTTCAGGGTTTTTCCGGACTTGTCGATGACGATCATATAGCCTTCCGTCACACATTTCGCCGCCACGACCTTCTCGATGTCCTTGAGGATCCCGTCGCGCATTTTTTCATATTCCGCGCGGAGTTCGGCCTGCTTCTCGCGATTGTAGTCGCGCAGCTCCTTTTCCTTCGCCGTGACCTGGGCATACTTGTCGGCTGCGTTCAGGCGGCGGTTCTCCCGTTCGGCAGCGGTATAGGCCATGTTCTGGGAGGCGTCGCGCAAATCCTTGAACTCGGACTGGAGTTTCTTGAGCTGATCGCTGAGGCGAGTGGAATAATCCTTGAAAATTTCGGCCTGTTTCTTCAGTCTCGCCTCGTTGACTTTGGTTTTGGTGTATTCCTGAAACACGCGTCCCATGTCAATGACGGCAACCTTCATCTCCGCGGCGGAGAGCGACAATGCGCAGAATGCGCACAGCAATGTCAAAAAACGTTTTTTCATTCTTCCTGCCTTTCTTGTCCCTGATCCGTATAGTTTATACGCGGAACGGCAAAAAGTCAATAGGAAAGTTCTCCGATTTTTCCGCATTGCGCCGGAGGGAGCCCGCCCGCTCCATCCGCTTCCGCGCGCATCATTCCGTCCGAAAGAGACGGCTTCATGAAAGAGAGACGTTTCCCGTTCCACATGAAGACATAGTGAATATTTTGAAAAAAAAATATTGCAAATCTTGAAACTCCCCGGAAGAGTGTTATATTTATATTTCCTGATTCACGTATCCGGCATGAACAGCTTGTGGAACAGGCGAATTCAATACGCAACGCATATGAGGTGTCATAATGAGCAATGTTTGCGAAATCTGTGGAAAAAAGAAGTTCTACGGCGGCAGAATCATCCGTAGGGGTCTTGCAAAGAAAAAAGGCGGTATCGGCATGCACGTGGTGAAAGTCTCCCCGCGCATCTTCGAACCCAACATCCAGACCGTCAGAGTCAATGACAACGGCACGAACAAGAGAATGAAGGTCTGCACGGCCTGCATCCGCAGCGGCAAAGTGAAAAAAGCCTGCTGACACGCTCCTGCGCGGTTCTCCCCGTCTGCGTCAGCCGCTGCCAGACAGGGAGATTCCGATTGTATGAAAAAGCCCGGAACGGTAAAGTTTCCGGGCTTTTTATTCAAAAAAATTTAGGTTAATGCCGCGATGCTCTGCATCGCCAAAAATTGCTTCGTGCAGGACTCTCAGTCCTGCCGCGGTCCAGCTGCGCAAGCTGGTCGCCGGAGGCGAAATCCCTAATACCGCGCATGCTTGCATCGCGGTAATTTATTTTTCAACTGTCCTCAGCTCTCCGCAGGAATCTCCGCCGCTCTCCGGGTCAGGAGCAGAATCCGGGCATGCCGCGTGTGTTTATTTCTCCGCCGGATGAAAGCGAAGTTTTCCGGAAGCGGGGATCCGGTAACGCACCAGAATGCCCTCTTTCCGCATGACAGGCAGGATCCTGCCGTTCAGTGCGACTTCAAACGGGAAGTCAGCGCGGAATTCCATCCATGCGTCATCCTCGGTGACGTTCACTTCCAGTTCGGGATACGCCGCCTCTCCGGGGACAAGGCCTTTCCAGAGAGTGGCGTGAACCTGATGAAAGCATTCCGCCTGTCCGGCAAGATAAACCGCGCACCAGTTCGCGGGAACGCGACGGAAACTGAACTCATGCGCACCGAGAAATTCCCGCGAGAGACGCCGATTGGAAACCGCCTCGTCGATTTTTTTCCGGATCTCCCCGGGAGAATATTTCCCGCTGAAGAGACTCAGTAGCAGATAGGAATAGACCTCCTGCTCGCCGAGCTGCGCCCGGTTGGTGTGATAGACGGACTCCGCGCCGTCCGGAAGCGGACCGGTGACGCTCCGTCCGTCCGGCTGGCTTTTCTCGACCGCATCCAGAGTTTCAAGCAGGGCATGCTTCATGTAGTCGGCGTACATCTGAAACGTCTCCGGATAATGTCCTTCCGTCGTCATGTTGTAAAGCCCCTCCTCCCGGTAGGCGCCGTGAAGAATCCGGCGGGGACAGGCGAGATTGTGATGGAAAAACGCCAGTTCCTCCGGAAAAACCTTCGCCGCATACCATGGAGATGCGTCATAATACCGGCAGAAGTAATTCTGCGCCGCGGCAAAGAGTCCCATGCGTTCGGCAGCCATCTTCGCATAAGCATAGACCGCTGTCTCCCGGGCATCTTTGTCGCCAATGATCTCCGCCATATTGACAAATCCGAGATAGGCCCCGTAATTGGTGCCGTCGCTCCACGCATGTCCGTTTTCACAGTATCCGCTGCACATGCACGCCCAGTCCATGAGCCCGAGAAAATAATGAAAGGCGCGTTTCATCACATCCCAGCGGGCCTGGACAATATCCCAGCGGTTTGTCAGAAGCGCCGCCAGATAAATGGAATAAAGGGCGATGCCGTTGCCCCAGTCGACTTCGATGAAAGGAATGCTGTTGCCGCAGATCGTCTCCTTTTCCCCGTCCGGGAGCTCGCGGATTCTGGAAACGTGCAGATAGTTGATGAGATAAGAAACGCCGGTAAACGGCTCGGTTCGCTCATACCACATGAAACACTTCTTTCCTCCGCGCCCGACATAGGAGGCATCGGGATCGCAGGCCCGCTCCAGATTGCGCACCAGACGATCCGTCAGCTCCCTGCGTTCCGCCATTGTGAGTTCGCTGAACGTCAGAAGCGGCACCACAAACGGGAACAGGAACTGATGAACCCCCGGATTCGGAATTTCCTCAAGCTGATCGTGATAGGAAAGATATTCCCTGAAATCATCGCTCAGCGCCGCACCGCAACTGCATCTGCCCAGAACAAAGGATCGCCTGGAATCCGGAACCGGCACGGAATAACGGCTCCATTCCGAATGGAAGACGCCCCAGAAAGGACCGTATTTCGTCGGCAGTTCAAAATCCCGGGCATCCGGATCGGGGCGGACGGCCTCCGTTTCCAGCACGGCAAGCATCACAGGCGGCGGAAGCGGGGCGAAACGGACCGCCTCCGTGCCGAACACGTCTTCAAAAAGGCGGAAACGGAAATGCTGCAGAATCTCCACCCGCCCGTTTTCAACCCGGAAATATTCCTCGCAGACGGCCGGACGCGCCAGGGCTGTCCGGGAACGTCTGCGGCAGACAGATACGAGATGAGCCATCCGCTCATCATTCAAAACGGACGGTTCAGGCATGGAAATCCCCTCCGGGAATCCGAGCATCGCCCATTCCAGCCGCTCCGGGAAACAGAAATCGATCCGTTCCGCCGCCCCGGCAGGATTCCGCTTCACGGAAATCCTTTCCGGCGGAACACGGAACAGAAGAAGAATCGGAATCTCGGGAAAAGCGCCGTTGCCGTAAAGCAGAATCCAGTTTTCCGCAAGAGGACCGTCTGTTTTCACGTCGTAAAACACGCCGGTGCAGTCGGAACGCTCCAGAATGCCCGTCTTCAGCGGAAGCAGAATGCGTCTGCATGCGGCGGACCCGGCAAGGCGGCTCAAGGTGAATGACGCTGAAGATGTTTCGATCAGAAGCTCCGGAGCCAGCAGGGAATATTCCAGGGTAAACGGCTTCCCGTCCGCGTCGGGACGGGACCAGCGGACGGATGCCCAGTCGACAATCACCGACTCGTTTTCTCCCGGCACATAATTTTCAAGAAGCGATCCGACCGGGAACATCCCGTCCGGAAGAACGGAAAAGCTCCACAGCAGATTCTTTTTCCACTTCGGATTTCCGAAAACATGCGGTTTGGCGACAATTCCGAAATAGGGCATGCTGTAGTCCAGGACTCCGTTTCCCTTCGTGAAGCCGAAACGGCCGGCGCTTTTGAAAGCCTTTCCCGCACCCGGTTTCCATGCGGAAAGATCGGGCATCTCGCGAAGCGGACGCTTTTCCGGCAGGAATCCATCCAGGTAAGGATGAAGTGTCTCCTGCGGCACAACTTCGCCGTTCCAGTCGATCAGCCGGACATGAAAATGAGCGGAAAGCGTCTGATCCGTCGGATTTTTCAGACGGAATTCCAGAGCGTTTCCGCCGGCACGGAACGTCCGCACCGTCTGCGGCAGAAATCCCTTCAGATGAATGCCGTCCCGCCAGCGGGAAGAGGAGAAGCATTCCACAGGAATATCATTGATCCGCAGCAGAAGATTCCGGTCCGTTTCGAACTGGAGCGTGTATTCGCCGTCCGCAGGCACCACGCATGAGCCGCGAAAACAAATTTCCCCTCCGGGAGGAAGCATATCCTTCTCTCCCGCCTCCAGAAAAAAACCGCTTTCCATGTCACAGAAATTGTGAATATGACCGCCCAGACTTTTGCACCACTTCATAAGAAATCCCTCCATCCTGTCGCTGAATTCATTATACTGCCCCGGCACGGCAAAGCAAGGAAAACTCCTGCCATAAAATGGAATATCCGTGCCAGATGCTCTTTGCAAAGGCGCAGAAGGCAAGTTATATTTCCCCCAAAACGGGGAATCAGGGATCATGAAAAACATCACGGCCTGCCTGCAGGGACTGAAACGGAACTTTTCCGGATTTCCGCCGGTCCGGCACATTGCATATCTGAACGCAAACTGGCACAACCGCTTCACGACGCACACCACGATTGATTTCGGGCTGGAACTCTGCTCGCGTGCGGAATTCGCCGAGGAGGAAATCGACGGCCGGACGCTCCGGAGAAGATTCCCCTGGGTCGCGACACGGATCCGCGGACATGTCTACCGGATGAAAACAACGGATCCCTGGGATGTTCTGGTCATCTCCTATGATCTTTCCCAGCATGAAACGCTCAAACGTCTCGGACTTGACGCGGAAAATCCCGGCTGGGAATTTCTTGCGACAGAGGAAATCTCGCAGAAAACCGCCGCCCTCGCCCGTCTCCTGGAACAAACCTGTCTGCCGGGGATCACGGACCGGATTGACCTGCTCGCACTGGATCTGCTGCGCCTGACCCTTCTGGAAAACCGGGAAAATGCACAATCCCCGGAAGAAACGGCGGTCCGGCAGATCGCCTCCTGCTTCTCCGCCCGCGTTTACGAGAAACTCGATCTTGCGGATATCATCCGGCGGCACAATCTTTCCACACGCAGTTTTTTCCGGCACTGGAAGCGCCTTTACGATCTTTCCCCGGCGGACTTCATCATGCAGAAAAAAATGGAAGAAGCGTGCCGCATGCTGCGGGAAAGCTCTCTGCGGATTTATGAAATATCGGATCGGCTCCGCTTTGCCGACTGCAGCCATTTCTGCCGCGCATTCCGGCAATGGAACCGCCTTTCGCCGCAGGAATACCGGCGGAGCCGGAGGGGATGAAGCACGTCAGGAAAACACTCCGCCCGGCGGAAGATTGAGAAACAGGCGCACGGAATCCTTTCATGCCGATTCATTTCCGTGCGCCCTGAAACGGAAAACGATCAGAAGAAGTTCTCCGAAAGATAGTCATAGCTCATCTTCAGGGAGTCAAACGGCGAAGCGGGACAGATATCCTGCTCGACGATATACCAGAGACACCCGGCCTCGTCCGCGGCCTCGAGAATGGGTTTCCATTCCAGGTTTCCGCTGCCGATCTCCGTCATGATCTGTTTGCCGCCGCGGAAACCGCTGTCCTTCAGGTGCAGAAGAGGCATGCGTCCGGAAAGTTTCCGGATCCAGGAAACGGGATTGGCTCCGCCCTGCTGCACCCAGTAGGTGTCGGGTTCGCCCTTCAGATTCTCAGCCGTCGAGGCGGAATAGAGAATGTCAAGCACGGTTCTGCCGTTGAATTTCTCAAACTCGAGCGCATGGTTGTGGTAACAGAGGGTGATGCCGGCGGCCTTGAGCTTTGCGCCCGCCTCGTTCAGAGCGGCGGCAAGTTTCAGACAGTCCTCTTCGCAAGTCCACTGAATGTGGGGATAAGGATATGCGGTATAAGGACATTTCAGCGCAAGAAGGCGCTCAATGACTTCATCGGTTCTGTCAACAATCGCAGCCGCGGAATCATGAGATGCGCAGCAGACAAGTCCCTCTCCGTCCAGAATGGAAAGAAGTTCCTTGTTGTCGACGGGGCCGAGTCCGGAAATCTGTACGGCGTCATAACCGATCGCCTTGATCTTTTTCATGGATTCGGCAATGTCTTTCGGCGTTTTCGTGTATTCACGAATCGTGTAGAGCTGTGCGGCGAGATTTTTCCTGCAAAGTTTCATGATGGCAATCCTCCTTATGCAGAAGGTAATATAGACGTTTTTCCGATTTCTTCCAATGAAAAGCGTCTTTTCCGGAAAACTTCTTCTTTTTTCCCCATCCTCCTCCATCCCGGGGAACCGGACTTCCCCAGTCCGGCAAGCCGGAGAGGTTCTTTCCGGAAAGCGACATATAATATACATATAATATAAATTCAATTCTTCTGCAATCCTGTAACAGGATATGATTTTTTCTGAAAAACTCGACAAATTAAACTCATTTATATTAAATTCCCTCTATTTTTTCAAAAAAACAAAAAATGAATCATTCCCCCTATTGACAAAAAAAATTATTAAGATATAATATAAACATAAAGAAGAGGACCCTATGAGCCGGCAGCATCTATACAGCAGAATCTTTGACGACATCAAAGGAAAAATCGTCTCCGGAGAAATCCATGCCGGCGACTACATCCCCCCGATCAGCGCTCTCCGGAACACATTCGGAGTCAGCCACATCACAGTCCTTCACGCACTGAAGGAACTGGCGGCCGAAGGGCTGATCGCCAAAGACCCCGGATGCGGCTATGTCGCGGCGGAACTTCCGAATTCGAATATTTATGTCGGCTGTCTTCTGCGAAGCAACAGCGTATCCGGACGGGATCAGTATTTCAATGAAATCATCAGCGGAGTGCAGAACGCCGCGCTGACGGCGGGCGTCAACATGGTGTTCCCGTATTCCAGCGCGATGTTTCCCTCGTTTCCGAAGTTCCAGCAGGAAATCGTCAGAACCGCCCTTCAGATGAAATCGCTGGTGAAAGGCTATCTGCTCGACGAATGGCTTTCCGACAACTCCATCAGTGAAATCGTAAAGGCGACCGGCCGTCCCGTGGTGCTGGTGAACCGCCCGACCCAGCTTCCGGTTCATGCGGTCTGTTCCGACGACCGGGGCGGCATCCGGAAAATGTTTCAGACACTGCGCTCCATGAAGTATGAATGCTTCATTTACGCCGACAGCGGCTGGAAAACCCCCAGCCAGCTGGAACGGCGCGCGGCCTTCTCGGCATCCGCGGCTGATTCCGGAATGGGTGAAGACCGCGCAAAAATACTCTCCTCCGCTTCGCCGGGACTTCCGGACAGCGCTTATTTCAATGAACTACGCCGCCGGCTCCGGGATTTTTCCGGAAAAGGGCGGACCGTGATTATGGCATCTGCGGATGTCATAGCCAAAATGATCCTGGATGATCTGCAGGAAAACGGCTTCAGCATTCCGGGAGACGCCGGAGTGACCGGATTCGACGGCGTGGCGCTCGGACAGATGACGACACCGGCGCTGACCACGCTGAAGGTGGACACCGTCTCTCTGGGAGAAACCGCCATGCGCCTCCTCTGCAATCTCATCCGGGGCAATCTGACGGATTCCACTTTGAAACATCAGCAGATGCCGACTCTGATGTTCGGCGATACGATTTGAAAAGGGAAACTTCCACTCCGGATAAATGCAAGAAGAATTTCACGGGAGAAGAATTTCACGGGAGAAGAAATGAAAGTGAGAATGAGAACGAAATCAATGTGGATCAGCATGCTTTCCTGCATCATGCTGTCTGGAAACGCCGCAGACATGCCGTTGAAGGATTTCGGAGCACTCAACTCCTGGCATGCATGGCGCGGAGGAAAAATCGCCGCCGGAACGGAACAGTCCATTCTGCTGAATCTGCCGGGAACCATGGAACGGGTCTTTTCCTACACAAAACAGGAGGAAGCGCGCTTCGGAGACTTTCAGGGAATCTCCTTCCGCGCGAAAGGAGACGGAGGACGGCATACGATCTATCTCACCGTGCGCACAAAGCTCATGGATCGTACCGTGGCTTACACGGCGCCTTTTCTGATTGAAGGCAGGGAATGGCAGACCTGTCATGCCGCATGGAGCGACTTCATCAACGAATCCTGGGATGCGGACATGATCCTCAATGCGCCAGGCGGGATACCGGTTTCCGCCGTCTTATGGCGTTTCACGCTCGGCAATCACTGTCTGCTGACCCATGCGAATCAGCGTCTGCCCCGCTACAACGTGGAATTCGCCGATATGAAACTGCTTCAGAAAGCGGAACCGCGCATTTTCCGGAACGATCCGCCGCCCTCTCTGAAAAGCGTTCTGGAAAAAATGAAACGCGGAGAAAAGGTGCTGATCTACTGCCACGGGGATTCCATCACGGCAGGAACCGGCGTCGGGACAAAACGCTATCCCGTTCTTCTTGAAAAGATGCTTCAGGAACATTTAAAAAATAAGAACATCTCCGTCAGGACCATCGCGGTCGGCGGCGCCAGAACCATCGATCTGCGCGTTTCCGCGGAAGCGGACTTCACCGGAAACGAAACTCCCGACCTCGTGACGCTGATGCTCGGATTCAACGACAAGACCGCGGCCCGCCCCAAGGAATGGTTTCAGGCGTCGATGAACGATCTGATCGACCGGATCAGCCATTTTACAAAAGGGAAAACCTGCATCCTGCTGATGACCACAATCCCGGGCAGCGGCCCCCGTTTTGCCACACAGGACAACTATGCCGATACGGTGCGCACGCTTGCGGAAAAACGCGGACTGCCCTGCTTTGACATGGCGGCGATCTTCCGTCCTCTTGGTCAGGAAGGCGTCAAACCTTATTTCAAGGATATCGCTCACCCCAATATCAAAGGGCATGAACTTCTGGCATCGGGCCTGATGAAATATCTGCTCGGAAACCTTTGACGGAACTGCAAAACCGGTCTTTCCAGTCATGAACAGCATGCAACATGCAGGGAAACGCTTATGAATCCTCATATCAGAGACATCCGCAGCTGCGGAACGGCCAAAAGGCGGCATTCATTCACCTTGATAGAATTGCTGATCGTCATCTCCATCGTTGCATTGCTCTCATCTCTGCTTCTTCCCGCCTTGAATCAGGCCAGAGGCAAAGCTCTGGAGATCAGCTGCACCTCCCTGCTGAAACAGCAGATCACCGGATGGATCGCCTACGCGGATGACAACAAGGACTTCTGCCCGTTCGCGGCGGCGCCCTCCGGCGATGCCGGACACACAAAACATCTGGCACGGGAGGGCAGTGTCTGGGTGGGGCTCGGACTGCTGTACTGCAACGGGTATGTGAAGCAGAAAAAGTCGTTTTACTGTCCGTCGGATTATGAAATGGCGGGTCGCCTCCCCTCACAGCTCAGGAGCTACTACCTGCAGAAACATCCCGAATACTGGGAGGACGGAAATCCCAACGATCTCATCATACTTTACAATATGAGAGGATCAAGCGGCCGGAGCGGATATCTGAAGGACAATATCAGGAACGGTATGGTTTCCTGTCCCTTTGCCATCAAGATAGGACTTGCCGGAGGGGACAACAGGGCATGGAGCCTTCATCGGCTCCAATATCCTGTCGCCTATGGAGACGGCAGCGTGCACAGCTGGAGAATCCGGAATGCCGCTGACACCAGAATCATCGAATCCTATCTTCCCGGCGCCGTCACCTACGGAAATCTTGCAGTCACCAACGCCTTCTGGAGTTATTTCGACAAATGTTATTAAGTAAAAATAACGGAAAGGAAAACATGAAATCAACGTCAGGAAACCTGCTGGCCGCCATTCTCGCTCTGCTCTGCGCGGGAGCGGCGGGTGCGGATAACAAGCCCGGAGAGTTCGCTCTTGTGGAAAATGGAAAGGCAATGGCGGAAATTGTCCTGCCGGAAAAAGCCGATGCAGTCTCTTCGTTCGCTGCGGAGGAACTCGCCGCATTTACCGGAAAAATCACAGGGACAGCGCTGCCGATCGTGAAAATCGCGGGAAAGAGGAATGCAATCCGGTTTCTCTCCGCATCCGCCCCGGAAGTGACCAATGATCCCGCGCTGGCGGCAGCGGCGGCAAAGCTTGCGGATGACGGATATGTGATTGCGGTAAAAGGAAACTCCCTGCGAATTGTCAGCAGATACAGACGCGGCTATCTGTACGGAGTCTACGAGCTTCTGAAGAAATACGGCGGCATGGTCTGGCTGCATCCCGGACAGGAGGGGGAAATCTGTCCGAAGAAATCCTCTTTCCGCGTTCCGGAACAGCTGACTGTCCGCAATCCGGCGTTCCGTCTGCGGCAGTTCCGGATTCACGCCAGTCCCGGCTGGGTTCCGGACTCCTATCTCTGGCTGATGAGAAACGGTCTTCAGGTCATCACCTGGAAGGGTCAGTTCCGGAAAAAGGCCCAGCTCGACTTCATCGAAAAACTGGATCCCGTCTACATGGAAGGCGGCCACAGCCTCACCCGTTCAATGGTGGGCTTCTATCCCTCCGGAAAACAGGAAAAAGATGTCAGGGAAAAGCTTTTCCGGGAACATCCGGAATATTTCGGTCTGCGCAACGGGAAGCGGGTTCCCTCCTACAACCGCAGCGGCGACTATTCCCACATCTGCACGACCAATCCCGACGTGCTTGACCGCATTGCCGCCAATCTGAAGCAGCGCGTGGCTCTGTACGGCAGTCAGGAAGTGATCCGCTCCTTCTGCAACGACGATCACAACTACTGGTGCGAATGCGAGACCTGCCGCAGACTGGATCCTCCGGAAGAGGCGAAACAGAAACTGGTCTCCACACGCTGGTGGACTTTCATCAATCAGATGGCGGACAGGCTTCTGACACCGGAAAATCCGAATCTGACTCTGGATGTCTCCCTTTACATGAATTTCCGCAATCCTCCGGCTGGTTGCAGGCCGGATCCGCGCGTCATGGTCACGCTCTGCCCGCACGGACGCTGTTACATTCACTCCCTGACAGATGAAAAATGTCCGATCAACAAACGTTTCCGCAACATGTTCGAAGCATGGCACCGCCTGAATCTGCGGGCTCATACGTTTGAATACAGCAACTGCGGACCGGTGCCGCTTTCCTACGAACTGAACGAAAAACCGTGGATTGACGATCTGAAATTCTATCATTCGCTGAACATGATGGGGTTCGGACTGGTCACCCGGGTCCCGGACGGCAATTACAAAGGGCGGAAAACCCGCTACCGTGATGAAAACTACTGGTTCGCCAACTGGCAGCTTCACTACCTCTCCGGCGTTTTCTCATGGGATGTCAATGCCGATTTCGAAACGGAATCGGAACGGGCGAACTCCCTCTACTACGGCGATGCGTGGAAATACATGAAGCCCTACCGCGCCCTGCTGCAGAAGGCGATCGCAAAAAACGGCGGCTGCATGGGATACGGCGTCGCGACCGGGTTTGACATCGGAGCGTGTTACGATGATCCTGAGCTGCAGAAGGAAACGGACCGTCTGCTGAAAGAAGCGGCGAAAGCGGTCTCCGGCAGCCCGCTTTATGCAAAACGGGTTGCGCGCGACCGGGATTATCTGGCCTATGAATGGGAAACGGCATACCGCTCCTACGTCCTGACGAAAAATCCCATCCCCCTGCCCAAGGTGCACAGGGAGAAAATCAGGATCGACGGCGTTCTGGATGAAAAAGTCTGGTCCGTCGCGCCGGAGATCACCGGATTCCGCTGTGCCGGAACGCCTCCCGTAAAGGCGCAGATCCCGACCGTTCTGAAAGTCGCCGACGACGGCGCCAGCCTTTATTTCGGAATTCTGGCGATGAAGGATAAAAGCGGAAAAGTGGCGGACACCGCGTCCGGCGACGGTCTGCGCTCGCTGACCGGAAGCCACTTCGAAATCTTCGTCATGCCGCCCTGGTACAAAATGCGGAAATATTATCACATCGGATTCACGCACAACGGGAAAAGCTATCAGGCGCTCACGACTTCCCCGACGGACCGGGATATGAGCATCCGCGTCGATTTTGAATTCGCGGTGAAGGATTATCCGGATCACTGGACTGCTGAGGTGCGCTTCCCGGTCCGGAAGCTGGGAGGTTGCCTGTCGCCACGGGAACTCTGGAGAATCAATGTCGCGCGCATGGCGCTGCGGGACACGGGAAAGCTGGAATGGAGCAGCATCAGCGGGGGAATTTTCCACGAGGTCCCGTATTACCGGACCTTCCGCGTCTCTCCCTGGCCGGGGAAAATCCCCGCCGGACAGCAGTATCCCTATCCGGAAAAGCTCAAGTTCGACTGATTCCCCGCCTCCGTTCCGGCATGCGTCTCTCCTTCTCCGCGTGCCGGAATGCACTTTCTTTGAAAATAAGGGAAAAGACGGGTTGAAATACGGAAAAAGTGCGGCATTTTATATCTTGAACGGCTTTAGTAAGCAGAACAGGGAAAATTCTCTGAACGCAAAAACAGGAGAGAAATCATGTTGAAGGTGGGGTTGAGCTCTTACAGCCTGTCAAGAGCGATCAGCAATGGAGAAATGGACATTTTCGGAGCCATCAAGTTCACCGCCGAGCGCGGCGGAAAACACATTGAGATTGTTCCCGGAAACTCCTACGTTGTCACGGGAAACGACCAGCTTGCCGCTGATATTGTGAAGGCGGTCAAGGCGGCGGGCATGGAGATCTCAAGTTACACGATCGGCGCGAATTTCATGCTTCCCACCGCGGAGGAAATCAAAAAGGAAATCGCCCGCGTCAAGAAGGAGGTTGACACCGCGGCCAAGCTCGGCGTCACGAGAATGCGTCACGATGCCGGATGGCGGCCCGTTCCGGAAACAACCTGTGAACAGTTCGAAAAGGATCTGGTCATCGCCGTTGACGCCTGCGGAGAAATCGCCGATTATGCAAAGCAGTACGGGATCACGACCAGCGTGGAAAACCACGGTTTCCATTTCCAGGGCAGCGAACGCATTCAGCGGCTCGTGCTTGGTGTGAACCGGGATAATTTCCGCACTACGATGGATGTCGGAAACTTCCTCTGCGTCGACGAGGATCCGGAGGTTGCCGCCATGAACAACATCCGCTTCGCCTCCATGGTGCATTTCAAGGACTTCCACATCCGCCGGAATCCGCCCTGCAAGGATGGATATATCCCCACCGCGCATGGGCGCTTCATCCGCGGCGCAATCACCGGGGACGGCGACGTCAATCTCGCAGCCATTGTCAAGATCATCAAGAATGCCGATTATGACGGCTTCCTCTCCATTGAGTATGAAGGCTGGGAGGAATGCAAGAGCGCCTGCGACAGAGCAATGAAAAACGTTCTGGCTCTTGTCGAAAACAACTGAGCCTTCCGTTCCGACGGAACACCCCCTCCGCTCCTCCGGAACGGCGGGGGTTCATTTTTGGAACACGAGCCGCGGCAACGGCGGTAAAAGCCGCCATTCCGCAGGGATTTCCGCTCCGGCATGATGAAATCGGGGAACAGAAAACAGGTTTTTTCAGAAAATACTTCGGAAACGGGCTTGCCTATTCGCATTCCCGGGTTAAGTTGTCTTCCGAATCCCAACCGGAAAAGGAGAGTGCCGCAATGTCCCGACTGATCTGTCTTGTTTCCTTTGTGCCCGCAATCCTGCTTCTGACCTCATGCGCGGGATGGTTGGAAAGCGGTCCCGAACCCGTGACTCCGCCCTTCCGGGAAAAACTCGCGACGCAGTCCGTGAACATCGGAGCGAAACCTGTGAAGGACACCGATGCGATCAACATGATGATCACCTCGCTTGCAATGACGCTGGTCTCGCGCGGGAACAGGCCCATTGCCTTTGCCATCACGGGGGAATCCAATGCGAAGAAACTTGCATTCCGGGTGATGCAGAAAATGGTCGAGCTGAACCTGGCGGGATATGCGGCATCCGGACCGGAATATATTGTCGGATCCTTTGTAAACGAAAATCTGGAATGGACGCTGCGCATTGTCGAAGCGGATTCCGGAAAACGGATCTTCTCCAAAATGATTCCGCTTCAGGCCAAGGAGAATTTCGGAAAAAACGCACCGGCGGAAGGGGGAAATCCGGAAAAGCTGTAATTCAGGATGCAGCAGACTCTGATTGTCAAAGGTCATCACACCTGTCTTTTAAGGTGAAGCCTTCGGCGACCAGCCTGCGCAGCCGGACCGCCGCAGCCCTGAAAGAAGGCGGCGAAGCAATTTTCGCGATACGGGGGGCATCGCGCCATCAGCCTGATTTTCTTAGTCAGTCCCGGAAAGACGATGTCGGGCCTGGCTTTGATGCTCTCCTTCCTGTTGCAGCTCTTCCAGGAGACGTTGAAGAACTCCATTTTCACACCGGCGATTCATGCGAACAGAAACGATATGCCCAATTCCATAATTTTCCGGCAGCCCCCTCCATTCACAGGAGTTTTCTGTGACATGGGGAAGCGCATTCGCCAATTGGAGATTGCCCCTGCATTCCCCCCTGCCGGCGGGGCAAGTGTCCGGTGATTTTCTTATATTGTTTCCGCGTAATCTTCCTGCGGGTGATATAGCATCAATGCTGAAAAGGTCAATGGTTTGACAGAATCCAGGAACGCGCTTATGAAACAAGAGGGGAATTTTTCGCGGCATCCTCACGGGAAACGGAAACATGGATGCTAACAAAGCAACATTTGTCATATTGAAAAAGCACGAATCCAGTATACATTATCTCCCGTATTCCAGCCTCCTGGAATTCCAAGTTCTGCGTGCAGGAAAAGCGTGAAATCCGGAAAGCAGTCTACCTGTCTTCACCGGACGGGAAACCATGCGATGACATCCTTATCCTTATATGGAAAAGCTGTGCAGGAATATCTTCGGAGTCTTGTGCCGGCGAATTTCAAGCGGCGGCAACAGCGTCCGGAGTCCCTGCGGCCCCGGAGAAATCCGGAACGGTATGCGGGTGATGTCCGAGCAGAAAATCGAAGACTTTTCCCGCTCCCTGCGCATGAGACGGGAGGGTGTGATGCCGAGACATTTGTCATACGGCATCTGACTGATGAAAGCCGTCCGGACTGTCCGGAACTCTTGCGGAAGCGGATCTTCCCGGGCGTTGGAAAGCGGCGGGAAAACACTGATCTCCGCATGAACCCCCGTTTTTCTCATGACGCACGGAACAGTTCCGCGCTGCAGAAAACAGAGCGGAAGATTGCGGGAATTTCATGATTGATTGCTCATATTATGATAACAAGGTGGAAGTTCAATGTTTGAAACAGGAAAGACGATGGAGCTCAACGGAATCTGGGATTTCTATTATGATCCCCGCAAATTCATTCCGGGTTCGACGGCGCTTCCGGAGGAGGCGCTTTTCACCGGACGGATGGCGGTCCCGGGATACTGGGACGATCATTACGACCTTTTCGACGAGGAGGATTTCTTTTCGCTGCACGCCCGTTTCAATCCGGACTACCGGAAAATGCATTTCCCGATGGGGCACACCCAGCTGCCCCATGCCAGCAGCTCGTTTCTGATCGGAAGCGGATACTACCGCAGGAGTCTTGCCGTCCGTTTTCCCGAAGGATCCCATGCCGTCCTGCATGTCGGGCCCGCCATGTGGGGCTGTTCCGTCTACTGCAACCGGAAGCCCGCCGGCGTGCAGACCGGATACAGCACGGGAACGGATTTTGATCTGACCGGTCTGCTGCGCTCCGGCGAAGAGAACGAACTTCTCATCGTCGTCTGCAATGTCCGCGACGACGGCGGCGCCTGCTGCCGCCTGGACGGATCTCATGACGGCGAGGATTTCGGCACGCGGCCCGGGCAGCACCGCGGACTTGCCGCCCAGGGATATCAGGCGGAGCGGGCCGGGATCTGCGAAGGGGTCGCGCTCCGTCTGACCGGCCCCGGGGTTATTTCGGACTGTTTCGTGTATGCCGATGCCGGATGTCCCCGCTGGAAGGCGGAGCTGAAGAATGGAGGGGGGAAGACTTTGCTCTGGCGTGTTTCCGACGGGGAAAGGATTGTGGATTCGGGTTCTTTCGCCTGCCGTTCGGACGAGGCGGATTTCCGGACGGCTCCTCTGCCGGAACCCTGGTCGGACCGGACGCCGAAACTGTATGACTTCACGCTGGAGCTTTTCGACGGGGAAACCCTCTCCGACCGCAGAACATGGAAATGGGGGTTCCGCCATGTCGTCTGTGACGGGCTGCGCATTCTGCTGAACGGGAAACCGACGTATTTCCGCGGCGTCACCGAACACTGCTATTTCCCGGAAACCTGCAACCCCCATTCCGACAGAAAAAAGTATCTGCACGATCTGGGCATGCTGCGCAAGGCGGGATTCAATTTCATCCGCTGCCATACCTGGTGTCCGCCGGAGGCATTCTACGAGGCCTGCGATGAACTTGGTTTTCTGGTTCAGACGGAACAGCCTTCCGTGTATTCCCTTGCCGAAACGGAATCGATCCTCCGCATGATCCGGCGCCATGCCTGTTCCGTGATCTTCTGCGAAGGCAATGAAAAGAAGATTTCAGACAGGGTTTTCGAGCGTCTGCGGCAGGTCGCCTCAATGGTGCGGAGACTCGCCCCCGGCATGCTGTTCAATCCGCAGGAGGCCATGCGCGGCGTGGAATACGATTTCATCGAAGGGCGGAACATCGAACGGAATCCGATTCCCCACGATGCGGAACGCCTTGCGCAGATCGCGGAGTTCTCCGATCTTTACGGCTCACTGAGCGGCGGCTATTTCAGCTATCTGCATGATGCCTTTCCGGGAGTCGCGGAGGTGGAAAGGCAGCACTCCTTCTATCGGAAACCCTGTCTCAGCCATGAGATCGGCATTCTCGGCGGCTATCTCAATTTCGAGCTGGAAGCGCGTTACGCAGGCACGTTCATCGGGCAGGATCTCTTCCGCGCCGTCCGGGAGCATCTGCGGAAAAACAACGTCTATCAATATGCGGATCTTTATTACCGGAACAACTGCCGCTTCATCGCCTCGCTTCGCAAGCAGCTGATGGAAAACATCCGTTCGTGTCCCTCCATCACGGGATATGACTTTCTGGGAGGCATCGACACCCACTGGCATTTCTGCGGTTATCCCTGCGGCGTTCTGAATGAATTCTACGAGGAAAAATACGGGGAGACAATCCGGGACGTTCTCCGCTACAACGGGGAGAGCGTCCTGCTCTGCGGCGCCTCCAACCGGCGGAACCGTTTTGCCGGCACGGAATTCCGTGAAAAACTCCTGCTCTCCTGGTTCGGCGCGGAACCGGAGGCGGAAGGCGAGCTGTTCTGGTCCTTCACCTCCGATGACGGGAATGTGATCGCGGGGGGACGCCAGTCCTTTTCCGGCATTCCGGCGGGTTCCGTCCATGAGCTGGGGGAGATCGCGTTCCCCCTGCCGGAAAGCGCCTGCCCTTATTCCGGAGTTCTCCGGGTTTCGGCGGAATGCGGCGGGACGGCTCTGGAAAATTGCTGGACGTTCTGGGTGTTTCCCCGCAAAGAGGCCCCGCAGGGAGGCGGAGTCCGCTGCGCGGAGGCTTTGACCGACGAAGTGATCCGCTTTGCGGAAGACGGCGGTTCCGTGCTTCTGAGCGGCGGATTTCCGGCTGCCACCAGAACGGAGACATTCCGGCCCCATACTTCGGGGCGGCCCCTGGGACATGCCGGAATTCTCGTTCATGAACACCCTGTCCTGCGGGATTTTCCGCACGAGGGGTTCGGCGACTGGCAGTTTTTCCCCATGATGAGCGGCGCCGTGTCGCTGATTCATGACTCCGGCATGCCGGAATTCCGTCCGGTCATTGAGCTCATTCCCTCGTTCAAGCTGGTCCGGCGGAAATCCATGCTTTCCGAATTCCGCGTCGGAAAAGGCAGAATCCTGATGTGCGGCCTGGTCCTTTCCGGTTCCGATCCGGCGGGGAGATATCTCCGCGGCGCGCTTCTGGAATATCTGAACCGGAAAGTATGGGAGGAGGCTCCGGAATGGGAAGGAGCCTCCCTGCGGGAGAGGATCCGCCGGAATCACGGGGAAAGATTCCGGGAGATCTGCCTCGACGAGGGCGGACGCATCCGCGAGAAGGCTCAGGCGGATCCGGAACAGAGGTGAGATTCGATGAAATCACTGACATACATTGCGCAGGCATATCGGGTGGGCCCTTCCGGAGAACGTCCGGGTATCTGCCAGGTGCGGTCCTGCGGGCGCTACTGTGCGGAGAAAGGTTTTCAGGACCGGGTGGCGGTGAAAAATTTTCTGGAAATCTTCTGGTGTGCGAGGGGATGCGGATGTCTGGAGCGAGACGGGCGGGAATTCAGGCTGCCGCCCGGCGAAGTCTGCTGCTATTTCCCCGGAGAGCGTCACAATGTTCATACGGATGCACCCTTCTGGGATTATTACTGGGTGGGACTGGACGGACCCTATCTCAATGAACTGATTCAGGCGTTCCGTCTGAAGAACGAACCATGGCAGGCGGGCAAGTGTCCGGAGGAACTCTTTGAAAAGATCATGCGCGCGCTTTCGGATCTCAGCATTCACGGGCAGCATCAGGCATCCTGTTTCGCCTATGAGCTTCTGAGCCGGATTGCGAACGGTCCGTTTCATGCGGCAAACGACCAGATCGAACAGCTGAGGATGAAGATGGAGAAGGAATTCGGCAAAACAGATTTTTCCATTCTGAAGGAGGCGGGGAAGATCGGGATCCACCGCTCCACGCTTTACCGCCTGTTTGTCAGCCGGACCGGCATGTCCCCGCAGAATTATCTGATCGCATGCCGTCTGCGCGAGGCTCTTGCGCGCCTTCATGCCGGAGAGCCGCTCAAGACGATTGCTTTTGAGTGCGGATTCTCCGATCAGAACTATTTTACCCGGATATTCCGGAAAAAGTACGGCATCCCGCCCGCACAGTTTCGGCGGAGATGCTGAAAACATGCCGTCCGCCGGGGATGCCGTGTCCGGAGGGCGCCTCCCCTCCCTCCGGCATGAAATCACAGGGGAAACGCGGCTCCGCGATGCGATGGCATCCGCCGGGGATGACATCGGCTGCAAATCCGGGGCATGATGCCGTGTCAGCAGAAAAGAGAAAAAATGTTCAAAGCGGGAAATCGCAGAAAAGGAAAACTGCCGTGTTTGAAAAAAAAGATGTCCGGGTTGCCGTAATTGCCGCCGGCGGCCGTTCGCAGGGGGTTATGGAGCGTCTGCTTCATGATTCGGAGCGTCATGTGAGAATTGTTTCCGTCTATGATCCGGATCCCGCAGTCGCGGACCGGGCGCTTGCACGCTGGGGGACGCCCGGCGCCGCACGCTGCGCCTCCATGAAGGAGGCGGTCGCCTTTCCGGGCGTGGAATGGGTGATGGTGTTTTCTCCCAACGCCTTTCACGGGGAGGCGATCCTGGAAGGGTTCCGGATGGGGAAAAACGTGTTTTCCGAGAAGCCGCTCGCCACGACGCTGGAGGACTGCCGCGCCGTCTATGACGCCTGGCGCGCTTCCGGAAAACTTTTCGCCACCGGTTTTGTGCTCCGATATTCGCCGGTTTACCGGAAAGCGAAGGAACTCCTGGATTCCGGTTCGTTCGGACGCCTGCTTTCCGTGGACGCGACGGAGAATCTCGCTCCGGCGCACGGCGGTTATATCATGCAGAACTGGCGGCGGAAAAAGTCTCTCGCCGGCCCGCATCTTCTGGAGAAATGCTGCCATGACCTTGACATGCTCAACTATCTCATCGGCTCCCTTCCCTCGAAGACTGCCGGTTTTGGCGGACTCGACTGCTTCATCCCGGGAAACGAGCATCTCTTCCGGAAATATCCCGCCGGGACGTATGATTCCTGGGAGGATCCGCACCGGACAGAGGAATCGCCTTTTTCCTCCGACAAGGATATCCGGGACACCCAAGTGGCGCTGTTCCTTTACCGGAACGGCGTAAAGGTCCAGTTTCAGGCGACCTGCTGCAATATGATTCCGGAACGGCGAATGTACTTCTCCTGCACGGAAGGGACGATCGTTCTTGATCTTGTGCGCAGCGTCCTTTCCTGGCGGAGGATCGGAGAGGAGGCCGAAAGCGTGATCCGTTTCTCCGCGGACGGTCATGGCGGAGGCGACAATACCCAGACCATCGAGCTGTATGAATGCATGTGCACCGGGAATCCGCCCCGCTCCGGCGGCTCCGAGGGGCTGGAAAGCGCGGTGGCAGCTCTTTCCGCGGATCTTGCCATGGAGCAACTGCGCGTGGTTGACCTGGAAGAGACATGGCGGGCGCTCGGACGCTGAGGGTAGAACCAGGCGGACTCGTCTTCCGGATCGGACTCTCAGATTGTTTTGAGGCGCTCTACTCTTCCGCAGATCCGGAGGAATTCCGCCGGATCAGTCTCATGGCATACATGACAAACGGGATCAGGATGACGAAACCGCATGCCGCGATGACGTAAACGCTCCGTACTCCGAAGTGATAGATCATCGTTCCTCCGAACGGCGCGGCAAGCAGAAGTCCGCAGGTGCGGGAGGTCGAGCTCCAGCCGAAAATCTGCCCCCGCCGTTCCGGGGGCGATGCTTTCGAGAGCATTGTCAGAAAGACCGGTTCCAGCCCTCCCGCCGTGACGAACGTGAAAAAGCGCGAAATCCCCAGCACGGCAAGCGTCGGCGCGAACCCCTGGCCAAGCACGAACAGAGCCGACATCACGATTGCCGGGAAGGCCACTTTCCCGGGAGAGAAGCGATCGACCAGATAGCCGACGCACACTCCCGCCACAACACCGCCGCATGCCGCCAGCGCGCTGATCCAGCCGGTATGAAGCTCCGTGTTGACATGTCCCGCGATATTTTCAACCTGAAGCGCCAGATATGCCTCGTCGAACCGCCGCGCGAATGCCATCAGCAGAAAGAGGGAAAGGATCATCCAGACTGTTTTCCCGAAATCCGGCAGGTGGAGGCCGGGTTTCTTCCCGGATGCTTCCTCCTCCGTTTTCCTTACCGGGGCGATCGGATTTTCCCGCACGAAACAGAGGACAAGAATTCCCCCGACCAGATACATCACGCCGCAGAAGAGAAATGCCGTCGTGTATCCGAAACAGTGCACGATCGTGGCGCCGGCGAGGTAGCCGAGCATGTTGCCGCTCCAGACTACCGAACTCAGGGACCCGAGCGCGAATCCGTGCTTTTCCTCCGGCGTCGTGGAGACGATCAGCGTCTGCGCGGCATTCACGGTTCCTGAACACATGCTGGTCAGGAACCGTATGCCGATCAGTGTCCAGATGCCAGGCGCGAATGCCATGCAGGGCATCAGGAGCGCGGCGCCGAAGCTGGCCCGCAGCAGCATGAGCTTCCGCCCGTACCGGTCTGCGAGCAGCCCCCAGATCGGAGTGAACACCGCGAAACTGGCCATGCCGAAGAAGTAGAACATAGACACATACCATCCGCGCAGGTTCGGGTCCTCGATCCCGAATTTCACGCGCATGTAGACTGGAATGAAAGGCATCGCCGCCGCAAATCCCGCAAGGGAAAGCAGCTGGGAAAGCCAGATGAAAAAGAGATTCTTTTTCCAGTTGATCTCCTTGATTTCCCGTGCGGAACCGCTCATAGTCCGACCCAGCTCCTTTTTTCCGCGGATTCCCTGACCTTTTCCAGAAGGTATTGAAGGGAAACGCCGTCTTCCAGCGTGGGACCCAGAGGGGTTCCCCGGTATACCGATTCCAGAAATGTGTAGAGACAGTGGACATGTCCGCGCATCCACCCCATCGGGGCTTTCGGCGTGGGGAAGCCGGCCGGTTTGTCATAGCGCTGCCCGCAGTCGACTGCCGTCCAGCCGCGGAGGCCGCCGAGGGGTGCGGATTCCGCGGCGCAGTCATAGTAGAACAGACGGTGAAGATCCATCGGCGCCATCCTGAGCGCGCCTTTGCTTCCATAGATTTCGAAGCTCAACTCATCCTCCGTGCCCGTGGCGATCTTGGAGGCGTTGATGTTGCCGCATGCGCCGTTTGGCAGACGTACAATGACAAGCATGTTGTCTTCCGCGTCGACCCGGACTGTTTTCGAGGGATCCTCCGCCGAGGGGCGTTCCGG
The DNA here is from genome assembly GCA_944390795.1 of uncultured Victivallales bacterium. Classification (GTDB taxonomy): domain Bacteria; phylum Verrucomicrobiota; class Lentisphaeria; order Victivallales; family UBA1829; genus UBA11452. The sequence continues at coordinate 80,687 of CALXRI010000006.1, forward strand.
ATACGCGATATGCGTGACAGCGGCAAGTTCGCTGAAGCTCCCGAGCAGATGGCGCATGAGGTCGAGCACATGGCTCCCGAGATCCGCGGCGACGCCGCCGCCCGATGCGCCGGAAAGCTTCCACTTGAGCGGCGTGTCCGGATCGGCGTTTCCCGAATGCAGATAAGACGCGCGGAACTCGAGAATTTCCCCGATTCTCCCTTCGTCGATCAGCTGTTTCGCCCGGAGCGTCACCGGAAAGAAGCGGTTCTGAAGCGTCATCTGCGAAATGCCCTTGTAATTCCGGAGCGCCTCCCGGATCCGCAGGGCCTCTTCCCAGGTCGCCGTGAGCGGCTTGTCGCAGTAGATGTGCTTGTTGTGGCGGATTGCCGACAGGAGCGCTTCGAAGTGGAGATTGTTCGGCGTGCAGATGTCCACAATGTCGATGTCAGGGTTTTCCGTGATTTCCCGGTAGTCTGTGACCGCGTGCGCTGCGCCGATTTGGGAAGCTCCCTTTTCCGCGGTCGCCGCTTTCGAGGTGCAGACATGTGTGATCCGGCTTCCGAACTCCTGCTGATCGTAAAAAAGCGGAATGTTCCGGTGCCCGTATGCGTGAACCTTTCCGATGAATCCGAATCCGATGATGCCGACTGTATAGATTTTCATCCGCTCTTCCCTTTTCCCGTGATTCCTTTTCAGGAATTTAAACCGGGATTTTGGTTTTTTCCAGACCATTTTGGAAATTTTCTTCTTTCCTTCTTGCCAATTCCGATGTCTGCCTCATATTGTCAGCTCTCCTGCCGGACAGACGCTGTCTCCATGCGGGAGGCGTTTCTCCATGCATCGGAGACGGCGCAAAAGCGCAGGAGGATTTCCCGTGAAGGGTTGACATTTTCACACCAGAGGGTAAATTATGCATTGTGTCATGAGTTGTTTTATCCAAAATCACAAATAGGAGAGCGTTGCATCATGGCGGAAAAAGTCAGAAGGAGTACGGTGAAAGCACATGCGAAACCCGCGGCGAAGAAGGTTGTCAATCTGGCCTTCATCGGCTATGGAATTCAGGCGCGCACCGTGCTGGTGCCGAATTTCATCAAGCAGGAGAACGTTGTCGTCAAGGCCGTTTGCGACTGCGACCGGGTGCGCCGGGAAGCGGGCGTGAAATATGTCAACGACTATTACAGGAAAAATAGGAAATCCCGTCTTGCCAGATGCGCGGCCGTCGCCGATTTCCGCGATATCGTCCGCGACAAGGGGATTGACGCGGTCTGCATTGCGACGCCGGATCACTGGCATGCCTACATCTCCTGCGCCGCGATGAAGGCCGGAAAGGACGTCTACTGCGAAAAACCGCTGACCTATTCCGTCGAGGAGGCGCTTCTTCTCGTTCAGGCCCAGAAAAAATTCAAGAGCGTCTTCCAGACCGGCGCCATGCAGCGTTCCTGGCGCGAATTCCGCACCGCCTGCATGATCGTCCGCAACGGTTTCATCGGCGACGTCAAGTATGTCGACTGCAACTACGGCAACGCGTCCGCCCAGAACAATACGGACATTGCCAACTTCCCCGCAAATCTTGGCGGTCCCTCTCATCCGCACCGCTTCTTCTGCCAGTGGAACGGACCGGAAAAGAAAGTTCAGGATATCGCCACGGAATCCGCGCCCAACAGGGATGTCGACTGGAACATGTGGCTCGGTCCGGCGCCATGGTCGCCCTATTCCGACCAGTGCGCGCCCCGCAAGGTCGCCAATTTCTATCCGATGTTCTGGCGTTTTGACGACAATTACGGAACCGGCTACAATGGAGACTGGGGCGCCCACCATCTTGACATCGCGCAGTGGGGACTGGATCTTGACAAGTCCGGTCCGGTGAAGGTGATCTGTTCCGACGAGCCCCATTCGACCAATCCGCTGCATGGCGGACGCCGTCAGTTCGGCATGAAATTCGTTCTCGCCAACGGGTGCGTGATCCAGCACAATCCGTTCAGCACCTGGGGAACGGTTTTCTACGGGACCAGGGGAATTGTCGCAGTCAATCGCGGCCGCATCGCCGTATGGACGGGCAGAGGCGTCAAACCCACGCCTGAAATCCGCAAGGCTCTGGAGGACGCCTCGTTCAGCAAAATGAAGAAGATTGCCGCATCCGTCGGGGAAGATTACGGTTTTGATCCCACCCAGAAGAAAGACAACCGCCTTGCGGCATGTCTGGACACGCTGGACAGCTATTTCAAGCTGGCCGACGCCAAGGTTCAGCTTTACCGGAGTCCGCTTCAGGAGCAGAACTTCATTGAATGCTGCATTTCCCGCAAGCCCACGATTTCCACCGTGGAGACCGGAGCCCGCGCCGCGATTCTCTGTCTGCTCTGCAATCTGAGTTATGTCTATGACACGGGCTTTGACTGGGATCCGGTCAAGTGCACGTTTGCCAACGGAACCGGTGATCCGGCCTGGCTCAGACGTCCTGTCAACCGCAACGGCTGGGATATCAGGCTCTGAGTTCTGCCCGATGAAAAGATTTCCGCGCGAAACGGAGCGCGGAGGTTCAGAAGAGAGTGCTGTTCCGGGAATCCCCGCGGCAGACACTCTCTTTTTTTGACGGCTCAGTTCCGTTTCCCGCTGAACGGACTGTGCCTGTCTGATGTTCCGGAGCAGCCGTTCCCTTTCTTGCGGTGTGCTTCCGTCAGTATTCCGGAGTCTGTCTGAAAATTGCGATTGATTCCCGATTTTATCAAAGTATTCACCCCCATCTGCTTGACTTTCCGGAAAAACGAGTATAATGTATGGCATCGTGCAGTTATCATATCAACCCGGGAGGATTTTTGAAATGAGAATCATGCGTAAAAAACATGCCGTGATGATGGAATATGTCATCATCGCCGTCCTGATCGCCGCAGCGGTCGTAGTCGCCGTCATCATGTTCGGAAAGAACGTCTCGAAGGAGATGAATGTCGCGACGCAGGCAATGAGCGATGCCAAAGGCGCGGAGACATCCCAGAAAGCCGTGGAAACGGGAACGGCAAGTGACATCAAGAAGGCCAACGAGCACGAAAAGGCCATGCACAATTACGATAAATAAGACTCGCAGCCGGGGAACATCAGAATGAGAACAGTTGTCAGAAAACACGCCGTGATGATGGAGTATGTCATTATTGCCGTTCTGATTGCCGCGGCAGTTGTCGTCGCCGTCATTATGTTCGGAAAGAATGTCTCCCATGAAATGAACGTGGCGACAAAGGCCATGAGCGACGCCAAGGGCGCGGAAAACTATCAGGGCGAACTCAAGAAAAACGCGGCCGAGGACGTCAAGAAAGCCAACGAACACGAAAAGGCCATGCACAATTACGACAAGTGAATCATGTCCCGGCTGAAAACTTGAAACGGATGCTCGTCTGGCGGGGATCCGTTTTTTTTATGATATGAAATGGAGTGCGGATGGATTACCTGACTCTCGGAAAACTCATTCTCGCCACGCCGTGGCTGATTTATCTGTCGATCCGCGACTTCCGCACCCACGAACTGCCGAACGCATGGGTGTTCGGCGGCGTACTTGTGATGTTTGCCGTGGCGCTTGGCGTCGGAATGCCTTATGCGCTGGCGTCTCTGCTGACGGCGTTTTTTTCCTCGCTTTTCCTGCTGCTTCCTTTTTTCCTCCGGGCGGCGGGCGCAGGCGATGTGAAAATGCTGTTTGCCGCCGGACTGATCGCGGGTCCCGGGAACACGCTGAACCTGATTCTGCTGGTCTCGCTGGCGGGGCTCGTGCTTGCCGTGCTGATGCTGGCCTTCCGGAAGGTGAACGCCGCGAGAGTGAAGCACTACTGCCGCTGTCTGTTTGATTTCCGCTATGACCGGAAGAAAGGAAGGGAAACCTTGCCGCCTCCCGATGCGGAAAGCTGCCGTGTGCCGTTCGGCGCGGCGATTGCGGCGGGACTTTTTCTGAATCTTCTGATGCAGCTGGTCTATTCTCTGGAGGGGGCCGGATGAGGCGGAAAAAAGAAACTTTTCTGAAATCCCGGAAAGGAGCTGCTCTTCTGGAGTTCGTCTTCTGCTTTCCGATTCTGTTCGTTCTGTTTCTGTTTGCCGTCCAGTTCGCATACATCATGATTACCTGGCAGGTCGTGCACTACTCCGCATACATGGGGGCGCGTTCGGCCATGACGGTCAACAATCTCCAGAGGAAAAGCCGCGCGGAAACCGTGGCGAAACGGATTCTTGCGGTCGTGTCCGGCTCCCCGGCGGATTCGAAGGAAGCAAAGGACCGCGCCGACGATAAATACATCCGGCTTGACGGCTGGGGCAGACTCCCGAATACGAAATACCTGGATCAGCAGGTCGAAGTGGACATTCCCATGATCGACATCGACCCGCGCGGACTCAAATGCACGGTCAAGTTCAAGATGTTCCTGCTGGTTCCGGTCGCCGGGCGGATCATCAGCTTCTTCGCAAAGGACAAAAAGAGCGAAGAGGAAAAGAAGTGGGAAAAAAAGCTCGACGAGCAGTCCTATGCGCTCAATCCCGCGCTGCTGGCTCAATACGCCAATGAACTGGAGGTAAAGGGCGCCGACAAGAAAGAGAAGCTCAAGTATCCGTATATCACGCTTTCCTCCACCAGTGTGATTGCCATTCCCTATGCGACAAAATTCTATCCGGTGGCGAAATGAATCAGACTTATCCGACCGTCTTCACCGTATTTTCGGGAAAGTGCCGCGAGCTGGCTTCCGACAGCAGAGGCGCGGCGCTTGCGATAACGCTTGCCTTCGTCATGCCGATCTATCTTCTGGTGATCGGGATCTACGGAATCGGGGAAGTGGTGCGCAGCAAGATCGAGCTCCAGAACGCGGCGGACGCGGCCGCCTATTCCGCCTCGGTGGTGCAGGCGGACTATCTCAGCCGGATCGCGACTGTCAACAAAGCAATGGCATGGACGTATGTGGATCTTCAGAAGCGCTCCCTCGATCTGGCGATGGATGTCTTCTGCAAATACGTTTTCATCCAGTTCCAGAAGGATCTGAACATGGCGCGTCAGAACAACACCCCGTGCCACATGCATGTTCCAGGTCTGCATTACAACTGCGGAACGGATGTACTGGTCGATTCCACGGCACTGGAGATTCTGGGCACCGGCCTGGGGATACCGGAACTGGCCAGAAAATTTAACGGACAGAATGCTCTTGACCGCTTCCTGCTGGCGCAGCTGGTGTATACGACAGAGGCGGAATTCAAGGGAAAAGGGTCTATTGCGAACACACCGAAAGTTTACGAATACAGTTATGCCATTACGAAAATGATGGCGAAACTCAACTCCCTGCGCAAGGAGTTTCCGGACAAAGTCCGGCAGACCGCGCAGCAGGTCGCCGCAGCCAACATGATGGAGTGCAGGGACGATTACATGATCAATGTCACGCTCGGCGACATGACCGGCGCGTTTCTCACGATGCTGCCCACCGAGGAGAATGAAAAAACGTTCATTTCCTTTGCGGATCCCACGCTGAAGGATTTTTCCCCGAAGAAGGTGTTCGGCCCCGGAACCGACGACTGGATCGTAAGGAAGGGAATTGCAGGTTTCTGGCGCGTTTACAAACAGACGAAAACTCATCTCTACGCGGAATGGGACTGGTTCTGGACACGCTGGGTGCATGTCAATCTGGAAATCATCCAGCTGCATCTTCCGCCGATATTTGGAGGCGCTTCCAAACGGGGGCATCCGAAATACCACGGGTATGACAGCTTCTTCCCGATGATCAAGAAAGATCTGCCGATCGGTCTCCTGGTGCCGCCGGCGATTCCGCTTACGCTGACGCCGCTGTTCTTCGGCAAGGCGGGTTCGATCACGGTTGCGATCGCGCGCAAAACGAGCAATCCGTTTTCCGTTTTCAGCTGGAGCGGGCGTTCCCTGACGGCGCCGTCGATTCTCTCCGCGTTCAATCCAAGCGTTGCGGGAGGGAACCGTCCGGAATACATGTGCGCCATCGCCTCCGCCCGCGCCGGATACAAGCCCTATGACAAGGACAAGGAGAAAAAGCGCAAGAGCGCCGACTACAATCTCGGCTACACCCTCTCCAGCGGAGAGAAGGAATGGAATCTGGTGGAAACCGACTGGGACGGCGTAATGCTTCCCGTGAAGAACGCCTGGGATCTCTGCGCAGGCGTGGGAGAGGCGCAGGCCTTCACCGTCGGAAGCGGCAACATTCTCAAGGAGATCATGCTCGACAAAAAGAACTGGGTCGACGCGAAGGGAAAGAAGATCGACGAAAAGAAACTGCCCGACTGGGAGAAGCTCAAACCGCCCGCCGGACTTGTCACGGACAAAGGCGACAAGGACGGCAAACTGCAATGGGATAAACTCCGGGATTATCTGGGACACTGAAACATGAGAAAAATATTCGACAATCTGTTCCGTTCCCGCCGCGGCTCCGTGCTGATGGAGTTCGTGCTGGTGCTGCCCGTCTATATGGCGACGATCGGCGGCATTCTGTGGCTCGGCATGAAATCCCTTGACGCGATCAATCTCAGGTCGGCGGATCACTGGGGCGTCTGGATGGCGGGCAACCGTTTCTCCGTGCGGACACCGGCGCTTATGGCCCTGCAGGAGATGTTTCCGCGCACATCGCTCATCACGACCAGCCAGAAGCGGGCGCTGAATGCCGAACGTTCCTACCTCCAGTTCATCGGTTCCAAAACCACGCTCTACGAGACGCGCCCAGGTTTCCTCGACAACTGGATCAACATGCCATATACGGTCTCCGGAGAGGACAAGCCCTTTTCCATTCCGGAGTTCCAGATCACCTCCTCGCGCTACGGGAACAAATACACGCAGTGCATCATCATGCGTTCCAAGGGATCCGACACGGCGAAACGGCACTGGGATCCCAGTCTTGTCGCCAAAAACAAGGTCTGGCAGTTCGATTCCAAGGACGACGAATATCCGAAGGAGTGGAAGCTTGAACTGCTGGATGACCCGAAATATACCGACGATACGAAAGAGCAGGAAAAAGAGCCGGAAAAGATCAAATTCTATGAGCGTTTCGGCAAGTATGAACAGTGGAGCAAGGCGAAGTGAAAACGTTCCCGCTTTCGACAGCCGTTTTTCTCCTGGTGTTTCTTGGCGGGCTGGGGATGATTCTGCTGCTGCATGCGCCCGCCCGGGAAGAAAGGAGCGCGGCGTCATCGCCCGTTTCCGGCGTTCCGGCGGACGCTCCGCGCGGACTTCCGGCGCTTGTCCTGCCGCCGGGGATCACGGCACGGCCCTGCCCGGAAGACAGCTGGGAGTATACCGGCGAGATCCATTCGAATTTTGTTTCCGCACGCGGGCGCCTGAGTTCCTGGTTCCAGAAATCCTCCTGGCGTCCGGAAAAACGGATCACGCTGGATGCCAGTTTGAAACCGCAGGTGATTCTGACATTTTCCAACCGTGAGTATGAACTGACCCTGCTGCTCTGGAAGATTAAAACCGATCTGACCGGCTTTTCCTATCGAAGGGACAGAAAACCGGACTGGAAGGGGGAAATCATCCAATGACTGCCGGAATCCCCGTGAAAAAAGAAGCCGCGGAGCATCTTCCGTTCTTTTTTGCAGGGGAACGGATTGCCTCTTTTCAGCTGGTCCGGTGTCTGCGCGTCCGGCCTCTTTCCGAATGCTGGCTTGCAGTGAGACTGGATACGGGGCTTTCCGCCGCAGTCAAGTTCCTCCGGAAGGAGCACCCGCGGATCCCGCAGTTTTACGACACGGCGGAATTTCTGCGGACCTGCACGAATCCCTTCCTGATCCGGGTGTTCGAGTATGGGGAAACCGCGCAGGACATGCCTTACGCGGTGATGGAATACGCCGACGGGGGATCCCTTCGAAAGCGTCTGACCAAAGGCGGCGCGCTTCCGCTTCCCGACGGGGTTGCCCTTCTGCGCGGAACGCTTCTTGCGCTGCGGGAGCTGCATGAACACGGCATTGTTCACCGGGATGTCAAACCGGACAACATCTGGTATCTGTCCGACGGGACTTTCCGCCTGGGCGACCTCGGCACGGCAAAGCTGCCCGGTTTCGCGGAAGAGCCCGGCGCAGTGTTCGGCACAGCCTCTTACCTGTCGCCGGAACAGGCGCGCGATTCGACCGCCGTCGATGCGCGGAGCGATCTCTACAGCCTTGCACTGGTGCTCTTTGAAGCCCTGACGGGAAAACGGCGCCGTCCGAGGATTGACAATTTCGCCGAAGCGCTCAGGAATGTTCTGGCTGACCATTCGGCGCCTCCTGTTGAAGAGATGCGCCCCTTTGCAACCGGGAAGCTGGCATCCCTGCTGGGGCGGATGATGGAATATTCTCCTGCACTGCGCCCGTCAGATGCCGCCCATGCGCTTGCGGAACTGGACACAATGGAACTGCCGGCCGGAAATTCCTGAATCTCCCGGCCGTGCGCCGGGAACACTCCTTCAGTTCCCTTCCGGAAGACGGAATTTTTCCAGAAGCATCTTCCAGCGGGCGGAAGTCTCTTTTTTCGCCATGATCTCTCCGGGCGCAAGGGCGGCGATTTCAAAAATTTCCCGGTCGGACAGCCGCAGCAGGAGGGGAAGCGCGGCAAATCCCGCTTTGCGCAGATGCTTCGCCGCCCGGGCGAGCCGGCGCCGCAGAGCGAATTCCCGCAGAACGACGGCAGCGGGAAGAAGAAGCGGAAGAAACCACCATGAGACTCCGATGACGGCAAGGACGGGAGCTGCCGCAAGTCCGCCGGAAAACAGGGCGGGCAGCTCCCATCGCCGAAACAGGTTTCCGGCCATGCGCCGGAATGCGGACGCGTTCACCTGGCAGGCGAAATATTCCTCGTAGACGGAGGAGGGAAATGCCGTTCTTGCCGCGTGAACCATCTCATGTGCAAGAGTTTCCGAGGCGTCATAGCCCATTCGTTCCTCCCTGTCGGCAAAGGCGCCATGCAGAAAGACGAGAGGGAGCAGACGGTCGATTTCCAGCAGGATTCCGGCGGAAAGAAAACCAGTCTGTTTCGAGGAACAGCGCACGGGAACCCAGTCCGCGCGGAAACGATAGGTTTCCCAGGTCAGGGCGGCGGATTTCCGGTATACTGCCGGAAGAGGGAAAGGCGTCCGGCCGATCAGTTTCCGGAGATCGGAAGCGCCGTTCCGAAGAGCTTCCAGTTCTTCGTCCAGTTTTTTCAGACGTCCGGCAAACTGCTCCGCCGTTTCGCCTGGAACCGGAAACAATCCGGCGGAATCGAATTCCGCCAGCAGCGCGGAGAGCTCGCCGGGCGGATATTCGCGGAGTTTTTTCCAGGAGGACGGCGTTGTCATATCATGGAATCGGCAGGGATATGACGGTGATGATCCGCTGATAGAGAGCGACGATGCCTTTCCCGATCGGCCCGAATGAACCTCCTCCGAATCCGGAGAGCGAATAGATGGATGCCGAAGCGGCAAAAACCAGCGGCAGAATTGAACAGAGCAGGATCGTGTATTCCAGTAAAACACTCCGTTTCCGCACAATGTTCCGTTTCCCCGTCATTTCTGACTCCAGACCCAGTTGACCACGGGGTCGCCCGGAATGCCGTTTGCCAGAATGGACTCCCCGATCTTTCCGGCTGTCTGCGCCTTCAGCGGGTCGTATCCTTCCAGAAACATCTGCTGTTTTGCCCGGAATGCCTTCCATGCCGTGGCGTAGCGGCGCATCGCTTCGCGAGAGATTGTCGAGGCCGGGGAGAAGTAGAAAAACGCCGCTTTCGCTGCGAAATAGGTGCGAGTGCCGGGTGCTTCCTCCGCTATTTTGTCGAGGGTGGAAAGCATGGCGGCGCGGCACTGAAGCAGAGTTTCACAGCGGCGCTTGAGCGTCTTCGTGGCTCCGTTCAGCATCCACTGATTCTCGGGAAGCGCCAGCCAGAGATCGGTCTCCTCCACCGCGCGGTAAAGTGCGGCGAGCGCGATGCAGTCCGGCTGGAAATCCAGTCCCGAAATGAGATCGGTGGAATAAAGGTTAGTCGGCTGGAGAGAGGACTGCAGAATGATTTCGTAGAAAAAGCGGATGCCGAACATCCGGTCATAAATCCCGGACGGCGCTTTTCTGCGGGGATTGGGCATTTTCTCTTTCAGACAGTCGAAACGGAACGCTTCCTCCAGAGTTTTCCGGGAATTGAAACGCTCCACGATTTCCGGGGTCCCGCCTTTTTTGTCCAGTCCGTTGTTTTTAAGCTTTGCAAGCAGGTATTTCAGATTTTCCATCTTGCGCAGGAGCGCCGCCTGGCGTTCGGCAAGCTGATTGCGCTTTTTCAGGATCCGGGAGCTGATGATGCATTCGTCGGGGGATACGAACGGCACATCGCGTATGATGGCATCGAAACGCATGGCGGTCACCGCGGTCTGGTTGGCCGCGACGTCATTCTGGTTTCTCCCCAGACGTTTCAGGATGTCGGCGAGATCCTGCGCCCGGACACGGACGCTTCCGGAAGCCGCCGTTCCCAGGCGTTTCAGCTCTGCCGCAAGAGCCTTGAAATCCGTATCTTCCGTATTCAGACGATCCAGCGCGGCCGTCATTTTATCCAGAATCGCGCAGTTGTTTTTCAGTTCCGCCAGCAGATTGTCGATTTCCCCGCGGAGAGGGAGAAGCCATTCCGGTTCCAGCTCTTTTTTCCGCTTGAGAAGGGGATCTTTCTCCAGTTCCGCCAGCAGATTCTTCTGAGTTGCCGGATCGGAATCCATCGAAGAAAGGATGTCACGCAGTTTGAACTGCACGTCCAGCAGGGATTTTGCATGGTGCACCAGCGCCATGCGTTCATCCACGGAGGCGTCCTCCCAGTTCCAGGCGAAACGGTTGCCCGCCTCCATGCGGCCGAAACACTTTGCGGCATCCTGCCATTCGGAATCCTTCAGAAGACGTTTGAATTCATTCCATGCGGCAAGCGTCTTTCCGTAGCGCGCAATGTTTTTCAGATGCTCCTGATGATATTTCTCATATTTCTGAAAATTCCGCGATCCGGGCATGCGGTCAAGCAAGCGCCGGGCCGCGGCGAAGTCCGCGCGGCGGATGTAGTATTCCGTGGCGGCCAGAACCTGGGAGGCCTCGGGTGTTGCGGCGTAGAAAAGACCGAAGACGCAGAGAATGACGACCACGGTAATTCCCATGATCAGAAATTTGCGCCCGAGCTGCGAACGGGTGTGCGGAACATTGCGGTCGAGAAACATGAGATCGAAAAAGGCCACGGAGATTTCATCGGAATCCATCAGCATGCGTTCCTGGCGCCCCAGTTTCGCGCCGTTGACAAAGGTGCCGTTCAGACTGGAAAGGTCCCGGATCCAGGACTCCCCGTTTTCCGCGATGCGGATTTCCGCATGGAAACGCGAAACGACATCATCCCTTATGACAATGTCGTTTTCCGGCGCGGATCCGATCCTGATGAGATTTTTTTCAAGGCGTACGAGTTCTCCACCGCGCGGTCCGTTCAGAAATTCCAGACGGTGCACGTCACAGGGCCGGGAATCACGCAGTTCCGCAGGCTTGACGAACAGCTCGCAGTCGCCGACGGCGACCCGGTCATTCGGTTTCAGAACATATGAGGACAGTGTTCTGCCATGGACATGCAGAATGTTTTTCCCGCAGGCCTGGATCCGGATTTCCCGCGGAAGAAGGCGCAGTTCCGCCTGATAATCGGAGGATACGCGGTCCTGTTCCGGGACGATCCAGTCATTGTCCGCGGCACGCCCGATCTTCACGATTTCACCAAGTGCGTCGGTTTTTACCGAAACAATCAGACGCCCCCGGCAGCGGAGTTCCAGGATGCGCACATAGGTGCGTTTCCGCTCTTTCTCTCCGGAGGATTGTTCCGCACCGTCTTTCCTCTTGTCATGTTTTCGAAACAGTTTTCTCATTCTTCAATCGTCCAGATGTTTTTCATGATCTTCACATGTCTGTGATCGTCCGGTGACGGAAAGCGCCGCAGGCATTCGCTGACAATCCGATTCATGCCCTCGGTATTCTCAGCCGTCTGATAGGTCTGATATGCCAGACAGCATTGCGAGTACCATACCTGCTGCTTCTCCTTGAATTCCAGCCAGAGAGGCAGCACCGCGGCGGTCAGCACCTCGTCGCGGCTTTCATACGCGCGGCAGAGCAGCGTCCTCAGCATTGCATCCAGTTCGTCCCAGACGGCGATAGCGATATTTTTCCGCAGTTCCTGCGAAGCCCGCTGGAGCAGACGCGTCGAGTCCCCCTCCATTTGTTTTTCCGGGATCTCCCAGTAACGGTCCGCCATCGCCGGGGAGACGACGAACGCGCCGAACCTCTGCAGAACCCGGTCGGACCGCCAGAAATGGCCGACCGGAACCTCCCGCAGCAGAACGAGCTCCTTGTCGTGATAGCGCATGTAGCTGGCGTATCCCTGCCAGCGGAAATTTTTGTCCTGCCTGCTGTAGGAGAGGCGGTAATACGGGAAGCCGCCTTCCGCAGGCCGGTAAAAATCCTGTTTCGGGTCCTCGAGAAATGCAAAGCCCTGCTGTTCGGAAACCCGTTTCCGCCAGTTGTCAAAGCTTTTCCTGCGCGTCGTCCGGAATCCGTCCGGCACGGTGCTTACCGTGAATACGATGTGGAACGGCACATCGAAGTTTTTGCCGAGCGCGGTCATGATCTCGCAGTTGTTTCCATCGCTTTTCACCACCGTTGCGGACATTTTCGGGAAATAGACAAGGCATTTCCCGCCAGGGGCAATTTCCGTCCGGACCTCTCCGTCGTTGTAGTTCCCGGAAACCTCGCCCGGCCATGTGACCGGATTTTCCAGCCGGAGTTCGGAAAGGATGTAGGAGCCTCCCAGAATCAGAATGAATATCAGAATCCCTGCCACGATGACAATCTGTTTCCGGCGTTTCTGGCTGCGGTTGAATTTCCGCAGATCGTCAAGTTCCGCCGCGGAGGCATAGCGTGTGCTGTCTCCTTCCGGAGGACGATTCTCCTCCGTACCCTCCCCGGTCAGTTCCTCGGTGGGCTCCTCGGTGTCTCCGCTGCCGGAAGCGGCGGCGGAAACGGGCGGCGGCGAGTCGTCGCTTTCAAGCATGAAGGTGAGTTCCTTTCCGATCCGGACGTCCGCCCCCGGAAGCAGCCGGCGGTCCTCTCCTCCCGGAACCTCCTCGCCGTTCACCAGCGCGGATGCGTTCTCAAACACATGCAGCAGAACGCCGGTGTCAGACTGCGGCATCAGCGTGACATGTTCCGGCGCGATGTCCGTTCCGCCGGGGCGGATGTCCGCATCGCGGCTCCGTCCGATCACGGTTCCGGAATTCAGAATTGCAAATGTGCGTCCGGCTAATTCGCCGGAGAGAAACTTTATTTTGTAACTGGATGACGCTTTTTCCATGAACTCCTCCTCAGAACAGCGGCACGCCGGCTTCCTTCATCTTCAGGAAAACCGGTGTCAGAATGATGATGAAAACGGCGGGCAGAATGAACAGAGCCATCGGAAGAAGCATCAGCGAAGGAGCACGCTGGGCTTTGCATTCGGCAAGCGCGAAACGGACTTTGCGCATTTCCTCGCCCTGAATCTCCATCGTTTCCGTCAGCGGCGCGCCCAGTTCGGTTCCCAGTGCGATCGCGGCGGCGAACGAGGTGAATTCCTTGATCTGAATCCGGTCCGCCATGTTCTGCAGCGCGACGGTCCGGATCACGCCGAGTTCCATCTCCCGAAGCATCTGGGAGTATTCGTCCGTCAGCGGTCCCGAAATCCCGAGCTTGACATAAAAGCGGATCGCCGCGGAAAAATCCAGGCCGCCACGCATGGCCGAGGCGATCAGATCAATGGAATAGGGGATCGCCTTCAGGATTTCCATCCGGCGCTTCTGCGCAAGGTTGCCGATCATGACGCCAGGCATGCTGCCGCCGACGAAAGCGGCGATCAGAGCGGCGATCGGAATGGAAATGCGGTTCTCCCGGTCCACCAGCAGGGCCGTGACGAATCCGGCCGCCAGCGCAAGAGCGCCTCCAAGAACCAGCTGGGTGCAGTAGACTGCTCCCGGAGTGAGTTTCAAGCCCGCAAAAGTCAGCTTCTTCTGCAGTGCGGACGCATGTCCCCGGAAGGCGATCCGGAACAAAGTCCCTATGCCTGCGCTTTCAAGGATATCCGCCAGAGGTTTGACCATACGGAAGAGCAGCGGGGTGTTTTCCGGCTTTTCCGCTTTCCTTTCCCGCTTCTCACCCAGAACGACGAAAAAAAGCGTCGGAAGCAGAACCGCCATGAAAGTCAGTGCATAAATAAAAATCTGTTTCATTGCGTTATACCTTGATGTCCACAATCGCCCGAATTGCAAAATAACCGATCACTTCCAATGTCAGCATCACACCGATGGCACACCATCCGATCAGAGTCTGCACCATCGGCAGCATCAGCTCATTGTTGATGAAGAAAAGCAGCAGGAATGCCGCAAGAGGCGCCAGCGACATCGCCAGCGCTTCAAAGCGCCCCTGTGCGGTCAGCGCCCGGAGTTTCTGCTGGAATTCCGTTCTTCCCCGGATCATCCATGTGATTTTTTCCAGAACGTCGACCATGCTTCCGCCTGACTGCGTCGTCAGACGGATTGAAATGATAAGCAGCTGGAGATCCTCGCAGGGAATCCGGTTGTACATGCGCTGGAGCGCCTCCGCCAGTTCCAGCCCGAGGCGGTATTCCCGGATCACGATCATCAATTCCTCCTTCAGCGGACCCTCGCAGCGCCGGGAGAACACTTCCAGCGCCTGCGGCAGCGCCTGCCCCGCGCGCAGTCCGCTTGTCAGCCCGAGCGCAAGGTCCAGGATGCTGTTTTCAAAACGCTCCGCGCGCCTGCGCACCTTGGCGGAGAAATAAAACCAGGGAGCCGCCATGCCCAGAGCGAAAACAAGCGCGCCCGCCGGCACGATGATCAGCGGTTCGTAAATCTGGCAGAACACAAGCGTCGCAACCAGAACGCCGGACAGCAGAACTCCTGCGGAAAGCTGAATCTGCTGCAATGTGGTGCGGTCGATGAAATAGTAGACATTGTTCGCCATTCCTTCGGAACGATTCTCCTTGATCCTGCGGTCGGTCTGTTCCAGGCTGAACGACTGGATCAGGGAGATGAGAATGTAAATCAGAAGGGCGACGGCAAAGAGCACCAGAAGATAGACTCCATAGCGTTCCAGAACCGATACTGAATTCATTCCATGCTCCTTTCTAGCCTTCTGGCACGAAGACGGACATGTCCAGCTCCAGATCGCCGGCCTGGCGCAGTTCGTCGATGAATTTCGGGATGTTGCCCGTGGGCGTATGGCGCCCGATCACGTGGAACTTCTCGTCAAACCCCTCCTGTTCGAACGTGAAGATGTCCTGCAGAAGAATCGTGCTGCCCTCCCGTCCGGTCACTTCGGAGATTTTGACAATCTTCCTGGAACCGTCCGGAAGCCGGGTCTGCTGAACGATCAGGTGAATCGCCGATGCGATCTGTTCCCGGATTGCCGAAGAGGGCAGTTCAAATCCCGCCATCATGACCATGTTCTCCAGACGGGACAGCGCGTCGCGCGGATTGTTCGCATGACAGGTTGTCATGGAACCGTCATGCCCGGTGTTCATCGCCTGAAGCATGTCAAGCGCCTCAGCGCCGCGGCATTCCCCGACAATGATCCGGTCCGGGCGCATGCGCAGCGTGTTGATGACCAGGTCGCGGATTGTGATGCGCCCCTGTCCCTCGACGTTGGCCGGACGAGCCTCCAGACGGCAGAGATTTTCATGACTCAGTTTCAGTTCCGCCGAATCCTCCACCGTGATGATGCGCTCCTTCTCCGGAATGAACTGCGAGAGAATGTTCAGAAGCGTTGTTTTGCCGGATCCGGTTCCCCCGGAAACCAGAATGTTGCGCCGCGCACGCACCGCCTCCCGGAGAAAGAGCGCCATCGGACGGGTCAGGCTTCCATATCCGATCAGGTCTTCGTCCGTGAGTTTTCTGGACGGGAATTTGCGGATTGTCACCAGGGAGCCGTCGAGCGCCAGCGGGGGGATGACCGCATTGACGCGCGACCCGTCCTCCAGGCGGGCGTCCACCATCGGAGACGCCGCGTCAATGTGACGGCCCAGAGGCTCCACGATGCGCTGAATGATGGACTGCAGATGGGTTTCCCCGTTGAATTTCGCTGCGGAACGGTAAAGCAGCCCCCTGCTTTCCACAAAGATGTTTTCCGGGCCGTTGATCATGATTTCCGAGATGTTCGTGTCGCGCAGGAGCGGCGACAGCGGCCCGAGCCCGATCAGGTCGTCAAGCAGAATTCTCCGGAACTGCTCCAGATTGACGTCCGCAGGAATCTCATGGCGGATTTCGCGCAGAATCCGCTCAACAGTCTCCTCCACTCGCGGACGCATTTCGCTGCTGGTCATCTCCTTCGAATTGCCGATATTCAGAAGCTCAAGGACGCGGGTCTGCACCTGTCTCGCAAGGCGGATCATCACATCACTGTAAAGGGCGACCAGGGAGGTCTGTGCGGCATAGACCGGCAGTTTGTGCTCCTGAGCGTCCGTTTTTTCCGGCGTCGAAGCGGTCGGTCCGGACGGGCGCGGCGGCGCGGACGGCGCTGGCGCGGATTCGCTTTTTTCCAGAATCAGCTCCGTTTCGCCGATCTGGATTGTGTCGCCGGGAGCAAGCCCGGTCCGGCCGGAGATGGGTTTCCCGTTTACGCGTGTTCCGGTCCGGCTTGCCAGATCTTCGATGAACAGATTGCCGTCGTTCGCGGTGATTTCCGCGTGGCGGCGGGACACTTTCCTATCCGCAACGCAGAGCCCCGCGCCATCGGAGCGCCCGATCGTCATCGGGCATTTGCCCTCCAGTGAGACGGTTTGCTCTTTCCCGTCAGCGGCTTTGATTTTCAGCAGCATCATAAATCGTCTTCACCATGTGAACATTTTCAGGAACCAGTTCCGCTCTTCCCGGTCATGCGTTTTCCGGCTTTTATCCCGGACCGATTCGGAAATGGTTTTTTCCGCATCCGCCGTATCCGCGGAGGGAATGCTTGTCATCTGCACCTTGCGTTCCGCGATTGTGGGACATGCCAGAATCAGCAGAACCATCTCCTCCCCCTGTTTTTCCTCGGAGGCCATGAACCAGCTGACGACCGGAATATGGCGCAGAAACGCGTATCCGCCCGGTCCGCTCTCGGAGTAGGTCAGCTCCTTCTGTCCCGCGATGACGGCCGTCTTGTTGAGCGGACAGAAGATTTCCGCCGTGGTCTTTGTGGACCGCTGGAAATAATCCTCCTCCTGCTTGATGGGGGCAAGGCTTTTTTCCAGATCGAATTCCAGTCGGACCATATCGGCCCGGACCAGTCCGCCGCGGACCTTCATCTTCAGCCCGAAATTGATCGGCTGCAGATTTGCCGCATCCTGGCTGTAAACTTTGACATTCAAGGTCCCGCCGTTTTCATATACGGCATAATTCTTACTGTTGTTTGTGAGCGTAAGATGACCCGCGTCCCGGAAATCGGAGATGCCGTTATTGCCGAAGAACACGAGCGAGCCCTTCAGATCGGTATTGAACTGGGAATAAAGACCTTTCCCGTCCGTCGGCCCCGTAAGTCCTTCCGGTGCGCCTCCGGCCAGCGCCCGGAACCAGGCGATCAGATTCCAGGAGAGAACCGTTCCGTCGGCGGACGAGTTGCCGAGACGCTCCAGCTGCGTTCTTGTCACGCCGACGAACACGACACCCACATCCAGCTGAGTATCCGCAATGTTCAGTTCCGTCACAACCTTCAGGGCGTCTCCGTTCCATTCCGGGGAAAGCCATGTCTGGGCGGCGAGAATCCGTTTGACCGCGGCAATGTCATTTTCGCAGAGCAGATAGCCGGAAACCGTCAGAAGGCCGTTCGACACCTCGAATTTGAGCTGTCCGGGCGTATCCGGGGAAATCGTGTCGGCAACCTTGAATCCGGCGTTTTCCAGACGCTTTTTCAGATCCGTGAAGAGCGCCGGCCCCGGCCGGAAGGTCACATAGTTGTGACAGCGGTCCTCATAACGCTTCACAACCCGCCGGAAATATTCCCAGTGTCCCGGCCTTGTGATTTCTCCGCGCAGAGTCAGAACATTGTCGGAAAGTTCGATTCCGACTTCCGGCAGATCGCCCAGTTCCCGGCTCAGTTCACGGTAAACCTGCATGACGGAGCTGGACACAGTTACGCGGAATTCCTTTTTCATCCCGTTTGCCGAGGCTGTCACCACGGCGTTTCCGACCGAGACTCCCTCCAGTTCGAAGGAGCGTCCCTCAATCCGGCCGACCCTGACATTGTCCGTGCTTGATTTGCAGTGCCCAATCTGGAAGGGAACCTCGAATTTCCGGGATTCTCCGGTGGAGATGGTGACACTTTCCGGGGGAAGACTCACTCCCGTCCCATTCCATTGGAGAGAGGCGCCTTCCGCCGCGGGTTCGGCGCCCGGCAACGGGAGAAGGATCCATGCAAGCAGGACCGACAGGCAGAAAAAAATTCTCATATTCCTGATTCCTTATCTATGATCTTTATTGGGCACTTCGGGCAGTTCCGCCGGGACAAGGCCTTTGCGGATTTTCGCGAAGGTGTCGGCGTTGACGACTCCGCTGTCCTTCCTGTTCAGGGCCGCCGAATCGTTCCGTTTCCGCAGAACCGGATAAAGTTCGGATTCCCGCTGGGCCGCAATCAGGATCATGGCCTGCTGCGGCGGAAGAGAAACGAAAATCGTTCCGCTGGAACTGCCGCCTTCCCGGAAGGAGCCCTGTTCATTGGCAATGCCGATCACACGCACGCACGGCAGAAGGACGGAAGTTTCCCGCGACTCGGTCATCTTCACGCCGGAACCGTCGCCTGCCGTCATGTTTTTATCGACGGTGACGCCAGGAGATACATAGGTGGAAATGATGGCGATCTCGTCGTCGGGCATCAGCATCTTGACGAGGGCAGGATCTGAGAAAGTCACGGGAACGGTCCATTCCCCCTGCCGGGCGCAGTCGCTGAGCGTCGTCTGAATGCGTATGTCGGTCATCAGAATGTAATCGTCCTGGGAAACCGCATGCGGCAGCTGCTGTCCGTATGCCAGACTCACATTTTCCCAGAGGAGCGCGTTTTTCGGAACCGCAGACTGCGGGATGTCCTTGTAGGTGAGCGATCCCTGCGTCAGTTCGTCATGGGCATCCAGCGCCCGGGCCGCGACGACAACCGAAACCTTGTTTTCCGTGTCGTTTTCCTCTTTTTCAAACAGCAGTTTGCTGACGATGTAAACCGCCGCCAGTCCCAGAACAACCGATACCACCAGGGGAATAATATTTTTCATCTCTTGCGCCTCATCAGTGAAAAATTGCATGCCTCCAAACTTCCGGACACCTTAATCTATCGCGCGCAGATCACTTTTTCAAGGTTTTTCCAACGATTTTTCCTGAGGTGGAACCCGGAACTGCTTCCGGCTTGTTCACGGGGAGGATGCGGAGACGGGAAAACGGAAATTGCACCTCCCCCGCGTTCCGAATATGATTCGAATGTCTTCCCCCCCGGCTTTCATTCTGTCTTTTCAGCTGAAAACCGGATTTTCGGAATCCCTCCCGGAAAATCGTTTCCGTTTCGAACTTTTTTCAGGATTTTTTTTCCCCCCGGACTTGAAAAAATAGACAGACGCGTTAGTTTAGGCGCTAAAATATTTAGGAGTTCGAATTTTTTACTATGATTCATGCAGAAACAAAACGAGAAAAGCCGGAAGCGGTAAAAATCCGTCCGCGCCGCAACTGGGAACTTCTGTTCCGCAACACGGATCTTCTGCGCGATCTGTTTGACAGGCATTATCCGCTCAAATCGAAAGACCAGATCACCATTGCCCAGATCAAAATGCTGATCTGCGTGATGCGGCACGAACCGGAAGGCGTCATGCTCAAAGAGATTGCCGGCGAGCTGGACCTGACGCCGGGGGCTGTCTCCCAGATGGTCGAACATCTGGTCCGCATGGAACTGCTGGAGCGCTGCGCATCGGAAAGCGACCGGCGCGCGGTGTGCATCAAACTGAGCGGAAAAGGCAAGGATATCCGTGCGGTTCACGAGGATTTTTTCAACCGGGTCATCAATGAATTCATGGAAACGGTTCCCGAGGAGAAACGGGAAGTTTTCAGTGAAGTTCTGCGATCCATGCACGATTATCTTGAAAACGAAAAAATGAAACAGACAGGAGCCTGATTCCATGAAAAAACTCATTCTCATTCTTGCAGCGTTCTCTCTTCTCGCGCCCGTTTATGCACAGAGAGGCGGACCGGCCGTCAAACAGAAAGTGAAAGTCGGAAAAGTGTTTGAAACGCAGAATATCGAAACGCGCCGTGTGGTCGGATTCGTCACGACTGTTTCGCGCGTGGAGCTCACGACGCGCATTTCCGCCGACCTTGAAAAGGTGGGATTCAAGGATGGCGACCACGTGAAGGCGGGGCAGATGCTCTATCAGTTCGATGACATCCGCTATGCCGCAGCGGTCAAGAACGCCGAGGCGAAGCTTGCCGAAGTCAAGGCCCGTCTGATCTATGCCGAAAAGAACTACGCCCGCACCAACGAACTTTACAAGAAGGACGCCGCGTCCAAGGATGCGATGGAGACGACGCTGAGCACGCTTGCCGCCTGCCGTGCGGAACTGCTCGCCGCCGAGGCGAATCTGGTCACCGCGCAGGACGATCTCAAGCATACGCGGATTTACGCTCCGATCAGCGGGCGCATCGGCGCGACCAACTATACGGTCGGCAACTACCTGACTCCCTCCTCCGGCGTACTTGCCACGATTATCCAGAGCCAGCCCATCCGCGTGGTCTTCTCCATGAGCAACCGCGATTATGCCAACATGTTCGGCGGGCGTGAGGATAATCTCAAGAAGGAGGCGAGAATCCGGATCCGCCTTGCGAACGGCAGCTACTTCGACGAGGACGGCACCGTCGAGTTCATCAACAACGAAGCGAACCAGAGAACCGACACCATTCAGATCTACAGCCGCTTCGCAAACAAGGCCGGACGCCTGATTCCGAACAATGCCGTGACCGTGGAGCTTTCCCACAAGATCGGCAAGCTGATTCCGGCGGTTCTTCCGTCCGCCGTCATGCATGATGCGGAGAGCGCCTATGTGTATGTCGTCAAAAACAACAAAATCGAACGGCGCAATGTGGAACTGGGACGCTCCACCGCGGATGCCCAGCTGATTCTCCACGGCCTGGAAAAGGGGGAACTTGTCGTGACCGACGGTACCCACAAGGTTCTGCCCGGCACGGAGATCATCCCCGAATATGACGCAGGCGCCGGAAAAGACGGAGTGAAGTAAGATGTTCTCGCGGATTTTCATTGAAAGGCCCCGTTTCGCCATCGTGATCAGCATTGTGATGGTGCTTGCGGGTATTCTCAGTGTGAGGCAGCTTCCGGTCGCCGAATACCCGGAAATCGCGCCGCCGTCCATTTATGTGAGCGCAACTTATACCGGAGCCAGCGCACAGGTCGTTGCCGACACGGTCGCGCTTCCGCTGGAAGACCAGATCAACGGCGTCGAGGATCTTCTCTACTACTCCTCCACCTGCGACAACAGCGGAAACTACGGATGCACCATCACCTTCAAGACCGGCATTGATTCGGATATTGCGATGGTCAACGTGCAGAACGCGATCAAGCGCGCCGAACCGAAGCTGCCCGAAGACGTGACGAAGGTCGGCATCACCGTAGAGAAACGTTCCAGCGATATTCTTCTGTTCGTCGCCTTTCTCACAGACGGGAAGGAAATGGACATTCTCGGGCTCAACACCTATATCAAGACGACCGTCGTCGACCCTTTGAGCCGCATTGACGGCGTCGCGAGCGCCGAGCTGATGGCCGCCAAGGAATATTCGATGCGCATCTGGCTGGACCCGCTGCGCATGTCCGCGCTCGGCATCTCGACGACCGATATCGCCAATGCCGTGGCGGGCCAGAATATCCAGGCAGCCGCCGGAACCATCGGCTCGGAAAACAGCAACCAGTTCATCCAGTACAAAATCAATGTTCAGGGGCGTCTGAAAACGGTTGACGAATTCAATGAAATCGTGGTCCGCAACACCGGAAACGGCGACATCGTGACGCTGGCGGACGTTGCGCGCGTGGAACTCGGTTCAAAGGAATACGCCGGAACCGCGACCTTCAACGGCGAGGAATCCGTCGCGCTGACGGTTTACCGCAATACCGATTCCAACGCCCTGGCGACCGTGAAGGGCGTCAAGGCGAAGATCGAGGAGATCGCCAAACGCTTTCCGGCAGGCGTCACCTATCAGATTGCCTACGATCCGACCGAATTCATCAGCGTGACGCTGGAGGAGATCGTGGTGACGCTCATTGTGGCGCTGCTTCTGGTCGTCCTGATCACCTACCTCTTCCTTCAGGACTGGCGCGCGACTCTTATTCCGTCTGTGGCGATTCCCATCGCCCTGATGGGAACGTTCCCGTTCATGATGGCGATCGACTACAGCATCAATGTGCTGACGATGTTCGGACTGATTCTGGTGGTCGGATCGCTCTGCGACGACGCCATTGTCGTTGTGGAGAACTGTCAGGCGCTGATGGAGCGCGAAAAACTTTCTCCGAAGGAGGCCGCGCTCAAGTCGATGCAGCAGATCACCGGCGCGATCATCGCGACGACGCTGGTTACAGTCGCCTGCTATGCGCCGCTGGCCTTCTACGGCGGCATGGTAGGAAACATCTACATGCAGTTTGCCGTGACAATGTGCATTTCGCTCTGCCTTTCCGCCGTGGTGGCAATGACGCTGAGCCCCGCGCTCTGCGCATGCATTCTGCGCAAGCCGGCCGAGCATCCGCCGCTTGCCTTCAAGCCTTTCAACGTCACGCTTGACGCTTCCCGCAAAATCTATCTGTTCTGTGTCAGACTGCTTGTCCGCAGGGCGCTTCTCACGATTCTCATTTTCGCGGGTGCGATGACGGCCGCGTATTTCCTCTATAAGGACCTGCCGAGCTCCTTCCTCCCGACCGAGGACAAGGGTGCGTTCATGTGCAACATTGAACTTCCGCCGGGAGCGACGCTCGCCCGCACGGAAAGCGTGCTTGCCGAATTCCGTGAACGTCTGAAGGGCGTCAAGGGAATCAAGAGTCACATCATGGTTTCCGGATTCAGTTTCATGAACGGAAACGGGGAAAACTTCGGACTGGCCATTATCAAGCTGGACCCGTGGGATCAGCGCAAAACTCCGGAGCTTCAGCTGGAGTCGATTCAGACGGAAGTCCAGAAGCGTGCCAACGAGATTGCCGCCGCGCGGATCATGTGTTTCACACCCCCCGCGATCATGGGGCTCGGCGTGACCGGCGGCGCCACCTTCATGCTGAGCGGTGACGGCGAAGTCGATCCGGCGGAACTCTCCCGGACCGCGAAGCAGTTTGCGCTTGATCTTTCCGCCAAGCCCGAGACGCTGTATGCAATGTCCACTTACAACGCCGATACGCCGCAGCTCTATCTGGACATCGACCGGAAGAAGGCGGAAACCCTCGGCGTTTCAACCGGAACGATCTACTCGACGCTTCAGAGCAAACTTGCCTCCTTCTACATCAACGACTTCAACATCATGGGCAACACCTTCTACGTCAAGATGCAGTCCACCAACGAGCACCGCGTCTCCCAGGACAACATTCTTGACATTCAGGTCCCGAACAGTTCCGGGGAGATGGTGCCGCTGAGTTCGCTTGCGACCCTCCGCTATATTGTCGGACCGCAGCGCATCCAGCGGTTCAACAAGTACACCTCCGCGGAGATGAACGCGCAGGCCGCAAAGGGAGTCAGCAGCAGCGTGCTGATGAATGTGATTGAAAATATGAAGCTTCCGTCGAAATACCACATCGAGTGGACCGGAATGAGTTATCAGGAACGCCTGAACCAGGGGCAGATCGTCTTTCTGATGGCCACGGCGATGCTGTTCGCCTATCTGTTTCTCGTGGCGCAGTATGAGAGCTGGACGATTCCGGTTCCCGTGATGCTCTCGGTCGGCTTTGCCGTGCTCGGCGCGCTGCTCGGACTGACGATCATGAAGGAGAGCCTGAGCATTTACGCACAGCTCGGCATGGTCATGCTGATCGGACTTGCCGCCAAGAACGCAATCCTGATGGTCGAGTTCTCCAAACAGCAGCGCGAAAGCGGGCTTTCCGTCACGGAATCCGCGATGAACGGCGCGAACCTGCGCTACCGCGCGGTTCTGATGACGGCATGGAGCTTCCTCTTCGGCGTATTTCCGCTGGTGATCGCTTCCGGCGCGGGAGCGGGAAGCCGGAAGGCCATCGGCATCACGACTTTTTCGGGAATGCTGCTGGCGACGCTGATCGGCATTATCTTCACTCCGGCCCTGTACGCGGTCTGCCAGCGTCTGCGCGAATGGGTGAAGGCGAAAATCCACTGGAAAAAGGCTGAATGAACGGGCAGGAGCCGCTCTGTTCCGATTCCGGGCATGTTTTCCCGGAGAAGGGTTGAACCGGCAATGGAGGAGAGTCCGGATGCCCGCCGCAGCCGTGCGGTCTTTCTCTGTTCCATGGGAGCGATCGCCCTGTTTCTCGGCTTTGTGCCGGTGCTTCTGGGACATGTTTCCGGAGCGCCTGCGCAGTGGCCCCCATGGCTGGGAATTCTCATCCGGACCGTTCCGCTTCAGATTGCCTATTTCTGCGCTGTTCTTCTTCCTTCACTGAGCATATGTCCGGAGGTTCCGCTGACGGAACAGCTGAATCTGGTCCTCCCGCGGAACGCCTTCAGGACATTCGGACTGGTGCTCTGCGGGGTCCTGCTTCTGTATCCGCTTCTGGGGGCGGTGACTTTTCTGACGGGAAACATTCTGACGCTGCTTCATATCCCGGCGGAACCTCAGGCGCTGGCGCTTCTCCTCCGGAATGGAGATTCCGCCTCGATTCTTGTGATTGCCGCAACGGGGATTCTGCTGGCTCCCGCAGGAGAGGAGCTGGTGTTCCGGCATGGAATTTACAAGCATTTCCGGCGTTTCGCCTCCCCATGTGCGGCGGCCTGCGTCAGTGCCTTTCTGTTTGCCGCCGTTCATTTCAACATTTTGAATTTTCCGGCGCTTTTTCTGCTGGCGCTTTTCCTGCAGTTCGTCTGCTGCCGGACGGGATCGCTTCTGTGCGCCATTTGCGCGCACGCCCTGTACAACGCGCTTTCCGTGTGTCTGCTGCTCTTTTGCTTCCGGAGCTGAAAAAAAGAAGAGGCAGGTGGAATTCACTCCTGCCGCATGAGATGTTTTCCAACGCCTGGGAAAAAGGGTGGTCCGTGCATCATTCCAGCAGAAAGACTGCGCCATCCTTCGACTCGTATACGGTTTTCCAGTCGTTGCGTTTCAGGAGATTGACGAAGTTCTCCCGCTTTGCCAGCAGAACGGCGTATTTGGCATGGGTCAGGCGTCCGAGCAGCTTGTCGCTGTTCCGGACGCGTTCGATGTTCAGCAGGAGTTTTTCCACTTTCTTTGCATGCCTGCCGTCAAGTGCGAACGAGAAAACCGGATCCATTCCCCAGAGATAATAGTTGCGGTCGTTGGCATGGAAAATTGTGGGGAAGTCGCCCCAGTTCAGGTTTACGACCGTGGTTTCCGGCGGGATGTTCTCCCGCATCCATTTCCCGATTCCGTCCGCCGGATGCACCATGGCGGGCGTGAGCATCAGGTTCAGTCCGGACGAAACGATGCCGAGAAGGATTGCCGCAAGCGTTCCCGTCAGGAGCATTCTCCAGGGTTTTGCACGGAGCGGAAGCAGAAGATCGGCGCGGAAGGCGTCCTGGAAGACAAGGGCCGCGAACAGCACTGTGAACGGCACCGCGTATTCCACGGTCCGGAGCGCGGCAAACATCCCGCAGGTGAAAAGCACGGCGAGAAATCCGACCGCCTTGATCCGGGGTTCCAGCGCGGACCAGCCGCGCAGAATCGCCAGACGGCAGAAGCACAGGAGCGTCAGATAGGCGAGGATGTAGAACGGGAGCATGGATTTATGCCAGCGGAATTTCGGCGCAAGCATTTCCATCGGAAGCAGTTCCGAACTGACTTTGTGGAGATTGTCCGTGAAGAGCGGTCCGAAGAGCGCGTCGAAGGACTGGACTTTCCAGATGACGAACGAGTTCGGGAACTGCGGATGGATCAGCAGTCCCAGCATAACGCCGGCGAACGCCGCCGCCGGAATCCAGAACACTTTTGCCGAATCCCGCCGGAAATACGCGAGCGCGAATACGAACGCGGGAATCACGATGAACTGCGGGTTGGAGTAGGTCCATGCATACAGGAAGGAGAGGCCTCCCGCGCATGCGATCCGGAAACGGACCGTCCCTTCCGAAAGCAGGGCGCATGTCACCAGAAGGAAGGCGATGGACAGCACATGCGGGCGCATCATCATCAGACGGAACATGAAATTTGCCGCGATGAACGGCATCAGAATGGAAAAAAGCAGGATGAAAGGCGGGGAAACCCCCATGCGCCGCATTGCGAAAATGAATGCCAGAAGTACGCATGCGATCAGCAGGAGCGACTGCAGGTGAAACGGCGCGCCGGTCGGCAGGCGCAGCAGTTTCTGCACCTCATGAACAACACAGAGCGCTCCGTGGAACAGCAGTTCCTTGTCTGCGAAGCGGTCGTTCCAGACGGACATGGTGAGCCAGGGAAATTTTTTCGCGCAGAAAACGGACGGCCCCAGCTCCGCCATTTTCATATGATAATACGCGTCGCTGTCCGTCTCGCCTCCGTCCATGACGAGCGGACGCAGAACGCACAGCCATGCGAACGGAATCGCAAAGGCTAGAAACAGAAAAAGCCGCGTATGGCATTTCCCCGGCTTGTCAAAAAGTTCCCTGCTGAAAGGTTTGTTCATGGCGCTTCACTTGATATATTTGCCGATGAGCGGGGCGAGCCGTTTCCGCAGATGCGGCGCAATGGCTTCCCTGCGCGTGATGACGGCGCCGTCCAGGGCGCTGGCGCAGTCGCATTTCCGCTCCATCGCATGGAATTCCTCTGCCGCGTGCCGGATGATCCGGGCGGCGAGCGCGAGATTGGCCTCGAAGTTCTCCTCGATCATTCCGACCGTCACGAAATCGTTGTGCGGGCGCCACGAATCGTAGTCGGTGACCATTGCCACTGTGCTGTAGCAGATTTCCGCCTCGCGTGCGAGTTTCGCTTCGCCGAGATTGGTCATGCCGATGACGTCGAAACCCAGCTGATGATAGATGCGCGACTCCGCCGCGGTGGAAAAGGCGGGCCCCTCGATGTTCACATAGACACCGCCGCGGTGAACAGTCGGGCGTTTCCCCGTATCAAGCAGTTCGGCAACAGCCTTTTCCGCAATTTTCGCGGCAAACGCCGCCAGTTCCGGACAGACCGGTTTTGCAAACGGAACATGCGCGACGATTCCGTCTCCGAAGAAGGTGTGCGCGGCGCCCTGTTTTGTCCGGTCGTAAAACTGGTCGATCACGACGATGTCGCGCGGCGCATACCGTTCCTGGAGGCTTCCGACCGCGGAAAGGCTGAGGATATGCGTCACTCCGAGATTTTTCAGCGCATAGATGTTCGCCCGGTGGTTGATTTCCGACGGCGCGACGACATGTCCCTGTCCGTGCCGTGAAAGGAATACCAGGGAGGTCTCTCCGACCGTACCTTCCACAATCTGGTCGGACGGTCTTCCGAACGGCGTGTCCTGCATATGCGCATGGAGGTTTTCCAGTCCGTCGATGGTTTCCAGGCCGCTGCCTCCGATGATTCCAAGCTTCATAAGTGCCTCCTTCGTTGGTATTCGAAAAATAACATGGCCGGAAGTGTTTTTCAAATCCCGGAACGGACTGTTTCCAAGGAAAATGAAAAGTTGATGTTTCCCGGGATTGCAAAAGCGGAAAAACGCATTAATGTAATCGTCGTGCGGGTATCCGTCCGCCTTGTCGTCTCCCCGTATCGCCGGGGTGCTGAAACACAGAAACAGAGAGGAAGCCATGCGGAGAGTCCATTCGGCGCTTTTGCTTTTTGCAGTATGTCTGTTTTCCATCGCCCGTGCGGACGACTTCGAGGATTTTGAACAGGCGGTCGCAACCGTCGCGACAAACTACAACCGTGCGGTGGACTCCCGCGGAACGCGTTTCGAGAAGAGCTACAAACAGCATGTGAGCGCCATGTGCGAACTGGCGAAGAAAGTGCAGAATGCCATCGACAGCCTGAAACTCGGCGCGGATCTGGATATGGTCTGGATCACGGAAGAGATCCGCCAGGTTTACAATGAAAACAACAAGGATTTCAAGTCCGGTCAGAACCGGATGAAACGCATGGTCGGGCGTTCGCAGGATCCCGCCACGCTTTTCAAAATCATCGCCGCGGACATCAAGACTCTGAAAACCATGCGCTTCACCACGGAAAACGGCGGCGCCGTGAAGGATTCACTGATGGCCAAACGCAGACTGCTGGCATACAACCGCATACTCAGGTTTTTCATGAAATATCAGTCTTCCTACCGGCGCAGAAAGGACGACGACTCCTTCCGGAAGCTCTTCGAACGCCGGATGGCCGTGCTGGAAAATCTCGCAGGCTCTCTTGATTCCGATCTCCGGAGAAAAAATCCGAATGCGGGATTCCAGGTGAAACTGGCCGAGGAAACTTCGATCATGCTCAAAAATTTCGAAGACCTTTACAAGTCCCAGCTGAAAAAGAAAACCTACACCGTGAAACGGGCGGGTGAAACCACCACGGTCAATGCGCTGAACTCCGAAATGCATTTCGCGCTTCAGAATATCCGCAAGTTCCTGATCGAACTCGATAATGCGGGGATTGAAACCGACCCTGCCGGAAAGGTTGACGCGGAGTCCGCCGAAGAGAAGGAATCCGCCTCCCCGGAGAATCGATATGAAAAGATGTCGCCGGAGGAACTGAATGCGGAACTGAGCCGGCGGCGCAGGGAGATTTACCGCTCGAACACCTCCATGGACGGATTCGACCGCGATGTGCTTGCCGAGTATCTTGCCTCCCTTTCGCGTGAACAGCGCAAGGAGTATAATAAATATCTGCGGGAATACCGCGATTCCGGACTGAAGAACAATCAGGCGGTCCGTTCGGCGATTCTGCGGCTCCATACCGGGCTGATCAGCGGAAAAAATGCAATGACAGCCGGGGAGATGACCGATGCGCTGCTGCGTCTGGACAAACTGAAAAAGAAGGAACTCAAGGAACTTGATGTCCTGGACTGAACTGCACGGCCCGGCCGGAACCGGAGGCGGGGAGAAACCGCGTCCGATGGAAATTGATCCGGAGCTGAGGAAAAGCATTTTTGAAACGGATGAGAGATGGGCCGCCCCCGGACTGCTTTTCGCATCCCGGAAACCGCATCTGCATTCCATGCTTGCCGGCTGCGGATACGAGACAAGACGTTCCACAACATATGATTTCAGCGGACTTTCCCGAGGATCCGCCGAATTCGCGATTTTCCAGTATACCGTAGCCGGAGAAGGATCTCTGGATTATGAAGGACGCGCCTTCAAGATGCGGGCGGGGGATGCGATGCTCCTGCATGTTCCCCACGATCACCGCTATTATCTGGCTCCGGATTCCGGATACTGGCGTCTGCTGTTTTTCACCATCTTCGGAATGGAGGCCGTCCGGCTGATGCGCGAGGCCGAGACGGCATACGGGCCTGTCATCCGCCTTGAGCCGGAGTCTCCGCTGCTTCTCTATATCCTTTCCGTTTTTTCCGAACTGAAACGTTCCGGCATGCGTTCCCAGTTTCGCGCGTCGGCGATGGCATACCGGTTTGTCATGACGCTTCATGAATGCTTTTCCTATGCGTCCGCGGGAGGAGCGCAGCGGGATCCCGCCTTTCTCCGGACCGTTCTGGATTTCTGCACCCGGCATCTGGCGGATGACATCAGCGTGGACGACATCGCCCGTGCTGCGGGATACAGCCGTTATCATTTTTCCCGGATTTTTCATCAGGTCTACGGGATGCCCCCTTCGAAATTTCTTGCCGAACTGCGCCTGAAATCCGCGGTCCGTATTTTGCAGATGGAGTGCTGCACGATCAAGGAGACCGCCGCAAGATGCGGATTCAAGGATGAAAGCTATTTCTGCAAGGTGTTCCGCAAAGCGCACGGCGTCTCTCCGGATGCGTTCCGGAAAGTTCCTGCGGAACAGTAAAGGCAATTCCGTCCGATCCGGTTGCCGCATGCGGGAAAAATGGAGCGGGTGAAGGGAATCGAACCCTCATACTCAGCTTGGGAAGCTGGTGCACTGCCACTGTGCTACACCCGCGAACGATAATGTGGTAAGATACTCTGCTTTTTGTTTCAGTCAAGAGCAATTTGAAAGGAAAAACAAAAAAAACCGGAACCTGTCGCCGGGTTCCGGTTTCCCGAGTCGGAATGCGGTTACTGGGAGATCGCTTCCGCAGGGCATTCGCCGACGCAGGCGCCGCAGTCAATGCACTTGCCGTCATCCACGTGCGCTTTTCCGTCGACCATGGAAATCGCCTCAACCGGGCAGGCGCCTGTGCAGGCTTCGCATCCGACGCATTTCGTTTCGTCAACTTTGGCCGCCATAATAAAAACCTCCTGTTTTGGATTTGTTGAAAAAGATAAAACCGAAGTCCCGTAAAATAACGCCGCATTCCGGATTCGTCAAGCGCCGTCCGCGGTTTTTTATGAGATTTCCCGTCTTGCGCTTCCTTGTCCGGGGGGGGAACGGATCTTCGCGCGACTCTACTGCAGCAGTGGCGCCGCAGCCTTGAGCCAGGCGTCGGCGATCAGCTGATGTCCGGCGGGCATCGGATGCACGCCGTCCGCCAGCCAGTGTTCCTGCGGCGCCACGTTCAAAGCATTGTTCAGGACGCTTTGCAGGGGGACAAAAACGGCATGGTAGTCATTCGCGATTCTGCGGACAACTTCACCGCGCTGCGCGATCTCGTCCAGCCAGTCCTCCCCGACCGCCCCGAAGGGGAGAACAAACGGTTCGAGAAGGACAATGCCGATATCCGGAAGCTCCTTCAGCGTCCAGTCCATCAGCATGCGGTAGAACTGTTCATAACGAGGCACTTCGACGCCGTTGCGTCTCGCCTTTTCATGCCAGGTGTCGTTTACGCCGATCAGGATGCTCAGGATATCGGGGCGCAGATTGATGCAGTCGGCTTTCCAGCGGGCATAGAGATCGACGATCCTGTTTCCGCTGATTCCGAAGTTGTAAAACTGAAAATCCCTGCCTCTGTCGCAGAGAAGGCGGGCTGCAATGAGATAGGGATACCCCGGTCCGAGCCCGGTGCGGGAATACCCCGGATCCGTGATTTCAAGACGTGCGCGGCCGCAATCCGTAATGGAATCGCCCTGGAAAAGAATTGTCTTTGTCATTTTTTCTGAACTTGCCGTGGAAGATTATACATTTCGGATACAGGCGGAAATCGTTTTCCGGAGTTTTTCCCGGTTTGCGTCGGAAAGCGGGCAGAGCGGAAGACGGTATTCCTCTTCGATCATGCCGAGCATTGCCATGGCGGCTTTGACCGGAATCGGATTCGACTCAATGAAGAGATCCTTGAAGAGGCGCCAGTATTTTCTGTGAAGAGCAGCCGCCTCGGTGAAATTGCCGGCGGCACATGCGTCGGTCATTTTCTTGAGCTCGGCGGGAATGATGTTGGACGCCACGCTGATGACGCCTTTGGCGCCGAGCAGCATCATGGGAACGGTCAGGCTGTCGTCGCCGCACATGATGGACGTTTCACAGAGGCTGAGAATCTCGGAGACCCGCTCCACGGATCCCGCGGCTTCCTTCACGCCGAGCACGTTGGTGTTTTTCACCAGACGTGCCACGGTTTCCGCCGCGATTCCGACTCCGGTCCGACCGGGGACGTTGTAAAGCACGATCGGAATGCCGCAGGTGTCGGCGATTGTCGAAAAATGGCGGTAGATCCCTTCCTGCGTGGGTTTGTTGTAATAGGGCGTGACCTGGAGCGAACAGTCGGCGCCGACGCTTTTGGCATGTTTTGTCAGGATGATGGCTTCCGCCGTGGAATTCGCGCCGGTTCCGGCCATGATTTTGCATCGTCCGGCCGCTGCGGCGATTGTTTCCTCAATGACCTTCATGTGCTCTTCCGTATCCAGAGTCGGTGATTCCCCGGTCGTTCCGACGGGCACAATGCCGTCGACTCCGCCCTGAATCTGCATTTCCACAATTTCCCGCAGTTTTCCGTAATCCACAGCGCCTTTTGAAAGCGGTGTGACCATCGCGGTGTATACGCCCTTGAGTTCCATAACAAAGTCCTTGCTTTATATTGAATAATCCTGATTCCGTTCACAAAGTTCCCCGTCGAAGACCGTTACAGCGGGTCCGGTCAGAAAAACTCCTTTTAAAATATTACATTCTTTGATTATTTCAATCTCCAGAACGTCTCCCCCCCGGGAAAGTATCGAGAGTTTTTCCGGGAAACCGAAAAACTGATGCAGAACCGCCCCGGTCGAGGCGCAGCCGGTGCCGCAGGCGAGAGTTTCGTCTTCCACGCCGCGTTCGTAAGTCCGCACGGCTGCCGGACGGTTCCGGTCGGAAAAGGAAACGAAGTCCACGTTGGCCCCTTCCG
Source organism: uncultured Victivallales bacterium (assembly GCA_944390795.1). GTDB lineage: Bacteria > Verrucomicrobiota > Lentisphaeria > Victivallales > UBA1829 > UBA11452. Next base: position 113,192 of record CALXRI010000006.1, read on the forward strand.
GCAGAAAACGCGGATGGCAGCGAAGTCTGCGTCCTTCCGCTGGGACATCAAGCGCTTCCAGGTCCGGCACGACTTTAATCAGATGGGGCACTCCTGATGCGCCCTTGTAGACGGTTTCGGCGTTTTCCAGTTCATATTTCTGAAAGGGTTCGGTGACAGGCAGTTCAATTTTCACGGATTCGCCGGAATCATCCATGATTGCCGTCCCGAGAAGATTTCCGCCGGCGAGGAAAACCATATTTTTTCTGCCTCTGCCCAGCCCTTTCCGATAAGCGAAAGCGGCTGAGCAGCGCAGTCCGTTTCCGCAGACCGCGGCCGCGGATCCGTCGCTGTTGAAATAGTCCATCCGGATGATGTTCTCATCTGCTGTCTTCTGCAGATAGATGACTCCATCCGCTCCGACGCCCAGATGCCGGTTGCAGAGATGAGCGATGAAGCTCGGGGAACGGTTTGCCTCGGATGCGGAATCGTCGACAAGAATGAAATCATTTCCCGCACCGTGCATTTTTGAAAACCGCATTTTCATTTTTCATCTCCCTGTCGGTGAGAAAAAATATCATTGGAAAGGGAATATGCAAATTATCTTATAAAAAACTTTGCTTTAATTGTTGATTTTTTCGAGTTCTGAGCTAATGTACAGGACTTCTGCATGATGCCCTGGTAGCTCAGAGGATAGAGCAACTGCCTTCTAAGCAGTGGGTCGTGGGTTCGATCCCCGCCCGGGGCGCCATTCATTATCAAGCACTTACAAAGAAAAATACGATCCCTGATTTTTCCATTTTGTTGCTTTTTTGTTGCCGAAAATATCCCGTTTGGATGCAATGGCATTCAGCGGGATTTTCTTTTATACGCCAGATCGCTTCTCTGATTTACTGACACACAAAGAGTCTCTTTCGATGCGGATTCAACCAGGCACAGGTTAACAGAAGTTACATCTTGGATTTTCTGTTTTGGTTCGGAAAAATGAGGCTGTTTCAGCCTTTTTTCCGTTTTTTTTTCGCCCAATGATTCTATAAAAACTTCTTTTTTTCTGGAGTCTGATATGGATTTGAAACTCAAGGAAATTCTTGACTTGATCCGGAAGGAACGCGAAAATGCCGTATCCGAACTGCTCAAGGCGCCGCGTGTCGCACCCGGTATCGGCGATTTCAGGTATCAGATCGGTTTTGCCGCAGGACTCGATCAGGCGGCCGATATAATCAACTCAATTCTTAACGAAGGAGACGCTGATGAGCGCGAATGAAGAAATCGTAAGTCCTGACAATCACGCTGAGGAAGCCGGAAACACCGAATTCGATCAGGCATGGAACGATGTCGAAGAAGTGCCGTCCGGAAGCACCGGCGGAGACGAATCCGAAGAAAAAAACAAGCCCGCAGAATCCGGAAAAACGGACCAGGACGACAGCATCAAGCCCGACGACGCGGAAAAGAGTCCCGGAAAAAATGATCCGGCGGACAGTTCGACAAAAGAAAGTGAAGACTCCGAAAAGCCCGATTACAGTTTCCTCGACAAGATCGATCAGGAAAACGGCGCGCCGGACAGCAGCGGCAAAACACCGACGGAAAAGAAGGAGGACGAACAGGAAAACACGGAGACCGCCGGGAAAACCGAAGAAAAGCCGAAGGAATCTGAAAATCCGCCGGACAGCGGCTCTTTCGATGTGGACGCGTTTATCGCCGGACTCCCGGACGATATGAAGGAATTTGCTTCCGACTATCCCGAAGAGGCAAAATTCAATATCCGATGCATGGAAATCATGTTCCGGAAACTGCGCGGAACATCCGGAGCTTCCGAACTGGAAAACCGTCTCGCAGGAATGGAGGAATATCTTGGAAATGTTCTCCGATTCGAAGAACAGGCCAGAGAACAGGCGCGGCAGATCGAATTCCAGAACGAAGTGCTCAAGGTGCATCCCGACGCGGAGGAAATCCTTACGAAAAAACGCGACTTCTCCGAATGGCTCAAGGCGCAGCCCCGGTATCTCCAGCAGGCCGTCCGCCGGATCAATGATCCCGCAGACGCAATCGACATCCTCAACAAATACAAGGCCGACAGGGGAATCCTGGAAAAAAAGCAGAATCGGAAGAACGAGCTCTACCGCGGACTCTCCGCATCCTCCGGACGGGCCGGAAAAACGGGAAATGAAAACGCCTCATTCGATGAGGCATGGGACGAAATCGATGATGAACAGGTGAAATGACATGCTGAAAACACCGGAAAAAGATTTTGCAAAGGCGCTGGACAGAAAGGAAATCCGCTGTCCGGCATGTGGGAAACTTCTCATGAAGGCAGTTCTCCCGCGCGGAAGCAAACTCTTTCTCCGGTGTCGCGGAACAAAGTGCATCTATCACAAACGGGATTTGACGATTCAGTTTCTGTAACCGGAATCCGAAAATCCCTTTTCAACAAAACAGAGGCTCGCCTGAAGCCCGAATAAAGAAAGGGCTTTATCATGGCCAACGAAACAAGTTATGGGGACATCTCCCCGAGAACCGCGGCGTATGCCGTGAAAAAACTCCTCAAACGGGGACAGGCGGAAACGGTTGTGGACAAGTTCGCGCAGACCGTGCCTGTTCCGGCAAACAAATCAAAGAAAATCGTCTTCCGGCGCTACGAAACGCTCGGAAAAGCGTTGACGCCGCTGACCGAAGGCGTGACGCCGACCGCTCAGAAACTGACGAAAACGGACGTCGAAGCGACTCTTCAGCAGTACGGAGGACTCGCGGGGCTGACGGATGTCGTTCAGGACACCCATGAAGATCCCGTACTCAATGAAATGAGCGATCTGATCGGCGAGCAGGCCGGCGAAACGCTCGAGGCAATCAAAATCGGGATTCTCAACGCCTCGACGAACCGCTTCTACTGCGGCGGAACCGATACCGCAACAGTCGCCGCTCCCATCGATCTTTCCATGCTGCGAATGGTCAACCGCGAATTCCGGAGGTTCCGCGCACGGAAAATCACGCAGATCATCAAAGCGGGTCCGAATATCGCAACCGAACCGGTCGGCGCGTCGTTCATCCTGCTCGGACACAGCGATCTGGAGGCCGATATCCGCGAAATCACCGGATTTGTTCCCGTCGAGAAATACTCCGGACTCAAGCCGGTTTCCGAATTCGAGGTTGGAAAAGTGGAAAATTTCCGCGTTATCCTTACCTCCATGTTCGAGCCCGAACTGCAGGCCGGTGCAAGTTCCGCGGACTATCTCTCCAACGGTGTGAAACCGTCCGCCGCGGCAAAGGCCGACGTATACACCATGATAGCCATTGCAAGAGATTCCTACGCTTTCACGCCGTTTGCTGGGAAAAACGCTGCGACCATCAGCGTCCTCAATCCCGGCAGGATCAGCAAGAGCGATCCGCTCGGACAGCGCGGATATGTCGGCTGGAAGGCATGGATGGCCGGAGCCATTCTCCAGGATACCTGGCTGGCCAACATCGAATGCACGGCAACCGCTCAGTTCTGAAGCAGAACAGGACGGGAGGTTTTCCCCTCCCGTCTTATCAACCAATAACAGGGAGACCATACAATGGCAAGACAGAAAGCGAAGAACGGAACAACCGACAATGAAGCCTGGGAAACCGCAATACCGGAGGAAAGCGAAGCGCCGGAGGAAACCGCCGAAGTGAACGAAACCGAAGAAACGGAAATTCCGGCGAAGAGCGCGGTAAAATATTTCAAGGTGCGTTTTCACGAGCGGACCAGCGAATCCGAAAGCGAAAACATCACGCTCGGCGTAAACGGAAACATCCTTGTGATCCGGCGCGGCGTGCCCGTAGTGATCCCGGAATCCTTTGTCAAAACCGCTCAGCGCGCGGTCATCCGATACCGCTACACCGACACGAAAAGCGGAAAGCCTGTCAGCAGAAAGCTGGCCCGGTGTTCCTTCGACATCCTCGGAGAAAGTTCCGAAGCGGAATTCCTCAAAATGAAGGAGGAGGGAACCAGAAAAACCATGAAGGCGCTGGAAGACGAAGCCGTGCAGGAAACGGACGACGCCGAAGAGGAGTAAGAGCTCATGCCTTCCGGACACAGTCTAAGCGAACTTGCATTCAGCGTGGAAATTGAACTTGCCTCCGCTGTCCCGAGAAGCAGTGTCATCCGGGCTCTCAGGGAAAGCGCGCGCGATTTCTGCATCCGGACGGAAAGCTGGATCGGAAGGTTCCATTACCTCGTGGAAAAGGATCTCGCCGGATATGACGCGGCGGGAATGCGCGACGCCGTCGTCCAGCGGATTCTCTCCGTCAGGCTCAGAAGGAAAAACGAACCGGAAGAACTCGCCTCGGAAACGAAATACCATCTCTGCAATGTCAACACCGTTTTGATTGATCCGCGTCTCAGAAAAGACTATGACGGAGGAACGATCGATATCGTCAGCGTTCTGGTCCCGTCCGTCTCCGGAGGAAATCCGCCGCCGGAAATCATCGAACGATACCGGGATGGTATCGTTTACGGCGCCTGTGCGCGGCTGGCCAGACAGAAAGGGCGGCCGTGGTTCGATCCGCAGCTCGCGGCACACTATGCCGACCTCTGCAATGAGGACATCACGCGCGCGATCGCGGAGACCATCGACGACAACGAAACGGAAAGCCCCGGATTCTCCGGATAGAATGAGGACGAAACATGCTGGTCAAAGAGTTCATCGAAGAAGTCAGGATTGAACTGGAGGATTCCGGGAAACCGGAGGGAATCTCCGGAACTTCCGGACTGATTGAAAGCATCCGGACCGCTCTGGACGATCACGGTTCCTCCGGGGTGATTCCTGATGCGGAAACGAAACTGATTGCGTGTCTGAGAAGAAATCTGGACGATCCGGAAGATGTCGGCAAGGCCGTTTCCATGACGGACATCATGAACGATGTGTCGCAGGACGTCAATTACGCATACTGGAACGGCGGAAGCGCGGAACGCTATTATGCAGAAGGCGTCGCGGACATCATTGCCAAGCGGCCGGACGCGAAAGACGCGGGAAGTGTCCGGAGCGCCTTCAAGGACGCATTGTCCGCTTACGTCCTGATGCGCGCTTTCGAGGGGGAAATCGAAACCAGTCCGGATGCCATGCGGTATCAGTTGTTCCGGAAGAAGTATCAGGAGGAACTCGCTTCCGTCCCTTATCACTGGAATAATGACGATCTTCTGAAATGTCTTCAGCACGGGGCCGTTGATCTTGTCTCCAAACGACCGGACGCGCTGTTTTCCGGTTCGGTTTCCGGAGTCGCCGGAATCAGGGAGGAATTCACGGATGCGCTGGAGGCATACGGAGCCGCCCGCGCTCTGGAACGACGGTTCGGACAGCAGGCCGCCGCGGATGCAAGATGGAAAGCCAATGCGGACCGATACCAGCAGGAACTCGCCGCCGTTCCGTATCACTGGAATGACGATCTGCTGGAAGGATTCATTGCGGATGCGGTTGCGGAAATCTCTTCCGTCCGTACGGACGCTCTCATCGGAAGCGGAAACACCATTGACTCCATCCGCGCCGAATACCGTCCGGCCATTGTCGCATACGCAGTCGCAAAAGCAAGGGAAACCAGAATCGGGAAAGACGCTTCCGGCGACACGCTATGGAAAATCAACATGGAGAAGTTCCGGGCGGAATTGAAAACACAGCCATATCATTGGAGCGACGAAGAGCTTCTGATGTATCTCAACAATTCGATCGTGGATATTGCCTTTCTGCGTCCGGACGCGAGAATGGACGAGGAGGGAGAGGAAATCGATCCGGAAACTGTCGGGCTCGACGACATGTTCCCGTTCCCGGGGAACCTGAAAGCGGCGGCAAAGTCCTATGTGATCTTTTCCGCAGTCGAACGGCGTTTCGGTGCCGATGCACAGAAAAGCGAACTCTGGAAAATCAACACGGCGCGATATAAACAGGAAATTGGTGCAAGATGAACGTCATAACCGTCGATTTGAAAAATGGAACCGTCCAAAGCACGGAGAAAATTTATCTGCATGACACCCTCCGCATTGTCGTTTCCGGACTCGATCAGCCAAACGGCGTCATCCTCCGCATTGCGGCAAATCATATCGCATTTGCGGAAATCCCGTCTTTTACCGCGGATGCGGAAAACATCGTCTTCGAGTGTCTCCTCTACAACGAGGCATTCCGAAGGGGATTCCTCTTTGTGCATCGGCACGGGAGCAGGGTCTTCGATCTGGAGATTGCAAGGAACACAGCGTCAGACGGAAAACTGTTTTCAGGGAAAATACGCATCTACAACCGGATTTTCAAACTGGACGGTTCCATGGAGGATGCGATTCAGGAGGCAATCGAACAGCATATCTCGGAATACAAGCATATCAGTGTTGACGGAACTCTGGCTCTTGCGCAGGGATGGGGAATCGTCGTTGAAGGACTCAAAGTCAGCGCGGATCGAAATCTCCTTGCAACGAAAGATGAACTCCCGAAAGATGTTGCCGATTTGACCGACAATTCCGGGAAATATGCGCCGGCGTCTCACAATCACGATCAAGTGTATGCTTCCGTTTCCCATAAGCACACCGAGTATCTCAATGAAGAGGCGGCAGACACCCTGATCGGACAGAAAATCAAGGAGATCGAAATCCCTGCCGGGAAAAGCGCCTATGAAATCGCAGTGGATAACGGTTTTGTCGGAACGGAAGGCGACTGGCTGCAATCTCTGCACGGAAAAGACGGAGCCGACGGGAAAGACGGGCAGGACGGCGCGCCCGGGAAAGACGGGGTTGACGGAAAGGATGGAGAGCCGGGAAAAGACGGCACCGACGGACAGGACGGCGCGCCCGGGAAAGACGGGCAGGACGGCGCGCCCGGGAAAGACGGGGTTGACGGAAAGGATGGAGAGCCGGGAAAAGACGGCACCGACGGACAGGACGGGAAAAGTGCTTATGATATCGCTGTCTCTCAGGGGTATTCCGGAACGGTTGACGAATGGCTGCAGTCTCTTGTCGGGCCGTCCGGACAGGATTTGAAAATCGACGCTACGGGGAAAAGTCTTTCCGACCGCGATCTTTATGCGGCGGCTTCCAAGGGTTTTTCCTTCGCATACTCGGAAATCGATGAAACTGAACGGAAGACGACGATCCATATTTATGTCAAGAAAAGCAATGCGCTTGACGACTGGAGCGGTCCCATGGATGTCGTCTGGTTTTCCGGAGAAGACGGGGAAAATGTCAAGTTCATTGCAAGAACAAGATTTGCATCCGAAGACAATGAAAATCCGCCTTCCGGAGCGGTCACCGCCGTGAACAACTGCATTGAATTTGAGTGCCCCCCATTTCCGGACAGCGCGATATCATCCGTTTCCATTGATACGGAGGACGGAGAATTTTTTCTCGGAACGTATGCGGAAAACGGAGTAACGCGGATCGTCAAAACAAATGACGGGAAATACCGTGTTTATCTCGGAAACCTGCCGGAATGGAAAACGGGGTGGATTTATTACTCACAGGGAATGGCTGAAAAAACGCTCTGGATGCTCTATCAGGAGAATGGCGGTAAATTCGAATACAGCGAATTCTGCAGAAAAATATTCGAACTTATCGATCAGGGAGCAACCAGTCCGGAGGAACCGGAAACACCCGGTAAAATCTATTACGGATGTATCAATGACGGTGAGACTTACAAAGTGTCGCAGATTACGGCGGACATGCTGGAAGGCGATACCGTGACGGAGGCGGACGCCGGGAGTTTTGAGACCACAATCAAGCAGACGGTTGGCGGCGTGCTGTTCGTCCTTGTGCCCGCGGATTCCGGGCTTGCCGTTAAAAAGGATGACGGCGTCGGCGGCAAAGTCCCGTTCGACGAGGACATCGGCGCGGCCGGGACAGGCGCAAACGGAATTGACATCACTCTCAATGGAACGGCATACAAGGCATACGGCGAATTCAGCCTGATTGACGCGGAAACTACAATTTATATCGAAGGGGAATAATACCATGGCAACCAGCACAAAAGGAAATCTGCTGCCGAATACCGTCAATACGCCGCTTGACGCGCGGGCACGGGTGGCGACGCTCGCGGATGCGGCGAACATTCAGAACCCGGAGCTCGGCGGGATTTTCTACTGCGTCGAGACTGGGAAGCATTACAAGATCACGGCGTTAACCTCGAAGACAGTCGGCGCGCTTGAAGTGGAAAACGCTGCGGTCGGAAGCTATGAGGAATTCGGCATTTCGGATCAGCTCCCGGAAGGTTTTTCATCTGTGGCTGAAAACCTCGTTGACAACCACAGCCTCGAGCTCGGCTTCGACAACGTTCCGAAAACGGAAGAAGTCGAAGTTACGGACGACGAGGGAAACACGGTATATGAAGAGGACGGAACAACGCCGAAGACTGAAACGGAACGGGCTTTCCAGTGCGTGGTATTCGGATCAACGAACAAATACGGCTCCTCCGTCATCATCCAGGGTGACAGCAACGAGAACGAGCTCGGATTCGTCCGTGTTTTCGGCTCAAACAACAAAACTTACCAGTTCCAGAACATTTTCGGAGACCTGAACGAGTTCACCGCGTCCGTAAATATCACTGTTTTCGGCTCAACGAACAAGGACAACGGCCTAAACGCCAACGGCGCGTTCGTCTTCGGAAACATGAATGAAGTCACCGGGAAGAATACCTTCACGGTCGGCTGCCGTGTGAAGAACTTTGCAAAGGGCGCGCGGGCATTCGGGCGGTATTTCACGCTGGAGGATACGCCTGAAAACGAATATGCCTTTGCGCTTGGTGACGGGGAGCTTGACGGAACAACTCCCGCAGGGGAAGTATCCTTTATTCATCGCGTGTTCAAGAAGGTTGAAAATCCGCTTTTTGATCCGGACGATCTTGCGGAAGGCTCCTCGCTTTCCGACCCGAATCCGAAGGACAGCAGCGGCGAACGTAAATATGTTGCTGAGCGTGCGTATGAAACGGAATACAGGGGGCATTTCCTGCCGATTACGCAGACGGTTGCGGCGGCGGGAACGGTCACTCTGGACCACGACCGTTACGCCCGGTGGAATCTGACGGCGTCCGGGGCAATCTCGCTGGCATTGGCGAACTGGAAAGACGGAGATTCCGGGGAGCTCATCGTCGACACCACGAAGCAGACGGTCAGCATCCCTGCTGAATGGGTGACGCTCAGCGCGGACATCACCACAACGCCCGGTGTTTACGTTCTGGAAATCGCAAAGATCGGGAACACGGTCTTTTATGCGATCAAGTGGCCGAACAGCGGCGGGACCGTTACGAGCATCGGCGATCACATCCAGATCACGGGAGGGTACTGGTATATCGACGGAGTCAATACAGGAGTTCCGGCGACAGGAGAGGATGGACACACACCGATTCGTGGAACAGACTACTGGACGGAGGCTGATATCGCGGCGATTCAGGGATATGTGGACAATGCAATTCTGAACGGGACCTGGTGACATGATGAGCGAGCTTGACACAAGACTTACGGCTCTTGCAGATGCAATCCGTGCAAAAACTGGTGCGACAGGGAAATTATCTCTGGAAGATATGGCCAATGCCATCAGTACTTACAAAAAGCAACTTCCGCCGGACGACACTGGATTCATAAGCGGCGATATCGTGCATTTCCAGATTCCAGACGGTGTGACAAGCATCAAAAATTATGCGTTTCAGGGATGCAGTGCGATGGAGTCTATTATAATTCCCTCCAGCGTGACGAGCATCGGAACAAACGTGTTCCAAGGATGCGATGCGCTGGAGTCTCTTACATTGGGAATGAAATCCATTGCCCAACCATTCCGGAATAACAAATCGCTTAAATATCTGACGCTCCTTGACAGTGTGGAAACCATCGGAAACAATGCGTTCGCAGCTTGTAGCTCCCTTGCCTCCGTGACAATCGGAAGCAGAGTGACAAGCATCGGAAGCGGGGCGTTCTTTAATTGCATTCCCCTTACCTCCGTGACAATTCCAGACAGCGTGACAAGCATCGGAGACCAGGCGTTCGCATATTGCATTTCCCTTGCATCTTTGACAATTGGAAGCGGGGTAAAAAATATTTCAAAAAACGTGTTCGCAAATTGCACTTCCCTTCGAGATATTTACTGCCGTTTCCCTCGTGGAACAGTAACAGGTGAGCCATGGGGGGCAACAGGTGCGGAAATTCATTATGATTCTTGAGGAGTTTAATAAATTATGAGCGTTCAATCCAGGCTGAAGGCAATTGCCGATGAAATACGAAGTGCAAGCGCAAATAATTCTGCAATGTCCATAGTGCAGATGATTTCGAATGTCCCTTCCATATATCAGATAGAAACTGTTGCAACACATGGTCTGATTGACGGAACGGTAACATCATTTGAGATTCCTGACGGGATAAACAGTATCAGAGACTATGTTTTTCTGAATTGCACTTCCCTTGTCTCTGTGACAATTCCAGACAGCGTGACAAGCATCGGAGCATATGCGTTCTCAGGTTGCAGCTCCCTTGCATCTTTGACAATCGGAAGAGGGGTAAAAAATATTTCAACAAACGTGTTCCAAGGATGCGATGCGCTGGAGTCTCTTACACTGGGCATGACATCCATTGCCCAACTATTCCAGAATAGCAAATCGCTTAAATATCTGACGCTCCTTGACAGCGTGATAAGCATCGGAGCATATGCGTTCAAAGGTTGCACTTCTCTTGTCTCCGTGACAATCGGAAGCAGAGTGACAAGCATCGGAGGCCAGGCGTTCTACAATTGCTCTTCCCTTTCCTCCGTGACGATTCCAGACAGCGTAACAAGCATCGGAGACGCGGCGTTCTCAGGTTGCACTTCCCTTGCATCTTTGACAATCGGAAGCGGAGTAACAAATATTTCAACAAACGTGTTCCAAGGATGCGATGCGCTGGAGTCTCTTACACTGGGAATGAAATCTATTACCCAACTATTCCAGGGTAGAAAATCGCTTAAATATCTGACGCTCCTTGACAGTGTGACAAGCATCGGAACATATGCGTTCTCAAGTTGCATTTCCCTTACCTCCGTGACAATTCCAGACAGTGTGACCATCCTCGGAGGCGGGGCGTTCTTTAACTGCACTTCCCTTGCCTCCGTGACAATCGGAAGCAGCGTGACAAGCATCGGATACGAGACGTTCTCAGGTTGCACTTCTCTTGTCTCCGTGACAATTCCAGACAGCGTGACAAGCATCGGAGGCGATGCGTTCTACAATTGCACTTCCCTTGCCTCCGTGACAATCGGGAACGGAGTAAAAAGCATCGGAGCATATGCGTTCAAAGGTTGTGAATCCCTTACCTCAATCATAATTCCATACGGTGTGACAAGCATCGAAATTCAGACGTTCATAGATTGCACTTCCCTTGCTTCCGTGACAATTCCAGACAGCGTTGAAACCATTGGAGCACAAGCTTTTCTTTCTTGTCATGCTCTTGCTTCCGTGACAATTCCAGACAGTGTAACAAGCATTGGAGACGCGGCGTTCTCAGGTTGCACTTCCCTTACCTCCGTGACAATTCCATCCAGCGTAAAAACCATCGGAGATTCCGCGTTCTACAATTGCACTTCCCTTGCATCTTTGACAATCAGGCACGGGGTAACGAGCATCGGAGACGCGGCGTTCTTAGGTTGTGAATCCCTTGCTTCCGTGACAATTCCCTCCAGTGTAACAAGCATCGGAGACAATGTGTTCTACAATTGCTTTTCCCTTGCCTCCGTAACAATTCCCCCCAGCATAAAAACCATCGGAGGCCAGGCGTTCTCCAATTGCTCTTCTCTTGTTTCCGTGACAATTCCATCCAGCGTAAAAACCATCGGAGACGGGGCGTTCTCAGGTTGCAGATCCCTTGCTTCCGTGACAATTCCCTCCAGTGTAACAAGCATCGGAGACGCGGCGTTCTCCAATTGCTCTTCTCTTGTCTCCGTGACGATTCCAGACAGCGTGACAAGCATCGGAGACGGGACGTTCGTAAGTTGTGGATATCTTGCTTCCGTGACAATTCCCTCCAGCGTAAAAACCATCGGAGAGTTTGCGTTCGCATATTGCACTTCCCTTTCCTCCGTGACGATTCCCTCCAGCGTAACAAGCATCGGAGACCAGGCGTTCGCAGGTTGCACTTCCCTTGCATCCGTGACAATTCCCTCCAGTGTAACAAGCATCGGAACAAACGCATTCAAAGGTTGCACTTCCCTTCGAGATATTTACTGCTGTTTTCCACTTGGAACAGTAACAGGTGAGCCATGGGGGGCAACAGGTGCGGAAATTCATTATGACTATAACGCATAAGGAGAAAATACAATGACAGAAGAGACCACCACACCGGAAACCGTCGTCGAACTTGACACGGACATCGTGAAGGAAACGCTGATTGACAGCACACTCAACAACGCGGAGTATGACATCAAAACGCCGTATGTCACGCGGACGGTAAACGTGCCGCAGCAGATGCGCATTCCGCTGTATGTCAACGGGAAACTCAAGAGCACGGAAGAACTCGCCGCGCTCGGGCTTTCAATCCGGAAATACACGCGGCTGGAGGTGGATACGGCATATTATGCGGACCTCTACGCCCGTGATGCCGCAGGAGACGGCGCGCTGGCACTTCGTGTCCGGCAATACAAGGCACAGCTCGACCAGCTCTGTCTCCCCTATGACTCCGGCCAGGATGTTGTCATGGAGGCGATTCAGGCCGCCCCGCTGACCGACGCTGAAAAAGCCGCCCTCGCGCTGACCATGAAGACGGTCTATGACGCGATAACGACCAATCTTGAGTTTTATGGCTCCACCCAGCCGCACATGGATACCTACAAACAGCTTGCAAAGCTGATCCGTTTTCTCCCCGAGCTCCCTGAAACGCCGGAGCAGGAAACTGATCCTGCGACAGAAGAGACGGAAACTCAGCCGGGAAGCGAAACACAGGCCGAACAGACGGAAGGCGGTGAATGATGTTCAGTATTTTCAAACTCAAAGACTCAACGCCGCTGAATGACCGCGAGTCTGTGTATCTGATGAAGATGCTTCAGCGGTATTCCGTGACGCGGCAGGGGCTCTGGCTTCAGGAGCTGGATTACCGAAAATTTCAGTTCCTGTGGTGTGCCGGAATGCTTGATTCCGGCGGCGTGATGGGATGTTTTTCCCCGATTTTCCAGAGCTGTGTGTTTCTGCTTCCGTCCGGAGAGCCGGAAGTCCTGCCGCAAAAAAAATATGATGTCGGTCGGTGCTACTGGGTGGAACAGCTTTTCCCTACGATCATTCACGAGCTCCGCCACGCTTACCAGTGGGAAAAAAGCAAATTCGCTTACATCCTTTTCGCTCTTCCGGTTATCAGGCAGTTCACGCTGGAATACGGCGCGAACAAGGCGCAGAAGGAGTGCGCCGATTTTCTGCGCAGATGGACCGCTGAATGGGATTACCGCGAGGCGGCGGCACGCGGGATGGCAGAGCAGATCATACTGGAAAAGGAGGAGAACTATGTCTCTTGATACGTTGAAAGAACTCATTTTCAAGGCAAGGAACCTTCAGCTTGAACACGTCGAAATTCTGGACAAATACAGCATCACGCAGGTCGAAAGCATTTACAACGGCATCGGGCCGGACCGGTTCCCGGCAATTATCCGGAAGGCCCTGAACAAGCTCCATCCGACGCTTCAGGTTGTGGCCCTGATCCACGATCTTGAATATCACGAGGGTGGCACGCGCGAACAGTTCACGGAGTCGAATGATCGCTTCTACCGCAACGGAAAGACTGCGGCATTTGCCGCTTATTCGTGGTATGATCCGCGCAGGTATCTGGTATGGAACAAGGCGCGGCAGTTCCGGAACCTCTGCCAGCTTTTCGGCTGGAAGGGATGGACGAAAACCGAAGAACAGGAGGGCGCGGCAACATGAGCGAAGAGTGGGCAATCGCGCTTCTGTCTTTTGCGCTTACCGTGATGACAACGGTCCTCGGCTGGGTGGCAACGGAAATCCGGCTGCTTCACAAGGCGTTGTCGCAATACGTCCATCGGGAGGACTGCGCAAGCGATATGAGCGCGCATTGCGACCGGCTGGAGAAGCTGGAAAACAAGGTAAGCGAAAACAGCGAGAAGCTCGCCGCGATCGAGCAGTATCACACGATGATCAACGTCCCGATTCTGAAAAAATAACAGGCGCAGTGCGCCGGAAAGGAAAACATTATGGAAACCAAACTTTTCACCCTGCTTCTGCCGCTTCTGGCAGTCGCCCTGTTCCTGCTGACCGGATGCGCGGCGACCCGGAGCACAATCACGGAGTATGACGCGTCCGGGAACATCCTCAGGAAAACGGAAACATCGGAAAGCGTCATCTCCTCCGTGACGAAATCGACACAGAACAAGAGCGTCATCATCTGGGAGGACGGCTGGGCCGGATACATCAGCGTATCTTCCGGCACGCTCGACGACCCGACACCGCACGGCAGAATCTTTGCAGGAAAGGTGAACAAGGGAGCTGTCAGCCTCCTGCCGAACCAGAGCGGACTTCCCGGAATCGCCAAGATCATTCAGGCGACGAAGAGTGATTTGTCCGTCGGTCTGGATGGCGCGGCTTCGGAAAGTTCGGAAATTACCGCAGGAAACGCAAAAACGGCGCAGGCGGGCGGAAATACGGAGAAAGCGCAGTGAGCCACTGCGGGTATATCGGTGTGAGCGCCGATGTTTTCAAGTTCCTGAAAACGGAACAGGAAAAACGTATTTTCAAACAGGCAAATCAATTGGGGTTTGCCTGTTATTCCTATGCGACGGAAGGAGTTTCCGGAAAAAATGAAGCCCTGAAAGCGGAAGAAATCGCAAATTCGGCGGCAGAATTGATGCAGGAGGCTGTTCTCCTGCTGATAAAAAGAAAAGGGAAAAACAGATATGCCGGTTGTTCCGTCAAAACCGCAGAGCGGAAGATACTCGATTGCTGAATTGACCCGGATCATCAATGCCATCATCGATTATCTCAGAAACAGCAGACTGCGTCCCGGAAATGGAATCAAAATCAGCGAAACGGCAACTTCTGTCATCATATCCGCGGAAACATCCGATTCGTCTTCCGGAAGCGCGGGAGGAGAGAATGTTCCGGCTTATGAAAACTACAGCGGACCGTTCGCAGTAACCATGACGGGAAATACGCTGCGTGTCAATTCCGGTTTCGCATTGTGCAACGGAACATTCCTTCCCGTTTCCGGAAAGACAATTTCGGCACAAGCAGGATATCTCTGTGTGGAAACGGAACTGCTGACGGATTCCGGGATCTGGAAACAGCCGGTCGTAAATTACGGGACGCCGGACAAATGCCATTTCCCGATCGCATACATAACCGCAGGAGAAGACGGATCTCTCTCCGTTCATTCCTGCCGGTGTCCGGTCGCGGTGTTCATTGAAACGGATGTCTGTCCGGTCGAAGAGGAATGGACAAGGGAACAGATGCGGAACAGGTGAAGGAATGTTCATACGAAGAAACGGAAAAGGCAGAATCCTGATCGCAAAAACAGGAAAAATCCTTCTGCGGGATGTCTGCTGCCTGGCGGACAATCTCGCAATCTGCGTGTTCACCCAGAATTTTGAACACTACTGGTGTGTCGAATGCAGTATCTCCGATCCCGCAAGACGCTTCACTCATATCGCTTCAGATACAACGAAAGTTTCCTATGCCGCCGAACTTCTGTTCCTTCCCGGGGAATTCGATGTTTTTCTCCGATGGGTTTCCGGGCATTCCCCCTATCCGGAAATAGAACTGATGAGCATTGCCGTTTACGGCGTATTAATCCAGGCACGCCACATCCCCATTGCACCGGATGAACCGCTGCAGGTGGCGCACGTTGAAATCGGGGAAAAAACAGACGAAAACGGCATGACTGCTTATGAAATCACCGTGAACGGTCAGAAGGGAACCAGAAACGGATGCAGAAAATATATGAAAGAATGAACAAAAGGAGATGACACAATGGCGACAGGAGCACTTCTGAACTGGGGAAACGTGGGAAACGGGACAAAACGTTCCACGATGATGATCGGACAGGATGACTATGTGAATCAGGCGACAAACCGCGCGCGGGATCAGTATGACCGCGGACTGGAGTCAACCGAACGGCGGCTGCTCAGCATGGGCGTAAACCCGAGCTCAGGCGCATTCTCATCCATGCTGAACGATGCGCAGTATGACCGGACCGCGTCCATGAATGCAACGGGAAACGACGCGTTCTACTCCTGGCTGACTGCCGCACAGAATCAGTTCAACCGAGACAGAGCTTACAATCAGCAGGAGCAGGATCGGAAGGATGCGAATTCCCGTTACTGGAACAATTTCAACTGGATGCAGAAAAAATACAATGACTCCTGGGATTACCGGGGAAACAATGCAGGAGAACAGCTTCGTTATACACAAAACCCGTTCAACTGGCAGGATACAAAAAGAGCAAAAGTTGAACTCGGCTCCCCTGCCTGGTTCTCCTCTCTCTATGGAAACAACTGAAGCGGAATAGAAAATACAACTCAACAGGAAGGAATACGGATATGGCAAGTGCGGGAAGAGTCGGAAGGCTGGAAGGACGGCTTGCGGCAATGCTGCGCAACCGGCAGTGGGACCGGGAGGATCAGATGGACCGCAGAGCGCAGGAAAATCATGATTTCAATCTGATGCGGAACAGAAGAGATTTTGAATGGGAGTCGGAAATGCGGCCCTACATGATCCGCGCAATGGAGGCAAGAACAGGAGCTGCGGAACAGAACCTTGAGGATCAGCGGTATCTTTCCGGACGCCGCAGGATCGAGGATCAGAGAGCGGATCAGGCGCGGACACGTTTCTCCGCTACTCCGGAAGGACAGCGGGAACTGGATGCAAGAACCCTCGGCACACAATACCGGAGGCCGGAATCAGTCGAAAGCGAACGTCTCTCCAACGAAGGACAGAGAATCGCAAACGGCGCAAGGCTCCTGAACTGGAAGAATCAGAGCATACAATCCGATATTTCCGGAAAAATTCTGCGCGGGGAACGGCTCACACCAGGAGAACAGACGTTTCTCTTTCTCTCCTCCGGCGGTTCCGGAAGAGGATTCGGAAACACCGCGGCCGGAGCAGGAAACACCGCTGCAGGAAGAAATTCCGTGAAAATGACAGACTATATCAAAAACTATACGGCGGATACCGTCCGGTCCACCCTTTCCGAGCTCGGATACAATCCAGACGCCTTCGATCTGGAGAGACTCCGCGCAGGAGCCGTTGACAACCTTCAGCTGACCGGAGAAAAACCGGGGAATTACCTTGCAAGGACACTGAAGGCAGAGGGCCACACAAACGCCTATTCGCAATTCCCGGAATATATGAAGGCAATCCGATCTGATGCAGAGGGAAAAACGACAAAATATACAAAAGATTTCTTTGAAGGTTCCGCAAAAGGAGGTTGGCTGCCATGGAACTGGAAAGTATTCGGAGGCTATCGGGAAGGTAACACGAATGCTCCGAACCGGGCCAGGATGGAAAACTTGTATAACAACCTGCTTGCGGCAACAGGAGGTGCAGACACGCCTCTCTTCCAGAATGTCGCCGGCAATGAAAATGTCCTCCGCTATTTCGAGCGCGGCCTTAACCTTTACCGCGGCGATGCGAGAAAAGCGCTTGACCGGGCGTTCGTCGAGGAATTCTGCGACAGGAACAGTGTGACAAAGGAAGGGCGCGCGAAAATCTATTCCATCCTGAGCACGCAGGATGGGCGAAGACACTTTTCCAGTCTGGCCAATCAAAAGGGAATGGATCAGGCGTTCCGCGATATTCTCATGTGATCTGAAGAACCACAGGAAAAAGGAGAAAAATTCATGAAGGAACTGACCGGATACCTGACAACGCTATACAAGGATTTTGCCGACAACCGGAGAATCCTTGAACCGGAATGGGAACGAAACGCGCGCGCCTATTCGATGACAGAAGGATACAATGTCAACCAGAAGCTCGGCGTCGGAAACAAGAACAATCCAAAGGACCGGGAGGACTGGCGGTCAAAGTCCGTAAGCGATTTGACCAGAGTCAAAACAAACGCCGGGAAAATCCTTGTCTGTGATGTCCTGCTCGTCGGCGGGGAAATCCCCATGCAGATCAAGGAGAACAGGACACAGGGAAATCTTGTCGAAAAAGTTCTCTCCGCCGGGGAAAACGATTCTCCGGACGGAAGCCCCGCAGGAAAAAGCACGGGATGCGATCTGATGAAGCGTCTGATAAAGGAACAGCTTGTTCAGGCAAACGCGGACGTGGCTTTGCAGAAATGTGTCAAATCCGCAGCGATTTACGGAGAGGGAATCAGCAGAATCTATACCGATACCGTAAGAAGACAGAAATTCACGCGGACAGCCGAAGGATGGGAAGAACAGGAAATTACGAGCGAATGCCTGAAAATGCGCAATGTCTCCGTATGGCACTTCTTCACCGATCTGGAGGACCGCGACATTCAGAACAATATCGGAATATTCGAGCGGCGGATGATGAGTCACACAGATGTGATCCGGACATTCGCAAATGACGGTCCGGGTAATGTCCAAGGCGCGGTGGATGAGCTCAAAAGGACGATCGCAAGCTCCGGAAACGAATACGGGACTGTCGGCAAGGACAATGAACCGCCGTATATGAAGGCGATATCCAAACGGAAAAAGACCCTGGAAGTTCTGGAATTCTGGGGACGCGTTCCGAAAAAGTATCTCGAAAAATACCGCGCCGACGAGGACGAAAGCGACGTGGAAATCATGGCCGTGATTGTGGAGAATACGCTGGTGCGGTTCACGGAAGTGGAAAAGGGAAACCGTCCTTACGTCCGGATTTCCTGGGAGGACCCGACAGACGATATCCGCGGAACCGGAATCGCCGACGCATGTTCCCCCGCTCAGCAAAGCATGGATTCCATTATCCGCCTGATCGAAGACAACAAGAAAATCACCTGCAATGCCGCATTCGCAACGCAGGACAGGTATTTTGTCAACAAGCATGACTCCGGAAAGATGTATCCGGGAAAGCAAATCCGGATCAGCAGCGGATGCGACGACGTGCGGAAGGCAATTCAGCCGATTGTGTTCCCGGACGTGGGGAAAGCGGGGTTTGATCTCCTGCAGCTTTACCGGGAGTCAGGGAGCGAGTCCAGCATGATCCCGGAAATCGCACACGGAATCTCCCCGTCTTCGGCGACAACCGCTTACGAAGTCAGCGTACGGAACGAAAAGGCGGGAAAATACATTTCTGATGTCGTCCGCGGAATCGATGACAACTGGATTGAGCCGGTCGCCAGGTTCTTTTACAAATGGAATATGCTGGATCCGGGCATTCCCGACGAGTTCAAGGGATCATTCGAGATTCAGGCGCAGGGATTTGCATCCTACAATGACAGGGTCCTCAGGATGAATGCACTGAAGGAGATGCTTTCCCTCTGCCTCTCAAATGAAAATGTCGCCCGGATGGTGAATATCCGCGACCTCATCGCAGAATGGATGAAGACAAACGATCTCGACGCGGAGCGGTTCCTGCCGGGAGAAGAAGGCGCAGGAATGCACACAGAGGCGATGCGGCAGCTCATGGAACAGCTCGAAATGAAATTCCGGCAGATCGACGGACAGCTTGCGGAAATCATGAAGGCGCTTCCGGCTTTGAGTCAGCAGAGCACCCTTGACGCGGAAAAGAAAACCGCTGAAATCAGAAAGATTCAGGCGGAAACAATGAAACTCTCCGCTCAGGCGGAGGCCGAACAAATAAAGCAGAGCACAAACCGGGCAAAGGTCATTGCCGACATCGAGGGTAAACAGAGGGAATAGATGAATCTGCGTTGACAGAAGTTTACGCGCGCGAGACGCAACGAAAAAGCCGGGAAAAACACCCCGGCTTTTTCTTTTTCTCCGGATTCCCATTCAGTTCATTTCCGTTGCGCTCGTCGCAAGCTCTATTCCGAGAATACCCGTTTCCGACGTTACCTCCACTGACCATTCCCGGGAATATTCATTCCACTGAAGGCGCGCCGGACGGCTGTCCGGAGGAACACACGATACATTCATGCGCTTCTCTCCGCAAACCACGACCGCGCTTCCGTTTCCGCCCTCCGTCGTGATCCGGACAAAGCGGAATGTCTCCGGACTGGAAAACTGGAAGATTTTTGTCCGCCAGAATACCGTCCCCGGAGATTCCAGTTCAATCAGAACCGGGGAACCGGGAAGAAGATCAATCACATACGAGGCGGAATCGAAAAACAGGTAGATCGAAAGACCGTCATGATAGCATTTCAATGTTTCAGGCTGAAGCGCTTTCCATTGTTCCCTGCTGAAAAATGATTTCGTGATAATGCTGCTGCTCCCGTTCGCGGAAACGGCAACCAGGCCGGTCTCGGAGGCGTAATAGGTCGTGCTCCCGTCCGATGCAACGGAATCTTCCGAAACACAGGAATACCCGCCCGCGATCGTGCTCATCAGCATACTTGCAGGATGGCTTCCCCGCAAAATGACCGGTTCGCCGTCCGTGAGCACAATCACCGAACTGCCGGACACGGAAATTCCCGTGATCGTGTCCATGCACTTGTACTGCCAGGCGGTCTGCCAGTTGTTTTCGATGAACGGCTCGGAAAAACAGACAATGTTGTCCTTCGCCGCGACAAGTGCGCCGTTCACGATGTTCAGATAGGAAAGTCCCTCCGGAGGATTTTCATTGCGCGGCATCTTCTCCTCAAGAAGGTAGTCCCTGATCTCGTCCAGGTATTCCGTTCCTGACACCTCGTCCACAAAGTAATAATCCGCATTCGTCACGCTGCCGCCGGTGCGGTAAAGATAAATCTTTTCGTATTCCGCAGATTCCGGGAAAGTGAGTTTCACCTTGTCGCCATCCGTAAATTCGATCGTCTCGGAAACGTCCGACGCCGGGCCGATCCGGTTGTGAGAGTCAACGTATGCGAAGGAATAGGTCCTGCTTACCTTCTTTTTCACAACACGGACAAAGACCGTGATGTCCTGCGCGTCTATTTTCGCAGTGTAGCTGCCGGGGGGCGTATAGGAAATACTACGCAGTTCCGCCTCCTCGAAGTAGAGGGAAGCATATACGCCGTCTTCATACAGAATCAGAACCGGAGACGCCGGATTCGGATAGGAGAGTATCTCATTGTTGTAGAGAATCTCAAAATCAACGGACGGGACAACCGCTTTGAACATGTCCGCATTCGTGCTGTCTCCCGCATAATGAAACAGAACCTTGTAACGCTGCGTCTTCTCGTCGAACTGAATCGAGCTGGAATCGATTTCCCGCGTCTGTCCGTTGATCGCAAAGCCCCAGTGATGCCGCAGACGGAAACGGGCCGGAGAACCGGAAGAGCCGCCAAGAATATCCCAGAACTTCAGCAATTCAACGGAAGGCGGCGCCGACGGCTTGTCGATCGCAACCGGAACGCCGTCTTCACAGAGAATTCCGTCAACAAGGGAAAAGTGCTCATTCTCCGTTGTCGTCACAGTGTCGTCATGATAGTCCTCCCAGCTCTTCCAGGCAGCGCGCGGCAGGACCTTGTGACTTTCCACCGTGCAGTTCATCGCACGCTGCGCGGAACTCTCCGGAAGAAGGCGCGCATTCAGCACCGGAATCATCCCGCTGAAATCCTGAATCCAGATCTTCATCTTTCATACCTCCTGATTATAAAGCGTTTCCAGCTGTTTCACTTGTTCCTGCAACTCCTGCGTCCTCGCATTCAGGATGTTGACCGCCTCGCACAGCGCGGAAATCACATCCATGAAATCGGATTCCGAAGATGGAAGCGTGATCCCGCGTATTTCAGCGCCGGAAAGATTGCCGCGGATGGTGTCTGTTGTCGTCCGAATCATAATTATCTCCCTTTCGATGCGTTTCTGATCGTGCGTTTTATGACTTCCTCTGTAATCAGGGGAATGTTTTCCCGGCCGCTGCGCCGGACCCGCGCGTTGTATTCCTCGACATCGCGCAGAATCCGCGCCCACTCTCCGCTCTTTCTGCCGGACACATACCAGTCACGCATCTCATTGTAGATTTCACTGCGCTGTTTCCGGTAGAATGACGAGGCTCTCTGCTGCTCCCAGAGCTTTTCCCGCTTCTCGGAAATCGATGCGGGATTGAAGCCGAGCGAACGCATGACCGTGTCGAACATGTCAGGCTGAAGCGCTTCCCCTTCGTAAATCACAGGCTGATTGTTGCTTTTCGTCACGCCGCGGACCGCCTCGCGCGCCGCTTTCACCGGCGCGGACAGCATCGCCGGAAGAATCCGCTCCGCAGCCTTTCCGAAATTCCCGTGCGCCGCGTTGCCGATTCCCTTCACGATATTCTCGGACATCGAGTAAGGAGCGCCGAGAACCTCTTCCAGTGAGGTCGGAAGTTCCGTAACACCCATCATGCTCATCGATCCGGTCAGATTGACTCCGGCAAGTCCGGCAACTCCCATCCTGCCGAAACGCTCCCCGGATGTTCCGAACGTCCTGCGCATCCAGCGGTAGAACTCCGCTTCCACGCCGTCCGGCGGCTCAAGCCCGAGACTGGAAAACACCAGCGCGGCAAGCGGAGTGAGAACCGTTGCCGGTGCGCCTGCCAGAACCGCAGGAGAAAGAACCATCCAGGCAGTTTCCTTCGGCCTTTTGAGACCAAGAGCAAGAAGCGACTGGAGATAGTTGTGCGTGTATGTCTTATACGAGTAGAACGAGCGGAACACCTGCGCTCCGGCCGAGGCGCCGCGCATCGCGTCAGGCAGATTGATCTTGCCGTAGACGCCGTGGGCGCGGTCGGAAATGTCGTTCTTCGCCTTCCGGAGCAGTTCCTCGCGTCTCGCTTCCGTTACCGTTCCTTTCTCCCGCTCCATCAGACCCCGGAAGGCGGCCGCGATCGTTACATTGCGGTTGAACTGTTCCGTAGAGGCAAAGACCAGAAGACCGGTTCCCGTGATCTTCCGCCATGCGCGGGAGCCCCAGGTCATGATCTCACCCGCCATCTCGTCGCTCATCTGAGACTCGTCCCAGCCGTATTCGTGGATTTTCCGGTAGACCCAGGCGTCCTCTTCGGAAAGATTCTTCCCTTTCCCGTATTTGTTCCAGAGAAGATAACGCAGATAGCGTTTCGACTCCTGCGAAAGAAGAACTCCGGCGCGCCGGATGGAAACGCCGCCGTATGCAGACATCATCGCAGGAACATTCGTAAACATTGTGGAAAGATTGATTATGCCGGACGACGGACGGGAAAGGTAATACGTCGCCATGACGCCGCGCAGGACGCCGATCACGTGTTCCGTGTCCGTGTCGTTCCGCATGACATCCGTCATGAAATCGGTGCCAGACTTGAAAGCGCGCGGCTGAAGCGCGGAATCGATCCGCCGGTCATCCACAAACGCACGGTATTCCTCGTAGAGTCTGCTGTAGTCCTCCGGGCGTTTGGATTCGTCCGGATATTCCTGCTTCAGCCAGGACTCAAAGGAAACGTCCGTCCCGGTAAAGGCACGGAGCATCTTCCTTGCCGCGATTCCCTTTGCCGAGCCGCCGGCGGCGGAAGACACGGAAAGAGCCAGTGCCGTAAGCGCGTCCTCTTCATAGCCGAGGTGAACATCTTCCCCCGTTGCGTCGCTTCTTCCGATCATCGCGGAGCGCGAGCCGTGCGAGTGAATCAGGAGCGCCAGCTGTTCAGCAAGAACCTTGCCGAACAGATTCACGTCTCCGGATACGACACCGACATGGACCGCAACCGCCTGAAGAAGCGATTTCTCAAAGGCCGGATCAACGTTCCGGAAACGCCAGCCGTCCTTGTAATACTTCCCGCCGAAGTTTTTCAGAATCCTGTCAAAGCGTCTTTTGTTTCCCCGGAGGATCAGGTGCGTTTCCTTTGTCCCGTCTTTCCTTGTATATTCTTCATATTCCGGCATGAGACCGAAATCACGGAACGTCGTCGAGGATTTCGCGTTCATCCTGTTGAAGGCGTTGTTGACGAAATCATTCAGCGCGGCGACGGAGGAAGCCGAAAACGCCTCTTCGGAAGGACGCTCCGAGCGTTTCAGCGTAACATGGTATCCCCGCGCCCTGAGATGCGCCGCCCGCGCCGCCCGCGCAACCTGATTCGTGAATGCCTCCGTCCGCGGATTCTCCCCCTCCTTTTCCGCATTAATCAGCAGATTCCCGTGGCGGATTCGCGGGAAGTAGGAGCCCCGGAGACGACCCATTTTATTCAGTTCCGCGTCAAGATCAATTCCATCGATGAACGGAACCTCCTCTCCGGCATCCTCATACGATTTTTTGACTTCGTCCCATTTCCCCTTGAATTCCAGCCACTGACGGTTGAAAATATGTCGCCACTGGTAGACGAATTCCGCCGCTTCTTCGCCGAATCCGGCATCGGCAAGATCGCGCCGCTCCATGCTCCATGCGATTTCCCATGCCTCGTCTTCCGATTCATATCTCCCTGATACGGTTCCGACTCCTTTCCGGACGACAGCAAAGAATTCCATGCCTTTTTCGTCTTTTCTGAGAGCTACGTCAAGGCCGTCCCGGTTTTTGTCCCGTTCGAGAAGGTATTCATTCATCTTTCTGTAGTGTTCGGGATCGCGCTTTTTGAATGCGCTCATCTCCGCGAAGATGTCGCGCCCTGTGTTCCCGTTGAGAATCCAGTCGCGGATTTTCGTCTTGTCCGTTACGATTTCAGACGCGGCAAGATAAGTCCGGAACAGGCTCGGAACTTTTCTGGAATAATGGAAGATGGTGCCGAGATGTTTCGCAACAGGATTCACATCGGTTTTGGCGTTGACGTCCTTTTCAAACAGCGCGGAGAAGAACCCGCGGATTCTGTTCCCGTCCCTCTCCATACCCGGCACGGACAGCTTGGCCGGTCTGCCGGGAGCGGATTCCGGCGGAATATTTTCCGTTTCCGATTTGACATTTTCACCGCTGTCGCTTACAGTATGATCCGGAATATGGAACTTTTCAAAGAAATCTTTGAAAACAAGATTTTTCCATACTGCCGGAGTTTTATCTCCGGATATGGCCCAAGGCTCGCCAGCTTCCTTTGGAAGCTGACTTCTTGCCATGTCCCCGGACGGTTCTTCCGATCCGGGGTTTTTCATTTCCTCGATCTGGATGTCATGCGCCTCAATCGAATAGAGATGGTTAAAACCTTCCCGCATTTCCTTGACCGTCATCTTTACGCCGTATCGTTTCCCCTCGTAGTCCATCCCGACAAAGAAACGGTGCATCCGGATAACGGATTCTGAATGTTTTCTGTCATCATGGCTGATCCCGAGCATGGCACGATCAAACAGTTTTTCCAGATTCAGCATTGCGGCCGCGTGAACATACGGCTTGACAGTCGATTTTGACACCGCTTTCCCCGAACGCATTTTCGATGCGCTTCCTGTCGTAATGCGCGCCGTCATTCCGGTCATGCGGTTTGACACCTTCAGATAGTTGCTGCCCGTCTTTTCCTGTTCCTTCCGGATTCTCGCACGCAGAATGGTATCCGCCTGGGATGTGAGATAATGTTTCGGTGTGGAAATCGAAACCGTTTCAACCGGGGTGTCGGAAGATGCCATTGCGTTTTCCTGAAAACCCGATTTCCCGGGAACAGAAAGCTTCGCCGGTTCCGAACCGCGGAATTTCCGCATGTTCTCCAGCTCGCCGCTGATCTGCGTTTTTTCCATCAGGAGGGGAAGAACACGGCGGAATGTCTTACCGTCAAGAGTGTGCTGCTCAAGCTCCATTTTTGCGCGGTAGCGGTTCTGACGGAAATCCCCGACAATGTCACGGATCGCGGAGTCCAGATAAATCTGTCCGCCGGAATTCTTGTTTTTGTCAACAAAAATCCGGTAATCTCCGTAATTTTCAACAATTTCAAGACCGAAATCCCCCGTCACGGAATGGTAACGGTTCAGATAACGGAGAATCTCGTCTTCCGTGTTCAGCTTTCTGCGCGGATCGTTCTTCAAATCCGACATCCGGAACACGGACGGCATGGCAACGCCCATCTCTGTCCGCCCGTCCGAAGTCGTGTAGCGGACAATCTTCCCGTTGCCTTCCGCAGCCGCTACACCCTTCAGGATGTTCCCGACAAAGACTCTGCGCTCCGTTTCAAACTCGCGTGTCCCCCTGTCCGTGAATATCGTGTCAAGCGTGACGCCGTGCGGTGCATGGAAAATCTGAATGTTTTTCCCGGTTCCGATCTGGGAGGCCTGCGCGGAAATCCGGACCGGAGATTCCACAAGAAACGAAACACGGAGATTGCTTGCAGCCCCCGGATTCCCCGTCTTGCCGAACCGGATATTGGAAATCGTGCCGTGATAAGATGTCTCCCCTTCCTGAATCGTCAGCGGAAATCCGAGGAAATTCCGGTAACAGGTTTCCAGGCGCTCAAGCTCTTTCCGGTATTTCCCCTTTTCCTCTATCAGCTTCACTTTTTCCCTGGCGTCACCGGCATCCCGGAGGAGTTCCGCATAATAGTCGTCCAGTCTTCCGCGCTGTTCATCAAACATGGCTTTCAGCTTTTCCCGCATTTCGGGAATGTCCTCGGTTCCGAAATACTTCATCCGGTCGTCCGTAAGACTTCTGCGGTCCGGAACCTTCAGCTTCTCATGCGTTTTCAGCGTCTTCATGACAAGCGGTTTTTCAAATATCCCGCCGTCCGGATCGCCGCCGTCGTAGTTTTCGCTGGAAAGCTCTTGTGCGCGCCAGTCCTTGTCCGTAATCTCAAGATCGTAATCCCCGGTGGCTTTCAGGCGGTTCACCAGGTCGGAATACCGTGCGGAAAGCTCATCGTAAATCATGCGCTGCTCCCGGTTCGAGAAAAGAGCCATTTTCCCCGTGAAATTCCGCGCGATGTCTTCTCCAGTATGACAGGATCAATTACAACGAGCTCGCGAAATTCTCAAAGGCGAACTTCAATTCCGAGAACATCCGGAAAACGGCGGACATGCTCAAATGCGCGCACGCAATCCGGACGGTCCTGCTATCCGAACTCGCCGCCCCCTCCGAAGATTTCGTCAGGATGATTTTCAAGAAAATGGACTGCGGCGGCGGCTTCTTTACAGAAAAAATCAAGGATAAGCTTACTCCCCTTGTGAAATCCGCAATCGAGACGATTATCAACGACAAGGTCAAGGCGAATCTAGACACCGCGCTGAAAAGCACTCAGAAGACGCAGGAGGAGATCTCCGAACAGCAGCAGACAGATGCCTCGGAAGAGGATCATGACGGCGTTGTCACGACGCAGGAGGAGATCGACGCGTGCAACATTGTCCGCGCCATCGCCGCGGAAATCATCGATCCCCACCGTGTGGCAATGCGCGACGTGAAATCCTATTGCTCCATCCTTTTAGATGACAACAACCGCCGGCCGATCTGCCGCCTTTACTTCAACAACGCGGACCGGAAGATGATCTCGATTTTCGACACGCCGCAGGAAGAGAAAACCACACTTGCGGATCTTCCGGAACTTTTCAGAATGAAGGAGCGCATTCATAACGCGATCCGGCGCTATCTCGCAGATCCGGAGGCCGGAAGCTCTCCTGCTCAGGCGGAATAATCACGCCGGTGCAAAATAAAATTCTGAGCCCAGTCATTCTGCTTGAAACGCCTGCGCTGATTGCGCCGCATCCGATGGCGCCATGATCGGGAAGATGCACGGATCTGTCATTATGATTATGGTCCGAGAGAGAAAATATATTATACCAACGCCGCCGGAACAGAGGTTTATGTCACCGGGAAAAAGACGACTGAAATTTTGTCGGAAGAAAAAGAGGAGAAAGATCAATGAATTATCCGTGCCCGAACTGCAAAACGCTTCTCGACATTGATGAAAAATATGCTGGTATGAAAATGGAATGCCCTTCCTGCAAACAGGAATTTCTGTTCGCGATTGAGCCGACACCCATTCAACCCGCGCCCGTACCGGTTCAGAAGCCGCAGACGGCAAACACGAATCTCATATTCTGCCCGGACTGCGGAAACCGGTATTCCATCCGCGCGCAGGCCTGTCCGAAATGCGGTGCGCCGAATCCGCACGCGGCGGTGCAGACGCAGCCATCGATCAGCATCAACATGACGCAAGGGGTGCAGGTTCAAGGCGGTTATACAGTCCAGCAGAAAGGCCGCCTTGTGTATATTCTTCTTGCATTGTTCCTGGGACTCCTCGGGATTCACAATTTTTATGCCGGATATACGGGAACGGGGATCATCCAGCTTGTTTTGACTATGACCTTGTTCGGTGCGGTCATCGTTGCGATATGGATTCTGTTTGATATTCTTTTTACGACAAAGGACGGTCGCGGCGTTCCTTTCGCCTGATCACCTCTGTTTCCCGGTTCTGTATTCCACAGGAGAAAAGCAGTTCTCCGAAAGGCGGTCTGCGGAAAAATTCACGGGGAATCTCCGGAAGTAAAAGAAACGGGAAGGCGCCTGATTTTGCACCTTCCCGCATTGTCCAGGCAAGCCCGAACAGAAAGACTTAGTGTTTTTTGTATCCGCACTTCGGGCAGACACCGTCAACCAGTGCCACGCCGCAGAGCGGGCAACGGTCAATCGTCTTCGTCGGCGTATATTCCTGCGTCGCGGCATTGACGCCGCTTGTGAAGGTGATCCGCGCAATATTGAGTTTGTCCTTGAGCAGATCATAAACGATCTTGATCATGCCCTCAACCGTCATCGTCTCCTTTGTGACAACAAGCCGCGCCTCCGGATAGGCCGTGGCAAGTTCCGTCCGGAAGGGCTCTCCCTTCATCTTGTTGGACGGGGCGCCATTTCTGATTCCCTGCTTTTCATAAACAGCAAGGACAGCGGGCAACAACGGATCATCTTCGCGGAGAACCAAAGCGTGATCAAAGTTTTTCAGCACATTCCATGCCACTTTCTGAATCTCGTTGCACGGAAAAACCATGTTGACACCCGGTTCGATCGAGTCTTCCACTTCAATTGTCAGAACTCCGGTGTGTCCATGAAGATACTGAGCCTCTCCCTGGAACTTGTAGAACCTGTGCGCATACTGCAGGTCAAACTTGGTGATGCTTCTCATTTGTTTTTACTCCTTCTGCTGGGTGTTTGACGTTGTTTTCCTCAATTTTTCTTTTCCTATCGTTTCCGCCGGAACGCCTCTTCTCCCTGACCAGGCATCCGGCAGAGCCTCACTGCGTCATTCCCTCTGCCGCATCTGTGCAGCGGCTGCAAATACCGACAAGGCGGATTTCCATATGGGAAAGTTTTTTCCCCCGCAGTTCTCCGGGAAGCACAACGCCTTCCGGCCAGTTGAAATCAACGATTCTTCCGCACTTTTCACAGAGGAAGTGTCCGTGCGGTTCTGTGCGGGAATCATACCGGGCGCTGTCTATGTGATCCAGACGGCGGATCATACCCTTTTCCGTGAATTCATTCAGAATCCGGTAAACGCTCTCCCGGGTAAGTGCCGGCAGCTTTCTGCGAACGGCATGCCAGACGGTATCCACATCAGGATGGCTCAAATTATGGTGAAGAAATTCATAGACTGCCAAACGCTGAGAGGTGCATTTCCAGCCATTCTCATGACAGATATTCAAAAATTCGGAACGGATCCTGCTGAGACTCATCATTCATCTCCATTATTTAACTTTAACATTTAAATAAATATAATAATTATTTATAGGAATGCAAGTCCTTTCCTGTTTTTTTTGGAAAAATTCTCTGTTATCGTTTTCCTGATTCAGTCATTACTGTTCATGCAATCATTCCTTCCAACTCTTCCGACACAAAATACACGGACGGTAAAAAATCTGGGGCTTCTGCGCCTTATACAAAAACGAAAGGAAAGATCCGGACTCCCGGTGTAATCCAGTTACAGCCCGGCATAATCGGTCGCAATGCACTCTTTCCTGCCATGTTTTGAAAGTCACTTTCGTGTTTTTCCCTATTTTTCATGATGAAAACGGAGTGGATGCCGTATGGTTTGCAGCACAAGAATCGCTTTTCGAGCCCCTTTCAGTCCTGTTTCGATCCTGCTGAATCAGCGGATTGTCGCAGGCGAAATTCGCAATCCCCCGCATATTCTATACGGTGAACGTTCATTCCTGCGAACAACAATATCAAAATCATTATTTGAGCCGGGTTTTGCACAAACTGCAGAATAGGGATTATTTTTCGAGTTGAATAGGCTATTGGGAAAAATCATGAAAAAATGAAATATCTTTCAAACTCGACTTGCCTTTTTTAAAAGAGGAATTATATTTCTTTTCCTAGTTAATGCAATGCTGTCGGGGCGTAGCTCAGTCTGGTTGGAGCGCTACGTTCGGGACGTAGAGGTCGCTGGTTCGAATCCAGTCGCCCCGACCATTTTCTTGATTCTCCGCCGACCGGACCTCCGGTCGGTTTTTTCGTTTTTGGGGCTGATTTTGAGGTGGAATTGGCCCATTTGCAGTGCCGGAGAGAATCCTCTGTTTTCGCATTTCCCTCTGTGTTTCCGATGATCTCCCGACAAATTCTCCGGCGAGTAGAGGTCGTAGGCTTTTCGATTGGAGAAGCAAAAGTCGGGGAAACACACAAAAAATCCGACCTCTTGATTTTTGGAATTGAAAAACGAGATTCTCCGCTTGTGGGAAAATATGTTGTAATATATTCATTATCAAGCCATTAATCAAAAAGCCTACAAGGGTAGAGGTCGGAAGTTTTAGTTGCAACAACCCTACCATTTTCAAGGTTAAACTCTGGAGAAAATGGCCGTTTTTTCGATTTTTCCGAAATTTCCGGAAAATGGTCGTTTTTCCGCTTGGCAAACAGCCGACTTCTTGCCGTTTATCTTTGATTCCTTGTAATCGGCAAACAGTGGGATATAGTAAACCAAGGGTCTTTATACCAATCTTTTAATAAAAGTTGTCCAACCTATGGGAGTGCGATTGGCCCCGGAAACTAAACAACTTGACTCGGTGTAAAATGCCGATAGTATCTGTTATTGCATTTTCACACATCTGCTCTGGGAGATTACAGATAGCAAACGTGAGTTGGAGCAGCCGGCATGTGGAAGTTGCTATGCTTGTCATCTTTTGCCGTAGGCCTTTCCCTCGTCTAACATGAAAACGGGCGAGCAGGAGAAAAGCCCGCAATCGCCCGCTGTTGCTTGTTACTGTGGAAAGAAAACCTTTTCCTGTTCCTCCCAGGAATCCGGGAAACTCTGGCGATACTGTTCCTGTAATAAGTTTACTTCCCCGGCAATGATCTTGTGGATAATTTTCGGGGAAAGCAAAGTCAGGCGAATTGTCCGTGCCACTGCTCCGGGGTCGATGCCAAGCACATTGGCAAGTTCGGCAATGTTTTTGAATTTGCCTTCATCGATCATCTTCTGCCAGCGATATGCTCTTGCGATACTCAGGAGAAGAGGAGAAGATCCCGCATCCTCGGAATCCGGCATAATCATCTTTTTCCGCTGTCCGCAGATCTTGAAAACGATCGGCAACGTAATCAGCAGGTTCCCGTTTTCCAGAATTTCAATTTGATTCTTCGGCATTTGCCAGCTCCTCCAGCAGAGTTTTGACTCCGGAGCATTTCAGCTCTACGGAAAGTTTATTTTCATAAATGATGACCTTCTCAATCAGAAGAGCGGTCAGGCGATTGGCTTCTCCCGGTGTGATTTCTTCCCAGAAAATTCCCTGAAGGGCTTCAGTGATATCCACACCTGGCATATTCAAAGCTGCTGCCAGACGCATAATGATTGTCGGCGACTGAAGAAATTTCCGCAACTGCTCCCGGACATTTTTTTCAATTTCTCCCGCAGATACCTGATGCACGGGACAATGGGGTTCCCCACGTTTTGCATCCTTCACGCAGAGATAATAAAAGTATTTCTTTCCATTCTTCCTGGAATAAGTCGGCATCATGGAACATCCACAGTGCCCGCATTTCAGGATTCCTTTGAGCGGGGCGACAATTTCGACATTCCTGCTCCGGTCCGGAATTCGATCATTTGCAGAAAGAATTTCCCTCGACCGGTTCCAGACGGCCAGATCAACAATAGCCTCCTGTTCTCCTTCGCAAATGGTTCCCTTGTATTTCACCTCTCCGATGTAGGTATGATTTTCCAGAATCCGGTATATATGACTGGCATCCCAGATTTTTCCCTGCTTTGTCTTTATCCCGTCACGGTTCAACTCCCTTGCGATCAGTTTGGGAGACTGAACCTCAATAAACCGCTGAAAGATTCTTTGAATGACCCGTGCTTCTTCCGGCTCAACAACCAGCTTTTTGTTTTCCACGCGGTATCCCATTGGAACACTGCCGCCGACCCATTTGCCTTTCTTCCGGCTGGCCGCCATCTTGTCGCGAACCCGCTCGGTGATGACCTCCCGCTCATATTGCGCGAAGGTGATGAGAATATTGAGCATCATGCGCCCGGCGCTGGTGGCGGTATTGATTTCCTGCGTCACCGCGACGAACTGTGTGCCCCATTCGTCAAATTTCTTGGAGAGGTCTGCAAAATCACAGATGGATCGGGAGAGTCGGTCGATCTTGTAAACCACGATGATGTCGACCAGCCCGGCTTCACAGTCGGCAAGGAGCTGCTGAAGCGCCGGGCGTTTCATATTGCCGCCGGAATATCCTCCGTCGTCATAACGAGTCGGGAGGCAGACCCATCCGTTGGCTTTCTGACTGGCGATATAGGCTTCGCCAGCCTCCCGTTGAGCATCCAGACTGTTGAATTCCTGATCCAGTCCTTCCTCAACGGACTTGCGTGTGTAAATCGCGCATCTCTTCTTTGGAATCGTCTGCATCACCATCACTTCACCCCGAAAAAGAGTTTGCCGTTCCAGCGAGTCCCGGTAATTTCGCGGGCGATGGCGGAAAGCGATTGATAGACCGTTCCGTCATATTCGAATTTTCCATTCCCGAGAGCCGTCACTTCATATTTTTTACCTTTCCAGACCCTCTGGTAGCGAGTTCCGCACACATGGGAAACTCCATTTTTTCCATACCGGAGATTTGCCTGGGGATCGCCGTCTGCAATCTGCTCAAGAAGTTGCCGGTCCGCTTCGGAGAGTCCGCCGTAATAAATCTCTTGAATCCGGTAGGCAAGACGGCGGCGCAGGTTTGCAATATTGGTCTGCCCCGGTTCAAAGCCAAAGAGTTCACAGAATTTTTCCCGAAGTTCTGCCTGATTCATCAGATCCAGCAACTCCAGCTGCCGTTTTACCTCAGATTCATTCATCATGCCGTAACCCCTTTGCTTTTCTCTATATACAAGCATTTATCCCTGCGTTTATCCAGTTCTTTTGCCTTGATTCTGCGAAGAACTGCGGCAATCAGATCGATCGCCTGACGAATATTTTCGGGAAGTTCCCGTTTATCCATTTTTCTGTCTCCTGAGTTCGGAAAGTTTGAGTCTGCCGTTTTGAGGAATCACGCCAGGGCGTTTGTCGGAAAGGCGGATCATCGGCTTGCGGTCAAGCTTCGCGGGAAACGTCTCGGGCAGAGACGCGCCGAGCATGGATCCGCAGACCGCACAGCCCGCGACACAGTCCAGAAAGTGGTTGTCGTGCGACTGCGGCTTGAGTTTCCACTCGTCGACCGTGCGGCCGCGCCCCTGTGTTTTGACGCGGTATTCGGCGGTCAGATGCTCCGCGAAGAGCTGATGAGCTCCGGGGATCCGTCCGTAGAGCGTGAGCGACCCCTTGTCGCCGACGGGAACCGCGAGCCGCGCGTGAATGAAACTCTTCCAGTAGTTCGTGTCGTAGATGACATGCCGGATCGCCCGTTTCCCGGCGACATTCGGAATCATCCAGTTGAACCCGAGCCGGTCGCCCTGCTGTTTGCGGTATTCGGTCATGGGTTTCGAGGATGCGCCAACGTATCTGCCATGCGACGGCAGGATCACTCCGGCGTGGGAACTCTGACGGCAGAACTGATAGACGACATCGGTTGACTGTCCCCAGTTCGCATCCACGAGGGCGCGTTCGATTTTCAGGACAGCCCCGTCCTCGCGCTCCCACTCGCGCCCGAGGCATTCATCGGTCAGCGCGGACAACGCGGCGTACAAGGCCCCCTCGAAGCCCGCTTTCGGGAAGAGCGTCTGAATGCTCGGATTCGCATCGGCAAGCGAATACTCGTGCCGGTGCTGATCCGGCCATGAGCCGTAGTCGATGACCGCGCCGGTGAAGTCCTCCGCCCATGCGATCACCACATAGAAAAGCAGCGCTTTCTGATCGGGTAGGAAGAAACTGTTACCAGTTTCCTCCCCCCTAAGAACCGTACGTGCGAGATGCCGCCTCGGAAGGAATTGACTTGCAGAACTACTGCAATTTCATGATCCATGTGGAAATTCCGTGGAATCCTA
>CALXRI010000007.1 GCA_944390795.1 uncultured Victivallales bacterium
TTTATACAGTATCACATCTTTTGAGAGTCAGCCTTCTTTCTTTTTACGCTTCCTTTTACCATAGCAACTGTATTCATCGGAAGAACGCAATCGCCTTTACATCGTCCCCAGAAGATCCCGGAAATCGTTCACGGCATCTTCCAGGGAACCGGGATAAGCCGCACCGCCGCCAAGGCAGAGGAAGCCGTTGAAATTGTGACAGCGGAGGATCGAAACCAGCTCCTTGATCTCTCCGTTTCCGCATGCAAGCGCGGTCGCTTCACCGTCCCATTTGCAGTCCGCGACATCGAGCTGACGCAGAACCTTGATGAAATGCCCGATGCGGTAGGACTGCAGGAAAGGCATTTCGCCTGCCTGCACAAAGCGCGGACCGTTGAACGTAAGATCGCAGCCGGATTTTTCCGCCAGCTCCGCAACCGCCTTCTTCGCGGAGAGTGCGCTCTGGCAGAGATTGACGAAACTGACTTCGACTCCCGCCTTTTTCAGGACATCCGCGGCATCCCGGGAATTCATCAGGGGAAGAATCACGCGCCGGATGCCGCACGAGGAAGCCAGTCCGGCAAGCTTCGCCGGATCGTCCGGAACGGCGGGAACGCGCAGCGCGGAGACGGCAATTCCCGCTTCGGCAAGTTCCTCGACGGCGCGTCTGAGCTTGTCCGCCGGAGTCAGCGCGCACGCCTTCCCCTGCAGATAATCCAGTTCGATCAGCGAGATTCCCGTGCGTTTCAGATTCTCGATCATCTCGGGCACATAACGCCCGGCAAGGCGCGAGGAGACGGTCAGGCGGAACGATTCCTCCGCCATCTCCGCCGCAAAAATCGCGGCGCGCTGGCGCACGCAGTCAGCGCAGGAGGGATTCGTGCAGAGCGCAAAGGCGGGATCCTCCTCTCCGAGCGCAAGCAGGACTTCAAACATCTTCGATGCGCGGATCAGCCGGACCTGCGCGTTTCCGATCCGCCCGACGCGCATCGCCCCGCTTTCCAGCAGGATGCGGTCAAGCCCGATGAAATCGCGATGGGGACCGGGATAAAAACTCCATGTCTTTGTCAGTTCCTCGCCCTCCGGCGTCCGGAAGGTGCGCGTCACAGGCGAAAGATACGGCAGTTCGAGAAGCGCTTCCACGGAATGGAGCGACGTGTTGCGGTCCTGGTCCACGCCGAGAAGACAGATCCAGCCGTCCTTCTCCGCGAGCTTCGTGAACGGCGTATTCTTCCCGTGCGCCGTATCGGCCTTCCAATGTCCGGCGCAGAACTCCTCTGCCGCTGCGCCGACCGCAGCGACCGTGCCGACCGGACAGTCGCTGAACACGGCGTCAGAACGCTTCTTCAACACCTCCGGAATAATCCCGAGCGCGCCGAAGGCAGGCACAAGAAGAGTGCCGCGTTTCCCGATCACATTCAGAAAAGCCTTCACGACGGCTTCCGCGCCGCCTTCCATATGCCCCAGGCTGATCAGGGAGCTGTGCAGCAGGACGGCATCCCCTTTCCCAAGTCCAAGTTCACGAAGCGATTTTGTCAGTTCGACAGCATTCATACCAACAACTCCTTCTCTTGATAAATCCAGTTTTTTTGTCTCCCGCGGCAAGGCGCACGGTCACTCCTCCTGTTCGGCGATCAGGCGGCAGGGAATCTGGGTGACTCCGGCAAGCGGCAGAAAGAGACAGGTGATTTTCACCTCTCCGCAGTGGAGCGCGGCAAGGTTCGCCGGACAGCAGACCGTCGTTACGCCCGCCTGAAAAAGCTTCAGAAACACCCCGTGCAGCGCCCGGCTCTCATACACGTCGGAAATCAGGTAACGCACCCCGCAGGCAATGATCCAGTCGAGCGCGCTGTGATCCAGATAGACGATACGGGGCGGCAGCTCGGTTTCATCGCGCGCGCCAAGGGCGTTGATCACCAGGACGGGCGTATGCGCTTTCCCGCCGAATGCGGCCTCCAGTTCAGCACCGGACACCGGCCCGTGGTCGCGGTCCAGCCGGATCACCGAGGCGGGGGCGCGGTAAAGTTCCTCCGCGGGAAAGTTTCCGGCATCCACGCCGTTGTCCGTTTCCCGGATGTGACCGGGGAAATCGATGTAAGTTCCGAGCATGGAGCTTTCCGCAATGCGGTAGACGACTCCCGTATAGCGTGTATTCGCGGATTCCAGCGCGACTTCGGACTCGGCTGCCTCAAAGCCGTCTTTGCCGCCCCTCCATCTTCTTGTCAGGTCAATGATATGCATCCTTCATCCTCATGTATTTCACAACAGGACAATATAGACCGCTTTCCGCCACGGGCAACAGGGTTGAAAAAAAATCAGAGGGTTTTATGATACGGAAACGAATCATTAATACTGGATGTCCGGCGGCGCGGGATCGTAGCGGGTGTGGCGGCATTTCGGGATGCGCATGCCGCCGGTCCGGTAAATGGACGGAATGCCGTCGCATTCGAATTTCAGCACCGGGCAGAACGCGTCCGCCATCGCCTCCGGCAGGGAAACGGCGATTTTTCCGCCGTCCTGCGTGAAGGAAAGCTCGCCGAAGGAAACGCTTGTCACGCGCTTCACCTGCATTTCAAATCCGGAGAAGGTCAGCGTGTTTCCGGGATAATAGAACATTGTGAAGAAGAGATTCGATCCAGATGCGGAAAAAACGCCCGCCCCGTCCCAGTCCGTATGCTCGTCTTCCGTGCGGAAACAGGGACCAAGCTTCATGATCCTGTTGTCCGTCACGGCCTCGCGGCCGCCTGCGCGGAGCCATGCGCCGACCTTGCGGATGATCGAAACGGACTTTTCCGGAATCGAACCGTCGCCGCGCGGGCCGATGTTCAGAAGCAGATTCCCTTTTCCATTGGCACAGGTCAGGAGCATTTTCACAACAGCACGGGGCGACTTCCACTCCTCGTCGGAAATATGGAATCCCCAGTGTTCGTTCAGCGTCATGCAGGCCTCCCAGGGACGCCAGGGATCGGGCACGGAAAGATGATTTTCAGGCGTCCCGAAATCGCCGGGCAGACAGTTCCGCCCGTTGAAGATCAGATGCTTCTGAATGCTCCGCGCCATCTCGTTCATCCGTTCGGCCTGCCATCCTTCTGCATCGAAGGGCCACCAGCCGTCGTACCAGAGGATGTCGACTGGATTGAAACGCGTGAGAAGCTCCCGGATCCGGTCAAAGGTATGCCGGATGAAGATCCGATAGTCGGCATCGGATTCCAGCGCGGCGACCGCGTCGGGCCGGTCGTGCCAGTTGTTCAGGCTGTGATAGAGTCCGATTCCGAGTCCGTGTTTCCGTGCGGCCTCAACGATTTCAGCCACAAGATCGCGTCCGCAGACCGCCTTTGCATTGAAAGAGCTCAGCGCGGTGTCGTAGAGACGGAACCCCTCATGATGCATGGTTGTGAAAACAATGTATTTCATTCCGCCGTCAACGGCAAGCCGGCAGATTTCCTCCGCGCTGAAGCGCGAAGGGTTGAACTTTTCCGCAAGTTTCTCCATTTCCGCGGGAGGGATCTGTTCGCGGTTCATCACCCACTCTCCGCGGCCCAGCATGCTGAAGAGCCCGTAATGAACGAACATTCCGTAGCGCATTGCGCTGAATATTTCCACTTCTTTTTTCATGGCAGCATTCCTTTCATGCCTTGCATGAGATTTCTCTGAAAAACGGGATACTATACGCTTCCGGGCGCGGATTGCAAGGCGCGAAGTTCAGGATTGCCGTTGTCCGCGGCGGGAAGCGGCCCGGAACACAGGGAAAGGGAGAGGCGGAAAGCCGGAACGCCGCAGGATCGGAGGGAAAAGACCGGCGCCGGCCGTTTCCGCCGTTTCCGGATCGCAGAATTCATTCCCTTTTTCTGTATTCAAATACTAAAATGGCACAATAAGGAAAGGGTTT
Source organism: uncultured Victivallales bacterium (assembly GCA_944390795.1). GTDB lineage: Bacteria > Verrucomicrobiota > Lentisphaeria > Victivallales > UBA1829 > UBA11452. The sequence goes on from CALXRI010000007.1 coordinate 3,869, forward strand.
GCAAACAGGAAAATCTCTCTTCCGGGAAATCATTCTCCCGGGAGAGATGGATTTTCCGCGCCGGAAGCGCCGAGAAGATCCGCCATGCGGAGGAATTGCGCGCCGCTCACCTTTTCCGCACGGATGTCCGGATCAATGCCGAGCGTGCGCATGGCGTTCTCCACCTGCGCGAGACCGAAAACAGCCCCCGCCTGTTTGAGCATCTTTTTCCGGCGATGGGCGAAGGAGGCGTTCACAAGGCGCGTCAGATTGCGGAAGCGCGAAGCGTCGGGCGCGTCGGGTCGGAGCGTCAGGCGCAGCACGCTCGAATCCACCTCGGGACGCGGGTGGAACATCTGCGGCGGCGCCGTTTTGACAAGCTCGACCGTGTACATCGCCTGGATGCGGATGGACAGCGCGCCGTAGTCGTCGGTATCCTCCTTCGCGGCAAAGCGCATCGCCACCTCCTTCTGCAGCATGATGAACATTTCGGAAGGCGGCGTTTTCAAAGTGAGCATGTTCGCGACGATCACCGTCCCCGCCGAATACGGGAGATTCGAGATCAGACGGAACGGCGTGTCAATGCCGTAGATGCTCGCGATGTCCACCCGGCACGCGTCGCCTTCGATCAGGCAGAGCCCGCGGTTTGCGTAGGTCATCCGGAGCCATGCCGCCAGTTTGCGGTCGAACTCGATGGCGGCGACCGAAGCGCCGGTTTTCAGCAGACGCGAGGTCAGCGCGCCGAAGCCGGGACCGACCTCGATGATCCGGTCCCCGGGTTTGACGTCGGCAAGGCGGATGAGCGCGTCCAGAAAATTGTCGTCGATCAGGAAATTCTGCCCGAGCTTCCGGTTCGGGGCGATCCCGAGCGACATCATCAGCTGGTCAAGTTCGCTTTTTTTCATGAAAAAACCGTCAGTGTCTATGGCCGCAGCAGCCGCCGCAGCCGCAGGAGGAGGACGCGGAGGGACATGATTCCGCCGCAGGGCATTTTCCGGAGGAGGACGGCACCGAAGGCGAAAAGGTGGAGAGACGGCGCTTCAGGTTCCGGGAGTCGCATTTCGGGCACGAAGGTTTCGATTCTGAATTCCGGACGAGCGCCTCGAACGCGTTTCCGCAGTCTTCGCAGATGTATTCATAGATCGGCATAATGGAAAACTCCTTATGAATTTCTGTCGGATCGTGTAATAAGCCAGTAGATGAACAGCGCGAGCAGAAGCATCACGATGAGAAAAACAGGATATCCGAAGTACCATTTCGAACCGGCCAGCAATTCCGAAAATTCCGACATGCCGAACACACCGGTGAAAAACGTCGGAACGGAAATCGCAATCACGATCGCGTTCATGTTTTTCATCATGATGTTGAGATTGTTGTTGATGATCGAGGCCCGCGCATCCATCAGCCCGGAAAGCACCTGGGAATAGACTTCCGCCTGGTCGAGGAACTGGCGGTTTTCAATGGCGAGGTCGTCAAGAAGCTCAATATTTTCCTCTGTGAAATTGAATTTCTGGGCGTTCACCTTCATGCGCTCAATCACGCGCCGGTTTCCATTGAGCGCGTTGACATAGTAGACCAGGCCCTTTTCCAGCGTGAACATATTCAGAAGGTTCTTGTTTTCACAGGACTTGTTGATTTCATGCTCGATCTCATCGCTGCACATGTTGATGACGCGCAGATGGGTCTCGAAATGGCGGATGGTCTGAAGCAGAGTTTTCAGCAGAACATCCTGCGCCGCCTTGACATTCGAGGCGAGGCGGCCGGTGAAAAGCGGGACGCTGTCATCCAGAACGATTACGATCCGCTCCGGGGGAAAAAGGAAAATGCCCATGGACTTGACCTTGAAGAGGAAGTTGTCCTCCGCGGAGTAGTTCTTGGGATACTTGAGGATGATCGCGGTATGGTTGTCCTCGAACTCGATACGGGGCGTCTCGTCGGGGTCGGTGGACGAGAGAAGCGTATGCTCGTCCACGCCGTAGTCGTTGATCAGGCGGTTGCGTTCGGTCTCATCGGGCAGGATGTAGACTTCAATCTGCGGAAACCCTTCCGTACCCTTCGCGATTCTTCCATTTACAACTGAATAACTCTGAAGCACAGTGCGGCTCCTTTCCTCTTCGCGACAGATTGAAAACCGGACGGAGAAGGCCGGTGAACCTCCTCCGCCGCATACGAACGTTCAGAAACAACTGGAAAGATCAGTTGTTCTTTCTGAACTCGTTCATGATGGAGACGAGCTTTTCGACCCCCTCCATCGGCATGGCGTTGTAGATGCTTGCGCGAATGCCGCCGACGGAACGATGGCCCTTGAGACCGATCATGCCGTTGGTCTTGACGACATCAAGGAACTTCGCCTCGAGCTCCTCGGTCGGGAGCCGGAAGACGACGTTCATCTTCGAACGGCTGCACTTCTGAACCGGCGTGCGGTAGAAGCCGTTGGAGTCGTCGATCGCCTGATAGAGCAGAGCCGCTTTCGCGTCATTGATCTTTTCAAGCTCGGCAAGTCCGCCGACCTCCTTGATCCAGTCGGTCACGAGCCCGATCATGTAGATGCCGAAGGTCGGGGGCGTATTGTAAAGGGAGTTGTTCTCCGTGTAGGTGGCGTATCTGAGCATCGTGGGAACCTTTTCCGGCGTGCGGGAAACGAGATCCCTGCGGATGATGACAAGCGCCAGCCCGCTGGGGCCGAGGTTCTTCTGGGCGCCGGCATAGATCATGCCGAACTTGGAAACGTCAACGCGGCGGGACATGATGTCGCTGGACATGTCGGCGATCAGCGGCGCCTTGGTCGTCGGAAAATCCTGATACTGGGTTCCGTAGATCGTATTGTTGCTTGTAATGTGGACATAGGAGGCGTCATCGGAGAGCTTCCAGGTGTCAAACGCCGGGATGTGATCGTATTTCGTATCCTTGCTCTGGGCGGCGACACGGACCTCTCCGAAGAGCTTGGCCTCCTTCATCGCCTTGCCGGACCATGTGCCGGTATCGACATAGTCGGCCGCCCCGGTATTCATGAGGTTCATCGGGATCATGGCGAACTGCATGCTGGCGCCGCCCTGAATGTAAACGATGTCATAAGCGTCGGAAACGCCGAAGATGTCGCGGATGTTCTGATTGGCATGATCGAGAACGGCCTGGAAGTCCTTGCCGCGGTGGGAATGCTCGAGAATGCCGCATCCTGTACCGTGGTAATCGCAGAATTCCTTTTGTGCCCGTTCCATCACGGATGTCGGCAGCATGGCCGGCCCTGCATTGAAGTTGAATACCTTCATGGCATGTTCTCCTTATTGTTCATGTTGATCCGGAAGCATATAAGATACCACGTTTCCGCCATTTTGCCAGAGAAAAACGGGAGAATCGGAAAATAAAAAAACAACTTTTTCTTGAAAAAGCATGTTTCCCCGCCTTTCCATTCCGCGTTTCGCATGCTAAATTGACGTGTATACTGCGGCAAAAAATCTCTAACGGCGAAAACCGGATGAAAATATGAAAATACTGAATCTGTATGTGACCCGGAACTTCATGGGGACCTTCCTCATGGCGATCGGAATTCTCACATTCGGCATGACGGGTTCGCATCTGATGAAGGTGTTTGAATACATCTCCAGCGGCGTGCCGATCCGGAATGCGTTCATCTTCCTGCTTTACGTGCTGCCGATCGTGCTTGCGTTCACGATTCCCTGGGCGGCGCTGGTATCGGTCATGCTCGTTTTCGGGCGCCTTTCGGCGGACAACGAGATCACAGCGATGCGCGCCTGCGGCGTATCCATTCTGCAGATCGTCGCGCCGATCATCGTGATCGCGTTCATCCTCACCTGCACCTGCCTCTATCTGCAGCTTCAGGTGGGGCCGCACTATCTGGGCGAAGCGCGCAACCTCGTCAAAAACGTCATCGTCGAACAGCCGACCGCCATCTTCGAACCCGGAATCCCGGTCCGCTACAGCGATCTTTACATTTACATCGGCTCCAAGGACGGCAACCGCATTCATGACATCCAGGTCTACCGGATGGGGAAAAACGGCAAATGGGAGCAGGATGTCACGGCGGCAAGCGGCCTCGTCGAAGTGGACAAGGAAAAGCAGATGCTCAACGTGATCCTGAAAAACGCAACCGTGGCGGCATACGAAGGCGGCAGAAACAGCAAAACCATGCGCCGCACCTTCAGCAAGGAGCTCACCTTCCAGATCGACTACGGGCGCGGATTCAACGCGGCGCGCGTCTCCAGACGGGACAAATATCTCACAGCCATGGAGCTCCTCGCCAGAATGAGCCTTGACAAGAAGCGCGGGGAAGACACCACGCAGCTGGAGGTGGAGCTCAACCAGCGCGTCGCACTCGCGCTTGCGCCGATCGCCTTCCTTCTGCTCGGAATGCCGCTCGCCGTCCGGACCTCCCGGCGCGAAACCTCCATCGGACTCTTTCTGAGCGTTCTGCTCGCCGGACTCTATTTCGGGGCGGTGCTCGTTTCCGACACCCTGCGGGAATCTCCGAAACTCTTTCCGCAGTACATCGTCTGGATTCCGCCCGCGCTCTATCAGATATTCGGCGCCTTCTACATCTTCAAAATCGCGAAACGCTGATTTGCTGAAACAGAAAAAATCAATCAATATCACCAACGGGAAAAATGAAAATGATCAGAACCGAATCCTATCTGCAATGCGTCCGGTGCGGCAGAACCTATGACATCGGGGAACTCCGCTACAACTGCGAATGCGGCGGCATTCTGGACGTGAAGCGGGACTTAAGCAGACTTGACGGAGAGGAGCTCAAGGCTCTCTGGGAAAAGCGCTGGGGAATGAAGCGCGGCATCGAATCCTCCGGCGTCTGGCGCTACCGCGAACTCATCCTGGATGCGCCCGACGACAAAATCGTCACAAGGCAGGAAGGCAATACGCGCCTCTATCCGGCGGGCTCCGCCGGAAAATGGGCCGGGCTTGACAATCTCTACTTCAAGCACGAGGGAGAGAATCCGACCGGAAGCTTCAAGGACCGCGGCATGACCTGCGGCGCCAGCGCGGCGAAGCTCTTCAACGCGAAAACCGTCGCCTGCGCCTCGACCGGCAACACCAGTGCGAGCATGGCCTCCTACGCCGCCGTCAGCGGCATGAAATCCGTGATCTTCATTCCCGAGGGAAAAATCGCTTACGGGAAACTGGCGCAGGCGCTCGCATACGGCGGAATCACTCTGCAGATTTCCGGCAATTTCGACGACGCGATGAGTCTGGTGCAGGATGTCTGCCGGGAGCTGGGCATCTATCTGCTCAACTCCATCAATCCCTTCCGGATCGAGGGTCAGAAGGCCATTACCTTTGAGACGCTCCAGCAGCTCGACTGGGAGGTGCCCGACTGGTTCGTGATCCCCGGCGGCAATCTCGGCAACAGCAGCGCCATGGGCAAGGCCCTGATGGAGCTTCACGAGCTGGGAATCCTCTCGAAAATTCCGAAAATCGCAGTGATCCAGGCGGCGGGAGCCAATCCCCTTTACAAAATGTGGACGCAGCACACACCCTACGAGGCGGTGAAGAATCCCGAAACGATCGCGACCGCAATCAAGATCGGCAATCCGGTTTCCTGGGAAAAGTCTCTCCGCGCGGTCAAATGGAGCGGCGGAACCGTCGAACAGGTCACCGAACAGGAGATCATGGATGCGAAGGCGAAGCTCGACGCCGCCGGCATCGGCGCGGAGCCGGCATCGTGCTGCTCGCTCGCCGGAGCCAAAAAACTGGCGGACGCGGGCGTGATCCGTCCGGAGGAAAAGGTCGTCGGCATTCTCACAGGAAACATCCTCAAGGATCCCGACGCCGTCGTGGGCTATCATCAGGACCAGCTCGGAAAACTGGGAATCCGGGGAACCTTTGCAAACCGTCCCGTACAGATTCCGCCGACGCTCGAAGCCGTCCGGAACGCGCTCGGGTGCTGAATCATGCCGGCGCCGAGACCCTTCCCCGGAATTGAAAAGGTCCCGTTTCTGCAGAACGCCTACATCGAAAAATATTCGAAAATGGCGGGACTCGAGGAAACGGACATCCGGAAGATCATCGCCGTCAAGGACGCGCTTCTCACGCGCGACTCCTTCATGCGTCTCCTCTGGGATCTGCACGATCTGCTCTACCGGCAGGAACTGAGGTTTTCCGAGGTGCTCCCGGAAGACCCCAAGCTGGAACGGATTCTCGGCGAGGAACAGTGCGGCGTCTTCTACTTTCTGCTGGTGCTTTCCGGCTTTCCCTTCGGAATCCGGAACTATGAAAGCCGCGGATGGGACGACGCGATGCGTGACTCGGCCTTCCGCGACATGGCGGTCTGGGTGGCGCACTACAAGCGGAACTTCGGAACGCCGGGCATCGCCTGGATGATTCTCGTCTGGCTGCAGGGGCATTTGAACTGCACGCTTCTGAGCTTCGGCCGACTCCAGTTCAATCTGCGCGCAACCTTTCAGTCGCGCACCTTCGTTTTCCGGAACAATCTCAGCGGGGAAGTCACGGCCCTTTCCGACGCCGGTTTCCGCTACACCGCAGACGGCATCCGCGACGATCTCGGCAAGACGCCCTCCCCCGGAAGCTGGGTGAGCATCTACCGGGAAAACGAAAGCTCCTATACGGGCAACCGCATCACACCGGACGGCCGCGCGGAACGCGAGCCGATCTCCCTGCCGAAAACCGACTGGGACCCGGTTCTCTCCTTCGGCGATCCGGTCCTGAACATCCACATTCCGGAAGGCGGCGCCCTGACCCATGCGCTCTGTGTCGATTCCATGCGCCGCGCCATGGACTTCTTCCGGCGCTATGAACCGGATTACCACTGGAAAGCCTTTTTCTGCAGCACCTGGCTTCTGGACCCACGGCTCCAGAAAATCCTGCCGTCCGACTCCAACATTCTGGCCTTCCAGCGTGCAGCCTACCTGATCCCCTACCCCGGGAAAGCCGACACGGTCTTCCGCGTCTTCGGCATCAAGGCGGACCGCGACGGCGCGGAGACGGTTCCGGTCCGCACCTCGCTTCAGAGAACGCTTCTGAAATTCATCCGCGACGGCGGAGAGTTCCATTACGGCGCAATGTTCCTGCTCCGCGAGGACGCCGACGGCAGGGAAAATCCTTACGGACAGCGTTTCTGAACAGAGGAGCGACGGAATGGGACGCACCTGCTTTCCGCTTCTTCTGATTCTGACCGCCGCGGCGTTTCTCCGCGCCGACGATCTCGTCACGCTGAAAGGAAAGGTTTTTGCCGATTATAAAATCGTCGAAGTCGCTCCCATCGGCATCCGGATCACGTATCAGAAAGCAAAGAAGACACGCACGGCAACCATTCTCTTCAAGGAACTTCCGGACGAGTTCCTGGAACATTATCAGGGAAAGGACCCTGTTGAACGCGAAATCTTTGCCGCAAGTCTTGAGAAACGGAAAAAAATCCGTGAACTGGAAGAACAGCGCGACGCAAAGCTTGAAGCGCTGGAGATGAGCGAAGCCGGTTTGAAAGAGAAGAAACTCCCGGCGGAACGGCGGAAACTCCTGCGGAGCCGGATCCGGGAGGAAAAGAAAAAACTTGTCCGGGCATTTCACCGGGCGAGCGCAAAACTTGACGCAGAGGAACGCGCCCGCATCGAGACGGCAAGAAAAAAGGCCGAACAGCAGAACGACGCTCCGAAAACAGGGAAATGAACTGCCCCGGTGCAGAGCATGACACGGAGGGATCGGAGATTTCGCGGCCGGATTGCGCTGCCGGATCGCACAAGGGGCAACGACCCTTGACCCCGAGAAGAATGCGTGCGCATTCTTCCGTCTCCTGGAAGCCGGGGAAAGTTCCCGACGGAGGCCGGCTTGCGCTGCCGGATCGCACAAGGGGCAGCGACCCTTGACCCCGAGAAGAATGCGTGCGCATTCTTCCGTCTCCTGGAAGCCGGGGAAAGTTCCCGACGGAGGCCGGCTTGCGCTGCCGGATCGCACAAGAACTGAGAGAAGAGCACGAAGCCATTCTGGCGATGCGGAGCATCGCACTATGAAACAGATTTTTTGAATAAGAAGGGACCGTCATGTCCGGAAAAGTCACACAGGAGAAAAAGATGGAAAAATCCCGCGCCGCAAAGGAGTTTGATACGAACCTTTCCCAGTTCCCGGCATCTCTGTGTACAACAGGGCTTGCACAGCAATTCGAACCGCCGCCGGGAACGGACGAACCCGCGGCGGAAAATCAGCGCGCGGCGTGGCGTCTTCTGCGGACAAGCGGCGTGCTTCAGGCCTGGGAGAGCATCGGCGCGGAAATCCGTCTTGTCGGCTCTCTGCGGACGGGACTTCTGGCGAAACACAGGGACATTGATCTGCATGTTTACACGGCGGAACTCAATCCTGCGGAAAGTTTCCGCGCAATGGGACGCTTCGCGGAGAATCCCGCCGTGACGCAGATGACATACCGCAATCTTGCCGGCACCCCCGAAGAATGTCTCGAATGGCACGCGGACTGCCGCGCGGAAGACGGCGCGCTCTGGACGCTCGACATGATCCAGATCCGCAAGGGCTCCCGCTACGACGGCGTATTCGAGAAAATCGCGGAGCGGATCGAAGCCGTTCTCACGCCGGAAACACGCCGGGCCATCCTGCATCTGAAATACGCCGCGGACGAAACGGAACATGTCATGGGAATTGAATACTGCCGCGCAGTCCTCGAAGGAGGAGTGTCAACGCCGGAAGAGTTCCGCGCATGGCGCAGGGCCCATCCGGTCGAAGGCATCCCGGAGTGGTCGCCGTAGCACGGAAAACGCATCCGGACGCATCTGCCGCAAAAAATTCTTTTCCCCGCTCCCGAGGCAAAAACGGGAAAGCGAACCCCTTGCAAAAACATCCTGATTTTCAGGACGCCCCCTTGACAAAGAGACTCTTTTATTTATAATTAATGGTATTAAAGGTATTAATGGTTCTGATGGTATTATGACGATTTACGATTATCTGAAAATCGACCGGCGGACAGGAACGCCGATTTACCGGCAGCTGCTTTCCGGGCTCGAACGGTTCTGCCGCGACTGCCCTGCGGAAACGCCGATTCCCCCCGAGCGCGATCTATCGAAGACGCTCGGAGTCAGCCGCACGACATTGCGTCAGGCGCTCCGGGAAGGCTGCTCCCGGGGTCTGATCGTCAGCCGCTGGGCCAAGGGAATTTTCGTTGCAGAACAGGAAAAACGCCGGCGCATTCTCGTCCTGCTGCCGGATTCGACGGAAATCAGCATGCCGTGGAACTATACCATGCCGGGAATCGAACAGCGCGCGGGGGAACTCTCCATCACAGTGGAAAAGATGTCCACGACCTTTCTGCGCAGCCAGACGCCCGGGGAGATCGAACAGTTTCTGAACCGCGAGCGGTTCACGGGGATTCTGCATATGGATCACACCTCCTGGGAAGAAGCCGAGGAAATGCCGGTGCTCCGGAGACTCCGCACGCCGATTCTCTTTCCCCACAGCTGCCTCCACTGGTTCCGCCGGATTCCCTTCCCGATGAACATCGTGGACGAACGCCGGGCATTCCGGGACGCGGTGGCTTCCATGGTGAAAATGGGGCATACAAAAATTGTGACGCTGGCGGCGCTTTCCACCAGCAGCGCAATCCGGGGCTATTCCGGCGGCGAATATTCCGCAATGCTCAAAGCGCTCGGCGCGGACCCGGATCCGGAACTCTTCCTGAAAGCGCCTTATCGGGAGGACCAGGTCGCGGAGGCGATCGGATCGCTCATAAGGCAGAAAAAGGAGTTCACAGCGGTCGTCTGCTTCTCGGATTTCTTCGCGATCATGGCGCTGAAGGCGCTGAAGACGCATTCGCTCCGGGTTCCGGAGGATGTTTCGCTCATGGGCTTCTGCGGTTTTCCCGGCGGGCAGTTCCTCACACCGGGGCTTTCCACCATCGACTTCCATTACTTCCGGATCGGAAGGAACGCCGTCGACCGCCTGCTGACAATTCCCCCGGACTGGCAGAATATGAAAATGTCCGAACGGATCGCCTATTCCCCGTATGATGTTGTCATCCGGGACAGTATGAGAACGCGGAATAGCGGAAACAGGAAAGGAACATGATTCATGTCCAGACGAAGCAGATTCACATTGATCGAGCTTCTCGTCGTGATTGCGATCATCGCAATTCTTGCGGGAATGCTGCTGCCTGCCCTGAACAAGGCGCGCGAATCCGCACGCAGAACCTCCTGCATCTCGAATTTCTCCCAGCTGGGGAAAGCCGTGGCGATGTATACGTCCGACCACAAGGAGCACATTCCGCCGTACCGCGACTACGGTTCGCCGGAAAAATATTTCTTCGGGGGAGGAAACGCGAACGGGTATCTCGCCGTCTACCTCGGAGAGAGCGGCAATACGGCAAAGAACAATTTCGGGATCATCACCGAAACGGGGAAACATACCCGCCTTGCCTGTCCGAGTTATGTCCCCGTTCCCGGACAGAGCGTCTTCTGTTCCGGAATCAACTACCAGACCTTCCTTTCCGGGAACAAGGCAGTGCTTTCCCGTTTCAGGCGTCCGGTCAAAACCATGATTGCAGGAGAATGCGCCGGACAGAATGCGGCCCAGCTGCTTTCCTTCTCGAACGCCCATACGACCTATAAAACCGGGACTCCGCATTCCGGAGGCGCGAATATCCTTTTCGCGGACTTTCATGTGGAACGGGTGCCGTTCCAGGATATCCCGACGCCGGAAAATTATACCGTCGGCGACCGGCGGTATTTCTGGTTTTTTGAATGACGCCGCCGCACTGCAAATCAGTTCAAAGGAAAAGGAAAAAGTATGAAACGAAAGGAACTGGCCCTCCTGATTTTCATCTGCTGCGCCCTGACCGCAAACGCGATGGAGTTCAAACAGGGGGAACGGATCGTCCGGATCGGGGGAACCCCCGCGAAGGCGGAATATCCCGTGATTGTCGTCCCGGAGGAAACCCCTCTTCTCAAATTTGCCGCAACGGAGCTCCGGACCTTTCTCGGAAAGGCGACCGGCGTAAAACCGGAAATCGTGAAAACCCCCCGGGAAAGCGGGGTGTCGCTGATTCTCGGCGACAATGCGCTTGCCCGGAAAGCCGAAATCCGGGTATCCGCACTCCCCGAACAGGGATACTATATCCGGCGCATCGGCAACAGCGTTTATCTTGCGGGAAAGGATTCCCCGGATGACGCGCCCGCGCAGAACAGGTGGGCACAGTGCTACCGGCGCGGGACACTGAGCGCGGTCTACGATTTTCTGGAACGTTTCGCCGGAGCGAGGTTCTTCTTTCCCGGCGAAACCGGCACAATCGTTCCGGCGAAAGGCGCACTGTTCCTGCCGCCCGTCATCGACATTCTGGAGCGTCCGGATTTCATCGACCGCCGTTTTCTCCATTACGACGGAAAATGGTATGAAGGAGACGGCAGCTACGGCGGCGTCAAGGGGATCAATCTGAATCTGCTTCGTCTCCGCATGACGGAAAACGTGATTCCGTTCGGACACGGGCTTGCTCACATGGAATACATCAGACGCTTCCGGAACCATCCGGAATATTTCGCCATGATGCCGGACGGGAAGCGTTACAACGATCCGTCGCTTCCGCACACAGGCCATCTCTGCTTCAGCAGCGGCATCCGCGAGGAGATCTTTCAGGATGCGAAAGCGTATCTGACAGGCAAAGCGCCCGCGTCGCGCGGACTCGGACACTGGAATTTCAACGCCGCGCGCCCGGGTTATTTCTCCCTGATGACGCAGGACTGGCTCTACTGGTGCGGCTGCGGGAAATGCCGCGGAATCGCGCCGGCGGGACGAGGCAAATCCTACGGGCAGAACAGCCAGGCGGTCAGCAACTTCATCTGGCGCTTCACGGCGGAGATCGCAAACCGTCTGGCAAAAGAGGGCATCCCCGGGACCGTCACGCAAATGGCCTATCCGCCGTATGACAAAATTCCGGATTGCGACATTCCGCGGAACGTCGCCGTGCAAATCGCAGTGACCGGACCCGGAAAAAGCGATCAGACAAGCGACGACGCGAAGATCAAGGCATGGACGGACAAGCTTGACAGCAAAGTTTCGCTCTGGACCTATCCCGGAAAATACGGGAAGAAAGCCATGCCCGGCATCCCCGCCATGATGCACCGCCATATCGGAAGTTATTTCCAGGAGCGCAGGGAGCACCTCTACGGTGCTTTCATCGAGTCCGAAACCGACTTCTACATCTTCAATTATCTGAACTATTACATTTTTGCGAAGGCGACTTGGAACAATCACGCCGACGTGAATGCGCTTCTGGAGGATCACTACAAGGCGATGTTCGGACCGGGCGCGCCGATGATGCGGCAGTTCTACGATGAACTCGAGACGGTCTGGGTGGAAAAAATCGCCGGCGGCACCGTGGACACCGCGCTCGGTCCGGTCGCACAGGTTCCTCCTGACATTGACGTCTGGACAAAAATCTACTCTCCGGAAAAACTGAAATCATTTGCCCGGCTTTTCGACCGCGCGGAAAGGGCTGCGGCGAAGACGCCGGACGCGCTCAAACGCATCCGTTTCATGCGCAGACACCTTCTGGTCCCCCTTCTGGAAGGCTCCGCACGCTTCGAAAACAACCGGAACGCCATCGGGAGCTGGTCTTCCGCCGTTCCCGGAAAAGTCCATCTGCGCCCCTTCCGGGGGGAGGTCAACGAGGTCGGGACGCGCGTCCGCATCACATGTGACGAAAAGGATCTGATTTTCTCCTTCCACTGCGAGGAAGTGCGTATGAAGGATCTGATTGCAAAGGAGACCGCGCGCGACGCCGCCGAGACCTACGCCGACTCCTGCGTGGAAATCTTCCTGAATCCCTCCGGCGACCGGAAACACTATTTTCATCTGGTTGTCAACGCGAACGGCGCGCTGTTCGATTCCGCCAACTCTGTAAACGAAGCATCCGACCCGAAATGGAACAGCTCCGCCTCAGTGGAAGTGAAAAAACTGCCAGACGCCTGGGAAGCCGTCGTCAAGGTGCCGTGGCAATCGCTCGGGGAATATGACAAAACGGGATTCCCGGTCAATTTCGCCCGCCACCGGGCGCTGAAAGGTCCCCGTGTCGGGGAGGTCTACTATCAGTGGAGTCCGATGCCGGGAAGAAGTTTCCATGCGCTGGAACGCTATGGGAAACTCGTTCTGAAAAAGGAACGCGACACCAATCTCCTCGCCGATCCCGATTTCCGGATCGAAAAACTGGAACGCTACCGGACGGGCGCGTGGAGCCTCTGGCGCAGCATGCCGGACAAGGGGCAGAGTTTTGAACTCGATTCCAGGATCTTCATCTCCGGGGGGAAAAGCCTTCATCTGAAAAACATTCCGGGCGGACGCATGAGCGCCGGACAGGCCGTCAAGCTGGAAGCGGACACAAAATACCGCCTCAGCTATTTCATCCGGACTGAAAACATCAAACCGCCGCTCGGCGCGGGCGCATTTCTCTACTTCACAAAAACAAAGGGGCGCGCGTTTCCGGACACCCGCATCACCGGCACGCACCCGTGGCACAAGCTCTCGTTCGAATTCACAACGCCCCCGGACACGGGAAAGGACTGCACGCCCCGCCTCGGACTCTGGATCTGGAACGCCGCGGGCGAAGCGTGGTTCGACGACGTCCGCATCGAAAAGATTCCGTGAGCGGGGAAAATCCGCTCCGGCAGTCAGATTTTCGCCCGGCGGATCGGGAGCCAGCGGATGATTTCGCGGATCTTCTGATCCCAGTAGCCCCACTCGTGCGTCCCGGGGCCCTCGTCATAGGTGAAATCCACGCGGAGCGATTCCAGATGCCTGCGGAACTTCTGGTTCTCCTCATAGAGGAAGTCGGATGTCCCGCAGGTCATGAAGAGCTTCGGAAGAGCGACGCCGTTCCTTACGCAGGCTTCCGAGCGCGCATAAAGATCGTTGACCGAACCGGGAATGGAGGAAGCGTCGCCGAAGATGTTGCGGAATTCGGCCTTGCGTTCCGGCATGTGCGAAAGAAGCCCCAGCGGCGAGAGCGCGCCGGAGAGACTGGCCGCGGCGGCGAAACGCTCCGGACAGTTGAACGCAAGCTTGAATGCGCCGTAGCCTCCCATGGAAAGCCCCGCAACAAACGTATCCTCGCGCCGGTTGGAAATTTTGAAGAATGCATGCATCAGGCGCGGCAGTTCCTCGCTGACATAGGTCCAGTATTTCAGTCCGCAGGCCATGTCGGTGTAATAGCTCCGGTGTGCGTTTGGCATCACGAGGGCGAGTCCGTACTGGGTGGCGTAACGCTCGACGGAGGTTCGGCGGATCCAGATGCTGTGATCGTCGGACATGCCATGAAGAAGATAAAGCACCGGACAGCCGCCGTCATCGGCGGCCACCCCTTTCAAACCGATCTGCCCGCTCGTATTCTGAGGCAGGACGACATTGACGCTGGAGGTCATCCCCAGCGACTCCGAAAAAAGACTGCATTCCAGAAAAGCCATTGCGTTCACTCCTGATATCCGGTTGAAAATCCGCCGGAGCGCATTCCGGCAGACGGATAATATTCCACGGAAACGGGAAAATTACAAATGATTTTTTCATTTCTCCGCTTGCCCTTGGCCAAAAGAGGAGTAATTTACCTCCTGAATCAACCAAACATTCAATCAGGAGTACATTTCTTCATGCGTCGCGTTATGCTTCTTTTATCGGCGCTGGCGTTTCTGCCGCTGGCGGCCCAGGTCACAGTCACGGGCGAAGGCAAAAAGGGAAATCCGACAGTCCGGATTCAGAATATCGCGGGGAACGCGGCAACCGCGGCAAAGATCGTTTCGGACTTCCGCTGCTGCGGCTGGCTCGACGTCGTGCGCGGCAATACGAGCGACTACATCGTGAGCGGCAAGGCGGAGGAGAACTCGGCCGCCCTCACCGTCTCCAACGGCGCGGGCGTCCCGCTGTACACCGTCACGGCGCGGGGAGCGGATGCGGCAAAAACCGCCCATGCGGCAGTGGACGCCGTTCTGAACAGGGAGTTCGGCATTCCCGGCATCTGCCGGACAAGAATCGTATTCGCAGCCGAAGTCGGGAAAAACAAGAAGGAGATTTATCTCTGCGACTTCGACGGGGGAAACATCACGAAACTCACGAACAACAACACGCTTTCGATCGAACCTTCCTGGCATCCGAACGGGCGCGCGATTCTCTACAACCAGTTTCTGGTCTCCTCCACGCCGCTGGTCGAGTATGACCTGGTGAACAACCGCAGCCGCGCGCTGGTGCGCCAGAACGGCCTGAACTCCGGACGCATCTCCCCGGACGGGAAAAAGATCGCCTTCGTCGTCTCCGTCGGCAACCAGATGGATCTTTACGTGCGCGACGTCGAGGGCGGCAACCTGAAGCGTCTCACCGGGGACCGCGCCGTCGAAGCGAGCCCCGCATGGTCGCCGGACTCCCGGGAAATCTGCTACGTCTCCAATGTCAACGGGCGTCCGCGCCTCTACATCATCAGTGCGGCGGGAGGCACTCCCAGACGCGTCCCGGGCGTGCTTGGAAGCGAATCGGTTTCACCGGCATGGTCGAAGGACAACAAGATTGCCTACGCCGCGCGGCTCGGCGCCTACACGCTCAAGGTGCTGGATCTCTCCAGCGTCATGAACTATGCGGGCCCCAAAGGGGAGAGCGCGCTCATCGCGGACTCCTCCGCGCCCGCCGTCGAGGGGGAAAGCCCCTCCTGGGCGCCGGACAACCGCCACGTCGTGCTCTCCAGCCGCGGCACGATCTACGTGGTCGACACCCGGACCAACAAAAAAAGGGTGCTGATCTCCGGAAAATCCAAATGCAACGGCGCGAACTGGTCGCCGATTCTCTACTGAGGGTTCTGCGGAATCATGGAAAACGCCGGAGAGCTTCTCGAGTGGCTCGGCGAACGCGAATTCTTCGGCGTCAAGCTGGGTCTGGACCAGACGCGCGAACTCTTCCGCAGAATCGGTTCGCCTGAAAAGCGCCTGCGCTTCATTCACATCGCAGGAAGCAACGGGAAAGGTTCGACCGGGGCGCTGCTGGAAGCGGCGCTGCGGAACGCCGGATTCCGGACCGGATTCTACTCTTCGCCGCACCTGGCTGACGTGAATGAACGATTCCGCATTGACGGAGAACCCGTCGACGATCTCCGTCTTGCCGGAGCCCTGGAACGCGTCCGCGGAGCGGCGGACGCCATGCAGGCGGAGTGCGGAATGCGCGTCACCTATTTTGAGGCGGCAACCGCGGCGGCGGCCCTTCTTTTCGCCGGCGCTGAAACCGATTTCGCCGTATGGGAGACCGGCATGGGCGGCCGGCTCGACGCAACCAATATCGTCACGCCCGTCGCAACGGTCATTACAACGATCTCGCTGGAACACACGGAATATCTCGGAAACACGCTTGCCGCAATCGCATCTGAAAAAGCCGGAATTCTCAAGCCGGGCGTTCCGCTCTTTCCCGGGCGGAGCATTCCGCCCGAAGCCTATGAAGTCATCGCGGCGCGCGCCCGGGAGCTCGGCGTCGGCATCACGCGTCCGCCCGAAGCTCCGGCGAAGGCGGTTCTGTCTGTGGAGAACGGCATTCCGTATCAGTGTTTCGAAGGCAGGAAGCTGCGTCTTCTCGGCGCGCACCAGCGCGGCAATCTTCTGCTCGCCGAATGCGTCCTGAACTATCTCGCGGAACATTTTCATTTTGATGCGGCGAAAGCCGCCGCCGGATTTTCCAAGGCGCAATGGCCCGCGCGCTTTCAGGTTTTTCCGAAGGAAAACATGGTGTTCGACGGAGCGCACAATCCGGAATGCGCGGAGGTTCTCGCCTCCACCCTGCGGGAAGTCTGGCCGGGAGAAACATTCAGCTTCATCTACGGAAGCTTCGCGGACAAGAACTCGGAAGCGTTCCTGCGGACGCTCGCACCTCTCGCCGCCGACTTCACATTCATCCCTGTGAATTCGACGCGCCCGAGCCGCGCGCCGGAGGTTCTGGCGGAGCTTCTGCACGGCATCGCGCCGGACATTCCAAGCCGTCCCTCCGATCTCAGAACCGCGCTGGAAGCGGAAACGCCGCACAGGAAGGTGCTGTGCGGTTCGCTTCACCTCTGCGGAGAAGCTCTCGCCATGCGCCGGAAACGCAGATACGTTTCCAGCCGTTACTGAACACAGGCTCAGAGATATTCCGCGGCGGCGGCGGCAAGCTCGCTGCGCTCGCTCTTCCGGAGCGTGATGTGCCCGTGAAGCGGCAGGTCCTTGAAACGCTCCGCAATGTAGCTCAGCCCGTTGCTGGAGGCATCCAGATACGGGTTGTCAATCTGTTCCGGGTCTCCGGTGAGAACCATCTTCGTATCTTCCCCGGCGCGGCTGACGATCGTCTTCACCTCGTGTGGCGTAAGATTCTGCGCCTCGTCGATGATGACGAACTGATGCGGAATGCTTCGTCCGCGAATATAGGTCAGCGCTTCGAGTTCGAGTTTGTCGGTGCGGATCAGTTCATCGACCTTCCGCTTGACCGACTCGCCGCGTTTTTCCGAATGGAGCAGATAATCCAGATTGTCGTAGATCGGCTGCATCCAGACGCTGAGCTTCTCGTTCTTATCGCCGGGCAGATAGCCGATGTCCTTTCCGAACGGGATGATCGGGCGCGAAACGAGGATGTTTTCAAAAAGATTGTCGCGCAGCACAAGCTGCAGCGCGGCGGCAAGCGCAAGAAGGGTCTTTCCCGACCCGGCCTGACCGACAAGCGTGACGATCTGAATTGCGGGATCCATCAGAAGCTGAAGCGCGATCCGCTGTTCGCGGCTGCGCGGCCTGATGTTCCAGACCATGTCTCCAGGCAGTTCGCGCGGCATGACAAGACGGCCGTCGCGGAACTGGCCGATGGCGGACTTCGAGCCGCATTTCATCGTCACGAATTCGTTGGCATGAAGAATCATGCCTTCCGGGGGAGCAACGGCTTTCTCCTTGAAAAACGAGTCGATCACGGCCTGGGGGACCTCCGTTTCCGCCGTTCCGGTGTAAAGTTCCTCATATTTGACATTCTCGCATTCGAAATCCTCGACCGGAATGCCGAGGCCGTCGGCGCGGAGACGCAGATTCAGGTCCTTGGTGATCAGAATGACGCTGTTCTTGTCATCCGCCTTCTGCTGAAGCATGTAGGCCACCAGCAGAATCCGGTTGTCGGCGACACTCATGTCCATATTGCCGGGAAGACTTCCTTCGCCGGAGACGATCCGAAGCGTTCCGGACGGTTTTCCCCCCGCCGCATTCTGGAGCGGAACCCCTTCGGAAAGACGCCCCTTCAGACGCAGCGCGTCGATTTTCCGCACAACCTGACGGGAGTTTCTGCCAAGCTCGTCCTGATTCTTCTTGAATTTGTCCAGCTCCTCAATGACCGCCATCGGAAGCACGACCTGGTTGTCCTGAAAAGAGTCAAGCGCCTTTGCGCTGTGAAGAAGGACATTGGTGTCAAGCACATACGTTTTCGCCATGGAAAGCTCCTTGTCCGGGATTGTGTTTTAGTTCCCTGTTACGGAAAATGAAGCCGGAGGCCGGATTTTGCAAGCGCTTTTCCGAATATTTTCCCGGAAAAAAGTTCGTTTCCCGCGCAAAAGAGCTGATTTTCCGCGCATTTCTGTTGCATTCGAACCGTTTCGCATGTAAGTTCCCGGTTCCGGAACGCGCGGTTTCCGCCAAAAGGCTCCGCGCCGAAAGACAAAATCATTTTTGAAGCGGAACGGAACATCGCAATGCTGAAATACAATACAGGCGCGCTGGTCGTCTACCACGGGAAAAGCGCACAGATCACGGGACTCAACGGGGATAAAATCGAAATCCGGATTGAAGGAGGAGCGTCGAAATCGGTCCGGGCCAAGGACTTTGAATACCTGCATCCCGGCCCGGTCACAACCCTCCCGCCGCGCGAAATGCGCGAGGTTGACTGCGCGGAAATTGCCGAACTCATCGAAGGGGAGACGATCCCGTTTGCGGAATTCGCCGCGCTTCTGTATTCCGAAAACACGCCGGACGCCTTCTGGGGCGCATGGAAAATCCTTGCGCAGGGCATCTATTTCACAGGGAACCTCACAGACGGCGTGAAAGCGCGCGCAAAAGAGGAAGTTGAAGCGGAACTCGCGGCGGAGCGCGCGAAGAACGAGGCGAAGGAACACCGCGCCGCGCTGCTGGAGCGGATGCGCGCGGGGACGCTCCTCCCGGAAGACCGCCCGCTGATGTCGGAAATCGAACAGCTCGCCCTGGGGCGGAGTGAAAACAGCCGTCTGATGCGCGAGCTCGGCATCGAAGCCACGCCGGAAAAGGCGCATCGGCTTCTTCTGCGCCTCGGCGTCTGGAATGAGCTGACCGATCCCTATCCGGAACGTGCGGGAATCGAGCTCGGAAATCCGGAATTTCCGCTTCCCGCGCCTCCCTGCGAAACACGCGAGGATCTGACGGGAATGATCTCTCTTGCCGTCGACAACGAGGGCAGCGCCGATCCGGACGACGCAATCGGATTCGCGGACGGTCTGCTCTGGGTGCATGTCGCCGATCCCGCATCCGTCGTGACAGACGGAAGCGAAATCGATCTGGAATGCAGGCGGCGCGGCGCAAATCTGTATCTGCCGGAAACCGTCGTCCACATGCTGCCGCCCGAGGCGACGCGCGTCTTCGGGCTCGGGCTGAATGAAACAAGCCCGGCCCTCAGCTTTGCCGTCCGGATCGGAGACGACGGACATGCCGTGCTGGAAAAGTGTCTTCTGAGCACCGTGCGCGTCGAACGCCTGACCTATGCCGGAGCGGCCGCGCGGATGGAAGAAACGCCGCTGCGGGAAATTTCCGAAGCGCTGGAACGCTTCCGCCGCAGACGGGAACAATCCGGCGCGCTCTTCATCCGTCTGCCGGAAACGGACATCCGCTTGAAGGACGCCAGGGTCGAAGTGACGCCGGTGGAACTGACGCCGGAACGGGAACTGGTCGCCAACGCGATGCTGGCCGCGGGCGCCGCGGTTGCGGAGTTCGCGGTCAAACAGGAACTTGCCATGCCGTTTGCGGTGCAGCCTCCGATTGAAGGGGAACGCCCGGATGAGAAAACCCTGAGCGGCATGTATGCGCTGCGGCGCCTCTGCCCGCCGAGCACGGTCCGGACCTCGCCCGGCCTGCATGCGGGGCTCGGACTGGATCCCTATGTCCGCGTGACCAGCCCGCTGCGGCGGTATGTCGATCTGCTCGCGCACCGGCAGCTGCGCCGCTGGATCGCCGGGGAGCCCCCGCTGACGGAAGAAGAACTCGAGGAGCGCATTTCAAGCGCGGAGAAGGAGTCCGCGCTCCGGAGGAAGCTGGAACGGCAGGCGGACGATTTCTGGATGCAGGTGTTTTTCCGTCAGAATCCGGACTGGAGCGGGGAGGCCGTGCTGGTGAACCGCATCGACGACCGTCTGACATTTCTGATTCCGTCACTCGCGTATGAGTTCAAAAGCCGCGGAGGCGGGAAGCTGGAACCCGGTGATTCCGTCCGGGTCGGAATCCAGTCCGCCGATCCGACGACGCTCACCGCCCGCTTCCGGATCGAACCGTAGAAACCGCCTCCGGCAGGAAGGTTCCGGACGCTGGCTTTTTCCCGGAAGAGATGCTATAGTAACGCAAAACAATGCACAGGGAGGACCTCATCATGGAAAATGAAATTCAGGTTCGCTGTCCGGAATGCGGCTCGTCGCAGATTGCGCCGGTCCGGAAGAATTACGACATGGGATGCGGCTGCCTCGGGCTGCTTCTTTTCGGCTGGATCGGGCTGCTGCTCGGACTGCTCGGCGCCGGCGACGTGGAAATGGTCTGCGCCAACTGCGGGGCCCGCTGGGAACCGGGCAGGCACAATGAAAACTCCTCCGGCTGCCTGGCGTCCCTGCTCCTGATTCTGGTGATTCTGTTTCTTCTGTTCTGGACGTTCCAGCTGATCGGCGGAGAGCCTTCCGGCACGACCAGCTACCGGAATGCGCAGGGAGCCTTCTCCGGCTCCGCCACAGTCAACGCCTCCGGAAAAACCTACCGCGACGCCGCGGGAAGAGTCACGGGACGCGCCGTGACATCGGGGAACACCACGACCTACCGCGATGCCGCGGGAAGAGTCACAGGGCACGCCACGAGATCGGGAAACGCCACGACCTACCGCGATGCCGCGGGAAGAGTCACGGGACGCGCCACGACCAACGGCAATGTCACGACCTACCGCGACGCCGCGGGAAGAGTCACGGGAACGGCGACCAGAACCGGCGGCAGGATCATCTACCGCGACGCCGCGGGAAGAACCGCCGGTTCGGGAACATTCCGCTGAACGGCCGGGAGAAATCCGCCAGGGGAAACGGGGATCACTCTTTCCATGATTTTTTCCGCAATCCGGGATTGAAAAAACACCGGATTGTTATATAGTGTTCGTGTTTCGTTTTTTAACTCTACAACTGCAAAATCTGGAATAAAAAAATGTCTGTCAGCATTCTTGTTGGATTACAGTGGGGCGACGAAGGCAAAGGGAAAATCATCGACGTTCTTACGAAATCCGTCGATATGGTCGTCCGTTTTCAAGGCGGGAACAACGCGGGCCACACCGTGGAAAACGGCAGGGAAAAATTCGTGCTCCACCTGATTCCTTCCGGAATTCTCTACAAGGGGACGGACTGCGTCATCGCCAACGGCGTCGTGGTCGATCCCGTCGGACTCATGGAGGAGATGCAGGCGCTCGCGGAACGCGGCGTCGATCTCTCCGGCATCCAGCTCTCCGCGCGCTGCCAGCTCATCATGCCGTGGCACAAGGAGCTCGACGCGTTCAATGAAAACACCGCCGATCCCTCCAGAAAAATCGGCACGACGAAAAAGGGAATCGGCCCCGCCTACATGGCGAAAATGGCACGCACGGGTCTCCGCGCATGCGAAATTCTCGACAAGGGCCGTTTTGAAAAGCATTTCCGCGAAGAAGCCGCAAACTACAACAAGCTGTATGTGCCGCACGGAGCGGTCGCAATCGACGCGGACGCCGCGTTTGCAAAAGTCTGGAACGCCTGCGAATATCTCAAGCCCTACATCCGCGATTCCGTCGTGGAGGTCAACGCGGCCATCAAAGCCGGACGCAACATTCTGTTTGAAGGCGCGCAGGCGATGTTTCTCGACATCGACCACGGCACCTATCCCTTCGTCACGAGCAGCAACACCATCAGCGGCGCAGCCTGCCCGGGAGCCGGCATTCCGCCGAAGGCGGTCGACACGGTCTGGGGCGTGCTCAAGGCCTATACGACCCGCGTCGGAGAAGGTCCCTTCCCGACGGAACTGCATGACGAGCTCGGCGACCATCTCCGTACAAAAGGAGGCGAATTCGGCGCGACGACCGGACGGCCCCGCCGCTGCGGCTGGCTGGACATCGTCGGCTCCCGCCACAGCTGCATGATCAACGGCGTGGATTACCTCGCCGTCACGAAACTGGACGTGCTGGACGATCTGGATGAAATCAAAATCTGCACCGCCTACCGGATCGACGGCGTTCTCACGGAACACACCCCCGCGGATACCGAGCTTCTGAAACGGATCGAACCCGTTTACGAGACTCTGCCCGGCTGGAAACAGTCCACCAGCGCGGCCCGTTCCTGGGAGGAGCTTCCGGAAAACGCAAGAAAATATCTGGAGCGCGTGGCGGAACTGCTCGACGCGAAGATCGGAATCATCTCCGTCGGACCGAAACGCGAACAGACTTTCCGGAAGTAACGCTCATTTTCCGTGCGGGACCGTTTTCCGTCGGTTCCGCACTTTCCCCAGACATTCTCCATCCGCCGAGGCGGCGTCATGAAACAGTCCGTTCCGCAAAAATACGATCTGAAACAGGAGGAAAACGCCGGACACGGCAGGATCCGGATGTTTCTCGGCAGCGTTCTCCATCATGTCGATTTCCTTCAAATCATTCCCATGCTGATCCTGCTGGCAATCGGGGCGTGTTTCATCTACGGCATCGGCCAGCAGGTCGGGGGATTCGCCGCCGCGACATTCTGGAAGCGCCATCTCTTCTACATGGGGATCGGACTGACGCTCTGGGCCGTGATCTCCTTTGTGGACTACCGCTGGTTCGGCCCGGCCTCGGCCGTGCTTTACCCGGTCAGCATCTTTCTGCTCGTGCTGGTTCTGATCCCCGGAGTCGGAACGATGTATTTCGGGGCGCGCAGCTGGCTTGAGTTCGGTCCCGTAAACTTCCAGCCGGCGGAAATCGCCAAACTGGCGGTGATTCTCGCCTGCGCCTGGATTCTCTCCATGAAAGGCGCGGACGTCAACCGCATTCTCTGGATGCTTCCCGTCCTCGCGCTGGCCGCTCTTCCCTTTGTCCTCATCAAGATGCAGCCCGATCTCGGAAGCGCGCTTCTTCTGCTGCCGATCGTCGGATTCACGGCCTTTGCCGCACGTCTGAAATGGCGTTATCTCATCATTCTGGGCGTTCTTGCGCTCGTCGTTCTGCCGACCGCCTATTTTTCCCTCAAGGATTACCAGAAGGACCGCATCATGGTCTTTCTGGATCCGGAACGCGATCCGCAGAACCGCGGCTGGAATCAGATTCAGGCGGAAATCGCAATCGGAAGCGGCGGATTCGCGGGAAAGGGATTCATGCAGAGCACGCAGAACCCGATGGGATATCTGCCGCAGACCGTTTCCAACTCGGATTTCATTTTCCCTGTGATCGCGGAGGAAACCGGTTTTCTCGGTTCCCTGCTCGTGGTGCTGATGTACATGCTTCTCCTATTCTCGATTCTCCGGACGGCGCTGCTGGCGGCGGATGATTTCGGGCGTTATCTCTGCGTCGGAATCGCGACCGTCATTTTTTTCCACTCCGTCATCAACATCGGCATGTGCATCCGCCTGACGCCGGTCACGGGACTGCCCCTGCCCCTGATCAGTTACGGCGGCACCTTTCTGGTTGCCGTTCTGGTCTATCTGGGAATCGTGCACTCGATTTACGTCCACCGGGAGAAAAACTCCATCATGGAGCTCTGAGACGGCCGTTTTCCGTTCCGGGAGCTCCGCCGTTCCGACGCCGTACTTCGACAGGACGGCAGACAGTTCCGCGCCGGAAGGCGCTCCTCCTTTTTCCTCCTTCTCCAGAAAGAGAAAATACAGTTCCGCAAAGCAGCGGCCTTTTTTCAGATACAGACGGCCGAACCCGTGTTTTTCCCGGATATGCAGCCATTCCGGATGCGGATGCAGAACATATCCGGAAAGCCGGGGCGACAGAACGGACGGCGTTTCCCGTCTGCAAAGCGTCATCCCGGGGATCCGGCAGACCGTGAGAACATTGCCGGTTCTCAGGTTCAGATACGAAGAGAAATGAACCAGGGAATACAGACGGGGAACTCCCGCAAGGAGAAACGCCGCAATGACAGCAAACGCTGCCGCCGTGAAAAACAGTTTTCTTTTCGCACGCTCTTCCATTTCCTTCACCTCCGCCTCATTTGAAAAACCGGACCCGCGCGGAGCCGCGGACGGTCATTTCGCCGGGCGGTAAAACGTGCCGCGCGTGCCGGATTCGGAAACGACAAGCCCCGCACGCTCCATGCGTCTGAGATGCGGTTCGATGCGCGCGCTTTCAATCCCGACTGTCGCGGAAAGATCCTCCGCCGTGCAGGGCCGCGAACGCAGCGTCTTGAGGATCAGCTCGTTATACTGCTCAAGATCCAGTTCCCGGTGTTCCGCGTTTTCAACGCGCCTGGCATGCTTCGCAATCTTTTCGACGGGGACGGAACGGCCGATCACTTCCGCAATCCGGTCGAGAAGCGCGTCGTCCGCAGGCTGCACCCAGTCGTAAAGTCCGGGCCGGTCGAGAGAATTGAGCTGCACCTTGTCCGGCTGAATTTCCGCGGCAAGTCTGCGGAAGCGTTCCGCCGACTCCATCGAGTCGTTGACACCCGGCAGGATGAAAATCTCCAGCCATACCGCCGCTCGCGAATGCGCCTTGAAATTGAGAATGCCTTTCACGATACGCTCCAGGGTAATGCCGGGAGCCTGCCGGTTGATTCTGAAAAGCTCCTCGTCGTTGGAACCGTCCAGCGAAGGGACAAGCAGATCGACAGGCGCGATTTCCTGAACCAGCTCCGCGTCGTCCAGCAGCGTGGCATTGGTCAGGAGGCAGATTTTCAGTTCGGGGTGCGCCGTGCGGATATGACGGACAATCGCGCCGATCCCGGAATGCAGCGTCGGTTCTCCGACGCCGGAAAAGGTCACATAGTCGATTTTCTGTCGTCCGGCAAGAACCTCGTCCAGCTCCCGGATCACCTGCGCGGTCGGAAAATATTCCCGACGTTTGCACGTCAGATTGGTTGTGGCGCCGCATTCGCAGTAAACGCAGTCCATGGAACAGGTTTTGTAAGGCAGGAGGTCTATTCCCAGGGAAAGCCCGAGACGGCGGGACGGCACGGGCCCGAATACGCATTTTGTCTTGATTTGATTCATAATCGGTGAAAACTCCTTTGAATAACGGCATTTCCGGGATTATAGTAATATATGCGTTTCCGGCGACTAGTCCAGCGCAAAAGGCAAGGTAAATCAAAGATTCTAAGGAGGCTTTCTTTGGACTGGGCACAAATTTATGCGGCAATCTTCATCATGGCGCTGGGACTTTCCCTCATCCTGACCCCGGCCTGCCAGAAACTCGCCCAGAAACTGGGTTTTCTCGACGTCCCCAAATGCGAAGGCCATAAACTGCATGCGAAATCCACCCCGCTCCTCGGCGGCGTCGCCATGTACGGGGCATGGGTTCTCACGATCCTCGCCGCCATCGCGGCGGTCACTTTCATTCTGCCGGACCGGATCATGCGCGACATTCTCGAGGGAGTCGCCGGGATCCGCCTCGTTCTGCGGGAGTTCCTCGTGATCGTCCTCTGCGCTTTTGCCGCGCTCGTCATGGGAACCTGGGACGACAGACATCCGCTGAAGGCGCATCACAAGCTCTACGGGCAGATCGCCATTGCGGCGGCGACGGCAACGTTAGGCGGTGTGCGCATCACGCTGTTTCTGGACATCCCGGTTCTGGGCTGGGTCCTCACGGTCTTCTGGATCGTCTTCATTTTCAACGCGATCAACTTCTTCGACAACATGGACGGTCTGGCCGTCGGAACGGCGGCGATCGCCTTTGTCTTCTTCACGACGGCGGCAATCGTCAATGAACAGTATTTCGTGGCCTGCCTCGGCGCCTGCAGCGCGGGTGCGGCAATCGGCTTCTGGTTTTTCAACCACACTCCGGCCTCCATCTTCATGGGGGATGGCGGGAGCCATTTTCTCGGCTACATGCTGGCGGTCATCAGCGCAAAAGTCACCTACTTCAATCCGCAGGTGGCGGAGTCGCGCCTCTCGATCCTGATTCCGCTGTTCATCCTTGCCGTTCCGATTTTCGACACGCTCGCCGTGGTCGTGATCCGGTTATTGAACCATAAGCCGATCTACGTCGGGGATCACAATCATATTTCGCACCGCTTCCTTCACATGGGCATGTCGCGCAAGCGCGCGGTGCTTCTGGTGCATCTGCTCTGCCTGACGGCGGGACTCGGCGCAATGCCGCTTCTCTGGGGAGATGAAAAGTCCTGTCTGATCCTGATTGCGCAAGGTGTCACGATTCTTCTGATGCTCACTCTGATTCAATATTCCGGCTCCGTTGCAAACGGGAAACAGGAACAAACGCAGGGAACAACGCATGAAAACCAATGAAATCCCGAAAGGGGAAATGAGTTTCGAACGCGTCGGCGACTCCTGGCAGATCGCCGTCCGGAACGCGGACGACCTTTTTTACGTAAGGGATCTGGACGGTGCGCTGTGGGCAATGACGAGCCTTCCCGTGGAATCCGTCTCCTGCGATCCGGAGTTTCTCGCCTTCATGGATGACGACAACAATGGAAGAATCCGTTTGGACGAGGCGAAACGGGCCATATCCTGGATGCTCGGCGTCCTGAAGGACTACTCCGGCGTCAACGCACGTTCCGACGTCCTGGAGTTTTCAGCAATCAACGACGAAACGCCGGAAGGGAAAATGCTGCTCCGCTCCGCGAAACTCGCCATGGAAAACACGGGATCGGAAAACCCCTCCGGGATTTCCCTCGCGGACATCCGCGACAAGAGGAAGATCATGGCGGCAGGCCTTCAGAACGGCGACGGAGTCATTCCCCCGAGCCTGATTCCCGATCCCGACACCGCCGAATTCGCCTTCTGCGCAATGAACTGTGCGGGTAAAGTCGCAGACGTTTCCGGTCTGGACGGCATCAACCTGGATATTCTGACCCGCTTCAGCGACCTCCTGGAAACCTATCTGCAATGGAGGGACGAACCGCTTCAGAATCCGGACATCCTCCCGTATGGGGAGGCGACAGGGGAAATTTTCACGCTCTATACGGAACTTGCCGCGAAAATCGATGAATTCTTCACGTTCTGCGGCATTCTCCGCATGTCGGCGGGAAATACAGCCAAGGCGTTTCCTCCGCTGGATGTCATGGATTCCGGCGCGCTGGAAAAATATCTGGCATCCGCTCCCATCCGCGAACCGAATGAAAAGGGGACGCTTCTCCTGAAATCCGCTCTCAATCCGCTCTATGCGGATAAGCTGACAGCCTTTTTCCGGGGCACGCTTCCGGAGCACAGCGAGATATCGGAAGAAGAATGGCGCGCCGTCAAGACAAAGCTCGGAGTTTTCGAGGCATGGCTCAAACGGAAAAACACAACCTGTCTGGATGCGCTGCCGCCAGAGCGCCTGCGGTATTTTCACACGGCGGACATGAGAGCCAGAATCGCGGCGATGATTGAGTTTGATGCCGAGCGGAAAGATGAAATAGCCTGCTTCAAAGATGTGCGCAAACTCATACTCTACCAGCGTCACATGCTGGAATTCATGAACAATTACGTATCGCTGAAATCCCTGTTCAATCAGGAAATCACCTCCATGCTGCTTGCAGGCAGACTCATCATGGACGGGCGGCACTTCACTCTGACAACCCGGGTCACCAATCTCGCGACACACAAGAAACTGGCGGTCAATTCCAACATCTGCACGATGTACGTCAATGTTTCAACGGGGCCTGTCGGAGCCGTACGCAATATGACGCTTGCCGTGGCAGTCACCTCCGGCGACATGTACAATCTGTTCATCGGGAAAAGCGGTGTTTTCATTACACCGGACGGTGTCGCCTGGGATGCGCAGGTCATCGACTATATTCAACAGCCGGTCTCCTTCTCAGAAGCGCTGAAAATGCCCTTCTTCCGGTTCGGCACCTTCATCGGCAAACAGATCGACAAGTTCTTCTCGGCACGTTCCAAAGAGTTTGAAACCGGTTTTGAAAAATCCGTTGCGCAGGCGCAGTCCTTTGATCCGAAAAAGCCTCCGGAGGCCGTGAAACAGCAGACGCCCGCGGTCAGCGGCTCAATGCTTCTGATGGGCGGCGGCGTCGGTCTGGCCGCAATCGGAAGCTCCATCGCCTTCATGGCCCAGGCGCTGCACAAAATCTCGCTCTGGAACGTAGTCGTGGTGCTGCTGTGCGTGATACTGATCTTCGGCGGACCGGTGGTGATCATCTCGCTGGTCAAACTCTACCGGCGCAACGTAGCAGGATTCCTGGAGGCGGGGGGCTGGGCGCTGAACAAACGTCTGCGGCTTTCGCGCAAGATGGGACTCATATTCACAAACCGGCCGCGGATTCCAGTATCCTCGTTTCTGAATCCGGTGGACGTGGTCGGCAGTTTCCTTAAACCCGCCACGGGAATTCGCACTGCGGTCCGGATGTCCGCGGGAAAAAGATTTCTTCTCATTCTTCTTGCGCTGATTCTGGGAACAGCGACCGGCCTTCTGATCTGGTATTGTTTCCTCAGGAACCTGTCCCTGTTTCAGTGAGGGAAATAATGCGGCACGGCAGACTCCTCCGGATTGTTTTTCCCGGGAACGCCGTTATATTATCCGGTAAAACAGGAAAAACGACATGGTTCCCTGAAATGAATCAGACAAAGGCAGATTCGACGGAAAAAATAAGCGACACGGGACGGACTGCGCCGCAGCCTCCCGCCGACGCGCTGACACGGATTGATCCGGCCAGTGTCGCGGCGGACTCCCACCGGGGTCTGGTCCGCCGGAACAATGAAGACAGTTTCTTTTATGCGCTGAATCCGGATGGCTCACGACTCATTGCGGCAGTCGCAGACGGCATCGGCGGCAATGAAAACGGAGAAATCGCCAGCAGTCTTGTCTGCAAAATGCTTCTCATGCGCTGGCGGGCGCTGACAGCGTCCGGAGGTCCTGCCGGCTCCGGAGACGCTGCGAATTTCCTGAAACACGCTATCCTGAAAATCAACAGCGCGCTGTTCAGAATCAACGAATCCGACAATTCAAAACCGATGGGAACCACGCTGGTCGTCATGATGGCGGGGGAGAACTGGATGGTGTCCGCGCATTGCGGGGACAGCCGCCTGTATCGTCTGCGAGCGGGGGAGCTCACTCTTCTGACAAACGATCACAGCCTCGTCAATGAAATGGTTCAGAATGGGGAACTGACACCGGAAGAGGCGAAAACGCATCCCTATGCGCATGTCATTACACGATCCGTGGGACCGATGAAAAACCCGGATCCGGAAATCCGCATCTGCGAACGTCTCCCGGGAGACCGTTATCTGCTCTGCTCGGACGGACTGACTCTTCATATCGGAGAAGAACAGCTCCGCAGCGTTCTGCTCGATGCTTTTGAACCGTCCCAGGCCGTGAAAAAATTAATGCGCCTTGTGCTTCAGAGCGGAGCGCGGGACAATACTACCATTGTGAGTGTGTTTGCATGAAACTTATGAATTCCCTTCCCCGCAGGATCCCTGCCCCCTGGCTTGCCTTCCTCCTTCTTCTTCCGCCGGGCGCCGTCCTGCGCCTCCTGCATCTGCTGGATTACTCCGCACTGCCGCTGCTCGCCACGGCAACAGGTCCGGACGTTTCAGAATACCATGCCCACGCGATGCGGATTCTTGCCGGAGAGCTGCTTCCTGCTGACATCTCGATTCATGCCCCCCTGTATGCCGTATTTCTTGCATTTCTGCTGAAGATCACGGCAATGAATTATTTTGCCGTCCGTCTTGCGCAAAGCATTCTGCTGATGATTCTCACGGCGCTTCCGGCCTTCCTTCTGATGCGGAACGATGCGCCCGGCGGAGAAGAACAGAAAAAGAGCCGTCTGCTCGCGCCCTGTCTCGGCGTTCTCTTTCTGACGCTTTATCCGCCTATGGCGGTATACCAGTGCGAGCTGATCAGCGAACCGCTGATGATCGTCCTGAGTCTCTGGGGACTCTTTTTCGCAGCGCGTGCCGCGGTGAATCAGCAGAAAACGGCTTTCTGTCTTTCCGGACTCTTCTGTGCACTGGCTCTCCTCACACATCCGAACTGCCTGATCTTCTGTCTCGCGCTCCCGGGTTTTCTGCTTTTCAGAATGAGACGGGACCCGGGGAAAACAGTTTTTCCGCGCATCGCACTCTTCCTGCTGCCGTTTCTGCTGTCTGCAATCCCCTTTTCGCTCTGGAACTCCCATGTGGCCGGCCGTCCCGTTTTTATTCAGGCGAACAGCGGATTCAACTATTACCTCGGAAACAATCCCTCGGCAACCGGGACCTGCTGCATTCCCCCGGGACGGACATGGGAGAAAATTCATGCAAATGCCGCCGCGAATGCCGCTGCGGCAGGGACTTCCGCAGACACTTATTTCCTGACGGAAACTGTGCACGGTATTCTCCGGCATCCCCTCCGCTTTGCCGGACTTCTTCTCAAAAAAGCGGCGCTGACCCTGAGCGGGCAGGAATTCACCACATGGTCTGACATTGCGGTATTGAAAACGCTCTTTCTTCACCGCCATCTGTATTCCTGGTGCTTTTCCATTCTTCTTCTCCTTTCGCTTCCGGCGCTGCTCTGCGGATGCGCGGACGGATCTTTCCGGAAACGCATGAAGTGGCTGATTCTGTATTTCGCCTCATTTTATGTCTCGCAGATTTTCTTCCTCACCGCCGGGCGCTACCGTCTTCCCATGGTGGTGCCGCTGTGCGCGTTCGCCGCATATTTTCTCTGCTGCCCGGCGTCTTATTTCGCAACGGTTCGGAAAACCGCACTCTGGTGCGCCGCGCTGCTGCTGACCGCACTGATCACATTCTGGCCCTTCCGGCGCGACATGCCCCGGGAAAGGAATTATGCACTGAGCATGCTGGCGGAATCCTGGCTCCGCGCGGGAAATCCGGCGCAGGCGGAGAAACTGCTTGCCATCGCGGACGATCCGCTTTTCAATGACCGGCGCTGCAATCTCCTGGGAGAAGTCATGCTGGCGAAAGGCGATCCTGCCGCAGCGGAACTCTGGTTCCGGAAAGCGATACGGGACTATCCGGATCAATATCACGGCTATATGAATTACGGCACTCTGCTTCTTGACGCAAAACGCTGGGACAAGGCGGAGGAGCTGTTTGCAAAAGCACGTACCCTTGTCCGCGATGCGTCCGGCATGGCGGATCTGGACTACAACACAGGGCGCCTTCATCATGCGCGGGGAGACCTCGGGAAGGCGGAGGAATATTACAGGAAAGCCCTGTCACGCATGCCGGCGCACAGGAAAGCGCTGAACAATCTTGGAACGCTGGCTCTCGCGGAGAAAAACTACAGGGAGGCAGAACAGCTGTTCCGCAAGGCCTGTGCCCTGGAGCCGCTCAATGACAATCTTCATATCAATCTTGCGCTGGCCTGTTTCCTTTCCGGCAGAAAGGCAGCGGCGGAAAAGGAACTTCAGAAGGCACTGCGCCTGAATCCGGCTTCCGAAAAGGCTCGTTTTCTTCTGGAGGATTTCCGGAAAAACACATGAAAGACATTCTGCCGTCTCAGAGTGTCTTTTCCGCGCCGAGTTCAGATTCCTTGTCATGACCGGAATAAATCAATTTTTTCTGGAAAAACCGCTTGCAATATTTCAAAAGACATGTAACTTATATGCCATCGACATTACTGAACATACCGCGGGGTAGAGCATTGGTAGCTCGTCAGGCTCATAACCTGGAGGTAGCAGGTTCGATTCCTGCCCCCGCTACCAATTTTTGAGTTCAAAAAGCCCTGTTTTCCATGCCGGAAACAGGGCTTTTTATTCAAAAAAATTTAGGTTAATACCGCGATGCTCTGCATCGCCAAAAATTGCTTCGTGCAGGACTCTCAGTCCTGCCGCGGTCCAGCTGCGCAAGCTGGTCGCCGGAGGCGAAATCCCTAATACCGCGCATGCTTGCATCGCGGTAATTTATTTGACTTTTCTGTAGAAATTCTGTAGAAGGGTTTTCACCCGCGGACCGCTGTTCCGGCAAACGTTCTGATCTTGTCGCGGAGATGGCCGTTCGCAATCCCGAAATTCGCCGCAGTCTCTTTGCTTTCGCTCCATCTGCGTCACCTCATCGCTCCGGAATCATGGGCCTGACGGAATATGCCGCCCATCGGAACAAGTCCGGGAATGGACTGGCCGAAGAAAGGAATATCACCCGGAGGAACTCCTTCGTCTGGCGCAGCCGCACTGGCAACAGCCGCAGCGAGTCGTTCACTTCTCCCGGGAATCCGATTCGCTGCATTTGCCCCCTTGCCGGCAAGAACATTTCCGGAAATCACTGTTCAAGGAATGCGCAGAATGCTCTCCATATGGCTAGGCTTCCGTCATGCAGATACCGCATTTCACCGCAGGATTATTTGCAGAGAAAACCGGTCGTCCGGAATTGGAAAAGATGGCCTGGAGAATTCAGGACAGACCTGACGGAATTGTCCCCTTCCGGACCTTCCGGAATATCGGCAATGCAGATGGAAACCTAAAGAAGAGCACGAAGCAACGGTTGTGGTGCAGGGCATCACACGGGCTCAACCTGATTTTCCTGTAAAAGAGCGCCTGGGATTTTTCAGCGGAAAATGTCCGGTATGCTCTCGCGACAACAAATCCACGGCATTGCGTGAAAGCCGATCGCCGTTCCAGTTTTCGACCGACGGCAGATCACTTCCGGCAAGCTCGTTTTGCGACTTTTTCGACAATTTTCCGATTCAGACTCTTGACGTTTGGTTAATCATGGTTATAATATATTTTCATGACAGCAGGAGCAACAATGGAACTGGTCAGGAAAGAGTCAAAATCCAAGGAAATCGCGGCAATCCTCCGTCATGAAATTCTGTCCGGGCGCATCCGCCCCGGGGAGAAACTGACAGGGGAATTGATTCTTGCCGAACGTTTCGGCGTAGGCCGCCAGGTGATCCGTTCCGCACTGAAGCTGCTCAAAGAAGGAAATCTGCTGCGATCCGCACAGGGATGCGGCGTTTATGTGAATGACTTCATCCCCGCAAACATCTCTCTGCGCAGAGTGCGTATCGGATACTTTTACTGGACGAGGAAGGATTCCCCTTATCCGGGGGGCTCTTTTCTGGGGGGATATCAGACTATCATTCAGGATTCCAGGGAAAAGAACTGCGACATTCTGCTGAGCTTCGGAAACCGTATGGAAGCTCTCAAAGAATGGATGCGGGATTATCAGCTGGACGGACTGCTGCTGAGCGGATATGTGGATGACGATCTGGTGCGGGCGCTGAACAGGGCGGAGATCCTGTTTCTGATTCTTGGGAACTATGAACTTTCCGAACCGGCCAATATTCTGGAAAAGGAGGTCTTTTCCAGCACGAAAAAGGCGCTCGGCATCCTGATGGAAAGATACCGCTTCAAACGCATCGCGGGAATCTTCGACACCATGTTCGGCAACGGTCCGAAAGCAATTTATGCGGCGCTGCGGGAATCCGCGGAAGAATGCGGGATTCCCTTTGACGAGACACTGTTTTTTTCCGACAGTGACGAAAAGAAGAGTTATTCCGTCATGAAATATCTTCTGGGAAAGCGTTCCCTGGGAAATGATGATCTTCTTTATCTTACCAGTCATACCTTCATCGGAGCCGCGCGGGCGGTTCTGGAGGAAAAGCTGTCTCCGGAAAAACGGCCTTATCTCTTTCTGGACACACCGAAATCGCAGATGCCCTACATGGACCTGGTCAACTGTTTCCTGTATGAGGAAAATATTCTTGCAAAACACGCCGTGGACGCTTTCCTGGATCTTTTTTACGGAAGAACACACCGTCCGTGGCGCGGCAGACTGGAAGGCGCCACCACGGTTTCGTGGTATCAGAATCACACCAGCATGGAGGAGAGAAAAACGCAGGACTCCGGCGACACCGGAATTCGCGCCAGCGCCAGACCTGGCAGGATAAGGCCGGGGTTACGGTCCGGAACCGAACTGCGGCCATAGAGGACCGGGATCGGAGAGACAGGAGTCATGACAAACTCAGATGATGCGGAATTCCGCATGCCGGAAGAACGGAATTGCAGAAAAACAAAATTCAACATGAAGGGAATACAAGCGATGGCAATTCGGCAGACACAGATCCGTCCGGAAGTTCGGATGGCCGGTCTTTTCACTTTGATCGAGCTTCTTGTCGTAATCGCGATTATTTCCATACTTGCCGCCCTGCTTTTCCCCGCGCTGAGCAAGGCGCGCGCAAGTGCGGGACTGACCAACTGCACCGGCAATCTGCGGCAGCTGGGAACGGCCTTCACCATGTATGCGGATTCCTACAAGGAATGGGGTATCGGTTACTGCAGGTTTTATCCGATCACCAATACCAAGACCACATGGCCGTATTTCTTTTTCCGGTATGAGGGCGGAACAGATGAAGGCGCCAGGCTGCGGCGCGCCATGTATACCGGGATCAAACTGAATGTGGGACGGGGCGGCGCGCTCTGGTGCGGGGTTGCCGAAGACACCATGATGCAGCGGGGACTGGACATTAACACAGGCGGAGCGACAGTGGCGACCTACGCGGTCAACCGGACTCTCTACACGGCCCCGAGCGGCGGAAGGGGAATCTATGACTGGCAGAGGAGTCCCGAAGGCTTTTTCAAGCCCTTCACCGTCAAACGGCCGGACCGTCTCTTCTGGGCGCAATGCTCCTCCAGCCAGGAGGCAAACGACTACATGTTCACCCATGATCTCGGGAAGCATCCTCTCTTCTTTGTGGATCTTTCCGTGAAAGTCCTGAAGCGCAATGAATTCGCCTATCGGACAACGGGGACATACGGCAGATTGCTGTGCAACGTATCCTATTACCCTGCAAACGGTTCGCCAAAAGCGCAAGGCTATTGAGAAACGGGCATGACGGAAAAACTGGATTTCCGGTGACGCCGCCATGTGAAAGACTGCTTCCGGATTTGCCGGACGTTTTTTCAACGGCAGTGCCGCGCACTCCGGCAATGGGGACTGGAAACCAGTGAAAATGAAAATTCCGCCCGCTCGGCTGACGCCGCAGAGGTTTCATGCTGCGTCGTCAGACTGCGAAAACAGGATCGGCGGAAAAATGACAGATTCGGAAAACGATGGAACAGGATTCGGAAATCAGAAAGGAAAGAAGGCGAAGATGAGAAAAAAACAAGAAGTCGGACTTCTGATTGCGCTGGCGGCATTTCTGCTTGCACCAGCGGAGGGACAGGCAGAAATACTGGCGGGCAAAGGTCTCCCGCCGCCGGTCATTGTCATTCCGGAAAAGGCGGAAATGAACAACTACAAGCATGCCGTCGGCGAATGGCGGGAGTATCTCCCCAAACTCTGCGGGATCGCTCCGACAGCAGGAAAGAAGGCAGAAACCGGCGGATTCACCGTTTTTCTTGCTGAGCTTTCCGGGGGAAAACCCTCTTTCGTCCCGGAAAATGCGGCAAAGACTCTTGGATCGAATCCGAAAGAGGACGCATTTCTCATCCGCACTCTTGGGGAAAAACAGCTTCTCATTCTGGGCAAAACCCCCCGGGCGCTCCTCTACGGAACGGATTACTTTCTGGACAACTATCTCGGGGTCAAATGGTTCTATCCGGGAACAACAGGCGAGGCCGTTCCGAAACGGGAAAGACTTGTCATTCCCGACGTGATCGACGATCTTCAATCCCCCTTCACGGATTTCCGAATCGCCGCCTACACGATTCATGACAAAAAAGATGTGCCGTGGAAACCGGAGGACATGGTCAGGTGGCAGCACCGGAATCTTGTGGCCGTCCTTCCCCGCGCTCATCAGTACAGGAGTTATAAGGAGGTCGCCAATGTGGAACTTCCCGGAGGCGGTCACAGGACACTGTGCAATGCGGTTCCCAACAGCCTGTATGAGAAACATCCGGAGTATTTTCCGCTGATCGACGGCGAACGCGTCCGGTGCACCTGTTCCGCGGGCACATGGAACAGCAAGGCGAAACGCCGCTGGGTGCATCGCTGCGTCTCCAATCCGGCGGTGAAAAAGCTGGTGACAGACTCCATTCTGAAACAGGTGAGAAGCAATCCCGAAGGAACCTTCGGAATCTCTTCGGCGGATGTTCCCAACAGCTGGTGCCAATGTCCGGAATGCAGAAAACTGGGGACATACAATGGGAAGTTCTCCGTTTCCAATCTTTATTACACCTTTTTCAAATCCGTCACGGATGAAGTTCTCAGGCAGGTCCCGGAAGCCAAACTGTGGATCTACATCTATCTGGACTATCAGACTCTTCCGGATGACCCGAATCTCAAGTTCGACAGAAGAGTCCATGCCATCTATTACGCGCACGGCCGCTGCATCGCACACCGCATCGACGATGCCTCCTGCGAAATCAACAGGCCGTTCCTGAAGAATTACCGGGCATGGAGCGGAATTTTCTCCCGGGTCGGACTCTGCGACTATTACGGCAACGCCAACTGCGATTATGCTCCGCACGAATACAACTATGCAGCAGACACCGCGGAACGCATCCGCAGGAACGATTGGGGCGAACGCGAACACATCACAGCCAGACGCTTTTTCCTGAACTGGCTCTTTTATTATGTAAAGGCGAAACTTTGGTGGAATCCCCGTCTGGATGTGGAACATCTGGTGGATTCCGCCATCCGGGATTATTACGGGAAGGCGGCTTCCCCCATGCTCAAATTCCAGCATATGAAACGGGATCTCTGGAAAAACGCCCCGGGTCACGCATGGTATCCCGGCCCGGACAGGGGAGCCTACTGCCTTGCGGTGAAGGAAAATGAAAACGCCATGCGCGGCTGTCTGAAGGACGCGGAAAAACTGGCAAAGGGAGACGCTCTTCTTTCCAGAAGGGTCGCCATGGAGAAGGAAGCCTTCGAGAGCAGCTGGGTGAAGGCGGCGGAAAAAGTGCGCGCGGACGCCTCCGGGAAACGGGTCGTTGTTCCGGTGAAGAGGGTCAATGTCATCAGAATCGACGGAATTCCGGATGAAGAGGAATGGAAAAAGGCCGAACCGGTCACAAGATTCATCAGTCCCTATACGAAAAACGCCCTGCAGGAGAGCACCCTGGTCCGCACAGCCTATGACAGTGACGCCTGGTATCTCTCCGTCGAATGCATGAACGACAAGGCCTGGACTCCCCTCAAGGCGAAATTCACGAAACGCGATGACGGCGGAATCGCGGCGGAGGACGATTCCGTGGAACTCTTTCTCTGCACGCCCGGAGACGGAATTTACTATCACTTCATGATCAATACGCTGGGCGCATATTGCGATGCCAAACTCCGGGACAAGAGTTTCGATTCCGGCTGCACGGTTGCCGCCAGGGTTTACCCGGACCGGTATGTTGTGGAAATCAGGATCCCTGTCAAGCCCTTGAACGTGAAAGAGATTCTTCCCGGACAGCAGTGGAAGCTTCATGTCTGGCGGAATATCCGGAATCTTCAGTCTCCGGCATCCGTCGACCGGGGCGGAATCGACGGACTGCGTCCCCACAGCGATGTCGCCTTCTACCGTCCTCTTGTTCCAGGAGGAAGGGAAGTGATCAAAAACGGCAACTTCGCGCAGATCGGGAAGAACGGTTTTGCGGAATACTGGAAAGCCAATCCGGAACGCGCCTCCCTGGTGCGGAAAGACGGAAAGAACATGATCCGGCTCCGGGGAACAAAACTCTACCAGATCATGAACCTCTCCGAAACCGGGCACAACGCGGTTCGTGCCCTTCACCCCTGCACCGTCACGGTAACGGTGCGCGCGTCGGGAAAAGGAAATCTGGAGTTCCATCCCTCCACGGGACTCTCATTGAGAGGGAAGAAATTCAGGCATACAAAGAAAGGGAAGACCGTTCTTCGACCGCTGACGGAAAAACCCGAAGATCATGTCTTCACCTTCGACCTGGCGGAAAATGAAACGGGCTATATCTATATCGGTGCGCGAAATGCCGATATTGAAAGCGTCTCAGCAGTGAAATACGAAAAATGATCCATTGAATTCCGAATGAGAAAGCGGTTTCTTTCCCAAAAAGCCGCTTTCCTTCATTTTGGCGATCCGGAAGAGCCATGCGGGAAATATCCGGCATGCGGACTGTTCATGTCCGCCGGCACGCCGCTCAGCGGCTCCGGCAAGTCCCTCCGGGAAATTGCTGCATTCACACAGATTCATGGTTTCGGGAACGGCTCCCGGACTGTCCGGCAAGTTGCCTTGAGCCCTTCCACGGGAAAAGGGCTGCCATGTCAGGGACGACGGTCTCCCGGGAATCCGGAAAAGCCCTCCTGTTGAAACCGCTGACTTGGCTTTCCATTTGCATTTCGCGGA
Organism: uncultured Victivallales bacterium; assembly: GCA_944390795.1. GTDB lineage: Bacteria > Verrucomicrobiota > Lentisphaeria > Victivallales > UBA1829 > UBA11452. Next base: position 42,410 of record CALXRI010000007.1, read on the forward strand.
TTCTGAGATATATTCCCGTCAGAGCGAATCGCATTTTCAATGCGTCCCGCGAAATGATCGAGGAGGAGAGCAGATCTTGAACCGGCAGAAGAACAAAAGACGCCGTATTCGGGTGTTTCTGACCATGATTTTCTTGTTTCTCCTGCAGATATTCAACGGTGTGGACTGGGACTGCGCAGCTGGCTTTCACTCCTGGAACAGCGATTCGTCTTCACGCGCAGAACACCGGATGGAAACAACAAGCCCGGCCGATGCGGAGCGAAGCCTTTCAGCGGCATGGCAGCTCGCCGGGTTCCGGACGGATTCGTTTTTTCACTTCCCGGATCCGGGAAAACATCTTATGATTTCCGATCTCCCCCCGCAGCCCATCCTGCTGCGGGAATGGAGTTCCGGCCCGCCGCCGGAATTGCTGGTGCCATGGCGCTGTTGATTCCATCCGCACTTCCGCACAGAAGCCTTTTCAACCCGGAACTTTTCACATATACAACAGAAAGATTTGACTTATGGACTCATATCGCAAATATTTAGTGGAATTCATCGGAACTTTTTTTCTGATCCTGACAATCGGCTCAACAGGAACTCTCAACGGGTCAGGCGTTATTCCCCCACTGGCAATCGGAGGAATTCTGATGGTGATGATCTATGCCGGAGGACCGGTTTCCGGCGGTCACTACAACCCCGCGGTAACTCTGGCTGTGCTGCTGCGCGGCGGCATGCCGAAACGGGATGCAGTGCCCTATATGATTGCCCAGTTGCTCGGCGGCATAGTCGGCGCGCTGGCCGTAATGGAATTCAAACACAATATGGGACCGGTCCCGCCATTCAATTTCCGGATTCACGACCTGCTGCTTTCGGAGTTTCTTTTCACGTTTGCGCTGGCCTATGTTGTCTTGAATGTCGCAACCCTCAAAAGAACGGCGAACAACTCCTACTTCGGTCTTGCCATCGGCGGGACCGTGATGGCAGGAGCTTTCGCGGTCGGAGGAACCGTCTGCTCCGGAGCATTCAATCCGGCAGTTGAAATCGGTCTGGCCTGCATGAAACTGACACCGTGGAGCAACAGTTGGATGACCATTCTGGCGAATCTTGCAGGCGGAGCCGCCGCGGCCGGATGTTTTGCCCTGATTCATCCGAAGACCGACCGCGGGTAAGGCGGATTTTCAGATTTCCGAAGAAACGGATTCCGCCGGACGGCTGAAGGCAGGAAACACCTGCTGCACGGTTGCGCAGCTTCCGGCGGAAAGTTTCTCTGCGGAAAGAGACTCTCCGTTGAAGATGATGTTTTTCATCCTTGCGCATGCAGGGAAATATCCGGTGTTCATCGCATTGAACTGCACGGCTTCCGCCTCCGTGAAATCCAGCGGAAACGGTTTTTTGTTCTGCGGGTCCTCAGGCTGAAGTGCACGTGTTTTCCCATCAATTGAAACGGAAAGATCGCAGTTTTCCCTGCCCGTCTTCCAGGCGATCCGGACACGGCACCACTTTTTCAGCGGGAAGACAGCATTCATGGAACGTCTTTTGAACTGACGGTCCCAGATGGAAACGAAGAGAATTCGGCGGTTTGTATATATCCGGATGGAATTGTTGTTGGCAGTTCCCGGATACCTGGTGTTGACTTTGCCCAGATGAAACAAGGTGCGGTCCTGACTGACGGATTCCCCGATCCATAGATCAAACTCCACAGAACCCTGTCTCAATTCCACGCGCTTCGGATAATATGCCGCAAACGGCAGTTCTTCCGCCGGAATACGGCACAGATTTGCAAATGTTTCCGCAGGAACGCCGCCGACGGGAAAGTCCATCACCCGGCGGTGTCTTTTCCCGTCGAGGACATACTCCGCATTCAGACGGATAATGACTGATTTCTGTATGGTCTCGGTCTGAACGGAAATCATTTCAGGATTCAGCAAGGCGGAAACAAATTCCGCCCCGGCGACCGCCGCTCTCCCGACGGTCATTCCTCCGACATCCAGGATCTCCGCCTTGACCGTCAGATTTCGGACAGGCCGGAAACACTCGACGACAGGCCGGAAGCGGATCTCGGTTCCGGTCCCGCTGGAAAGCAGAACGTTCTTCAGGCTCACGGGTTCCGGGAAATGGATGCGGAGACAGCTCTCATTGCTTTTTTCCCGCCTGTCGGACAGTTTTCTCAGCAGTTCCGGATTGAAAAAACTGCCGCCGTCCGCAAACGCCGTCGCATAATACTGACTCAGCGCCTGGCCTTTTTCAGGCATTGTTTCATAGGCGAACAATGCGCAAGCTGGTTTTGCTCCGAGTTCGGAAACAGGAATCCTGATTTCGAAACTCCACTGCTGGGGCGTTGCTGCGCATTTGCATTCCGCAAGGCTTTTCCCCGGACGGATATCAGGTTTTCGACTGCCGTTTCCCGCGCTCCAGACATGCGAAATCATGCTGCCGCCGGGAGCAATCAGCCATTGACGCAGCGATCCGTCCTTTGCAGGAAAAAACAGCTGGGCACACTCGCCGCCGGCAGTTCTGCTGTCCTTGTAATTCTGCATGCCTTTCCGTTCAATCACGCCGGAGAGATACAGATTCTTCTCGTCATAAAGCATCCGGAAGGCAATCGGTTCCTTCATCAGACGGAATACACTGCTCTCTGCAAAATGTTCAATCGGAGCGGCATTGCTCCATGCCGCTTCATCCGGAACGCCGTCCACGACGACGGCGCCCGTGACTTTCCCGCAGGGCAGCGGCTGTTTGAGCAAATCCTTCAGCCAGGCGGGGGCATTCATTGCCGCGAAAAGCTGCCGCTTGCTTTTATCCAGAGAACGGATTTCCCCGATCTCTTTTGCAGCATCGGCATGCAGGGACTTGTCCAATGCATAGTAAACCTTCGGCGCCTGCACGGGAGTGAGCAGCAGTTCCCCCGCCTTCCGCGCCCGGAGGAACTGATCAAATGCGGTCTGATCCTTCAGCAGCATTGCCGTGGCTGTTCCGACCAGCTTTTCCGCCTGATCGAACTTCCCTTCCCGGATTGCCCCGCTGAGCTCAAGACGCCAATACCTTCCGTCCGCAAAGATCCTCGTTCCATAGAACATCAGCTGGTACTGATTGAAAAGCTGTTCCCCCAGTCTGCCAATGCCGTAAGCGCCGAATCCGCCTGCCGCATCAACTTTTGCACGCACCTGCTCAAAGGCTCCGATCGCAAGATTGAGTTTTTCCCGCGCCGCACGGTAGACGGGAAGCGGATCCTTGATGTTCTGCGCACGTTCCACAATCTCCGGACTCAGCAGATATTCCAGACTGAGGCCGGATGCGAAAGCGGGCGCGGCCAGCTTTCCGAGTTCCACGCCCCAGGTTGCAATACAGGTATATTCCGACATGAACGGCAGTCTCCCCGGATCCGTTTTCAGCGGCAGCCCGTATTCCGCGTAATAAGGGGCGCAGCTGTTCCACATGTACTCCGCCGTGATCGGGAGAAAAGGTTCGTGAAAACGGGGATCGCTCATTCTTCCGATCTGAGAGGCAAACGGCAGGAAGGTCCGCATTGCGGCAAGATACGGCGAAAGCAGCGGCCAGTCGTCATGCTCCGGGCGCAGCAGGTGCGTCTCGAAATAGATGATCCCGGGACGGCCGGGAAACATGCTCATATAGGCGCGCATGGAATCGCGATCCGACTCGCGGATCTCCAGCGGAATTTCCTTCGGAAGCCTCTCATGCAGCTCCCTGCCCCATTGCATGGTCTTCTGCAGATAACGGTTCACAAGCGGGGAATCCTCCTCCACCCCCAGAAGCGCGCTGACACCGGAGCGCGTGACGGTCTTTCCGGAATACGGATAGGGGATATAGGCCAGCTCAATTCCGCTGTTCTGAAACACTTTCCGGTAAACGGCAACCTGATCGGCATCCGCCCGTGCCCGGTCCGTCTCCTTGGGATAGAGCTTCCGGGACGCGGCGTCCCGCGTGCTCCAGAGTTCCGGATCCGTGATGCTGCCGCTGTCGACGGGATGAAGAGAAATCTGCGCAATTCCCGCCGCCTCCGCATAACGGCGCAGTTTTTCCGCCGCAATTTTCTGAAGGTCCGGACGTCCCCACGAATTATAGTGATTATGCCACGGAATGAAAGTCAGATTCCCGACTTCGGGATGATTCCCGTTCTGCTGCACAGTGCCAAGCTTCATGTGGACCGTGAAGCGCTGCAGGATTCCCCGTTTTTTCATGTAATCATTGAGTCTGCGGATGCTGTCCAGATAGGGTTTCGGGACATCCGGGGTTTTCCGGAACGGGGAAAAGCAGTCCTGATACGGGGTATAGGTGTTCACCCCCGTCATGTTTATCTTGTGCAGGAACAAATGCCTCATCCACGGAATCGACTCCTGAAAATAAAGTTCCGGATCGTTTCTTGTGAGTTCGCGGTAGTTGGCGCGCTCGCTGCCGTTTGCCTGCCGGAAAGCAAAATCGGGCCAGTCGGAAACTTCTGCGGCATGAAACAGCGCTCCTTTTTCCGATTTGCCGAACAGCCCCCGCGCGGTAACGGCGGCATACAGAAGCCCGGTACGGTCTTTTCCGGCGAGACGCAGGCCATGCTCTTCCCGGATCAGGCGATACCCCTGTGAAGGCAGTTTTTCCGGAATCTCCGCGGCATCGACAATCAGATTAAATTTTCCAGGCCGGATTTCCCTGCCCGCAGGCAGTCTTTTTTCTCCGAGCTCGGCAAGGCGGGAATTAATCTCCTCCAGAATGATCTTTCCGGTTTCCGTATCCTCCGGACAAACCAGAAACATCCGTTCCACCTTCACCGCCTCCCGGTAGAAGGAAAGATGTTTCGGTATCGGGGAAACCAAAATGTTTCGATCCGTCATCTGCTTATAATTCCGCATAAGCCTGCGGGATACATCCTGCGGGTCCTCCGCATGAATCCGGAACAGCGGAACCAGCAGTGCCGCCATCATGAGTTTCATCATTTTCGTCATCATATTTCTGCTGCCTTCTTGTTTGGATGCTTTTTTTCTGCCATGTCCCGGAAATGGAAGGGAACATGCCGCGCGTTTTGATCCGGCCCAGGCCGCTTCGCCTGTCTCTGGCGCTTTCCTTTTCTTACGATTCCTTTATCAGGGGAATCTGGTGTAGTTCCCCCATTCCTTCACCTGGTCTCTGCGCCCCCAGAATGGGTATCGCATGCAGTTGGCGGAGTCGAGATAATCAAGCGTCGGAATCCGCCGGTAGTCGACCGGTGCGACATGCCCGTCGACAAAGGCTATGTTCATTTTTCTGTTGTGCCTTGCCGCATTCCGGAGCTGCTGCATGGTGTTGATGGGGAAGATCGTCCTGGAGTCGATGTTTTCTACGACATTGCCCTTGTCTCCGAATTTTGCGACCAATGTCGGGGATTTGATCTCTGAAACCTTCTCAAAATACCGTTCCGGATAGCTGGTGGCCATATAATAATAGCCGATGTAGGCAGCCAGACCGTACTGCGCGTAATACCATGTGGCGTGCTCATTTTCCGCCTCCCGGGAAACCTCAAGCTCTTCTGCGGGACAGCGGTATATGCCGGCGGGGATCCAGGTATTGCCGGCGGAGCCGAATTTCCAGACCGTTCTCGCTTTTACGTAACCGCACTGCTCCACCAGCAGGCGCGGCCAGTAATCATTACGGCTCTCACGGCCTTTCAAGCCGCCGCATTGCGGAAGAATGTAATCCCGGTAGTCCCCGGAATAGGTAAAGGAGTAAAGGCTGATCTGCTTGAGATTGTTCACGCAGGAAATTGCCTGAGCCGTCTCTCTCGCCTTGTTCAAGGCAGGCAGAAGCATCCCGGCAAGAACCGCGATGATCGCAATCACAACAAGGAGCTCTATCAAAGTAAAATGATCCGTCGTTCCGCAAAACGGCCTTTCTGCTGGTCTATTCATGTTATATCCTTCTTTTTGTTTCAGTATTGCTCATTTCCAAACCCTGAGGAGAAATGCTTTGCGGACAGCATGAGTGTCCGTGTGCGGCGCTCCTTTTCAAGCCCGTTGATTTCCGCTTGCCGCAGAGCGTCGAAGTTTTTCACCTCCTTTCAATATGGAAGGAATGGGGCGGAATCTGTTCCTGTGCCGCATCGCTGAAGTTTGCCGTAACTGCGACGCCGTCGGAGAATTCCGTCCGGACCAGTTGATCGTCGCAGAAACGATGGGTCAGCATCTCCGCAAAAAAAGTGGATCGCATCTCATGGGAGATCCGATGGGAATCACGGTCGAAGCGGTGCGGGAGCATGCCGTACAGCGCCGCATAGTTCTGAAAATCTCCGCCCCAGACCCCAGAAACCCCTTCTCCCGTGAACTGAAGCACGGAATCGTGGTAAACCAGCTGGAAGAACGGGATCGGCATGCAGTTCCAGCGTCCGTCGCCGGGTTTGATGACGCAGTAGGCGCCCAGATCGATATCCCGGACGGCAAAATCATGCGGGGAACCTTCCGTGGCAACCGCGCCGATCCGTCGTTTCGCCTCCCGGAAAATCTCCAGACGCCACAGCGCGTCATCCCGACGGGAACCGGCATGTTCCGGATGATAGCAGGGACGGAGCGGCACACAGCCCTGCACATCCAGGTAAATCGCGCCGCGTCCGGTCATTTCTGCAATCTCCGGCAGATCCCGCTTTGCATATTTCAGCGCGCATTTTCCGCACATGAGGTAACAGCGTCCGCCGCGCCAGATTCCGCCGCGGACGGGAACGCCGTCAATGTCGGTCATCAGTTCCGGAATGCGGAATTCCGGCGAATTCGCGTAGACGTCGCGGTAATTGTCGTGCACGGAATAGATATAATCCGGCGAAAGGGCGCGGGCCTCTTCCGCCGCACGGGTGAAATCGGCCTTGCTGCCGCGTTCCGGATTCACAGGAAAACGGGTGGGATAGCCGCTGTCGAAGCCATAGCGGTTCCAGCCGGTGTTGAAAATGCAGACTCTGTCAAATCCGTTCCTGCGGGCAGTTCGAAACACCTCCCGTGCAGTCCAGTTCCCGAGCTTTCCTTCCGACTCGGCGGCCTCGCGGTTGCGGACGTAGAGGCTCCAGTCGCGTTTCACCCCGGGCGGAAGCTGCGGCGTCGAATAGACATTATGCTTCCAGATCACCGCGCCCGCCAGTTTTTCGACTTCCGGGCATTGCTCCGCCTTTTCACGGAGAGAGAGAAAACGGTCTTCCGCCTTTACTCTGGCGCGGTACCATTTTGCCAGATCGGCATAGGTCCTTCCCTCCGGGAAGAAATGCGCGCGGACACTTCGCGCATATTCCGACTTCCCCGGCAGAAATTCATGGACAAATCCGCACCATCCCTGCGGCTCCGGCTGATTCACGGAAATCTCCAGACAGTGATCGAAGGAATTCTGCGCATAAATGCCGATTCCGCCGGACTGCCGGAACAGTCCCGCGACCGGAAGAATCCCGTCGCAGCGCAAAGTTCCCGCCTCGGACGCGGGGAAACGGTACAACTCGCCCGAGGAGCGGAAGGCTCCGGCCACTTCACAGGCTGTCCGGGTGTCCCAGTTCAGGAAACGGTGCGGAAAACTCAGCTGAAGCGTCTCCATGTCAAGGCCTTCCGGAACCTCCGTTATGAAAACCAGGTCGTCATTCTCCATCCGGATGCGGAATGTCAGGCGGATGTCCGGCCCCGGATCCGGTTTGCGGTATCCGTGTTCCGGAAAGCGGGCATACCAGAGAAGTTTCTCCATGCGGATGCGTATTTCATTCCCCTCCTGCCGGACATCAAGCGCGGCACTCTCCGCGGAAAGTTCCAGATTGATGCAGCCCCCGTAATTCAGGGAAACATAACCGGCTGCATCATATGCGAATCCGGGGCCCCGCACGGTCAGGCGGGACCCGTCTTCGGGGATCTGCACGCAAACCTTCCCGTTATCCAGTTTCAGCAGGCGCATAACGGCTGTCTCCTCATTTTTTTCTCTTGTTGATCAAACTGTTCATCCGCAGATCGAAACAGAACGGGATCTCCATATCCTCCACGGCCAGAGCCGCGCCCTTGCGCTCCGCCTGTTTCTGGCGGATGTAGATATAAAGTTCCGAGAGCGAGTTTTCTCCCTCGCGGATGTCCGGAATTTCATCCCCGGCATACTGCATCAGAATCTGTTCCGCCGCATCCACATCGCCCCGGCGGGCAATGGCATCCGCGTAAAGGAAATGGATCAGGGGAACCTCTCGCATCGCTTGCGCCAGGGATTCGTAAGTCTGAATCAGACGCGTATAATCATGCGCTTCCAGCATGGTTTTGAACGCCTCCTTGATAAGCGCCGGATCGTTCCGGCGCATGGCGATGACCTCGGAAAAATGCCGGGATGCTCCGGCAAGATCTCCCGTAACGCGGCAGAGATTCGCCAGCGCGTAAATACTCCATGCGTTCCGGGAAAGAGACAGTGACTTCTCCATGCATTCCCGCGCCTTTTCCCAATCCTCCCGATAGTAGTAAATCGTTCCGAGATGATACCGGACGAACCAGTCCGCTTTCGCCTTTTTCAGCAGTTCAAGCCATTCGTCCTGCGTTTGATACGACTGCGGCGGAACGTCCGGATCGTGCGGGGGAAGCGTGCCGTGTTCCAGCAGATGACACCAGTCGGACTGTTCCGCGCCGACATTTCCGAAATCCAGATGTTCCGCAAGTTTTTTCTGTCCGGATTTTTCACGGCGCAGATTTTCCAGCGCTCCCCATCCGGAGCCGCAGGAAACAACCTCCGCGGGTTTCAGGGCAAAACTTTTTCCGGTTCGTTCCAGCAGAATGTCCAATGTTTCGCGCGGCAGAAGTTCCTCAAGGCGCTCCGCCGTCTCCCGGATCGCGCCGTTCCATTCGCCGAAGATTTTCCCGGGATCCGTCTGAATTGCGCCGTATGCCTCAATCCACTCCCAGACCGCGCCGGCGGGCATGGGAACATGTTCCATCTGCGTCCGGCAGAGTCCAGCCTGGATTTCCGCATAATCCACGCCGTTTTCCCCGGTGAGACGCCGCTGCCAGTGCAGCCCGCCGGGGGAACGGCCCCATGTAAACAGCTTGCGCCCTTTCAGGCGGTCGGTGGATGTCTGGACCAGGCCATGGCCGTCCCCGTAGATGGAAGCCTCGAATTTCCGCTCCGCATCCGGGATGTTGAAGAAATGGTCCTTACTGTTCCAGTGACTGAAAGGGAAAGTGCAGTCGAACCCTTCGCATACGGGAAGCGGAAGTTTCTTCAGAATATGCCGGGTGTCGCTGATGTAAGTGTTGGCGAATGTGGTGGCAGCGGGTGCAATGATGCGCTGTTTCGGGCATTCCTTCACGGCGGTGTTCGACCACCAGTACATGGGAACTTCCTTCGGATTCGGATTTTCGATCCGGACGCGGACGAACAGAAAGCGGGAATCCTCCGGCAGAAAGAAATCCATCTGATAGACCACAGCGCGGACACGGGAGAATTCATAAAACCGCAGGACGGGGGTTCCGTCTTCATCCTCAGTCACGGCGGTAAACAGCGGGGAGCAGGTATATGCGTCATGGCCGCGGCTTCCGATGTTCCATTCCACGCCGCCGGCGACCCATGCGTTCCGGACGGCGAAATTACCCGGCTTGAACACAGGATTCTCCACCACCAGATCCCGTTGTTTCTCCTTGTCGTAAAGACTCCAGAGCCGGCCTCCGAGGCCGGGCAGGAAACGCGCCTTCAGAAATTCGTTCTCCAGCACGACGGAATCAAAACTCATCTTCTCCATCTGCGTCCCGTATTCATCCTGGCGCAGATGCGGCATGATGTTCGGAACAAGTCCGTATCCGATCCGAAGCCCGTCGGAAGGATCGACATCGGCCTCAATGCTGTGGATCAGCGCATTGCGCATGGACGGGAAGACATTCTGCGGCTCCAGCCTGATTCCCGGCATAAGTTTCTTTTCAAAACGGATCTGTGTGCTCATCTTTCCCGTATCTCTCTTTCATCTTGTATCATCATATATCCAATTTAAACAGCATGTTGATTCAACAAGTTTCTGTCCGTAAAATAACATCAAATGAAAGAATGTCAAGCGGGAAACACCTTTTTTCCGGCATTCCGTGGATTTCCGCATTCCCCATTTTGCATTTCATGTTCCGGTCCTGAAATGAAACCGGCACGTTTTTTCCGGTATTTTCCGACTGGAAGTTGACAATGCTGGATTCCCGGATAGATTACCGGGAAACAACCTGATGAGACAACAATGGCAAAACCTTCCTCGCACTACAAGTATCAGGATTTGAAAGACTACCTGATCCGGCAGATCCAGGCGGGACCGCAGGAAAACGGCGGACAACTGGAATCGGAACCCCAGCTGTGCAGAAAATTCAACCTGTCCCGCAATACCACGCGCCAGGCAATGCGCGAACTGGAGAACGAGGGCTACATCTACCGGATCCACGGGAAAGGAACGTTCATCCGTTCCGACGCGCCCGCAGCGCTTCGTAAAATCGCATTGCTGATCTATGACACCGCCTATACGGCGCATCCGGTCACCGGCGCCCTGATCTGCGGAATCGGCGAAGTGCTGGAGCAGAACGGCTATGTGCTGGACATTCTGGCAAGCAAACGCAGTTTCCATGACGAGAACCTGAAGCGTCTCGCCAAGTCCTACGCAGGATTTCTGATCGGCTCCTATCAGCTGGACGAATTGACGCTGCGGGAACTGAAAAAAATAGCCAAACCTTATTTCTTTGTAAAAAATTATCTGCCGGGATATGAACAGAACGCGCTGCGGATTGACTTCCGGCATGCGGGATTCCTTGCCGCGGAATATCTCATACGCACGGGGTGCAGGAATCTGGCTCTGATCTATTCCGGAGAGGGTGTCGCAATTTCGCGTGATTTCAAAAACGGCGTCACGGAGGCCGCGCTGGAGCATGGGGCCAGGCTCCGCCGCGAGAACATCTTTTCCGTTTATTATTCAGACCGTGCGGATATTCCGCAGATTGCGGAAACAATCCTGGAGCGCTCCGACCGTCCGGACGGGATCATCTGCGCTTCCGATGAACAGGGAGCCGCGCTTCTGGATGAATTTGGGAAAAAAGGAGTTTCCATTCCCCGCGACATGGCGGTGATCGGGTGCAACAATACCGTGTTCAGCGAACTGGCACAACCTCCGCTGACAACTATCGACATTCATATCGACGAACTCGGACGTCTGGCGGGCGCCCAGATCATTGATCTCATTGCCGGCGGGAAATTCTCCCCGCGGGTTCTGACCCCTTCCTGCATCATACGAGCCTCGACAGGAAAAGAGAAGCCTGCCTGAAATCCGCCGGACAAAGTTCAAGCGCCTGTTCGGCAGTGCAACGCATGTCCGTCGGCATACGACCGGAATCAGCTTTGGCTGCGGTACTGTTTCGGCGACATCCCCATGACCGCCTTGAAACGGCGGTAAAAATGAAACGGATCCAGATAACCGAATTCCTGTGCGAGCTGCGCCGCGGATTTCGAGGTGGTCCGGAGACGTTCGCCGATCATCTGCAGCTTCAGACGGTCAATGTATCGCTTGGGCGGATATCCGGTTTTTTCGATGAACAGGCGCCTCAGGTGCGTCGGACTGAGTCCGCAGATTTCGGCAAGTTCCGGAATGGTCCACCATTTTTCCGGATATTCGCGAATGGTTTCCAGAAGCATGTCGAAAGCATCCGTTTTTCCGGTTTTTCTCGGCTGTCTGGAGAAATAAATCTCTCCGAGCAAATGCTGAAGTTTCATTGCGGCGGCCAGATGGGAATCGACCGTGAGAAGAAGCAGCAGCTCATGAATCGGTTTCAGGCGGCGGATCTGCCCGAGATGGAACACGCCGCTTTGCAGGAGTCCGGATTTGCGCATCATATCCGCAACCGGCCCCTTGAAACACAGATTGTCCTCCACATATGGCTCTCCCTCTATCGCTCCGTAGCGATTCAGCATGCCGTCAAGAGTAATAATGCAGTCACCGGGATTCACGATCCGCTGCATGCCGTTTTCCAGCCAGACGCGTCCTTTCCCCGCCAGCAGATGGGAAATGGAGTTATAATGAAATCTCCGGATCGGGCAGTGCTCGAAAGTATTCCGCAGCGGAGAGGTGTTCCGTATCAGCTGCGGAGTCGGGCAGTGACTGTTGAAAAGCCAGAGTCCGTAATCATGAATCCGCTTCGGAAGTTCCGGAATATAGGAAAATTCCGCGATTGAAAAATTGTCATGCCTCATGGTTGATTTATCCATTTTATTTTTTTATCCGATGCGTATAATATATATTGTTAAAATACTTTTGCCATAACCGGACAATACGGTTCTGACAGAAAAGTCCATATAACATGAAAAAGGGAACGGCGGCTTGCAATGCGGAGCGGTGTTTTGCAGATTGCAGAAGAAATTCAGCCGGACAGGGCGTGTATCGGAACCGCCCGGTCCGGACTCAGACTGATGTCTTCCGTCTGGAAAAGAATGATTTCCCGTGAAGCATTCTGCCTTTCCCCGGCTGTTTACTGCGGAGGCCGGAAAAACCGGCGCGGCAACACGGAATCGGAATTCCAAACAGAAACAGTGCAAAAACGGATTTCAACACAAAAGGAGATTGGTTCCCGGATCAAACATGCAACTTCAAACACTTTTCCTTCCACGCATCTCCCGGACGCGCAGGAAAAACTCCGCAGGATCGCGGGAAAGGCATTTCGCCATCGGTAAATAAATCCAACTATGGAGCTGTGAATATGAAATCTTCAGGAAAAACCACTCTTACCGCTTTGATTGTCACCTTGGGCATTTCAGCCTTGTCCGCCGCCGAACCAGCAAAAAGCGCCGGCGCCGTTCCCGTCAGTCCTTGCGCATCGCCGGAGGCAATGGTCCGCAACGGATCTTTTGAAATGCAGACGAATCCGCCTTCGAAGAAGGACAACGGCAGGAACTGGGTATTCCGTTCCAGGACCATAGCGGATTCCTGGATCTATCAGACGAACGGGGGGTATGCCGAAACATGCAGCGACAATCCCGCGGCGGGAAAGGTTTATCTGCGTGTTGAACCGCCGAAGCGCGGATTCCCGGCATTCCTGCTGCAGGACCTGAAGAAACCGGCAGCGCCGGGAACATATCTTCTCGCCATGAAAATCCGGGGGAACGGGTCCATTGAACCTTACATCACCGTCCGCACCGGAAGCGGCAAGACCCTGTCGTTCGGAAAAACGAAGTTCCGGGCAAAAGCGGGGGAATGGACTGCAATCGCTCATCCGGTCACCGTGAAGGAGCAAGGCGTTGCGCGCCTCATGCTCAGAATCTCGGGGCAGAGTCTGGACCTTGACGACATCTCCTTGACTCCGAAGGGAAACTAGGGTGTCCCGAAGCACGTTCAGAACGTCCGGCGAATCTGTCGGGAGTTCTCTCCGGCACCATGTTCTCCCCGTTCTTTCCGATAAAACCATAACCCGTTGAGAAATAAAAACTTCCATGAAACGGACACCAGAAGATCAAGGTTCGGCGGAAGCCTCCGCGCGGCTCATGGGCGGAGGCCTCCGGAAACATTTCACCCTCATAGAGCTCCTCATTGTGATATCGATCATCGCGATTCTGGCGGCGCTGCTGCTTCCCGCATTGAACCAGGCAAGGCGGAGCGCATTGAAAATCAGCTGCGCCGGCAATCTGAAGGCAAACGGACAGGGGCTTCTGTTCTATGCGGATGACAACAAGGAAACATTTCCTTCCTTCCGGGAGGATCAGATGCCGAATGGACAGGAACTCCGGTTCTGGACGAAGGCCCTGCTTTTCTACCGTTACATTTCCTGGAAGACGCTTGTGGACAAGGCGCTTGACGATGAAGCTCCATATCTCCAGCCGCGTTCCGCTCCGACGATCACGGGAACGGACGGTCCGATTTCAATTCAAGGCGTTTCATACACAGGATATGGTTACAATTACGGCGCTCTTGGCTCAGAGCAGGCCAGGAGCGGAACCTGGAACGGGAACAGCGCATCGCTGCGCAGTATCAAGCATCCTTCGAAAATGTATGCCGTCATGGACTGCCGGGACGGAGTCACTCTGAACCGGGGCAGCTCCAACGTCCTCGGCAAGTGGGGATCGCTGGCAAATTCAGGGTATGCCGATGCAATCCGCCACCGGGGACGGATCAATATCGTTTTCGTGGACGGGAGCGTTCGCGAGATTCTATCCTCCAATCAGCTGAATCCTTATGACTACAGCGCTCTGGGATACGTCAACTACGGAATTGATTACAACTGCGACTTCGGATGGACCGGCGGACGCTGGCAGAACTGAAGCGCAAACTGTCTTGCAGAGAGAAATCATGAAAAAATTATTTGTCACACTCTTTTTGTCATTCTTTTCCATTCTGCTTTCCGCGTTCGACCTCGTAAAGGACGGGGAAAGCCTGGTTTACATTCATCTTCCGGAAAACGCCGGTCCAGTCAAGACGTTTGCGGCATCGGAGCTTTCCGCATGGATCAAGGCGATGACAGGCGCTTCCGTTCCCGTATCCGCCGGGAAACGGCCCGGCCTGCTTCCCGTGTCTTATCATCTGGCAGACGAAGCCGGACTGGCAATGAACCCGGATGTCAAAAACGCGGCGGAATCGTTGAAGAATCAGGGATTTCTTCTGGATGCCGGTCCGCGCGGACTCCGGATCATTGCCGACGATCCGCGCGGGATCACCTTCGGCAATTATTATCTGCTGCGCAGATACGGCGGGATCCTGTTCTTTCATCCGGATACGGAACCTTATGTCCCCCGGACAAAGAACTTTTCCGTTCCGGACGGTCTCACCGTGAAAATACCGATGCGCCTGCGGGACATGGGGCTGCCGCCCGGCAACGGGGCTCCGGCCACGCCGGAAGTCCGCGAGGCATGCGCATTGTGGAATGTCCGCAACGGCTTTCCGCTGAAGAATTACAATCCGGGAAAGAACCCGGAAGAGTATGCCCCGGGCAATTACTACACCAATGGAACGATCCGGAAACTGGGCTTTGTGCCTTACGGACAGGGCGGCGGCCATTATTCCATGGGGGTATGCATCAACCGGACTCCGGTCGATCCTGCCGAACTGAATCGCGAGGTCGCCGCAATCCTGAAAAATGAACGGAAACTTTTTTCCGCGAAGAGGAAAAACATTCTGGAAACCGTCAGGGAAATTGCACGGTTCCGTCTGATCTCGCGGAAACATCCGGAATATTACGGGCTCGTCGACGGGAAACGGGTCCCGACAGGAATCTTCTGCAGAAAAGGAGATGTTTATCTGGGAACCTCCTCCATGCCCTGCCTTTCCAATCCGGGCACGAGGAGACAGCTGATCGAGAACACGCTGGCCTTCAGGAACAGGCATTACGCAGGAATGCAGTATTTTCACCAGATCTGCTGTGACGATCAGAGCCAGTGGTGCGAATGCCCCGAATGCATGAAACTTCTGAAAGCGAAGGGAGACAAGGCGTTTCCGGACAAGGCGTCCGACTACTACTGGGATTTTGTCAACGCCGTGGCGCCGGGAATACTGAAAGATCCGACGGTCCATCTGAATGTCTTTGTTTACCGGGACTATCAGGCGTTTCCGGAAAAGATCCGTCCGGTCCCGCATGAGCGCATGGACATCACCTTTGCCTGTCACGGAAGATGCTATCTGCATTCCATCACCGATCCGAAATGCCCGCTCAACCGGAAGTTTTTTGCCGAACTTCAGAAATGGATCAGCATCGGGATGCCCGTATCCACCATGGAATATGCCAATCAGACCCCGGGAAAAAGCAACTATGTGTTCTGGGAAAAGGCGTTTGTCCGGGACATCCGGTATTTCATGAAACACGACATCTCCATTCGGTCCGGCGGAGTCGGACCGTGGGCGGCTTATGCAACGGAAGACAACTATTTCCGGCGGAATGCGGCAAAGTCCCGCTGGCAGATCGCCTGGCTCTGCGGCCATTTCATGTGGGACCCGGACGATGATCCGGATACGGTATGGGAAACGCTTTTCTCCCGCTACTACGGCAAGGCCTGGAAACCCATGCGGGAATACCGCCTTCTGCTCGAAAAAGCCATGCTGGACACCAGGCAGTGCATGGGATACGGCAGCGGCGGCATCCTGTTCGCCGAAGCGGGAGCGATGCCGGGAGTCCTGGAAAAAGCGAAGGCTCTTCTGGCGGAAGCGGAAAAGATTGCCGACGACGATCCGGTTCTTCTGAAACGGATCCTGATGGACAGGGAATACTTCCGGACAAACTGGCTGAATGCGGGGATTTCCGGCGACCGGATCAACGTCGCCAGAATTCCCCGGGCGGAAAAGCCGATCGTTCCGGATGGACGTCTGGATGAAAAGGAGTGGCTGAAAGCGCTCTCCCTGGATCGTTTCCTCTATGTGCTGAACGGCAACACTCCCGTCATGGGCACGACGGCGTTTCCCGCAAAGACGCAGGTGAAATTTCTGTATGACGACCACTCGCTTTATATCGGGGTGGAATGCGCTGCCCCGCCCTGGGGCGAAACTGAAATCGCAGGAGACGGTTCCGCGTTTGACGCCATGAAAGGCAGTCATCTTGAAATCGAACTGACTTCCCCCTCCTTGAAAGGGAAATACTATCATCTGGCATTTTCCCTGAACGGGCATACGTATTCCGCCCTGACAATGGGCGACCGCCGGCGGGATCTGAATGACCGGCTGCCATTTGAGCATAAAATCAGAAAAACCCCGTCCGCATGGACACTGGAACTCAGAATCGATGCGAAAAAGCTTGGAGGCATCCGGGACGGGGAATTCTGGAAAATTGATGTCGGGCGCTTTGCTCCGCGCAAGGATACCGCATACGCGACTCTTTCCGGCTACGGAATGCACGCTCCCGATTTCTGGCCCGTCTTCTCGTTCGGCGATGAGACGCTCTGGATCTCCAACGGCGGCTTTGAAACGCAGATTCCCCCTCCCTCCTCCGGCTCGAACGGGAAGAACTGGATCTTCCAGTCGGAAACCGTTCCCGGAAACTGGATCTATCAGGCGAACGGCGGAACTGCCGAGACGATTTCGAAGGACGCTCCCGAGGGAAAACATCTTCTCAGGATCAAACCGCCGAGAAAGGGCTACCCCGCATTTCTTCTTCAGGAGCTGAGCAGTGCGGAAGCGCCGGAGAAGGGATTCCTGATAAAAATGAAAATCCGCGGACGGGGTTCCGTTGAGCCCTATCTCGTTCTGAACCGCACACCCGGCGGACAGACATCCGCCCGCATCGGGAACCAGAAATTGCATCCCGCCGGAGAAGATTGCTGGAAGGATGTCGAATGCGGACTGGAGAATGTTCCGGCAGGCGCCAAGAAACTCTTTCTCCGGATCACCGGAGAATGGATTGATCTGGATGATGTGCGGCTTGTTCCGATCCCGCAGTAATGCAGTTTTCCCGCAAAGCGCTATAATTTTTCAAAGGAGATTATTCTTCATGGGACTCAGCAGTTTTTATTATGATTTCAAGGCGGAACGTCAGATCCGGAACTGGGTCGTCCAGTCGGAGCCGGGGGATGGAGCGGCAAAAATTCTGCGCGGCGCCGTCGAACTGCCTCCCGGACGCTATTTCCTGCTTTGGAATGATCTCGCCTGCAGCCGACAGCAGCCCTGTCTGATCCGGAAAATCAACGGAAGGAATCCGGAAGAGGGCGAACACTTTTTTGTCTCCCCCGGGAGAGCCCGTTCCGGCCGGGCCTTTGAACATGCGGGCGGCACCTTTTCCGTGGAGGCGGAAGTGGAATTTCATTCCCTTCCGCCGGAACAGTTCACAATGTGGATCGTTCCCGGATGGGAGGAGTGCCGCTCTGCGGAAAATTACCGCAGGACATTTTCCTCGCCGGAGACACCCGTCTCCCTTGCGGAACTGCCCGTTCCGGATCATTCCGGGTTCCGCGCGGGGGCCGGAAGGAAGGAGATGCCCGGACGGTTTGGTTTTTTCTGCAGTTCCGGGCTGCTGGACTGCGCCATGACCCGTTTCGGCGTCATCAATAAGATGTTCCTGTGCGGACACCCCCGGTACCGCAAGCCATACGCCTGGAGTTTCGGAGTGATCCCCGAGGAGGAAATCAATTCGGAAACGCCTCCGGAAAATCTCTTTGTCAATCATGCAGCGGCATCCTGGCGACGGAACGGCACAACGCTGACTTTTTCGATCGCCATGCCGGGCGTTGTCGTCGAAAACTCCGACGACAACGCCACGCTTTCAAAACTGGAATTCGCGGGGAATTATCAGTATCTCATGACTTCGCGGGAAACGGTCTCCCTGGACCGCTTCCCGTGCGAGATGCCGGAAAACTTTCTGATTCTTTTCGGCTGCACCGATTTTCCGGACGTTCCTCTGCTTCTGATCTTTGACAGAAAAGTGCAGGCTGTTGACATCAGACGCCTTCCGACCGGACAGATTTCCTCTCTCTCTTTCCGCGGCGTCGGGCGCATGACGGTCATGTCGCTTTACGGCTTCCGGGCCTTCGAACCCCTTTCTCCCGACGATGACGCGTTCCGGAAGGAAGCGGTGTCGCGGGCACGCTTCTGGAGCCGGGCCTGCATGGCCTATCCGATCCGGATCCGGGAATATTTCAGGAACGATCTCTCCGAGGACCGCACGGAGATTGTTCAGAAAACGCAATACCGCTGTTTTTCCGATGCCTGGAACACCGCGCCGCTGGAAATCTCGCTGCTGCCGCCGGTGCTCCCGCTCAGCGGCGAGCCCCTTCCCGAAGGCTGGACCGATCTTCACTTCCCTACCAAATACGGCCCGCTCTATGCTTATGCCGGAGACACCTTGACTTATCCGCTCCGTCTGATTTCCCGTTACCGGAAATATCCGCTGCGCAAGGACGGTTCCGAGGCGGAGGCGAAACTGTCGGAAACGCTCAAGGAGTTCTTCGACTTTGAAGCGCGATTCCCGGATTCCATTCAAAGCTATGCCTATCCGGGCGCAGTTCTGGAATCCTACGCCTATTGTGCGGGCATGTTCAATTTCATGCCGCCGGAACGCCGGGATTTTCTGGCAAAGACTCTTGCCGAACGCATGAAGCTGGCCTGCGATCCCGGGCGGACCTATACGCTGCTGCTGACTCATCATGCCAAACTGATGAAGGAAAATCCTGAAACGGACGAGGTTTACCGCTATTACATGTCCGGAACCATTCCGCGGTTTGAAAACATGCGGAACATGGTGGAACGGACAGAACCGCTGACCGGCGAGAAATACAATATCTGCTATCTCAATGTCTCGATGCTGAGCAGCGGGGAACTGCCGGACGGCACTGAAAAGTCCATTTCCTCCTATCCCCTCCTCTACATGGAGAATGACTGGGGAATCGGAATCACCATGCAGATGCTTTATACGGCGGCGCTGGTATCCGGCGATTATTCCGCAGTCCGGAAAAACTGGGATTCGCTGAAGAAAACCTTCCGTTACTTTGACGTCTTTCACGACTGGGCCTGCATGGGAGCCGGTTATGCCGAGAAGGGCCGGACCTGGATCGAAGGCGCGAACTTCGGGGCGTTCACCTCCTATCCGGTTCTGGCGGAAGCGTCAGGCGATACGGAAGAGTATGAATACAGTTTGTATCTCGGCGCCAAAATGCTTGCCCTCTGTCTGGCGCGTCCGTTTGCCGGACCGTATTTCGCGGACGCCTACGGAGTGGAGCGATGGCTGGGCAATCATGTCTTTCAGGATGAATATCTCCGCGGACACAATTTCCAATATGTTCCGGACGATCTCGGAGCCGAACGCATCCGCCGCTTCGGCATTTCCCTGCTGACGACGGATGCGGTCTATCCGGAACTCTTTGACTCCTTCCGCAAAAGTTCGCCCCGAAAAGCCGGGGAATATTTCGACGCCTACCGCAGGGCCTTCCGCAACGGCTTCAATATCAAGCATCTGACGGATTACACTTATCTGATCGTCAATGACGCTATGGATGAGGAGCAGTCGGCCGAGGAAGTAAGGAAATCCATGCATCAGGCGATCGCGGAAGGCCGTTTCCTCACCCGGTGGCATGACATTCACCGTTTTGAAAATTTTCTGCCAGGCACCTGGCTGGAAGCCCAGATTCTGGCATGGCTGGAAATGCGGGAGCAGCCCGTATGGCTGGAAAACTGGAAGGGAATGCGGATTCTGGACGCGGTCTGGCATGCTTCCGGAAAGAAAGCGGTGATCCGCCTGGAAAAAAGTGAGGACATCCCCATGCTTCTACGGATTGGAGTCCGCAGTTTTGATTTTGCAGCGGATCTGGACGGCAGACCTGTTCCATTCCGGCAGGACTCTCTGAACGGCGCGGCGGAAATCCCGATCCCGGGCGCAGGAACATTGACTCTCTCTTTCTGAAAACGGCATCCGTGCGAGGTTTTCCGGAAGAAGCGTTCAGAACGTTTTGCAGAAAGGAAACAAGACAGGCTGGTTCAGAATCTCCGCCCGTCCCCCCTGCCCGGCAGCGAGCAGCTTCTCTCTCCCGTTTTCCCGTGCTCCGCCTCGCAGCATGTTGTTTTCATGACGTTCCCGCCGCGCTTCCGGCTGGCAGGAGCCGCCCGTGACATCCGGAAGCGCCTTCAGGACCGGACAATTGCCCATGGCGGCATTCCCGCGCGGATTCAGAGCGGATGCCTGAGACGGTCCGCAAGCCCGGACTGGCGGATTGTCAGACGCTTGAGCGCGGTGGCAATCACGGTGCGGTCCGCCCACAGTTCCACATGCTCCTCCGCGCGCGTGATTGCCGTATAGAGCAGTTCGCGCGTCAGAATCGGCGTGTCGTGATCCGGCAGAATGATGAGCACATTCTGAAATCCCGATCCCTGCGACTTGTGAATCGTCATGGCGAACACAGCCTCATGTTCCGGGAGTTCGAACACATGGAACGAACGGAAGGCTCCCGGTCTGCGCGAATCGGGAAAATACACCCGGGTTCCCCCTGAATCGGAATGCCAGACCAGACCGATATCCCCGTTGAAGAGCCCCGTCTCCGGATGGTTGCGCACAATCATCAGCGGCAATCCGGCGCTGAACGGCTCCGTCATGCGCAGATGCGCCCGGAGCGCGGCGTTGACCGCAAGTGTTCCATATGGCCCGTTCCGGAGCGCGCAGAGAATCTTGAAACGCCCGATCAGGTCAAAGGCGCAATGCATCGCCCCTTCTCCGCCGCACTCGGCAAGATCGCGCAGTTCGCGGAAGGCGTGGAAAGTCTCCTCTCCGGGAAGACGGATCCGAGGTTCGGAAATCCGCTGAAACAGCGCACGCTCGAATCCCCCGCGCGGCAGCTTCCTTGTATGAAAATCGGCGGCATCGCAGTCCGCCACACGGTCTGTGACGCGTTGCAGTGCTTCCGGGGAATCCACGTTCCGGATCGCCGAACCGATCGCACTGATGTTCGGCGCATTCCCCGAGCGGTGGTTCTTCACCAGCTCCGCAATGCATCCGGAGAGCGGCAGCGTGTCGGAAACAACGGGGAAAGTCCACGCCGTCTGGCGCTGAAACGCCGCTGCGGTCCGTTCCCGCATGACATTGCGCGCTCCGCATGCGCAGAGATCCGCCAGAACCGCGCCGGCATCCACCGATGCAAGCTGATCCTTGTCACCGAGGAGAACAATCTTCGCCGCGGGACGCACCGCACGGAGCAGCTTTGCCATCAGGGGAAGCGAAACCATCGAAGCTTCATCCACGACAACCAGGTCCGCGTGCAGGGGATTTTTTTCGTTGTGGCGGAACTGGGTCGAACCCCGCAGAGGCCCCAGAAGCGAATGGATCGTGCCGCAGGGAATCTGTTCCAGACGCTCGCGAATCGCCGGAGAGCAGGAGAGTCCGGCGATTCCCTGCGTCACCGATTCCCGGAGTCTCGCCTGGGCTTTTCCTGTCGGCGCGCAGAGAGCAATTTCAAGATCGGGGTTGCGCTCAAGTTCCAGTGCGAGGAAGGCCGCCGCAACCGTGGTTTTCCCGGTGCCGGGTCCGCCGGTGATGATGGAGAAATTTCCGGAACATGCCAGAAAGACGGCGGACTGCTGAAAGTCGAGTTCCGCTCCGGCGGCGGTCTTCCGGAAATACGGAGAAAGCGCGGCAAGACGTCCCGGCGCAAGATCGGGAGGAACCTGTTCCGCGGCGCACCGCCGGAGGACCGCATCCGCCAGCGACGTCTCATAAAGAAAATAACGGTTCAGGTAGAGTCTGCTGGCATTGTCGATCACCAGCGGCGCAACCGGATGCGCCGTCTCGGGATACCATGCAACGACGCAGGGGAACATGCGCAGCCCGGGGAGCCACTCCTCCAGGAGGGGAAGACGGACGCGCGGCGTTTCCTCCTCCGGTTCGGGATCCCCGGAAACCGGGGGAAACCACCGCCCCGCATAAAGGTTCAGGTCGCAGCAGCTGTTTCCCGCACGGACAGCGTACGAGGCGAGCGCCGCGGCGGCAAAAAGCATCGGACTGTCCGTATGCGCCCGTTTTAACAGAAATCCGGCAAATGCAAGGTCAATGGGGGCGAAGGCCTCCTCCCCGTTGAGCTGTTTCAATTCGTCAAGCCTCATCCTTTCACCCCAGCAGTTGTTCCAGACGCCTCAGAAGCGCAAACGGCGGACGGTCGTAATAAATGCCCGCACCGGGATGCTCCGGCGTGACGCCGCGGACAAAAAGATAGTAGACCCCGCCGAAATACCGTTCATGTTCCTCCTCCGCATATTTTCCGATTTTGAGACGGAGAAATTTGATCAGCGCAAGACAGTAGATCAGATACTGGAGGAAATAAAAGTGATTCAGCATTGCCGCCCGGATGCCGTCCGGCTGGAAACTGCCCGGATCGCCGCCGAGACGGTTGGACTTCCAGTCCGCGACATAAAAGCGTCCCCCGTGCTGAAACACAAGATCGATGAAGCCGTTCAGAAAACCGCCGGAGATCGTTCCCCGCGGGAAATTCCAGGACGGCACGCCGAGCTTCTGCGCCACGTGCGCCTCAAGAGAAGAGCGCAGTTCTTCAATGCGGAACCCCTTTGCAAAACGACAGTGGAACTGCATCTCGCTGACGCGATCCGTGCGCGGGATTTCCGAAAGCGTGAAGATTTTCCCATCCGCGTCCGTGAGCGGAGATGCAAGCACATTCCGGACCATCGTCATCGTCAGCGAAATCCGTTCGGCTTTTTCCATGCCGTCTCCGGAGACGCCGTAAAGGGAGAGTTTCTCCTCGACCAGCTCGGCCAGATTTTTTTCCGGAGCCTGAAAATCGATCTTTTCAAAAATTTCATGCCATGCGTTGCCGGTCCGCACGCCGCCGGGAACAGCAAAGATTCCCTCCGGCTTCGCCGAACCGGAAGAAAGGCCGTCGGCATCATGATCGTAGTCGGCAGGGGTGTCTGCCGTGCCGGAAGTCAGGCCGGAATAGCTCGTAATCCGCCAGTTTGCGTCGATTCCGCTGTTCCAGAAAGGCAGATGCAGTGTTCCCGTATCCGTCCCGCTCATCAGATAAGGGGGCGGCGTTTCCGTTTCGGGAAGCGGAGGCGCAAACCACTCGGGAGGCACGGCGTTCCGCACGGACTCCTGCGACGAAGCAAGGGCGGCTCGCAAATCTTTCAGCGCCGGCAGAGCCGGAAGAGTGCGCATCCGGAAAAGCCAGTCCAGTGCGGAGATCGGATTTCTGCACTCTCCCCAGAAGATGTGACAGTAGTATTTCGCACGGGTGATCGCGACGTAGGCAAGGCGCAGAAGCTCCTGGAGCCGCTCTCCCGAAGCCAGTGCGGCGGACTCCGGGGACGCGGTGAGATCGCGTTCGAGACGACCGTCCGGGAGATGATAGTTTTCCGCGTGTTTGTCGGCGTTCCAGGTGAACAGCGTCGGAAGCATGACCAGCGGGAATTCAAGGCCCTTGCTCTTGTGCACCGTCATGATCCGGACTGCGGCGCGGTCGGTTTCCAGCAGAATCTCATATTCCTCGTCCTTCTCCCGGAGACGATCCGAACGCTGACGCTTGAAGAAGCTCAGCATGCCGGATACGGAAAGGGAGCGCACAGCGCTCTCACGATGCAGAATTTCTCCCAGATGAAGAAGATCGGTCAGGTCGCGCTCTCCGGACCTTTTCCCGAGAATACGTTCCCGGACCTTGAATTCACGCAGCAGTTCATGAAACATTTCGGTAAACGAGCTGTTTTCCCAGTGTCTGCGGAGACGTTCGAGTTTTTCCTGCATCCCGTCCAGCGGCAGCCCGCTTCCGTCTTCCCTGTCCGCCGCGTGAATCCGGATCAGTTCGGGCAATCCGTAACCGATGATTTCCGTATTCATCGCCCGGAGCACGGCGGAAACATTTCCCGGATCGGCAATTGCGTTCAGCACATGTTCCAGTTCTCCCGCCGCGGCGGAATCAAATACATTGCAGGCTTTTGCAATCACAGCAGGAATACCGTGTTCCGCAAGTGCGGACTGGACGAGTTTCCCCTCGGCCCCGGAAAAGACAAGCACAGTGAAATCCCCCGGACGGACACCGGGTTCCGCCCGCTCCGGCAGACGCAGAGAGACATCGCCGAGCATTCTGCGGATTTCCGCGGCACAGAGCTGTATGGTGCGCTTCGCCAGCTGTTCCGATGTCGGCAGTTTTTCCTCGAGAGGAAGCCACGTGATTTTCAGCGGGCAAGGATCCTCCGATCCATTGCGCAGAAGGCCCGGGCGGGTATTGCCGTCCTCGCCGACGGGCGCCCGGACCTCCGCAAACGTGATTCCCGGATCGGCAAACGGATATGGATGCTCATGGAAAATTGTGTTGACGGCACGGATCATCGCCCCGGACGAGCGGTAATTCGCCGTCAAACCGTATTTGACGCCGTGCGGCGACTCCAGACAATCGGATTCCGCCACGCGGTAGGCGGCAATGTCTCCGCCCCGGAAGGCATAGATCGCCTGACGCGGGTCGCCGACCATGAAGAGCGTCGGACAGGGGCCGCCGCCGAACAGCGAATGAAAGATTTCATACTGTACGGGATCCGTATCCTGAAACTCATCGACAATCGCGGCGCGGTATCGGCCTCTGACCGCCCGGACAAACGAATCGTCCCCGGAACGGATGGCGGCACGGACGCGCAGCAGCAGATCGCTGAAAGTCAGGAAATTTTCCCTGCGCTTCTTCCGTTCGAACTCCCGGCGGACAAACCGCAGAGCGGCAGGCAGAAGCGTATCGCAATAAAGCTGAAGCAGCGGCAGAACTTCCGCATTCTTCACGAAGAACGGATCGCGCAGGCGTTCCAGGACATGAGCGGCCTGCGCTTTCTTCTTCCCCGAAATGTGTGATTGAACCAGTTCCGGGGAGAACTTTTTCAGCGTCGCGAGAACGCCATGGAGAGAAGAACTGTTTTTCCATTCCAGCAGAATCCGTTCTCCCTCCGCACAATCCTCGGGATAATACCCTTTGTTCATAATGTCGCCGAAGCCGGTCAGGATGCCGGGATGAACCGCGTCGGAGAGATCATTCAGCAGACGGGCGATGCCGGCAAGAATCGGGGCTGTTTCAAATGGTTCCCGCGCGCGTGTTCCGAGATGGAGATCCGGACGCTCATAGAGATTGGCAATGGTTCTGAAATGCGCATCCGGCGTGAAGGCGCTGAACTCCTGAAGGGCGGCACGAAGGGAGGAGCAGTCTGATGCGTAAAACTCCTTCCGGTAAAAATCCGTCAGGAGCTCGCGGATGATCTCCTCCAGGTCCGTCCGGATGACGGTATCGAAAAGTCCGCCGCTTTCAAACGCATGCTCCGCAAGCATCCGCTGACAGAAGCCGTGGATCGTGGAAACCGTCCCCGCATCAAATTCAAGAAAGGCATTGCGCAGACGCCGGACAAGCACATCCTCCGCAGCGGAGTTTTCCGCGTGCTCCAGAATGGCGCGGATGCGCGGCAGCTCCTTTTGCGGAACCGCGCCGCCGGTCATGCAGTGCAGAGCGTTGCGGAGCATGGCGCGAATCCGGCTCCGGAGTTCGGCGGTCGCAGCCTCCGTGTAGGTGACCACAAGAATCGAGGAGACCGGAAGATCACGTTCCAGCACAAGACGCAGGACAAGATTCTGAATATTGTAGGTCTTACCCGTTCCAGCCGCGGCCTCGATCATGCAGACGCCTTCGAGCGGACAGGTGATGGAATCAAGCTCCGGGATTTCACGTTTCATCCTTCACCTCGCTGTTCAGAAACGGACGGTGCACAATGCGGGCAAGTTTCGCAAATTCCGCCACAAATTCCGGCGAATCAAAATCATCCGGGGAAAAGAAGAGCGCAACGGCCGGATCGTCGGCCCAGTCACCGAATCGCACGTTGTTCCACGGCAGATGCGTATAGAACGCCTTGCGGGCCTCGTTGAGATTCTCCCGGTGCGACGCATAGGCGTAAGATGCGGATTGAAAGAGCGCCAGCGGGACCGTGCATCCCCGCAGGAAAAGCGAGAGCAGTTCCCGCAGGCGCTCCACGCTTTCCTCCCGGTTCAAACCTTCCATAAGAAGCACGACGCCTTTTTCCCGGTCCCATGCCAGGGAACGGGCGGCGGGACCGCGCACGGCAGAAAGGAGAAGGTGCCGCAGATACCAGCGGACGGCGTCGGAGCCTTTGAGCTTTGCATTTCTGCAGTATGTCTGCGTCAATCCGGAGGGATCAAGCGGAACGTCTCCGGTCAGAAGCGTCTCATCCAGGCGAATCTCCAGCGGCACGGCCTGCGAGGCCAGCAGCAGTTTCTGAAACCCGGCGGGAAGTCTCCGTGCCGTTTCCCATTCTTTCCGGAACAGCTCTTCACCGGTGGAACCGACCGGAAGACGGCTGGTTTTTTTCAGAATGTGATACTGCTCTCCGCGCGGAATGCCGCGCTGCATCCAATCCATGACGGATTTCCCCACGGCATATTTTTCCAGACCGTTCAGCACAAGAGGTTCATCGTTTTCCTGTTCCGGCGGCAGTCCGGCGGAATCATCTCTGTACTGGAGCCCGGCCGCCTGCCGGAGGTAATACGCCTGCGGCGCACAGAAAAAATCCTCCAGATTCCGCAGAGTCGTTTCTCCGGACAGAGGCTGCACTTCGCAGGGGGGCAGACTCTCCCGCAGCCGGCACGGAGCCTGACCTTTTCCCGTCAGGGTTTCCGCCAGCGCCGAAGCGGCTTTGAAATCCGCTTCGGAATAGGAGAAAAGCCCGGGATTCCTCCCGTTGAAGTAGGCGAATTCAAATGCCTGAAGACGATGCTCCGTCACCAGCTTTTCCGGGGCGATGTCGAAGGATGCTCCCAGCGTGTCGATCAACTCCGCCAGGGGAGAGGCGGGCGGATACTCCTTTTCGCCCCGGCAGTCCATCCCCTGATAGAACAGGAGAAGATGCTCCCGGGCGGCAAGGACAGATTCCAGAAAGAGATAACGGTCCTCCAGACTGGGCGACGGATCAAGACGGCGTTTCTCGCTGGCTAGAAGGCTGAATCCGACCGTCGTGTCCCTGCGCGGGAATGCTCCATCCCGGAGTCCGAGAATCGCCACAACCTTCATGGGAATGCTCCGCATCGGCACCAGCGAGCAGAAGGTGATTCCCCCGTGCAGGAAGGATTCGGAAGAGTTCAGCTCACCGAATCCGTGTTCAAGCAGGGAAAGAACCAGTTCCGGAGAAAGTTCCTCCGCAAGTTCCAATTCCCGGCCGTATTCGGCCAGCTGACGCAAAGCGCCGCGGATGGCGGAAAGTTCCAGATAGGAATCATCTCCGCACAGGAAAAATTCATCCAGAACGGCAAGAAGCAGTTCGCACCATGATTCGAGCGGACGCGCGACGGAAAGGCGCTCCCGGAGGGAAAAAAGCGCCTGCACAAAATGGATGAAGCGTCCCAGCGTCTCCGCATCGGAGCCTTCGACGGTGTCCAGCGAAACAACCTCCTCACGTCCCTGTTCCGCCTCGTCGCGCAGGACTGCGTAACCAAGCAGAAGACGATCCAGCCCCTGTTCCCAGGAGTATTCCTCGAAGCCGACGCCGCAGAGTTCCTCGCGATGTGCCGCATCGACCCCCCAGCGGATGCCGCTTGCCGCGGCCCATTGCCGCATCAGATTGAGATCGCCGTCGGAAAGCTCCCAGCGGCGCCGGAGCGGGGGATGTTCCAGAAGATCAAAGACTGCGGAGATTTCATATTTGCCGTCACGGAGCCTGAGGAGCGAAAGAAATGCGGCGGCGGTCCGGTTGCTGTCCCGGATGCTGCGGTCGGAAAACGCATAGAAGTCCTTCAGGCGGCCCGTTCCGAACACAGCGTTGACATACGGCTCGTAAGCGGAGATGTCCGGTGCCATCACGATGATGTCGCGCGGCTGGATTCGCTTGTCCTGAAGCAGCGCAAGGAGCTGGTCGTGAAGGACCTCAACCTCGCGCAGAGCACTGTGGCAGTTGTGAATCGATATGGAACGGTCGGAGGGGCCGCGGGCGAGAGGAGGAGCCGCATCATGGCCGGCTGGAGAAACTCCGCCCCGCCTCACATTCTCCAGCACATCCTGCTGGATTGCGCCGAGCATGGAGGACCGTCCCGCCGAAAACGGTTCAAAGCAGCTGTATTCCTCCGCAATGTCAGTTTCGGGAATCTCCGTCATCAGGGAAAAGAAATCGCGCCCGCGCGTCCCGAGCGACGCCAGAAGCGGATTCCCGCCGGCAAGCATACTGGCATCCCCCCCCATTCTCCGGGCCAGTCTCGAAGCCTGGCGTCCGGAAAGGACATCGCTCCAGTAGTCTTCACAGGGATTCACATAAAAGAAATGGACATCGCGGAACTCTCCGAGCTTGACGAAAAACTGCAGATATACGGGCGCCATTGCATTGATTCCGAAAACAGTCACACGTTCCGGCGCGGCGTGATCGGGGAGCGTCCGCAAAGCAAGAAAATCGCGGAAGTATCCGTCCATTCCGTGTCCGCTCCCGACAAGTTCAAGGAAAAGCCGCGCCTGCCAGTTTTTCCCAATCGGCGGAACAGTGCGCCACTGCGCCAGAACATCAGCGCGGTAAATCTGATACTGGTCAAAAAGTCCGGCGATTCTTGCGGCCAGCTGATATTTTTTGAGATCGGCAGCTCCGGTATCATGCGAAAAATATTTCTCCAGTTCCGGATAGCTTTCCGGATGATCCATGAAAATATGGAAGAGACGCCAGGTCATTCGCTCCCTGGACAGATTGCGCATCTCCTCATGATAGCCGGAAAAGATGCGTTCGAAGACCGAGGAGATAAACGTGTTCAGAAACGGAAAATTCAGATTTGCGGCCACGGGAGAGGATTCCGCCAGTTTCAGACGGAGCCACGCGGCCATGCCCTGCGTCTGCACCACGACGGTTTCCGGCGTCAGCCATGCCGCACAGGGATGCATATAGACCTGTCTGCAGAATTGATCCGCCAGACGTTCCAGTTTATTGCCCGTATAAAGGTAAAGCACGGTTCTCCCCATTCAAATCGTTATTCTGTATAATAAATACGGGAAAGGAAAAGATTTCAAGTTTCTTTTCCCTTTTTCTGATTTTAAATGGCGGAGGCGCCGGAATCCATTCCTCGGTTGACTGTGGTTGATCCCGAAAACTGGACAACAGCATCAGAACGGCATGGACGGGCGTGGACGCTGTCTGGATCATGCAAAGATGGAGCGTTTCCGGCGGGCTTTGAAATATGAGAACATCAAAATCAAGGAGCATGTCAGCTTGTCGCAGCTCCCTTTCGTCGTCCAGCATCATGTCGAACATTCTCTGTCCCGCGGCTTCATCTTTCTGGTCGATCGTGGACAGCGACGGATAACAGTATTCGGAAAAATCGTCGTTGTCATGTCCGACCAGAGCGACATCCTGCGGGATACGGATCCCGGCACGCAGCAGCTCGCGTGTCAGCTTTGCAGCCATCACGTCATTGTATGCCAGCACGGCGTCCAGTTTCCTGGAACGGATTTCACGCACGTAATTTTCCGGCGTGATACCGAAACGCACCAGATCCTCACCGCGGTTGCATTTCCTGTAACCTGCGATTCGCTGTGTATCACTGTAATAATATTTTTCATCAGGAAGCCAGAGTCCGATACGTTCGCGTCCCGTTTCCTGCAAATGCCGCATGGCGGCCATGATGCCGGTTTCCCTGTCGATTTTCACGTGTGATTTTTTTCATCAAGCTTCATTTTTTCCAGGACAACCATGCAGACCGCTCCCGGAAACACACATTCCACCAAGACAGCGGCCGGAATCGGATCCGGAAATCCCGCAAGCGCTCCTCTCCGCAGGATTTCATGCGCCGGACCGTTTGCCGCAGAGCTCGTAATCGAAAAAATCACCGGAGAAACTGTCGCTCGTCCTCCGGCGGACAAGACGGAAACCGCCTCTTTCATACATCCGTCTTGCGGGAAGTTGAAGTTCAGTTGTGGTGACAATGATTGTTTCCGGGCTCCAGCGGGAAAAAATTCTTTTCACGGCCTCGGACATCTGGGCCGTCCCCCATCCGCGCCCTTTGCAGGATGCCGCAATGCAGTTGTGGCCGATTTTCACGCATGTCGGGGCCCTTCTCGGATCCCAGGAAACAAATCCGACCGCTTCGCCGTTCCATGCGGAGACAAACCCGCACCGGTCGGCAATCGCGGGACGGTCAAAGAAGAAATCGTCAAAATTCCTCCATTCCGCTTCCCAGTGCAGAGCAAAGCGGCGGTCGAAACCGTAGGCGTCTCGCAGCAGTGCATAAAGCGTTCCCCGCCGGAAGGAACTGACAGGACGGAATTCGGGAGTCATGCGCATCCTCCCGGACAAGGCGATGGAACGGGCCGCGGCATTCCCATGCGCGCCTTTTCAATTCAGCAGTCCGGCGACGCCGGGCAGCCACAGAGTCAGGAACGGCAGAAACGTCGTCAGAAGCAGAGCGGCGATCAGCGCAAGGAAAAAGGGCGCCATCGGCATCGTGACTTTCGCAATCGAAGTGTTCCCGATGCCGCATCCGATGAAGAGGCACGACCCGACCGGCGGCGTGCAGAGCCCGATGCACAGATTCACAATCATCATGATTCCGAACTGAATGTCGCTCATGCCCATTTCGCGTACGACGGGCAGGAAGATCGGCGTGAAGATCAGCACCGCGGGCGTCATGTCCATGAACGTCCCGACCAGCAGAAGCAGGAAATTGATGGCAAGCAGGATCACAACCGGATTGGAGGAAAGGGCGACCAGCGCGGAACTGATGGTCTGCGGAATGTTCGCAATCGTCATGATCCAGCTCATCGCCGAACTCACGCAGATCAGAAACATGACGACCGCCGTCGTGACTCCCGTCTGCACCAGAATCCCCGGAATGTCGCGCCATTTGACTTCCCGGTAGATCAGCACGGAAAGGACGAACGCATAGGCGACCGCGACCGCCGCCGCCTCCGTCGCCGTGAAAACGCCGCCGAGAATTCCGCCGATAATCACGAACATCAGGAAAAGACTCAGAAAGGCCCGTTTGAAGGCGACCAGAATCTCCCGGAAAGAGGAACGCCGTCCGCCGCGGTAACCGTTTTTCAGCGCGTAATAAACGCAGACAAGCAGAATGCACAGCCCCATCAGGATCCCCGGCAGAACCCCCGCGATGAACATCGCCGCAATCGAGACCGATCCGCAGGCGACCGCATAAACGATCATGATGTTCGAAGGGGGAATCACCAGTCCCGTCGTCGCGGCGGTCGTCGTGACCGCGACATTGAATTCCCGGTTGTAGCCCATGCGGTTCATCTCCGGAATCATGAAGCCGCCGACGCTCGACACCGCCGCCGTGGCGGATCCCGAGATCGAGCCGAACAGCATGCACGTCAGCACGTTCACATACGCCAGTCCGCCGGGGAAACGCCCGACCAGGGTTCCGGCAAAATCGATCAGGCGCCGCGCCATCCCGCCGCGTCCCATCAGAATTCCCGACAGGACAAAAAACGGAATCGCCAGAAGCGAAAACGACGCCACGCCGTTCACCATCCGGTCCGCCACGATCATTTCCGGCTGAACCGCGCCGCCGTTGGCGAACACTGCGACCAGAGACGCCGCGCCGATCGCCACGGCGACCGGCACATTCGCAAGCAGCAGCGCAAGGAAAACAATCAAAAGAACAATCGCGACTTCCGCCATGTCAGTTTTCCTCCCTTTCCCGTTCAAAGTTCTTCCGCGCATCCGCCAGAAGATTGCGGATCTCCGCAAGCAGCACGAACAGGCCGCCGAGCGGAAGCGGCAGGAACATCACCACGTCCGACACCTGCAGCGCGGGCAGGACATTCCAGTTCACCGTCGCCTGGCGCACCAGCATCCAGCCGCCGATCTCGAAGACGATCACGACAAACGCCAGTGTCACGGCATGCGCGAAAAGCGCAAGACGTTTTCTCGTTTTCGCATCGAAACGGGAGGTCAGGGCGTCGATCCCCAGATGCGCGGAACGGTCGAACGCGGCCGCGATTCCGAAGATGCTCACATACACGAGAAGGACCGTCGCCAGCTCCTCGGTCCATTTGACCTGCGCGCCCCACAGATAGCGGGAGGCGACTCCGAGGAGCACATCCAGCACGAGCAGTCCCACCATGACGGCCAGCACGCCGTCCAGAATCCGCATCGCATAATGATACAGTTTCGCAGTCATTCCTTCACCTCTCCGATTCGTTTGACATATTTCATGATGCGTTCCGGCTGGTTCTCCCGCAGCGGCCGGAGTTTTTCGGCAAACGCATTCCTGTCAACCTGAAGGAACTGGACGCCCTGTTTTCCGGCGCGTTCCACGGCAGTTTTATCCGCCTCCTTCCAGAGTTCCCGCTGTTTCAGGCTGGAGTCGCGGGCTGCGCGTTCCACCCATTCGCGCTGCTGTTCCGTCAGGGAGTCCCAGGTTTTGCGGCTTATCATCAGCATGTCGGGCACCCGGGTATGTTCATTGAGCGTGAAATACTTGCAGACCTCCATATGCCGCCCCGTGTCGAAACTCGGCAGGTTGTTCTCGGCGCCGTCCACGGTGCCCTGCGAAAGCGCGGTATAAAGCTCCCCCCACGGGATCGGGGTCGGCGCGCCGCCCAGCGCACTGACGATGTCCATGGCGAGACGGCTCTGCTGCGTCCGGATCTTCATCCCCCTGAGATCGTCCGGCGTGCGGACCGGCTTTTTCGTCGTGTAGAAACTGCGCTGGCCGGAATCATAGTAGCAGAGCGCACGCATGCCTTTCGTCAGCTCGCCGAGCTCCCTTCCGACAGGTCCGTCAAGCACCTTCCAGAAATGCTTCTCATTGCGGAAGACATAGGGCAGCCCCAGAGCAACCAGTTCCGGCACGCTGGATTCCAGCACAGCGGAAGATGTTTTGCTGAGATCGATATGACCGTTCTGCGTCTGTTTCAGGCATTCCGCCTCGGATCCGATCATGCCGGACGGATAAATGGCAAGGTCCATGGTCCCCTTCGAATAGTGTTTCAGACGCTCCTTCATATAGACCATGGCCGCATGGACGGGATGCTCCGTGGGAAGCCCGTGGCCGAGTTTCAGGATTTTGACGCCCCTCCCCGCATTGTTCCGTTCCCGGATCACGCCGGCGTAAATGACTCCCACGATCACAGCGGCGACCAGAACGCCTGCGCAAACTGCGGATAACGTTCCCGAAAAGACTTTTCCGTGCTCCCCCATGATTTCTCCTGAAGTTCCAATCCGTCTGTTCCATGAATTCCAGACATCAATAAACACCGGATTTCCAAATCCGCAAGGGCGCATATCTGAAAAAAAAGATCAATATATGCCGTCTGCCCGGCGATGCCGGTTTCCCGGAACAGTCCCTCCTCTCAGCGAAGACCCGGCGCGGGAAAGGAAGTTCCCGGCATTCCCGTTTTTCCGGAAAAATCCGGTTTTCACATGATTTTTCCGAAAAAAAATTGTCGTTTCCATGAAAAATGCGTGAACTTTTTTTGTCAGAATTCTGTCATAAGCGAAAACACGCACTTGAAAAACGGAGTTGAAGGATTATCTAAAATACCTCATTGCGAATTCAGCAGGAGACAACTGAATGCGGAATCCGGGGGAATTCCCGTTCCGTTTGTCTTGTTTTTAAACGCGGCGCATGCCGTGAGACGGAAAACGAAGGCAAACCAACGCAGATAAACAAACAGGAGAAAAACAGGCATGATAGAGGCCAGCAACGTCAGGAAGAACTTCGGCGCCAGAACCGTTGTCGGGGGCGTGAGCTTCTCGGTCGGGAAAGGCGAGGTGCTCGGGTTCCTCGGTCCGAACGGCGCGGGAAAGTCCACCACGATGCGGATGATTACAGGTTTTCTTCCGCTCAGCGCGGGAAAAATCACAATCGGCGGGTATGATATTGAGGAAAATCCTGTGGAAGCCAAACAGCTTTTCGGGTATCTTCCGGAAAACGCGCCCGCCTATCAGGACATGACGGTTGCGGGTTTTCTGGACTTCTCCGCTTCGATCCGTCGTCTTTCCGGAAAGAAGAAAGCCGATGCGATCGCACGTGCAGTGAAACTCTGCCATCTGGAAAACGTCCTGCAGCAGACAATCGACACGTTGTCGAAAGGCTATCGTCACCGCGTCGGATTCGCGCAGGCGATTCTGCACGATCCGCCGGTTCTGATTCTCGACGAGCCGACCGACGGACTTGACCCGAACCAGAAGCATGAGATGCGCGAACTGATCCGCGAAATGAGCAGAACCAAGGCGATCATCGTCTCCACGCATATTCTGGAAGAGGTCGAGGCGATCTGCACAAGGGTCATCATCATCGACCGCGGCAAACTGGTCTTCAACGGCACGCCGCGCGAACTCCAGGAGAAGGCGCCGTACGGACACCGTCTGCGCCTGACCGTCTGCGCGTCCGACGACGCGCCCGTCCGCGCGATGCTGGAAAAACTCCCCCAGGTGCGCAAGGCGGAACTCCTCGGGAAACAGGAAAAGACGGTTTCCCTCGCCGTTTATCCCGCCGGATCGGAAAAGGATTTCGTCTCCGCCGTCAAAAAGGCGCTTGACGAACACAAATGGGAGTTCTGCGAGCTTTATCTTGAACACGGAAGGCTGGACGAAGTCTTCCGGAGCCTGACAACTTCGGATGCCGTCGAAGGAAAGGAGGGTGCGGCATGAGAAACGTTCTGACCATCATCCGCCGCGAACTCGGCGCAACCTTCACATCGCCCGTGGCGTATGTCTTTCTGGTGATCTTTCTGGCGCTGAGCGGATTCTTCACCTTCATGATCGGCGGATTCTTCCTCCGCAACGAGGCGGATCTGAGCAGCTTCTTCTTCTGGTTCCCGTGGCTTTTCATTCTGCTGGTCCCGGCGGTCGGGATGCGCCAGTGGGCGGAAGAGCGGCGTCAGGGAACGCTGGAACTGCTGTTCACGATGCCGGTTTCCATTCCGGAGGCGGTGCTCGGAAAATTCCTCGCGGGGTGGATCTTCCTCGGGATCGCGCTTGTCCTGACCTGCCCGATCGTGTTCACTGTCTGCTATCTGGGCAGTCCGGATCCGGGACCGATCGCGACCGGCTACACGGGATGTTTCCTGCTGGCGGGAGCATATCTCGCGATCAGCGGCATGACATCGGCCTTCACGCGCAACCAGATCGTCAGTTTCATCACGTCTACCGTGCTCTGCCTGCTTCTGGTGCTGATCGGCTTTCCGCCCGTGACGAATCTGCTGCTGAAATGGGGCGCGCCCGCATGGACGCTCGACCTTTCGGCGGATCTCAGCGTCTTTTATCATTTCACGGGAATGCAGCGCGGCGTCTTCGACCTGCGCGACATTGTCTATTTCCTGTCCCTGACGGCCTTTGCGCTGTTTGTCACGGGAAGCGTCCTGAAAAACCGCCGCGCCTGAGCGCAGTTGAAGGAGTCATGACTTATGAAATCAAACGGCAACAGCAAAAAAACGCTTGCGTGGATCAGCTCCGTCGCCGGCATCCTGATCGCCGGTGCGATCCTGATCTTCGTGAATGCGCTTCTCAAGCCCGCAGCCCTGCGTTGGGACTGCACCGAGGAGAAGCGTTACACCCTTTCACAGGGCACTGAAAACATCCTCAGACATCTGGACAAGGTCGTCAGCATCCGCTTCTATTATTCGCGCAATGCCTCCGACATGCCCGTCGTCCTGAAAAACTACGCCACGCGCGTCGAAGACCTGCTCGGCGAATTCCAGCGCGCGGGCGGCGACAGGATCAAACTCAGCAAACTGAATCCGCTCCCCGATTCCGACGAGGAGGATTCCGCCGTGCTCGACGGCGTCTCGGGCCACTCGCTCGACATGTTCGGTTCCGGCGATCCGGTTTACTTCGGCGTGGCCGTTAGCTGCGGCGGAAAAACCGCGGTTCTGCCCTTCCTCTCTCCGGAGAACGAAGCCCAGCTGGAATACGATCTTGCGCGCGCCGTCACCGAAGTGACAGCGGCGAAAAAAGTCCGGCTCGGCATTCTCAGCTCGCTGCCTGTGATGGGCGGCTTCAACGGTGCGCCGATGATGATGAGCAATCCGCAGAGAACGCCTCCATGGTGGATTGTCAGCGAACTCAAACGCAATTACGACGTCGTGGAGATTCCCGCGACCGGAACGGAAATCGCCGAAGACATCGACGTGATTCTGGCGCTCCATCCGCAGAACCTGGGCGACGAACTGCTTTTCGCACTTGACCAGTTCATCCTGCGCGGCGGAAAGATGCTCGCGTTTCTTGACCCGCTCGCGGTGTCCGCGATGCGTCAGCCCTACCAGCCGCAGCCGGACGCCTCCGCGTTCGACAAGCTCCTGCAGGCATGGGGCTTCTCCTTCAGCAACGGCAAAATCGTCGCCGACAGGAAACTCGCGACCAGGATTCGCGGCGCATACGGCAACGTCGAGTCGATGCCGACCGTTCTCACGCTCGGCAAGGCGGATGTCAACGCGTCCGTCCCCGCGCTCGCTTCGCTGAATTCGCTGCTGCTCTTCTGCCCCGGCGAGTTCTCCGGCAAAGCGGCAGACGGCCTGAAACAGACCGTGCTTCTGCACTCCTCCGACGATGCGGGGCTGATCAGCTCCTTCGAGGCGCAGATGCCCGGCGAGCAGATTCTGAAAAACTTGAAATCCGAACACCATGAATATGTTCTGGCAATGCAGCTTGCCGGAACCTTCCCCACGGCGTTTCCCGACGGCAAACCCGCCGCCGCTTCCACGGACGAAAAGGATGCCGGGGACGGCAAGGACGCGAAAGACTCCAAGGACAAAACTGCGGAAAGGAAAGACGGCAGTCTGAAGAAATCCGCCAAACCCGGCGTGGTCGTCCTCGTCGGCGACGCGGACATGCTGTTCGACTCCTTCTGCATCCGGCAGGGGAATTTCCTCGGACAGACGATCGCTCAGCCGATCAACGACAATCTGAATTTCGCGCTGAACATGATCGATCAGCTCAGCGGCGACGAGAATCTCTTTGAGATCCGCGCGCGCGGCACGGCTTCGCGTCCGTTCACCGTTGTCCGCGATCTCCAGGCGGCGGCGGAGAAAGAGTTCCAGGGCAAAATCGTTCAGCTGGAAGAGGAGCTCCGCAGCGTGCAGAACCAGATCAACGAGCTCCAGCGCCAGCGCAAACCCGGTGAAAAGGAACTGCTCTCCTCCGAACAGCGCAAGGTCCTTGCCGACTTCCGGAAGAAGGAAGTCGAGGCGAGAAAGGAACTCAAACTGGTCCGCAGACAGCTTCGCGCCGAAATCGACTCTCTCGAAAACACCCTGATTTTCATGAACATCGCCCTGATGCCGATTCTGGTGATCGCCGCCGGAATCACGGTGGCGGCGGTCAAACGCACAAGGAGCGCCCATCGATGAAATCGAAACATCTGATCATTCTGGCCTGTGTCGTCATCATTCTCGGAATCATTTACGCCGTGCAGCGCAAAGATTCCGGAAACACTGCGCCCTCCGGACCGCGGGAACTGGTTCCCGCCTCCTTCAGCAGCGACGGACTCGCCGACATCAAGTTCAAAGGAAAAGACGGAGCCGTCACGCTGAAGCAGACGCCGTCCGGATGGGTTGTGGCGGAACGCCACGATTATCCGGCGGATACGGCGAAACTCCGGGAGTTCTTCATCAAGCTGTGTGATGCGCGCATCGCGCAGGAACTCCCGCTGACCGCGCAGCAGGCGGAGGAACTCTCCCTGACGCCGGAAAAGGCCGTGACCGTGACAATGTCCGCGGGGGACGCAAAAGACGCGCATACCTTCCTGTTCGGTTCCGAACACACCCGGGGCGGCAGCGCCGTTGCGAACAGCCCCTACGGAGGCATGATGAGCGGAGGCGGCCGCTACATCCGGCTTGCCGACGGACGCAACGCGCTTGTGCAGGAGACCTTCCCCGAAGTCGGCACAGTCGCCGCCGACTGGCTGAACAAGGAGTTCTTCCGGATTTCCGATCTCAGACACGCCGTGCTGAAACGCGGCGGAAAAACCGAATGGGAACTGGAGACAAAAGACGGCTCGCTTGCGCTGAAAGGCGCGATCCCCGCGAACCGCGAGGCGGACGATGCGAAGATCTCTTCCCTGAAGAACGCCTACTCCTGGATCCGCTTCACCGACGTCGCCGATCCGAAAGCCGCACCGGCGAAAACCGGCATGGACATGGCGCCGGAACTGACATTGACCGACAGCGACGACCTTGTTTACACGATCCGCCCGGGCGCGGGCGCGGACGGCAAATATTTCCTCCGGGTTTCCGTCGCATGGAAAGGCGCGGCGAAACGCACGCCGCCCGCCGGGGAAAAAGCGGAGGACAAGGCAAAACTGGATGCCGAATTTGCAAAAACCGTCAAGGAGCGGCAGGAGAAAGCCGCCAGACTCGAAAAAATGCTGGCGCCCTGGACGTTCGAGGTCGGGAAAGACGTGTATGAAAGTTCCACTCCTTCCCGGGACGCTTTCCTGAAGGACAAACCGAAAAAAGCGGAGGAGTCCGCGGCTCCGGCAGCTTCCGGGAAATAAACATTCATCCATACAAAAAAATGGGGGAACGCATAATTGCGTTCCCCCATTTTCAGTTTCATGAATTCCGGAATTTTTTCCAAGGTCCGGAATGCATGCCGCGGCGTCCCGCAGAAGGGGACGCTTTTTTTTCGTCAGAGCTCGATGACCTTCATGAATTTCTCGGAGAAGCGCTCCACGCCGCCCGCCTTGATCCGGACGCCGTTTTCCCAGCGGAGTCCGAAATCGGGACCGGAGAAGAAGGTATCCACCTGGAAGGTCATGTTCTCGGCCAGATCGTAGTTGGAAACGGATTCCATCCACGGCTGCTCGACCTCCATCATGCCGATCGAATGGCAGGGGCCGTAAAGCATGTAATCGCCGTATCCCTGCTCGCGAACCCAGTTCTCCCAGTTGATGACAACATCTTTCGCGGGTTTTCCCGCCGCCATGAGTTCCATGGTCTTGATGTGCGCCTTGAGCCCGAATTCGACGAGGTCCTTCTGGAGGCCCTCGAATTTGCCGAAGATCACCGGCAGCCCGACGCTCGAGGAATAGCCGCCGACGCGCGCGCCGATGTTCAGCTGGATGATCTCGTTCGCCTGGATGACCTTGTTGATCGGGCGGCAGATCGCGTTGTTGGTGCGCGGACCGCTGAAGCAGTAGAGGGAGTGCCCCTCGTATTCGCCGCCGTTCTTGTAGATTTCGCGCTGCGCAATGCCGATGACCTGAAATTCGGTCATGCCGACTTTCATCTCGTTGAGAATCGCATCGATCGCGATTTCGCTGATGCGGAACGCCTCGCGCATGCAGGCGAGTTCGTTTTCGGATTTGACATAACGCATCGGAAGAAGGGTCTCGTCCGCCTTGACAAGTTCGGTTTCCGGAAGCTCCTTCCTGAGGGACATGTAAACGGGAAGCGTCATGACGGAATACCCGACAAGACCGAGTTTCCTGAGCGGCCTGTCGCCCATCGCCATCTTGACGACGTCAGCATAGTGCGCAACCGGAATGCCCGGATACTGCGGCTCGGCGGACTCGCGGTATTCGATCATCTTGAGGATGTTCGGAACGACGCTGCGCCCCATTGCATACTTTTCGCTCTCCGGGCCGATCAGAAGCACGGGCTTGCCTTCCGCCGGAACGAAAACGCCCGCGGCTTCGAAGGTCGGCCAGTATTCCGTCAGGTAACGGATGTTGGCAAAGTCGGCCTCGTTGCCGTGCACGAGACATGCGTCAAGTCCGGCGTTCCGGATGTTCGCCTGGAATTTCGCGATTCTGTCGAAGTACTCCTGTTTCGGAATGGATGCCATTTTCATTCTCCTTGTTTTAGGGTTGGGCAGTTCCTGAAACGAATATAGATTTCCCGGAATGCCGAATCAAGGCCGTTCCATTGAAAAAATCGTTTTTTTATACCACTAAAAAACAGTTTTGAACTTAAAAAAGAAATTTGAAATATATCACTATAGTTATTGCGGCACTTGATTTCATGCCTTTCCGCATTATATTGTATCGCCGCGAGAAAAGAAAGAAAGGAAGGAATGGTTCCACTGACACACTGTTACCCGTGGGCCGGCGTCTGCCGGGAAGACCGCAGAAACATCATGCGCGAATTCGTTGACGCAGGGGCGCAGCACCTTGTCCTGACCAGCAGCCTGCTCGGGGAAGGCCTGAAATCCACGGGTTTCCTGATGGAATTCCAATCCGACCTGAATGAATTCGGACTGGATTTCGCCGATGCGCATGCACTGTGGGGAACCTGGGAAGATCCCGGCATGCCGCTGGAACGATGGCATGAAACAGTGGTGCTCCGCCACCGCGCCTCCATCCGCCTCTGCGCCGCATTCGGCGTGGGAACGATCACCTTTCACACGGGAAACACGTTCAACAGCGTATTCGGGAGACAACTGACTCTGGAGGACTACTTCCGGATGCTGATCCGTTCCCTGGAAGAGCTTCTGCCCGACGCGGAGAAACACGGAGTGATTCTGGCCCTGGAGAATCAGTGGACGCCGCTGAACCACAGCAGCAGCCTCCTGCGCGTGATGGAATATTTCCGCTCGGACCATCTCGGCCTTTGTTACGACTCCGGGCATGGAAATCTGACGGAAAAGGGAGCCTCCCTCCCCGGACGCTCCTGTGTGCCGCCGATCTGGAACGATCTCGGCATTCCGGTGAAGTGGGAGGAAAATCTGATCGAAAAATTCTGTCCTTATCTGGTGAACTGTCACCTGCACGACAATCACGGAGCGGAGGACGAGCACAATCTCCCGGGAAACGGCAATGTGGACTGGGAACGCATTCTGCAGGTGCTGAAACGCGCGCCGCGCCTGCAATGCATCCAGAATGAAGCACATACCCGCGACATCGGGCGGATGTGCCGGACATTCACGGAACTGACAGGAGTTTCACTGCGGAAATGAATCGGGGAAAACCGGAAAAATACATCGCGCTGGCGGGGGAAATCCAGCGTCTCATGCAGGAACTGGGACTGAAATCAGGAGACTGCCTGCCCTCGGAACGCAGACTTGCCGAACATTTCCGGTGCAATCATATCACGGTGCGCAAATCGCTGCGCCTTCTGGCACAGAAGAACATCATCCACACGATCGCAAGCAAAGGAAATTTCGCGGGCGCGCCTCCCCTCCAGCGCGGACGATCCAATCTGATCGGATTCCTTTTCCCGGATGACGAGATTTTCTACTATAAAATTTT
The DNA here is from genome assembly GCA_944390795.1 of uncultured Victivallales bacterium. Lineage (GTDB taxonomy): Bacteria > Verrucomicrobiota > Lentisphaeria > Victivallales > UBA1829 > UBA11452. The sequence continues at coordinate 83,920 of CALXRI010000007.1, forward strand.
TTCCGCCGTGGAGAAAATGATCGCATCCAACAAAATGCATCCCGTCGTCCACCTGACGGGGGGATCGGAATGCAAGGAAGCCGAACTGCTGGACTATTGCGAAAAAGCCGGTTTCCTTGCGCTGATCGCGGTCCCGAACCGTCTCTGCGCGGAGCATTACCGGCGCATGAGCATCCCCGTTCTCTTCTTCGACGTCCCGATGGAAGGTCTGGATATTCCGCAGATCGTGACCGACGACTATTCCGGAGCCTTTTCCGCCACGGAACACCTGATCGGCTACGGACACAGGAGAATCGCACACATCGGAAGCGAATACGATTTCACCGGGGAACAGCGTCTGAACGGCTTCCTCGACGCACTGGAGAAAAACCGGATCCGGACTGACAGGAATCTGGTCAAAATGCGCTATCCGAGCCGCGAATGGGGCTACTATGCCGCACGGGAACTCTTCAAGGGAGAGAAAGCGCCGACCGCCGTTTTCTGTTCCAACGACACCATCGCCTCCGGCGTGATGAGCTTCTGCGCGCAGAACGGAATCAGAGTTCCGCAGGAGCTTTCCATCGTCGGTTTCGGAAACACGCTGACCTCCGAGGATCTGAATCTGAGCAGCGTCAGCCAGAACAGCGAAAAAATCGTCAACACCCTCTGCGGAAATCTGAATCTGGTGCTCCGCGGAGAGACGCCGCCGCCGAAAATCATCATTCCGACCTCGTTCATCTCCCGCGGCACTGTGGCGGTTCCGCGCGGATAATCACCGGTGCATTCAGCTCCGTACGAGTTCGAGTCCCGCATCCGCAACCATCCGGGCGTCCTCTTCCGGCGTCCGTCCCGGCGTGACCAGATAGCCGCCTGTCATGAACGCATCGGCTCCGGCGTTGAAAATCCACGACTGGAAGGAACGCATGTTGCGTTCACGCCCGCCGCAGACACGGATGGAGGTCTCCGGCATCATCAGGCGTGCGACCGCAAGAATCCGCATGCAGTCCTGCGGCGTGAGGTTGTCCGCGTTCTCCAGCAGAGTTCCCGGAATCGGCGTGAGAAAATTGACCGGGACGGAATCGACTTCAAGCGAGCGGACCGTTTCCAGAAGCTCGACGCGCTGCTCCAGGCTCTCCCCGATGCCGAAAATCCCGCCGGAACAGACCGAAAGACCGACCTTCTTCGCGGCCTTCACCGCATCAAGCTGGCTCTGAAAGGAGCGCGTCGTGCAGACCACGGGAAAATAACTCGGCGCGGCTTCCAGATTATGGTGGCAGCGGTCGAGTCCCGCGTTTTTGAGTTCCGTCAGAACCTCCTCGTCGAGAATGCCGAGCGAAGCGCAGGGCTTGATCCGGAGTTTCGACGCGATTCTGGAGACGGCCTCGCAGAGCGTGTCAAGTTCCGGTCCTTTGCAAACCTTGCGTCCGGCGGTCACAATTCCATAGCGGACCGCGCCGTGTTTTTCCGCCGCTTCCGCCGCCTTGAAAATCTCGTCGGCGGAAAGCATCGGCCAGGTCCGGATCGGTGCGCGGGATCGCGCGGACTGGGCGCAGAACGCGCAGTTTTCCGTGCAGTTCCCGCACCGGGCGTTCACAATGGAACAGGTTCTGATCTTGTTTCCCGCATACGCCTCGCGCGCCGCCGTCGCCCGTTTCAGAAGTTCCATCAGACCGGTCTGCGACGTATCCTTCAACAGCGCGAGCGCCTCTTCCGTATCAATGCCTTTCAATGTCTTTTCTCCTTGTGTGAGGATCCTTTCGATCCGTATCCGTGTTTTCCCCCGCCGCGGAATTTCGTATTTCTGCCGAACGGTTCCGCGCCGTTCTTCCCGATCCGCTCCCCGGCGAAATTGCGGCAGCCGTCGCGCCGGTGCTTGAGCATCGCAAGCTGCGTGCGCCGTTCGCGGAGGCCCCGGTTCACCTCGATGACTTCTCCGTCCGGCGTTTTTCCGGAATAATACATCGCCGCCCCCATCGTGAGCGGAAGCGGAATATAGTCCTGCGCCTGTTCCAGACTCCAGTTGTGCGAAGCGAGAAAGTCGTCCACAACCTTCATCTCCTCCTCCGTGCAGCCGGGAAAATTCGAGATGAACAGCGGAATCAGATACTGCTCCTTTCCGCATTCGCGGCTGACACGTTCGAAGATCCGCATGAACTCCTCCAGCTCCTCCGGCTGGCCTTTCCGCATCAGGGAAAGGACGCGCCTGTGCAGATGTTCGGGCGCCACTTTCATGTGACCGGAAACATGGTGCCGGATGATCTCGGCGGTCAGCTCCGGCTGCATCAGCGCAAGATCGAGCCGGATGCCCGAATTGATGAAAACGTGTTTCACGCCCTCCACGTGCCGCAGGCGGCGCAGAAGACGGATCAGCGGCTGTTCGTCGGCGACGTAGTTCGGACAGTGGTTCGGGAACATGCAGCTTGAGCGGCGGCATTTTTTACAGAGTTCGGGATTCGCCGGATGGTGTCCGTAGGAGTTGCCCGCTGGACCGCCGACATCGCTGATCGTGCCGTGGAAGAACTTCTGTTTCTTCAGACGCTCGACACTGCGCAGGATCGACTCCTGCGAGCGGGAGATCACATGCCGTCCCTGATGGGACACGAGTCCGCAGAAAGCGCATCCGCCGGGACACCCCCGCACGGCCGGAATCGAGTCGCGGACCGTTTCAAACGCGGGAATCCGCTCCTTGTAGGACGGATGCGGCCTCCATGCGTAGGGAAATTCGCAGACGCGGTCGAATTCGGCGGATGACATCGGCGGCTGCGGCGGTTCAACGAGCAGATAACGGCCGCTGTAATCCTGAAGGAGCCGTTTGCCGCACCACGCGTTCATCTCGCGTTCGAGAATGATCATTTCCCGCATCATCGCATCTTTATCGCTTTTCATCTCTTCAAAGGAGGGCAGAAGAACGCAGGAATCGTCAATGCTGAATTCGGCGGACGCCTTTCCTGTAAGAAAACGGACAGAGCCCGGAATGCCGTCAAGCGGTTCGCCGCGTTCGATCCGATGGAAAACCTCCGGCGTGGAGAGTTCCCCCTGTCCGTAAATCAGGATGTCCGCCTTGGAATCGACGAGCACCCCGGGACGGACCTTGTCCTGCCAGTAGTCGTAATGGGCGACGCGGCGCATGCTCGCCTCCATCCCGCCGAGCACGGTCGGAATGCCGGGAAACGCCGCTTTGCAGAGCTGCGTATAGACAACCGACGCCATCGGAGGCTTGAGGCCGGTGCGACCGCCGGGGGAATAGATGTCTTCGCGACGGAAGCGGCGGCCGACCGTGTAGATGCAGAGCATGGAATCCATGTTTCCGGCGGTGATCGCACAGGCAAGACGCGGACGCCCCATGACTTTGAGAGAATCCGGATTCTTCCAGTCGGGCTGTGCGACGATGCCGACGCGCCAGCCTTCCGCGAGAAGCAGACGGCCGATCAGCGCCATGGCAAAGGACGGGTGATCCACGTAGGCGTCGCCGGTCACAATCAGAATGTCGAGCTCCTTCCAGCCCAGGCGGTCCATTTCCGCACGGCTCATCGGAATGAATTCCGGTTCATACTTCATCGTTTCCGTCTCCTGTTTCCAAACCTGGTAATGTACACCCGGAACGGCCAACTATCAAACGGAAAAATGCACTTGCATTTTTCTCGGGGTCAAGGGGCGTTGACCCTTGTCGAGATCCAGCGTCGAAACGCTGGTCGCGCGGAGCGCGAAATCCCCGCCCGGAGCGGTTCAGACCGCTCAGTGACGAGAACTTTTCCTGTGGAAAAGTTCGAGAGCTCCGGGCGTATTCATTGAGATGGAAGAATGCGTGAGCATTCTTTCATCTCTTAAATAGCAATGAAACACAAGAGATTCGGAAATATCCCACAGCCTACGCGCTGTGTCGGCGCCTCTCGAAGCTCCGCTTCTCGTCCTTGAGCGGGCGGAACCGCCGCAGGAAAAGAAATTTCGCCTCCGGCGACCAGCTTACGCAGCTGGAACGCGGCAGGACTGAAAGGAAAGCACGAATCAAAATTGCTGGCGCAATTTTTTTTATATAGCAATGAAACACAAGAGATTCGGAAATATCCCACAGCCTACGCGCTGTGTCGGCGCCTCTCGAAGCTCCGCTTCTCGTCCTTGAGCGGGCGGAACCGCCGCAGGAAAAGAAATTTCGCCTCCGGCGACCAGCTTACGCAGCTGGAACGCGGCAGGACTGAAAGGAAAGCACGAATCAAAATTGCTGGCGCAATTTTTTCTAATTGCACAGCTTCGCGCGCTGAATTTGTTTCGTCTCCGGCGACCGGCTTGACATATACAAGGCACTTACAGGTCCCCGCGCGGGACAATCCGGTAGAAGATCGCATAGAGAACAGGAACAACAATCAGCGTCAGGATACAGGCGAATGTTAGTCCGAACATGATCGTAACCGCCATTGCGGCGAAGAATGCGTCGAAGACGAGCGGCAGCATGCCCAGCACCGTTGTGAACGCCGCCATGGCAACCGGGCGCATTCTGCTGACGGAGGATTCGACGACCGCAGCGAACGGATCTCCTCCGGACCGCAGGCGCGCGTTGATCTCGTCAATCAGAATAATTGCATTTTTGATGAGCATTCCGGAGAGGCTCAGGAATCCGAGCAGCGCCATGAATCCGAACGGCTGTCCGGTCAGGAGCAACCCGCAGGTGACTCCGACAACCGCCAGCGGAACCGTCAGCCAGACAACAAGCGACTGCCTTGCGGAATTGAAGAGAAACAGCAGGATCAGCGCCATGATGACAACAAAGGGAGGCAGCTTCGAAAATACTCCGTCGGACGCATTTCTGGAGTCCTCATATTCCCCGCCCCATTCCAGTTTGCATCCGGGAGGCAGGGGAATCGCCTCGATCTTCGGACGCAGTTCATGGAACAGTGTGCTGGAAAGTCCCTTTACAGGATCACATTTGACTGTGATTGTGGGAATCCGGTTGCGCTGCACAATGATCGGATTCTCCCAAACAATGTCAGTCCGGTCAAAAATCTGGGTAAGCGGAATCATTTTTTTCGCGTTCGGACTCCAGATCATGATGCTCCGGAAATGCTCGATGGAACGGAGCTTCTTGTCGGCGCGCGCAATAATCGGGATCAGTTCGTCACCATCCCGGAAAGTCCCGACAGGAAGTCCCTCGAAGTTTTCCCGGATTGCGTCGGACGCCTCCTGTTCACTGATTCCCGCACGGCTGGCGCGCGGTTCCGAAAAAACCGGACGGATCACTTTCATGGGATCGCGCCAGTCGCTATAGATCGCCCGCGCATTCGGATTTTCGCGCATGATGCGCATGGCCTGTTCGGCAAGCGGCCTCAGCTGAGCCGGATCATTGGAGCTGAAACGCGCCTGGATCGCGCCATTTGCGCCGGGGCCGAGCCGGAACTGGTAGGGAATCACGCTGATGTCAGGGAAATGAGTCTGCCCGTATGCGTGAACACGATCGATCAGCGAAGGAATTTTCCGCCAGTCCTTCACGCTGACAAGCAGCTGGCCGAACCCGGCATCGGGCTCCTCGGGCGCATAGGTGAGAAGGAAACGCAGCGCGCCGCCGCCAATGAAACGGCTGACATCCGTGACGCCGGGAAGGGTTTTGACATATGCCTCGACAGCGGCGGTCCGTTCATTCGTAGACGCGATGTTCACACCGTAAGGCAGACGCACGTCGATCAGGAACTGGGGACGGGTGGAAGCGGGAAAGAAATTCTTGTCCACATAACGGAACGCCCAGATGCTCGCGCCGAGAAGCGCCGCCATCAGGACGACGGTCGCAATCCGGTGGGAAAGGGCAAACACCAGCAGTCTGCGATAAGCGCGGAAAAGCGGTCTGTCATACGGGTCGGAAACTTTGCCGTCCGTGCCGTCCGGCGCTTTCCGGAATGCGCGGCAGCAGAGAAGCGGCGTAATCGTGACGGCGGCAATCCAGCTCAATGCAAGCGCAATCAGAAGCACGTAAAAGAGCGAACCGCAGAACTCGCCTGTGCTGTCCTCGGAAAGTCCGATTGCGCCGAACGCCGTCACGGCAATGACCGTCGCGCCGAGCAGCGGCCACATGGTCTGACCGACAACTTCGCGCGCGGCATGCAGCTTGTCATCGCCGCGCCGGATCCGGATCATCATGCCCTCGGTAATGACAATCGCATTGTCCACGAGCATCCCGAGCGCGATAATCAGCGCGCCGAGGGAAACGCGCTGAAGCGCAATCTGGAAGGCATTCATTGCAAAGAGCGTCCCGCAAATCGTCAGAAAAAGCACGAATCCGATCAGAAGCCCGCTCCTGAATCCCATGAAAATCAGGAGGACGGCAATCACAATCGCCACGGCCTCGGCAAGATTCTCCACAAACCCGCGGACCGCCCGGGAAACGGAATCCGACTGCATCGAAATCGTATGGAGACTCATTTCGGCGGGAAACATCGGCGCAAGCTCCGCAAGTTTCTTCTGGACGGACTCCCCCATTTTCACAACATTGCCTCCGCTTACGGTGGAAATTCCAATCCCGACAGCGGGCTCTCCGTTGAAAAAGAGCATCTCCGAAGGAGGCTCCTTCTTCGTCAATGTGACGGTCGCCACGTCTCCGAGCGTAATCAGGCTGTCGGTCCTCCGGGTGATCACAATATGCCGGATTGCCTCCGGAGTGATGTCTCCGGCATCCATTTCGATCGGCAGCCATTCACCGCCGATGCCGATCCAGCCCTCGTCGGAAACAAGATTGCGCTCCTTGAGAATCTTGAAAATATCTTCCGGAGCGATGCCGAGGGATCCCATTTTCACCCGGTTGAGCGTCACATAAAGAGCTTCCGGCAGCACGCCGAACAACTTGATCTTCTTGACATCCCGCGCAAAAAGCAGCTGCTTCTGAAGATATTTTGCGAATTCATGCAGCTGCACATGCGTGGCGCCCTTGCCGGTCAGCGCGTAGAATGCTCCGTAAACGTCGCCGTAATCATCGACGACACGCGGCTCCGAGGCTCCCGGGGGAAGCAGGGAATGTGAATCCGCGATTTTGTTGCGCAGTTCATCCCAGATCTGAGGCAACGACTTCCGATCGTATTTGTCACGCATTTCCGCACGCACAATGGAAAGTCCATACGAGGATTTCGACTGAATCTCCTTGAGCTGCCCCATCTGCTGGACAGCCTCTTCGATTTTCGAAGTCACCTCCTGCGCAGTCTCGCGCGGAGACGCCCCCGGATAGGCGGTAATGATCTGCGCCTCCTTGATGGTGAACTCGGGATCCTCAAGACGGGGCAGCTGATAATAGGCCGCAACCCCCGCGATGATCACCAGAATCGTAACCGTCCAGGTAAGAAGCGGTTTCCGGATCGACCATTCTGCAATGTTCATTCGGGCATCTCCCCCCGTCCGCGCCCGAGCGTTTTCCGGCTTCCGGTTTCAGGCAGTTCCCGGACGCGGTCCCCGTCATGAAGCACCATCACTCCGGAGGCGGCGATCATGTCCCCGGGTTTCAATTGCGGGGACGTGATGCTGATGACGGACTCATAGGCGGCGCCTGTTTTCACGGGAACGGCACGCACCCTTCCATCCGCGCCGATCAGCCACACGCAGCTTTCTCCGTCCTTCGTGAAAAGCGCCTGGAAAGGAACATCGAACATGGTGCGGTTGCGTTCCGCTTCCGCTTTGTGCTGGAGATCGGGAACGTAGACAGCCATCGTCATCCCCGGGAAGAGACGAATGCCTTTTTTTCCGGCGATCCGGAAAGTGACGCGGAAAGTCTGAGTCACGGAATCGGCCTCCGTTGAGGTTTCCTTCAGCGAAAGCTTGAAACGCTGCCCCGGCAGCGCCGGAACTGTTCCATAAAATCCTCCGCTTTCCTCGGCAAGACGGTTGACCTCTCCGATATTGTTGGGAATTCCGACGCTGAAATCCTTCTCCGGAACGTCGATCGACACCTGCAGCGCATCCAGATTCTGAAGGCGGATCAGCGGCTCGTTCGCCTTGATATGCTGGTAGGTATCGGCATAGGTCGTGGAGGTGACGCCGCTGAACGGGGCATAAATTTCAGAATAGCGCAGATCTTCGCGCGCATTGCGGAGCGCGGCCTCGCTCATGTCCAGATCACGTTTCTTTTTTTCATATTCAGTTGCGGCAACGACTTTTTTGCCGTAAAGAGTCTTATAGCGTTCGTAATCCTTGAGAGCCTCCTGGTATTTTGCTTCAGCGGAGTCCACCGCCGCCTGAAATACCGCGGGATCCAGCTTCGCCAGGAGATCGCCTTTTTTGAACCGCTTCCCGGAACCGGCGTTGAACTGAATCAAACGCCCGTCCACACGGAAGGATAGATTCACCTGTTCCTCCGGGCGGATGATGCCGGGGAACATCCGGTAGCGTCCCGCCGGAATCGGTTCGAGCTTATAGAAGCGCACAGGAAGAATTTTTTCCTTCACTGCGGCGGCATCCTTTTTTTCACAACCTGTCAGACAAACGCAGCAGAGAAGCGCAAAGAAAAACATGGCCCGTGTTTCATGCAGCATCATTCATCCCCCATTTTCATCATGAACCGCGTCGCGTCAATCCTGCGAAACGATCCGTTTTGTGATTGATCTTGTTTCTGAAAAGGAACAATACCAGAAGGAAACGGAAAGTCAAGAAAAAAACAAAAAACTTTACGGGAATGAAAAAAACGGAACAAACTGTTCAGCGGCTTGTTCCGTTTTTGATCCTGCAAGAAAGCCTCCCGGAACCATCGGCATTTCAATCTCAAAGAGAAGGAAAGCGCTTTCCCCGGGGAAAGGCGGAAACTCAGTCTCTGTTCAGGATGGCGTAGACCTTCTTCTTGTCAGTTCCCGCTTCCAGGATTTCATTCATGATATTCTTCTCTTTAAGCTTGATGGAAATGCTTCCGAGCAGCTTGAGATACGCCTCCTGGTCTTTCTCGTCAGCGGCGAGAAACACGATCAGCCTGACCGGTTCGTTGTCCAGCGTCTTGTAGTCGGAGATCGGAGTCTGGCAGATGCCGACAATGACAAGAGGAGAGGGAAACTCCGCAACACGGATATGAGGAAGCGCAAGTCCGTTCCCGATACCGGTTGTCATCATTTTCTCGCGCTTCCAGATGGCTTCCCGCAGCTGTGCCTCATCCAGTGTGCAGCGGGTAGTTGCATATGTGATGATCTCTTCAAGAACCGCTTTCTTTGTTTCACCTTCGAGAACGAGAATGGAATCCGCATGAAGGTATTTCACAAATTCAGGTTTCATGTCCGTTGTCTCTCCTTTCAGAAATTTATGATGAAATCTTTCCATAAAGTTACCATCAATTTCTTCAAAAGTCAAGTCTGCAAAGAAGAATATCTCCGGAATAAACTTTTTTTTTAATTCCGGACTTGCGTTTTCCCAAAACGGTGTTATATTCCTTCCCCATCGGCAAGCCAATCTAGCTCAGTCGGTAGAGCAGCTCATTCGTAATGAGCAGGTCATCGGTTCGAATCCGATGATTGGCTCCATTTTTCCTCCGCACCTGACACGCTTCGGAAATCCGTCCCGCAGCGGAAAGGCGTTTTCCGCGTTTCATCGCGAGAGACAGCCTGCCGGACAAAAGCAGAAAGCGACCATCCTGTTCGCCCTCCGGATTCATCCAGGGTTCACGGATCGGAATTACAGATGGTTGCCGGTCTTCGCATGGAATCCGACGCCGGGCATGGCGGTCAGACCGACGGCGAAACTCAGATAGCGGGACCACGTCCGGTCGCCGTAGCCGTCCCGGTCGCAGGAGGCTCCCCCCATGAACTGCAGATACCAGCAGTGGAAATCCCGCGTCAGGGTGAAGCCCGCATTCTGAACCAGAGCTTTCTCCACATCATAACTGACGGTAATCATGCCTTTCAGACGATCGTCGATCATGGATGGGAAATTCAGGGAAAAAGTCAGATACTGATGACGCTCGAAATAAGAACGGAAGCGGGAAGTGGCATTGATCGCGGCAAGGGTCGAACCCATCGAATACGCACTCCGCTGCTCATAGCCGTCGGAATACAGATAACTGGCCGATACGATCCAGTCGTCGGTAATCTTGTAGGAAAGAGTCGTGTTCCAGCGGTTGATCAGCTTGTTCGAGATGCCGGGCTGACCGACGCGCTTGCTGCCGCGCAGCACCTGCTCGTCATGCGGATTGTTGCCGCCGAGATCCAGCAGCAGGTCCGTTGTGAAAGTCAGGTTTGCAAACGGTGTGAAACGGAACATCGTCCCCAGATCTCCGACATGATTGAAGCCGGAGGTTCTGTCGAAATGGAAGTCCCAGTAGTTTTCGAGAGACATCCACTCATAAATCTGGGAGTCTCGGCGGGTCTGCAAACGGTTCTGCAAGCCGAAACGGATGAAGTTCTGGCGCTCGATCTGATCGACATCGTCAAAATAATACAATTTCTTGTAGCTGACAGTCGGATCGGGAATCAGCGTGTAGTTAATGTAAGGCACCGCCACATGCCGCAGTCCGTCAATTTCCCAGAAGGCGTTTTTCGGAGTCTGCCAGGCGCGGTAGAACTTCGTGTTGGCTTCCAGCCCGAATTCCGCGGCGAAACGGTAACGGGCGCCGCCTTTGCGATCGTAATTCTGAACCTTCAGATACGGATCCGGCCAGGAGTCCAGATCGTCGGCGTAAATCATGGAATAAAGATCCTCGACATCAACGGACCGCTTCGAGGACCGGGAGTAAGCTGTGAAGCGTCCGCCGGCACGGGGAATCAGGTTGATCGCGTCAAACAGCTTGATCGGATAATAGAACATGTGCAGGGTGTCAAACCGGAAGGCGCTGTAATCGCGCGGATCTTCAAAATATCCGGAGAACGCGCCGGGGTTCAGGGCGGCAAGCCGGGCGGCTTTCTCACGGTTTGACAGCGGACCGGCAAGAATCCTTCTCGCCTGCTCCTGTTCCGCCGGGGAGAGATTCGCCCGTTCCCGGTTGTAAACACCATACAGATTCAGGTTCGGATTCTCCGCCCGGTCATAATCATAGCTCCGCCAGTCCATCCGGTAATAGCCGACGCTGGACTGCCCCTGGTAGTAAATGTTTTTGAACAGCTCCTGACGCTGGAAATCAAGACGGAATTCCGGAAGGCGCTCCATGGTGCTGTCAAAGGAGTTCACCTTGACAACAGTCTGGAACGTTGCGGAAAAACGCTCGCCCTGATATTCCAGGGCGGCGAAAGTCGGCGGCTGGATATTGGAATCATACCGGGCCTTGAAATAATCCTCCAGGAAATTGTAGTCGCTGATCAGATCAAACTGTCCGCGGAAATCCAAACGCGGCGTAAGATGAGTCAGGTTCGAGATTTTGAATTCAAAGCGGTCCCGCGGAATGCGGTAGCGGCTGTTTTTCTTCACCCATTGCGGCATGCTCATGTCATCGGGGGCGTCACCGTGTTCGCTCTCCCAGAATTCGTAGGGACTGCGGTCATGGATGGAGTAGGCGAAAATCTCGGTCAGGGATTCCGGCGTCTGAATGTCGGAGGTTGCGCCGTAGCCGAACCCGCGTTCCTCGTAAAAGTCGAGAAGCGCGGCGGCCTTGACAAGCGCCGGTTCATCCAGAAGCTGGAACTCCTTGCTGGTTCGCAGATAATAGCCCCAGTCGGAGGAACTTCCGAACTCGAAACGCCCGCCGAAGGAGTTGGAATCCGCCGGCTTATAGAATGCGGGGAACCAGAAAACCGGAAAATCCCACACTCTCACAATGTTGTTGAAGGACCACGCGGAGTGCTCCCCCTGATCGGGATTGTAGTTGGTCACACCGCGGTTCGCTTCGCGCGGGGAAAGAGTCAGAGTGGAAGCGCCGATTGAATAATGGGCATTATTGTCAAGCTCGTATTCGCAAGTTGTCATTTTCGCGTCGTGCAGCTTGATTTTGCCGTTCGGGAAGCGCTCCGCAAATTTTCCCGAGCAGTACAGAAGTCCCGTCTTTATCATGAAATCACGGAACTCCAGGGCCCCCGTATCCAGATTTCCGGAGGCGCGGCCGGCCTTCATGTAAGCAGCCGTCGTATAGACCGTGGCCTTGATCTTCTGCTGACCGGTGGGCAGCGTTTCCACGCCGTTGACGACAACCCGGCAGGCCGGATCCCGGAGCAGATCGTCATACTCCTCCTGCGTCAAGGTCACGGAAGAGGACGCCGTTCCGGAAAAGACGACATTGCCGGAAACTTCAAGGTCTTTCGTTTCCAGATTGAGCACGGCCTTGTCGCAGGTGATCTGAAAGTTGCCGGAACGGATGACAACATGCCCTTCCGCAATCAGATTCGCGCCGACATATTTGTAGGAATCGGCGCTGGTATCCAGCTTTTCCTGAGAAAGATCGCCGACTTTGGGAAACGGAGTCGCCTTGAACTGAAGCGCATTTTTATTGAACAGACCGGACTTTACGGAGGAATTGGCCCCCTGCTGATATCCGTCCGCATGCAGACGCCCGCAGACAATCAGAAGGAATGCTCCCGTTATGACAACATGCGTCCGCCTGTATTTTTTCTGCTTTCTCTTTCGCACAATACACTCATGGTAAAATTTACAGTTGAACATTACGCAATTTAATACAGATACGGAAGGATTTCAAGGCAGGAAACAAAGAATCCCCGCTTTTCTGCGCGAAACAGCGGAAGGCAGGAGGCGCATCGCGCAGGATTACGCGTAGGTCTCAATCCTGCAGGCCGTAAAGGGAGCGAAGATGCGAAGGCGACATGGCACGGTGTTTCTTGAAGATGCGGGAGAAGTGAAATTCGTCCTCGAAACCGCATTCGCAGGAAATCTCGCTGACGCGCATATGGGAGGTCATCAGGAGTTTTTCCGCATGCCGCAGCCGGCACTCCAGAAGATACTGTCCCGGCGACCATCCGGTCATCTGCCGGAAGATCCGGCGAAAATGAACATACGAGATGGAAAGCTTTTCCGCCTCCCGTTCAAAATCCCATGCGAGCTGCGGCGCATCGGCAATCTTCTCCCGCAGAAGATGAAGCCTGCGGACATACGGGCTGGAACTGCGCACGCATCCCGGAGACTGCTCCTGAAGCTGCAGAAGAAGCTCCTCCAGAAGAAGCACCGCCCGGGCATGCTGGGAATCCCCGGGAATCCGCACATATTTCTGGAGCGACCGGACAGCCTCCATGAAAGGCTCGTTCGCCGTGATCCGGATGAAGAGGTTTTTCTCCCTGAGACGCAGAAGACCGCTTCTGAGATAACGTTTCACCCGCTCCCCCTTGAAACAGACATGCGCCTGGCGCCGCAGCATGCCGGGACGCGATCCGTAGGAAAAGGAAACGCCTGGATAAGTGATGAAGGCAAGCGGGCCTTCCGCGATTTCAGCGGGGTGGTCGTTCACTTTCGCGAAAACCTCTCCGTCGAAGACATACTGAATTCCGTAATATCCCTCGAAGCGTCTGTCTACGGCAGTGTTGTCCACCCAGTCGGAGATTCCGCAGGTAACGAAACTGATGTCGCTGAAATAATTCATTTCTCAAGCCCCGTTTTCGATTTCCCGTCCGCGGACGCAGGCAGTTTTCCCATAATCTGAAACATTGCGCAGGACAGGATCGGGCATCCTCTCCGTGAAGGGCGCCGCGTCTTTTTCTGAACCTCGTCTTTCTTCATCAAACCACTCCCGCCGGGATTCTTCCGGAAATATACATCATCAGGCGGGTCAAGACAAATCCACAGAAAAAGAAGCCGGAAAAAACGGCGGAACACGGAGATGAATGCGCGTGCGAGCCGGTTCTGCCGTCACGGCTTCATCAGTTCCTCGAATGTCCGGCAGAGTTTTGCTATGGAAACGCGCTGAGACATGACGTTGGTCTCATTCTGCATGCTCCTGATGCGCGGACACTGTTTCAAGGCGGGAATCAGCTTCTTCCAGTCGACCGTCCCCGTGCCGGGGAGGTGATGCTCGTCCGCATATCCGCTGTTGTCATGAAGGTGACATGTCACGATATGCGGAGCGAGTTTTCCGAACGCATCCGGCTCCTGCACGACCCCGCTTTTCCAGCAGAGGTTCATGTAAGACGCGTATTTTGCGGGATCTTTGCCGGGAGTCTTCGCCATGACGTTCGCATGTCCGGCATCAAAGCAGCAGCCGAGAACCGGCGTATTGAAATAATCCAGGAAATAAAGCACCTCGTCCGGGGTGTTGAAAGGTTCGAAACTGTTTTCCAGAGCGATGACTATTCCGAGCGCCTCCGCCGCCGGAATCAGTTTCTCGAGAGAATCGACGGCCAGCGCGCGCATTTCTTCAAGCGTGGTGTTCTTGTAGTAGCAGTCATAGGCGCCGATGTGCATCACATAGGAACGGCAGCCGAGGTCGGAAGCATACGCCATGCAGAGTTTGTGATCCTCAATCATCGCACTCCGCCGGGGCCGGTCCGTAATGTTCAGATCCCAGGCGGTGCCCCAGAGTCCGTGACACTCGAATATCTTCATGCCGCTTTCCCGGAGCCAGCCGAGCAGCGTGGTGTAAAATCCTGGCTCCTGCACAAGGCGCTTTCCCCATGAAGTCTCCAGGACGACGTTCTCCGCGCCGTTGTCGGAAAATTCGCTCAGGATGTTGACGATGAAATCATCGCTGATTTTCCCCCAGGGGAAAAAGTGTGACAGGGGAATCGTTTTCATGAATCTTGTCCTCCATTGTTGTCTGAAACCTGCTCTACAGGCAGAATTACATCGAAAGCGGCGCCCCGCCGGGGCAGGTTGCCGCACTGAAGCCAGCCATTATGGGCCAGAATGGTCCCGTATGCCATGGCAAGCCCCATGCCGGTTCCCTTTCCGACAGGTTTGGTTGTGAAAAAGGGTTCGAAGACCCGGGATTTCACGGCGGGATCAATGCCGGTCCCGGTATCCTCAATCCGGATGACGCACAGCTTCCGCGCCGGGTCCGGTGTCACTTCGGAAGGAGGGTCAAGCGCAATTCCCAGCGCATGCGGATCGCCGATCCGGATCGTGAGAATCTGCTCCTCGCTCTCCGCATTGCCCTGCATTGCGTCCTTGGCGTTGATCATCAGGTTGAGAAGCGTCTGCTGCAGCTGAATCGCGTCGCCGCGTACGATGTATCTCCTCCCGTCGTCAAAAATCCGGAACGTGATGCCGGACTGCGTCCCCGGGAGAAAAAGATCCGCGCACTTGTCCACAAGACCGCGCACATCCACGTCGGCGTTCTGGTAGTTTCCCTTCCTCGCAAAGCTGAGCATCTGCGAAGTCAGCGTTCCGGCAAGTTCCGTGATATGGTCGATTTTATCCAGATTGCGCCGGACATCCTCGTCCTCGACGTCATGCATGTAGCGGATAATGTCAAGATGCCCCTGAATGGCATGCAGATAGTTGTTGAAGTCATGCGCGATTCCTCCCGCAAGACGGCCGATTGCCTCGAGACGCTGCCTGTGCGACAGCTGGGAATGCCATTCCTCCCGTTCCCGCTCCAGCTTCCGGCGTTCCGTCACATCGCGTCCGAAGGTGATCAGAAGCGGCGCGTTTTCAAACGGAATCATTGTGATGGACAGCTCCAGCTCCGTCTCCTTTTCCGGAACGATGATGGAGCAGGAAACGGATAAATCCTCCGCGGTGCGCACAACTCCGGAGTCGGAATTCTGTTCCAGAAGATGACGCCAGACCTCCGGATTCAATCCGGCAACCTCTTCGAAGGAATGATTGATGACCGCCGAAAAGGTGTCCGCTCCGAGCATTTTGAGCGCCGCGCGGTTTGCATCGATCACCCAGCCGTTTTCATTCATGATGACAATCATGTCGCTGGCATTCTGCACCAGCATCCGGTAGCGCTCCTGCGATTCCCGGAGATTCTGCTCCAGCTTGAGCGCGCGTCCGTATCCGCCGAAAAATGCGAGAATGATGTCCAGCGTGCGCCGTGACTCTCCCGGATTCTCATGCGTGATCCTGGAAAGATAGATCGTCGTCGGAACGCTCAGGATCAATACGAAAATCGCACGGGCGAAATAGGACGAAGTGAGTTGTTCCCACCATGCGGAAGTTCCCCAGTAGGCAATCGTCACGAACACGATATGATCGATCAGCTGGATCAGCAGCAGCGAGCCCGTCACTGTGACATACAGCCGGCAGCGGAAATTCAGCAGGCGCTGAAAGAAAATCGGAAGCAGGAAAAGGTCGAACGTCAGTGAAATCACCGTCGCAGCCATCATCCGCAGACTGGCGGAAAGAAGAAACCCGAAGGATTCCGTTACAATGCTCTGCGGCATCGTATATCCCGGCCAGGTGGTCTGCACCAGGGTAATCGAGGCAAGATAAGCGTAAAATCCGAGCGACGCCATGACGCCGATGATCAGACGCTGGGCCGCAAGTGTGCCGTCCGTCAGGTAAACCACCACGAGAAGCGCCAGAAACGGCAGGAAAAGAACCGAAGAGGAAAGAGAAAAATCCAGTCCCTGATAACCGATCAGCATCCGGAGCCCGGAGGCCCCCGTCAGCTGAGTGAAGACAAGAAGAACGCCGGCGGCAATGTAAAATGGCGTCGAACCGAGAACCTTGCGCAGACCGTGAAGAATCAGCAGTCCTGCGAGGATGAACGTCATCTCCAGAAGAGTGAGACAGCATCCGTAAAAAATTTCCACAGTGTCAGCGCCTTTCCCCGTTTTGCCGCGGATTCATTCCTGCAGGAATTTCCGCAGAAGCGCGGCGCGCGCGACGTCGCGGCCGTCCTGATCCAGTTCCCGTCCTTCGTATTTCTGGAGATGCGCGGCCTGCACCAGAAGAAACAGTTCATTGACCGTGTGAATGTTCACGGAGCGGAACATGTTCAGGTCGACGCCGAGCCGCAGCGCGGAAAGAGAATTGAGCGACTCGTCACCGGAAATGATGTAGGAGTGTTTCAGCAGTCCGTAGGCACGCCCGATATGATTCATCAGATAGTTCTGACGGTTCGCAAGGAGAAGCGCGCGCGCCTTTTTTTCATGGGCGATGATCTGCGCAATCACCGACGTGAGACGGCGGATGATCTGCTCTTCGCTTTCCCCGAGCGTGCTCTGATTGGAAATCTGGTAGAGATTGCCCAGCGTCTGACTGCCTTCCCCGTAGAAACCGCGCGCCGCCAGTCCGAGCTTGTTGACACCCTGTACAACGGCCTGCACCTGATTTGTCAGGACAAGCCCCGGAAGATGGAGCATCACGGAAGCGCGCAGTCCGGTTCCAAGATTCGTCGGACAGGATGTCAGATAGCCGAAGGTCTTGTCAAAGGCGAACGGCAGTTCCATGGAAAGTTCATCGTCCAGCAGGCTGATCCTCCGCCAGATTTCATTCAGCTGAAATCCCGGGGCAAGCACCTGAAGACGCAGATGATCCTCCTCATTGACCATCACAAACACCCCCTGCCCGCGGTTCGTCACCAGCCCCGCGCCGCGGCGGGGATTCAGAAACTCCCGACTGATGAGGTGGCGTTCCAGCAGAAACCGGCGGTCCAGTTCGGAAAGCTCGTCCACCTTGAACTCGCAGGTTTCCGTCTCCTTCATGGAATCCGCACGCTCCAGCACGCCGAACACCGAATCGCGGACAGCCGTCAGCGAAACGTCGTCGGAACGGACGGGAAACGGCTCGCCGGAAAGATTGCGCGCAAGACGGATGCGGCTGCTGATGGCAATGTCATCTTCGGGACCGTTGTCCATCAGCCAGCAGACAGGCTGGCGGAAAAGCGCGTCGATCCGTTCATTCGCCATTGCCCTTCTCCTTTCCCTCCCCTTCAAGCGCCCTCTTCAGCTCCTGAATCCTGTCCCGCAGGACGGCTGCCTCCTCGTATTCCTCGTTCCGGATCCGGATCTCCAGTTCCTGCTGGCAGGCGGCAATTTTCCTGCGGAGTGCGACCTTTTCAATCACATCCTCGGTCCGATGGTCCGTTTCATGATTGCAGGGCGTCTTCCCGAGATGCGTCAGACCTCGGTGCATATTTTCCAGGACACCGGACAGCACTTCGGAAAACACCAGGTAGCATTCGGGACAGCCGAGACGACCGGTTTTGCGGAAACGCTCCGTATCCCAGCCGCAGGCGGCGCATTTCACGGACGGGGCAGCGGACGTCTCCTCGGCTCCGCCCGCGTTTTCCTGCCCGTTTTCATTGGTGAAATTGTAGAGCATTTCAGCAAGGTTGAAGCTCTGCAGAATCGGTTCCGTTTCCGCATTTTTCGCGGCGCACTCCGCGCAGAGGTGAAACACCTTCTTTTCACCGTTGATGATCTCCTGGACATGAATTGTGGCGGGATTCTTGTTGCAGATCTGACACAGCATGGAGGAGGCTCCTTGAATATTGAGGTTCAGAATGACACGTTCACATCCCCGCTGAGCGTGCGGGGCGGCGGGACGATGAAACAGCCCGAAGTGCCGTTCCAGTCACGGTCCCAGCTGCCGAGCATCAACGGATCGGTCGGGGGACCCCAGGGGTTGATGTCGACAATCAGGATCTTCCCGCCTGCCGTGAAATAGATGTCCATCGCGCAGTCACGCTGATCGAGAACCGGCGCGATTTCATTCACGAACTTTTCCGCTTTCGACCAGTAGGTTTTCCGGAGCTCCACCAGACGCCGGAAATGGCGGATGAGCCAATACTGGCTCATTGCCTGCAGTTTTCCGCCGCGGATGAAAAGCCGGAACTCGCGCGTCACATCCATCCGGCGGAAAGGACGGACGCAGATCCGGGAAACACACCCGGATTCGGCGGCGGAACGCACTTTCGAGCTTTCCGCGAGCACCGCCCATGCGCTTCCGGCGGAACTGACCGCGCCGCGTTTCCGGAGAAAACGCTCCGTGTCGGTCGGAGCGGCGGCATCAACGGAAACAAAACGCATCCCGCTGAACGTGCGGAGCGCAAGACTCAGGCGCGGCAGAAGGGCCCCGACCACATCGCCCTTCGTCTCGCCGGCGGCAAGCGCAGCAATCTCAGGAGCCTTCAAACTCAGAAACACTGCGGGAAAACTGTAGGAGGACAACTTCGGATACCAATCCTGCATGCGGTAGAAATCGTAGTTTTTTACAATAAATCCCATGCCTCACCTTACCTTCCTTGGCTTTAAAACAGATCCCCGTCATCCTTCCGCGGCGGATTCAGCTGTTTCTGCACTCGGCTGAACACTATCAGATGATAGAGGAAAAATGCAATGAAGAACACCGTCTGGAAACTCAGGAACGGCAGCGCCATTCCGGAAAAAAGAGATGCGACAATCAGCGGAGGAAATGCCGCATACAGCGTAAGAATCAGGACGGTCCGGAACCCCATTTTCCGCTCCGCGCCGTTCACGGACCAGAAATACTGCGCCAGCGCGAAAAAAAGCACGGAGAAAAAACCGAGCAGCAGCATTCCGAAAAATGCCATGGAAAAAATCACAACCGCCACGCCGGAGATCATCTGTCCTGCGACAAGAGCGGGATTATCCACGGAAAAGCCGTCCGGCCACAGAGCAAGATCTTCCATTCTTTCTCCGTTTTTCAGGCTGAAACGACCTGCAAGATACGTCCCGAGTTCCTCCCGGGAAGCAACCAGTTTCATCAGCGGGATTTCCTGCGCCAGACGTCCGTCAAGCAGAGTGTTCATCACCATGTACTGCTCCTGCGCCGTGCCGGACGCATTCCGGAACCATGTCACGATTGCACGGTCAAGCAGAACAATTCCGTAATCGGAATCCCATTTCCGCGTTGCGGACGGCTGAAAGGACGAACCAGGAAAATAATCAAAGCGCATCCGGGGATTCAGAATATAGCTCTGCGCCTTTTCGGGATTTTTCAGCAGGCGGATTCCGGCGTCCCGCGAGATCTTCACTCCGCCGATCTGCTCGAACAGCACATTGCAGACACGCCGGATCTCCCTGCCGAGAAACCAGGCGTTCGCCGAGGCAAGACAAACGGACAGAAGAAAGATCAGAAGAACAAAGTGAAAAAGAGCCCGCCAGACGGAACGGTTCATCAGCTGAAGAAAAACCGTCGTTCCGGTGCAGACCTGAAACACTGTTCTGAAAAAATTCATCGTCTCAGGAAACCAGTCGTTTGATGCTGTAATGTCTGTTTCCGGATTTCCGGATGATCTTTTCCAGAGCGGGAAGAATCTCCTCGAAATCCGGGGATTTCACACGCTGGACAAATACCACGCCCTCCAGATGATCGAGCTCGTGCTGAAGCGCGCGCGCCAGAAGTCCGCCGCAGTCCAGATGAAGGGGGGGACCGTCCAGAATCTGCGCCCTGAGCACCACGGAAACGGGCCGCTCCACTGGCGCATATATTTTCGGAACGCTCAGGCAGCCCTCCTCGCGCGTCTCCAGCGCGGGGGAAAAGGAAACGATCTCGGGATTGATGAGAACTACCGGCATCCTGTGGCAGAGTTCCGCTTCGCCGGGAGAGAGCGGCATGATGACATTGCCCGCCTTGTCCGTCGGCGGATCGACATGCAGCGCCACAATCCGCAGCGGCACTCCCACCTGTGTAGCGGCAAGCCCGATGCCGTCTTTGGCATACATCGTCTCAATCAGTTTTTTCCCGAAATCGCGGATCTCATCGTCGATGCGCTGCACCATCTTCGCCTTCGCATGCAGCACGTTGTCGCCGAGAGTCCGGACCGTCAGAATTTTCTTTTTTCCGATATTGAGCATTTCCCTATCCTCCATCTCAGCTCGCGGAGCCGAGGGCAAGGGTTTTCCGGATTCTGGACGCGCAGTCCCCCGTTCCGATCACGGCGGCCGTTTCATACATGCTCCCGCCGACCGTCACTCCGGTCACGGCGACCCGCAGCGGCTGATTGAGCCTGCATGCCCCCATGCCATGCGCGGACTCGACTTCGCGCAGCGTCTGTTCAACCTCCGTTTCATTCATCGACGGCTTCCGTTCAAAAATATCGGCAAGCGCGGCAAGCGCCGTCCTTGTCGTTTCGTCGGAAAGCAGCTTGCGGAATCCCTTCGGATCATATTCGAGTTCGCCGCAGAAGAAGTATTTCCACGCGTTCACGTCCTGATAGGTTTTCGTGCGGGTCTGCATCAGCGCGGCGACCTTGGAGAAAAGTTCCCGGGAAGCGGACGCGCGCCACTCCCAGCGTCCGGCAAAATCCCAAGCCTCGGATTCGAAGCGTGCAAGCGGCATTTCCGCCAGATACATTCCGTTCATGTTCACAAGCTTGACAAGGTCGAACTGCGCGGGAGAACGCTGTGCGCGGTCGATGGAAAACGCCTCGACCAGCTCCTGTCTCGTCATTTTCTCACGGTTGTCGCCGGGCGACCATCCGAGCAGCGAAAGATAGTTGAAGAGAGCTTCCGGCAGAAATCCCTTTTCCCGGAAATCGCCCACAAACGCGTCGCCGTCGCGTTTGCTGTACGGCTTGCCGGAGGCGTTCACCAGCATCGGCAGATGCGCATAGGTCGGCGGCGTGAATCCAAGCGCCTGAAACAGGAACAGATGGCGGTATGTGTTCTCCACATGATCGTCGCCCCGCACGATATGAGTCACACGCTGCGTCACGTCGTCGCAGACGTTCGCCAGATGGAAGACAGGACTGCCGTCGCTGCGGATGATGACCAGATCCTTGATTCCGTCGAGCGGTTTCGCCAGATCCCCTTTCACGAGATCATGGAAAAACACCTCGCGTCGCAAGAACTCGAACGCGGCGGCCCCCGCAATCACCTTGGGTTCGACAAGCGCCTCAATCTCGCGGATGTTGGAAGCGTCAAGCGTGAAAATCACATTTCCTGCGCCATCAAAAACCCTCAGGTCCTTGAAACCGGCAAGCCCGGCTGCATTTTCGACGGTTTTCCCCTTGTGGTTGACCACGGACCAGGTCAGCCCCGCGCGGGAAATCGAGAACGGCGCATCCACCGCCAGTTCCGTGCGGACGCGTCCGCAGGCGCGTACAAAGGGAAAGGAATCGCAGTCATAAGGCAGACGGAACAGCACAGGGGAACCGGGTTGTCCGGGATTGAGTTCATAAGCGCATCCTCTGGCGACCAGATCGCGCGCAGCCTGCTTGTGGTGCTCACTCTGCGAAGTCTGGTACATCACTTCGCCGTCATAATCAAGCCCGAGCCATTTCATGCACTCGAACAGGGCGTCGATCGCCTGTTTCGTGGAACGCTCCAGATCGGTATCCTCGATGCGGAGCAGGAACTCCCCCCCGCAATGGCGTGTGTAAAGCCAGTTGAAAATTGCGGTTCTGATATTGCCGATATGAACCTGTCCCGTGGGGGACGGCGCGAATCTGGCCCTGAAATCCATCGTATTGCTCCTTAAAATAAAGTATGCGCAAAAGTCCGAAGTGCTTTTGCGCGCTGCATAAAGACAATTTCTGAAAATGAACTCTTTTCCGGAAGCCGCGAAAAAAACGCCGCGGGACATTCCGGAATGCAGACGGTCAGTATTCGCCTGTCGCCGCCATCAGCTGAGCCTTGGCGTTGTGCATGTTGATGACATAGGTCGCAAGAGAGGTTTCCGCGTCGACCAGGTCGCGCTGCGCCTCGTTCAGACGGGTCAGCTCGGTATTCCCGGCACGGTATTCCTCCTCGACAAGGTCACGGATCTTCCGGTAGAGTTCCAGACTTTTCTGGGAGATCTTGACCTGCTTCAGACATGTCAGATAGTTGTCATATGCGGTTCGGACTTCGGCGACAACGGTGATCCACGTATTTGCCAGCGAGTAGTCGCTCTGAAGCATCGCGGCCTGGAAGCGCCGCATGTTGAAGAATGTTTCACCGCCGCTGAACAGCTCCCAGGAGACATTCCCTCCGTAACTGAAGTAAAAGGTTTCGCTTTTATTGGTGCGGCTGCGGGAATCGTCATACGCCTTGATGCGGCTCTGACCGACATTATAGCCGATGTTCGCATTCAGGGAGACGGTCGGCCCGAAGGAGCAGATGGATCCCCAGTAATTGTATTTGGCGACTTCAAGCGCCTCGCGGTATGCCTTCAGGTCGGGACGGCTCGCCAGGGCGGTGTCCAGATAAACGGCGAGACTGGAGAGAACCTCGCCGTCGGGCGACGGCACACCGGGGAACTGCACTTCCTCGTGAATCGTCCCTTCGGTCAGCCCCATCAGCTGGGCAAGCGCGTATTTGGAGGCGGCAAGCTGATACTGCGCGGCATACAGGTCGGATTCCGCGGAGTTGTAATAGGCCTTGAAGTTGAGCACATCGCTCAGAGGAACGGCACCGACTTCGAACTTCAGTTCGTTTTCCTTCAACTGGGAATTCTGAAATCTCATGTTTTCCCTGGCGATCATGATTTTGGCATTCGCCAGCAGGATGTCGTTGTAAGCGTAGGCGACGGTTCGCACAAGAATGCGGCGGGCGTCGAGTTCCAGCGCCTCGCTCTGCTTCCAGTTGTGACGGGCGGCGAGAAGGTTCATCTCCCGGACAAAAGAGTCGAAGAGCAGCCAGTTCGCGGTTGCGCTGGGACCGTTTTCAAACGAGCGGGAGCCGTTCTGGATGTTGTTGTAAACATTGTTGGGCTCATTGAACGTATGGGTAATGGAATATCCCGCGGTGATGGTCGGCATATAGGGGGCGAACGCCGCGTAATAGGAGGCTCTCGCGGCGACAACCGCGAAATATTTTGTCTTGAAGTCCGGATTGTTCTGGACCGCAAGGTTCTGGGCATCCTCCAGCGTCAGAAGTTTCTGGCTGATATCCAGTTTCCTGTGTTCCGAACCGGGAATGCTGGTGAATGCGCTTCTTGAAATCGCCACCGGCGGTTTCGGATACGACGTGCACCCTGAGAGGACAACCAGTCCAGACAGGGCGAATACCGCTGCAATACGTTTTCTGTCCATTTCGTAAAATCCTTTAGCCTGTTTATCAAAAGTCCTGCGGCCTGCCCTATGCATTACCCATCTGTTGTTTTATAAGCAGGTACTATACACTGATTTCCCCCTGAATTCAAACAGAAAGCGGCATCGAAATGATTTTTTTATTAAATTATTTTGCTCCTGAAATAAAAATTCCCTCCCCGGGACCCGCCGGCCGGGAAACGGCAAGACCGGGGAATGACGGGAAATGAGCAAGTCCGGCTCAGACCTCTTTCGTCCGCTCCAGCTGCCGCCGGAAATCCGCATTGAGTTTCTCCAGGTAGCCGAAACGGGAGCGGATGAAATCCTCCACCGTGCTCTCCGCATAGAAATCCCGGAGGAGAGAACGCATTTCCTCCCGGAAAACGGCAAGTTTTTCCGCCAGCGCGGCGGAGTAGCGTTTCATCATGTTCAGGCGGTAATCCGGAATCGCCTTCCCGAGCTGTCCGTCATAATACTGGAGATAATTGACGATGCGCGTCCGTTCCGCAACCAGGGATTCGGCGGCGGCGGCATACCGCAGGAAATTCAGGCGGCGCACTCCCGGATTGACACCCGCAATCCGGTCATAGGAATACGGCGTCTTCCCGATATGAAGAACCGCCTCCGACAAGGCGGGTTCGAGAATTTCGCCGTAAAACAGCAGGGAGAAATCCCGGATGAACGCATCCAGGCTCTGCGGAATACCGCTCCACATGCTCATGGCGCCATACGCGATCGGAAACCAGGCACTTTCATGAGGTTCCGCGGGACAGTCCGCCGAAGCGATTCTGGTCCATCCGGTCGCGACCACGCATTCCAGACGGTTTTCGACCGCGCTTTTGGCCCAGGCGTCCAGATTCCGCGCACGGATTTCCAGCGGGGGAAGAGAGCCGGCCCAGTTGTCGCATCCGGCAAAACCGCTCGCCCCCCAGACCCTCGCTCCGGAAGCGAGATATTCATGAAGATAAGGAAAGACGTTGTTCTTCCCGCCGTAACCGTATGCCCAGTACATGAGCACGGCCTTCTTTCCGAGCTTCCAGCAGGCCTTCGCCTCGGACTCGGAAAGGTTCCTGTGCAGATTGCGCAGAATATCCTCCCACATGACCGGCGTTCTGCCGTGCGCGATCAGATAATCAATGCATGCCTCGGTTTTCCTGAGATAGGAGCCGCCTTTCCCCAGTTTTGCGCACTTCCCGCAGCGTCCGAGCAGATCCGTCTCATCCGCGCCGATATGGAAGTATTCCGTGTGCTCGGCGAAACATTCCATCAGCTCCGACGCCATGGCCTCCCAGAGCTTCTGTGCGGCAGGCGATGACGCACAGTATTGAAACGGATGACCGTCTTCACGGAGATGCGCATATTTCCGGTGCTTCAGCAGATAATCCGCATGCGCGAGACACTGGAGCTTCGGCACGATCATGATATTCAGAGAACGGGCATAGCGGCTGAACTCGCGCATCTCCTCGAAGGTGTAGGCGTCCCTCACCCCGACGCCGGGGGCGCAGCGGTAATTGTATTTGTCTTCCAGTTCCAGCAGGATGGCGTTGATCTTGAGGGAAGCCAGAATCCGCATCTCCTCCTTCAGCACAGCAAGCTTCGGCTGATATCCTTTCAGATCCCAGTGGATCATGCGGAGCGGAATGGACGCGTGATCCCGGATCTCCATGCACTGTGCGGAGGCCGGGAGCTGCAGCAGTGTCTGAATCCCGTAAAACACACCGCCCGGCGAAGCCGCATCAATGCGGATGCAGTCCTCTGCGACACGCAGCACATAGGCGTCCGGCTCCCCTCCGGCATCCACCGGAGACATCCCGCGTGTCCCCGCGGTGAATTCCGCGAAAAAACCTTTCCTTCCCCTCACAATTTTCAAGTTCGGGAAACGTTCTTCGAGGAGCTCCTCCGTTTCCGCATTCACTCCCGCGCACCGGAGTCTGCGCAGGGAGTCCATGCGGCAGACACCGCGGGCGGGAACCATCTGTTTCACCGGCGGGATCAAGTTCATTTTCTTCTGTCCTTTCCATCTGTTTTTTCAAGTTCAATCAATTTCCCCGAACCGGAGACATGGTGAATGCGGGGAAGCATCCAGTCCTCCGGAGAATTTGCAATCATCAGATCAACGGCGGCCTCTCCCATGGCTTTGTAATCGACGCGATAGGAAATGATTGTGTCAAGATCTCCTTCAACGCCGTCAAAACCGCACAGAAGCGTCTTCGTGCGGAGATGCGCCTTCGACAGCATCCCCCGGAAACGGATCGCCGGGTAATCGGTGGCGAACAGGACCGCGCCGGGAGAGGCGGCGGGGTCCGCAAGCAGGCGCAGAAGGCGCCCGCAGTCGCCGTCCTCCCGGACGCTCCAGGCAAGACGGCGACGTTCCGCCTCAATCCGGAACGCTTCGGTCCGTTCGCAGAGATTGGCCAGTCCGAGATCGCAGAAGAGACCGCCGCAGAAACAGACACTGCGGACACCCTTCGCCGCAAGATGATCCAGAAGAGCAGCCATCCCGGCATGATTGCCGCAGAGAACGCAGTGCATATCCGGAAACACGTTGTTGAGCATGATCTTGCGGAGGCGTCTCATGCGCAGAAGAGGATGCCCCCAGTCGATATGAGGCGTATAGAGAAGCAGAAGTCCGTCCGCATCATTCGGGATCTCCGACGCGGCGGGACCATCGAGAAACGCCCGGCATGTCTCAAGTCCGAGTTCCGCGGCGCGCCGTTCCGCGCCCGCTGCCATTCTGAGGTTGTGTTCCAGCGACGGAGCGAATGCACTTTTCATTCCCAGAATGAATATGCGGCGGAGCGCCTCCGGAGCAGGAGTTCCGTCGAAAGCCGGAAGCTCCCGGGAAGGAACGGCGAAAACGCCGCGTCCCTTCTCCCTGCGGGCGAATCCCTCCCTTTCCAGTTGAGTCTGCACGCGGTAGGCTGTCATCTCGCTGATACCGTAAATCCCGCAGAGTTCGCGCCTGGAAGGAAGCCGGCCCGAAACGCCGTAAAAACCGTGCCGGATCCGCCGCTGCAGATCCAGCAGAATTTCCTTGTAAAGCGGGATTGAAACGGATTTCATATGCTTTCCATACTGGTTCTTCACTTCCTGATTCTATACAACTATACATGCCGTGCAAAAAAAAACAAGAAGCAGATCGCTGTTTTCCATCAGGAAAATTCCTGTTCCGCCCCCTTTTCCACACGGCGGCACGCCGAAATCGGGAAATCCTTTTTCCTGATCCGGATTGAAAATCCCGGAAGGCGATGTAAGTTACTGCAGAATCCGGTGCGCGGAATCCGCCTCGTGGCGGGATGAAATCGGAAACTAGTTTTAACACAGGAGCCGGATCCCGGTGAAACCCCTGAGCCTTGCCTTTTTTCTCCTGGCTGCCTGCGCCGCGGCAGCCGGAGAGACGGCGCTGCCGGAAAAAATCGGCGCACGCAGAGACCGTGCCGGCAACATTCTGCTCGGCGGCGCATTCATCAGAAAAAGCGACCGGACAATCTCTTTTCCGGGAAGAATCAATGTCCGGGAGGGGGTGATCGAGGTGCTCGTGTCCACGCGGCGGGGACGGATGCACGAAAGCCTGATCGTGACGGACCTTGATCCGTTTCAACTTCAGATGGCGCTGATTCTCGCCGGCTATGCCAACGGCGACCGGAAAACGGGATCCGCATTCCATATCGAAGTCATATCGGGGAAATCCGTCCGGACGCCCGTTGATGAGTGGCTCTACGACAACACGCGGAAAGGACCGAAGCCCCGCGGCAGATATTTCTTCGCCGGTTCCAGTTTCAAAAACGGCCAATGTCTCGCGTCCCTGGAAGGCAATCTCATCAACATCAACAGCATGGACAAAAATACGATTCTGAACGCAGATCTGGATAAAGACGAGGCGCTGCGCGAATACATTGTCCGCACAGAAAAGCTTCCCCCGGCAAAGCTGAAAGATCCGGATTCCCCGCTGGAGGGCAGTGAGGAAATCCCGGTCCGCGTCATCCTCATCCCCGCAGCAGGGAAATCAGATGCCTCCGGAGAGACCGGGCAGGATTTGAAAGGCGGGAAAACAGATCCTCCGGAGAAACACGCGGAAGCTCCGCAGACGAGGCGCTGATTCATGCGCCGGATCGGATTTTGCCTGATTCCCGGTTGCAATCGCGCACGAGGCATGCTACGTTATTCTCTCCGGCGAACGACAGAAAAGCGGCCGCTTGAAACGGCATGCGGCGCGGCATGGACGGGAAGGATTCCCCCGTTCTCCCCGGACTTCGGAACATGAGGGCAATGATGAAACCGGACATCTCCAGAGCCACGCAGAGAAATTGGACCCGGCTGCGAACCGATGGCAGAAAACGCCTGACGAAGCGGGCGAACAAACGCCGCTCCACAAAACGGATTCTGCCGCTGGAATATGTTTCCGATCCCGTACACATTCCATTTGTCCGGGCGGCGGCCGGCCGGGTGCGCCGGGAGAAAATTCCGCTGTCCCGGGCGATCTTCTCCTTTGCCGCCGCACTGCTTGAACGGAAAGGCATTCTGGGAAAACCTCACGTGCAGGCCGTATTGCAGGAATATGCTTCAGACGCGTCCGCTTTCCGCCTCTGTCCACCCCTGCCGGAAGACGAATGGGACATTCTCGGACTTCTCTATCAGAGCATGCTTCCGGAAGGGAGCAAAAACAGAAACGGCTCCTATTACACGCCGGAATCCGTTGCGGTAAACATGACGAGGGATTTCGATTTTTCTCATGGGGAAACTTTTCTGGATCCCTGCTGCGGAAGCGGCTCCTTCCTGCTCGCCCTGCCCTGTCACGATCCGGAACGCATCTTCGGATTCGACAGGGATCCCGTCGCCGTCTTCATTGCGAAGGTGAATCTTCTTCTCAGATTTTCCGACCGGGAATTCACACCGCAGATCTTCCGCATGAATTATCTTGGAAAACACAGCGGAAACGCCCTGCTGCGCAGCATCCGCCGGAAAACTTTCGACTACATCGCAACCAATCCCCCCTGGGGGGCGGTCTCCCGGGGCGCGCGTATTCCGCGGGAAATCCGCTCCGGGGAATCGTTCTCCTGCTTTTTCGTGAATGCCCGGCACCAGCTGAAAGATTCCGGACTGATCCGCTTTCTCTTTCCGGAATCGCTTCTCAACGTGAAAAATCACCGGGATCTCCGCTCCTTTCTGCTGAATTGCTGCGAACTGAAACGGATTACGCTGTACGACGGAACGTTTTCAGGCGTGACGACAAAATACATTGATGTGCTGTGCGGCAAACATCCGCCAACCCGGGAGGTGTATTTCCGCGATCCGTCCGGACTCCACAGGATTCCGGCGGACAGTTTCCGCATGACGGACAATTTTTCCTTCCTCACCCACGCGGATCTGGAAATTCTCCGGAAAATCAAGGCGAAAGGCAGATACGACCTGTCCGGAAGCATCTGGGCTCTGGGAATTGTGACCGGCGACAACCGGGACAAGCTGAAACGCGTCCCGGAGCCTGGCTTCGAAGCGATCTACACGGGCAAGGAGATCGAACGCTACAGCCTCCGGCCGCCGGAAAATTATCTGCTGTACGACCGGACAAAGCTGCAGCAGATCGCCCGGGAGGAATACTACCGGGCACCGGAAAAACTGGTTTACAAGTTCATTTCGGACAAACCGGTCTTCGCCTATGACAATACGGGAAGTCTCTTCCTGAACAGCGCGAACATCCTGATCCCTTCCGTGCCTGGCATGAGCATCAAAACCGTTCTCGCATTTTTGAATTCGGCGCTGTTCCGCTTCTTCTACACCAGAATCTTCGGCGAGGTGAAAGTCCTGAAAGGAAATCTTGTCAGACTCCCGTTCCCGGAAATTTCGCCGGAGCAGGACCGCCGTTTCGAATTCCTCGTGAAACGGATCCTCGATGGCGACGCCGGTGCGGACAGCCATCTGCAGGACGCAATCGAAGCGCTGTATGATCTCACGCCGGAACAGACGGCGCACGTCCGGCGGATCCCCGGAAAAACCGGAACACATCTCCGCACGGCATAAGAAAACGCCGGAGGCGCCGCATTATTCCGCGCACCATCGGAATCCCGCAAAGATAAGCCATCCCGGGACAAAGCAAACGCCCGCATCGGAGACTTCGTCTGCAGCGGGGTGGCCTGGGCAGCCGGAGCGCGGCAGGACTCCCCCGAGAGGGCAAAGCAGTTGCCGCGATGCGGAGCATCGCACTGTTAAGCTGTTTTTTTTTAATAAAGAGGGGGAAAATGCAAAGTGCGCTTGATTGTAGGGGATTTCTGTGGTAAATTACCGGGATCAGCAAATTTAAATGAGGAGAAATCTGTTACTATGGCAGTGGAACTTTCGTTCGTTCTGATCACCCCTTACTCGCTCATGAAATCCCGTACGGGGGGTATTCTCGCACGCCTTCTTTCCCGCACGGACCTTGATCTTGTCGGCGCCCAGATGCTCACGCCGTCCCGTGAATTTGCCGAAACCTATGCGGCCTCCATGCGGAAACATGTCGGGAAACGCGATGAATTCGCGGCAAAACTCTTCAGCGACTACATGCTCGACAATCTCTCCCCGCTTCCCGACGGTTCCCGGGAACGCGTTCTGATGCTCCTCTTCAAAGGAGAAAACGCCTGCGCCAAGCTCTCCGCCGTCGTCGGGCAGCTGCCGAACGCAAAAAACCGCAAGACCAACATCATCGGGGAAACCATCCGCGACACCTATGCCGACCTGGTCTTCAACCGCGACGGATCGCTCAACTATTTTGAACCTGCCGTTTTCACGCCGCCGCTCTCCGACGCCTGCGAGGAACGCCTGGAAATGCTTGCGGACTTCGCGGAGGCAAGCGAAAACATCGTGACGAACACAACGCATCAGGAACCCAACAGCGAACGCACGCTGGTCATCATCAAGCCCGACAACTGGCGCTGTCCGAGCGTGAAGCCCGGCAACATCATCGATATGCTCAGCCGGACGGGTCTCCGCATCGTCGGATGCAAAATCTACCAGATGTCCGTGGCGGAGGCGCTGGAATTTTACGGTCCCGTCCAGAATGCCCTGCGCAAAAAGCTCGCGCCGGTCATCGGAAAAAAGGCCTATGACCGCCTTTCCGAGGAATTCGGCCTCAAGCTCCGTCCGGAATCCGAACAGATGCTGACGGATTCCATCGGACGGGACTACGCGGACGACCAGTTCAACAAGATCGTGGAATTCATGTCCGGCCGCCGTCCGGACGAGTGTCCGTCGGACGAGCTGAACCGTCCGGGCAAAGTCAAATGCATGATTCTGATTTATGAAGGGCCCGGCGCGGTCCGGAAAATCCGCGACGTGCTCGGCCCGACGGATCCGACCAAGGCGCCTGGCGGCACAATCCGCAGGGAATTCGGGCACGACGTCATGGTCAATACCGCGCACGCGTCCGATTCCCAGGAAAGCTTCGAACGCGAATCCAGGATCATCAAGATTCAGAACAATCCGATGGCGGCGCTGATCCGCACGCATCTGGCATCCATGAAACAATAAAGGAAGGAATACGCCGAAATGAATGATCTGAAGGCTACAAAGGGAACGATGGCGTTCCTCTCCCCGTCCGAAACACTGGCAATCGCAGCGAAAGCCAAGGCATTGAAGGCTGCCGGCGAAGACGTCTGCGCCATGGGCGCCGGCGAACCCGATTTCGATACGCCGCAGCATATCAAACAGGCGGCAGTCGACGCTCTTATGAGGGGGGAGACAAAATACACCCCGTCCTCCGGCATCCCCGCGCTCAAGAAAGCGATTGTGGAAAAATTCCGGAATGACAACGGCATTGAAACGGAACCATCCCGAGTCATTGTTTCACCCGGAGCGAAGTTCAGCGGATTTGCTGCGATCTGCACTCTCTGCGGCCCCGGCGACGAGGTGATCGTTCCGGCCCCCTACTGGGTCAGCTACACGGAAATGATCAAGGCGGCCGGTGCGACCGCCGTCATCGTCAACTGCCGTGCGGAGAACAATTTCGAACTGGAGCCGGAAGCGCTTCAGGCCGCAATTACGCCGCGCACGAAACTGCTGATTCTCAATTCGCCGTCGAATCCGACCGGGGCAGTCTACCGCGCTTCCACCATTGAGAAAATCGCGGAAATCGCGCTCCGGAACAACATCATGGTTCTGTCGGATGAAATTTATGAAAAGCTCGTCTACGATCCGGAGCTCCCGCACAAGAGCATCGCATCGGTCTCCCCGGAAATGAACGAGCTCACGATCACGATCAACGGATTCAGCAAGGCGTATTCGATGCCGGGCTGGCGTCTCGGCTACCTCACGGCGCCGAAATGGCTGGCGGACCGAATCGTCGCATTCCAGAGCCACACGACCTCCAATCCGACGAGTTTTGCCCAGTACGGCGCGCTCGCCGCACTGACCGGTCCGCAGGGACCTGTCGAGGAAATGCGCCGCGCGTTTGCCAGACGCCGTGATATCATCTACTCGCTGTTTTCCGCGATTCCAGGAGTCAGGACGATCCGTCCTTCCGGCGCGTTCTATCTTTTCTTTGACGTATCGAGCTTCGGACTGAACTCCACGGACTTCGTCAACCGTCTGCTGGACGAGGAAAAAGTCGCCGGAGTGCCGGGGAAAGCATTCGGGGACGATCACAGTCTCCGCGTTTCCTACGCATGTTCCGAGGAAACCATCCGCGAGGCGGCGGCAAGAATCGCACGTTTCTGCGGGAAACTTGCGGGATAACCGCACTGTTTCACGCCGCCGGATGCGACGACAACCCGTGTCCGGCGGAGGAAAACAGGAAGCAACCGCGGGAACAGCCCCGGAAAAAACCGGAGGAGTCCGGAATGGATATTGTATGGATCGCAGTCCGTTTTCTGATTCTGTTTGCCGTCACAGTCGCTGCGCTGGACGTTGCCATGTTTCTGGCAGACGTCCGCGTTCGTTCCACGATGTCGGTTTCCATTGCGCTCGGTCTGTTCTGCACGGTCCTGCTGATGATTCCGTGGATCGGCTGGCTGGTCGCCGGATTCTTCGCGTTCCGCTGCCTGGCGAAACTGACGCACTCGCCGCCGCTGCCGGACTCTCTGGTCATGTCGGCGGGCGCGATTCTCGCGGCGCAGATCTGCAAGCTTCTGCTGTTCTGACAGATTCATTCAACGGAGGGACTTCATGCCGGATCAGCTGAAAACAGAAATCGCCGTTTTGCAGGAGATCAGCTCCGCCGTCGTCCATGAGCGGAATGTCAGCTGTCTGCTCGACAAGGTGCTTGACATTCTGAACCGGAAAATGGGCATGTTGCGCGGCACGTTCACGCTCCGGCGGGGAGACCTGTTCATCATTGAAGCCTCGCAGGGACTGGATGAAAACGAGAAGAAACGCGGACGCTACAGGCTCGGCGAGGGCATCACAGGGCGCGTGGCCGAAACCGGCGAGCCATGTCTGGTCCCGGACATTTCCAAAGACAAGCGCTTCCTGAGCCGCACGGGGAAACATCAGCTTGACAGCACCCCCGTCGCGTTTCTCTGCGTCCCGGTCATCCAGAAGGAACGTGTGATCGCCACGCTTGGAATCGACCGCAAGGTTGTGCCGGGCGTGCAGCTCGACGAGGATCTGAAACTTCTGGAGATCATCGGCAATCTGATGGCCGACGCGGTAGCAGTCTACCATCAGGAGCGGGAGGAACGGGAAAGTCTGCTGGCGGAGAACAAACGCCTGCGCGAAGCCCTCACCGAAGGGGGGAATCCCGGCGAACTGATCGGAAACTGCCGTGCGATGCAGAATATTTACGCGCTGATCCGCCAGGTGGCCTCCAGCAACGCAACGGTGCTGATCCGGGGAAGCTCCGGAACCGGCAAGGAACTGGTCGCCAAGGCAATCCGCCAGCTCAGCGCGCGAGCCGACAAGCCGTTTGTCACGCTGAACTGCGCCGCTCTGCCGGAAAATCTTGTCGAAAGTGAACTCTTCGGTCATGAAAAGGGCGCGTTCACCGGCGCTGTCAGCCGCAGAATCGGCCGTGCCGAGGCGGCGGACGGCGGCACGCTGTTTCTGGACGAGATCGGCGACCTGAGCCTGCCTGTCCAGGTGAAACTTCTGCGCTTCATTCAGGAACGCACATTCTCCCGGATCGGAAGCAACGAGGAGATCCGGACCGATGTCCGGCTTCTGGCCGCGACCAGCCGGAATCTGGAACAGCTGATGGCGGAGGGAAAATTCCGTGAAGACCTCTATTACCGCCTGAACATCTTTCCGATCCTCCTGCCGGACCTCTCCAAGCGAAGAAGCGACATCGTCCTTCTTGCGGAGCACTTCATCTCCAAGCACAATCTGCGTTACGGCAAACATGTCAAGCGTCTTTCCACACCGGCGGTCAACATGCTGATGGCATATCACTGGCCGGGAAATGTCCGGGAACTTGAAAACTGCATCGAGCGTGCCGTCCTGACCGCCTCGGACGACTGCATTCACGGTTACAACCTTCCGCCCTCCCTGCAAACGGGAAAAGAGGCCGGATACGAACTGCTCCCCGAAGGAAAGGCATCCTTCAACACGATGGTCGAATCGTTTGAACGGGAGCTGATTGTCGAGGCGCTGAAGAAAAACCGCGGCAACATGTCCGCCGCCGCGCGCGATCTCGATCTCTCCCCGCGTGTCATCCACTACAAGATCAACAGTTACGGCATCACGCCCGAATGGTACCGCCGCAAGGAGAATGAGTAGATTCAACTCAGGACCTCCCGTCTGCCGCGGAACATATTGTTCTCTCCTTCAATCCCTTTCATTCATCCAGAATGTTTATAAAAGAGCATGTTTATAAACACAATAATTTTTTACTTTAAGAGCAAATATTCCATAAAAGCTGCAAGCAAATTCCGGATACCCTGAAACATTTTATATTGAAAAAACAGGAAATCGCTTGATTTTCGGAAAATTGTTCCATATATTATAAAAAATATAAAAAAATCGTTTTTCATACGGAGATTCAAATCAGTGAGTTTTACAACGCATCCAAGTGTCATCCGGAATCTCGGGGACGGGAAAAGCGAGGCGTGGAACCGTTTCTTTGAACTCTACGCCCCCCTGATCCGTCTGCACGGCAAGGACTGCGGCATCGACGACGATTCGCTGGATGATCTTGTACAGAACGTGATGATGTCGGTCTTTCACAGCAGCGCGCGCTTTGAATACGATCCGGCGAAAGGCCGTTTCCGGGATTATCTCCGCTTCATCATCCGGGCGCGCGCAAATGACATGCTGCGCGCCAGATATCGCAAAGTGAATCCGCCGGAGATTCCCGTCGTTGAAGAATGCCTGGACGAGCTCTACGCCGCCGAATGGGAAGAGCACGTCCGTACCGAAAGTCTGAAAAAACTCAAGACGGATGTTCTCGCGCGGCATTATCAGATTTTTCACATGCTTGACGTGCAGAACCGGAATGTCAAGGAGGTCGCACGTTTTTTCAGGATGTCCGCGGCATCTGTCTATTCCATCCGGAACCGGACGGAACTCAAACTGCGCCGGATCGCGGAAAAAATGGATTTCTGAAATGAAATGCGGACCGCCGAAAATACCGAACTTCACCCTGGTGGAAGAGTGCGGACGCGGATCCGTCGGCAGCGTCTGGCTCGCCGTCGACGCGGACGGAATTCTCCGCGCCGTCCGCATCATGGATCTTGCCGATCCGGCGAACAGCAGCAGAATTGAAGCGGAATCCCGCGCCGTCGCCCTGTACCGCAACGCGGCAGACCATCATCCGAATCTGCTTGACATTCTCTACGTCGGACGCACCGTCAGATATCTTTATTACGTCACAGAACCCGCGGACAACGCGGCGTCATCCGCATGCGCGTACCGTGCGGACACCCTTGCGGACCGTCTGGAAAGACGCCCTTATTCCGCAGCGGAGACGCGTGAATATGTCGAAGCGCTTCTCAACGGCGTTGAACACCTGCATAAGAACCGTCTGGCGCACCGCGATCTGAAACCGGAAAACATTCTTTTCATCCGCAATGAACTGAAAATCGCCGATCCCGGCCTTTCCTGCTCGATTTCAAGGATTTCCGACTCCGGAACCGAGGAATTCCGTCCGCGGGGGAAAGCAGGCGGAGAACAGGCGGACTTCTACGCGATCGGAAAAATCATCTACTGCCTTTACACCCGCGGAAACGTCGCCTGCTTTCCGGAAATTCCAGCGGGAATTGACATCCGCTCCATCGCGGCGTGGAATGAAATCGCGCTGAAATGCTGCGGCGACGGCACTGCCTACCGCAGTATTGCGGAAATCCGGGAGGACGTCCGGAAAATCGGCGGTCCCGCTCGATGGCGGGACATCCTGCGCCGCACCGGGCAATACGCGTTCCACGGACTTTGACGTTTGCCGACGGCTCAGTCCACCCGGGCGGCGCGGATGATCGTCACGGTTTCAACCGGAACATCGTCATGTCCGGCCTTGGAGGAAGTCGAGAGCTTTTCAATTTTGTCGACCACGTCCATCCCCTCGACAACCTGTCCGAACACACAGTAGCCGAATCCGCGCGGGGAGTTGTCCTGATGATCGAGGAAATCGTTGTCGACCGTGTTGATGAAGAACTGGCAGGTCGCGCTGTCGATCACGCCGGTGCGCGCCATGGCGATCGTGCCGCGCCTGTTGGAGCCGCCGTTCGCGGCCTCGTTCCGGATCGGCGGAAGCGTCGGCTTCGGAGACATGTCGGAGGTCAGTCCGCCGCCCTGGATCATGAAGCCGGGAATGACCCGGTGGAAAATCGTGTTGACGTAATGGCCGGATTTCACGTAGGCGAGGAAATTCTCCACCGTCACGGGCGTATCCTCTGCAAACAGTTCCAGCGTGATGGTTCCGAGGGTGGTTTCGATTTCGACTCTTGGGGCGTTCTCACTCATGTTTCATTCCTTAAATTTTTCAGGGTTTCATCAGGGCGAATGCGTATTGCTCCGCAAGGGCCTGCGCATGTTTCACGGCACGTTCCCGCGCCTCGAAACTCCCGTAAAAGACAAAAAGCGTCGGGCCGCTTCCGCTGACCATGACACGGGCTCCTTCCGCGGCAAGCTCCCGCTTCAGAATCGCCAGGAGCGGGAACTTCTCCAGCACGGCATGCTCCAGATCATTCCGCAGCAGCGATGCCGCGTGCGGGAAATCGGATGCGCGCAGCGCGTCCAGAAGCGGCCCCATCGTGCGGGAATCCGCTTCCGCGGCAGCGCGGTCCAGATGACGGTAGCTCCACGCCGCGCTCACGGGAAAGAGCGGCGCGGCGATCAGAAGCGGCAATGCCGCCGGAACATCGTCCGCAGCTTCCAGACGCTCCCCGACGCCCCGCCCGACCGCCGGAACAGAACGGAGAAAAAAGGGAACGTCGGCGCCGATCTTCACGGCAACGTCCGCAAGTTTGTCCGCATCCAGCGCGCGGAAACGGCGCTGCATCAGACGCAGCACGGCAGCCGCATCGGAACTGCCTCCCCCCATGCCCGCGGCCGTCGGAATGCGCTTGACAATCGAAATTTCAACACCGGATGCA
Organism: uncultured Victivallales bacterium; assembly: GCA_944390795.1. Taxonomy (GTDB): domain Bacteria; phylum Verrucomicrobiota; class Lentisphaeria; order Victivallales; family UBA1829; genus UBA11452. The sequence goes on from CALXRI010000007.1 coordinate 121,129, forward strand.
ATTCCGGCGCGCTTCCGATAAAGATCGGCGGCCTTCCAGCAGAGATTCGACTCATCGGCGGGAACCGCCGGATCGGAACAGCGGATATGAATCTCTCCGCCGTCCGGGAAGCGCATGGACACGGTGTCCGCAACAGTTTGAACGGGGAAAAAAAGCGTCTCAATCTCGTGATAGCCGTCCGAACGCCTGCCGCAGACGCGCAGGAACAAATTGACCTTCCCTGGAGTATCCAACGTGAATGATTCCATATGCCGTGCCGGTGTTTGCTGGAGGATTATTTCCGGAAACGGTAGAGATCGTATTTCCGGTTGTAGGCGTCGATCTCCTCCGAGATCGCGACCGCCAGTTCCAGCGCGCGCAACCCCTGAGCGCCGGTCACGCGCGGCTGGACGATCATCGGTCCCTCCTTGGTTTTCCGGACCGCCTGCACGAAGTCGTTGATTTCGGCGGCAAGCGCATTTTTCTCGCAGAGATTGACATGCTTGCTGGCGACGCCGAGAAAACTTTTCCGGATGATCTTCCCGGTGCTCTTGGCATAGTCCATGGAAATATAGGAATCCGTCTGAAAGACGCGGAACTTGCGCATGGGATCGGTGCTGACACGGCTGGCCGTCACATTGGCAACGGTGCCGTTCCGGAACTTGATGCGGACGTTCGCAATGTCCTCGGTCCTGCTCATGACGGGCATTCCGACCGCGTCGAAACGTTCCACGTCGCTGCCGACCATCGTGAGCACCAGATCAAGGTCATGAATCATCAGGTCCAGCACGACGCTGACCTCCGTGCCGCGCCGGTGCAGCCCGGGGCGCGGCGGCGGATATTTCGCCAGGCGGTGCGCTTCGATGAACAATGTGTTGGAACGGTTTTTCTCCAGGAAGTCCATGGCGGCATTGAAACGCTCGACATGGCCGACGCCGAACACGAGATTGCGCATTTCGGCGGCCTTCACCATGGCGCGCGCCTCCTCGACGGTCGCCGCGATCGGCTTTTCCATCAGGATGTGCTTCCCCATTTCAATCAGAGGCATCGCGGTTTCATAGTGAGCGGTTGCGGGAACGGCAACGGTCAGGGCGTCGCACTGTTCCGCCAGCGCGGCGACGGTGTCGAACGCGGGAACGCCGTATTCTTTTCCGACATCCGCCGCTGCCCCCGGGGAAACATCATAGACGCCGATCAGTTCGGCGTCCGGATTGGCCTTGTAAAGTCTCGTGTGATGATGTCCCAGAACGCCGACGCCGACCACGCCGACCCTGATTTTGTCTTTTTTTCCGAACATGACAGTCTCCGGAGCGGTGTGTTTCAGAGGGATTTCGCCAGCGCGACGGCTTTGCGGATGCCGTCCGCGTCCGCCTTGTTCAGCCAGGTTCCGCCCGCCGCGGCAACCTCCGGAACGGCGAGCCATTCACCGGCGTTGTCAATCGTGACGCCGCCGGTCGGCATGAACTTGATTCCGAGATGCCTGTAGGGAGCGGCAATGGACTTGAGCATCTTGATTCCGCCCGCGGCCTCCGCGGGGAAGAATTTGAAGAAACGGCAGCCGAGCTCATAAGCCTGTTCGATCTCCGACGGCGTGCAGATGCCGGGGGCGAACGCATAGCCGCATTTCAACGCCTCCTTGACAACCGTCGGATTGAAGCCCGGCGCGACGGCGAATTTCGCGCCCGCGTCGAAGGCACGGTGAAGATCCGCGGTATTGAGCACGGTTCCCGCGCCGAGGAACATCTCCGGAAAACGCCTGGAGGCTTCGCGGATGACCGACTCCGCCGCTTTGGTGCGGAATGTGATTTCCGCGACGGGAAGACCGCATTCGCAGAGAAGTTCACAGCGTTTCAGGCCGCTTTCGAGATCTTCAAGAACCAGAACGGGGATGATTTTGTATTGCGCGAGAGTCTCGCCGATGGATGCCGTCATTTTCGCTCCTCCAGAATGTAATGTATTGTTGCAGTCTTCCAAAACACGACGGGGAAATATACCATGATCTTTCCCGTTTTGCAAGTTGAAACGCTGCGCCTCCGCTCCGGGAAGCGCGGAAACACGCGCAATGTCGAAATGGCGCGGGAAATGTGCGACATTTTGTCACGGTGAGACATGAAAAAGGCGCCCTCTCTCCCCTTCCCCACACCCGGAGTCCGCATCGAATATTCTGTTTTTACCTTATTATCATAATGTTGCAAAAATGCGAAAAAGATTGGCATCAGGATTGCTTAAATGAAAGGCGTCAACAAAAAAATAAAACACAAAGGAAAGGATGTCACTATGGGAAAAATCCTCGGAATCGATTTGGGAACCACGAACAGCTGCATGGCCGTCATGGACGGCACCACCTTCAAGATCATCCCGAACGCGGAGGGCGCGAACACGACTCCGTCCGTTGTTGCGTTTACGAAAACAGGAGAAAGGCTCGTCGGTCAGACCGCAAAACGCCAGGCCGTAACGAACCCGAAGAACACGATCTTCTCCGTCAAGCGCTTCATGGGCAGAAAATACTCCGAAGTGAAGGATGAAATCTCCCGCGTGCCGTATGAAGTGGTGGAAGGCAAGAACGGCGACGCCTATATCAAGGCCGGCGACAAGACCTACTCCCCGCCGGAAATCTCCGCAATGATCCTTCAGAAACTGAAAACCGACGCGGAAGCCTATCTGGGCGAAAAGATCACCGAAGCCGTCATCACGGTTCCGGCCTACTTCAACGACACCCAGAGACAGGCGACCAAGGACGCCGGCAGAATCGCGGGTCTCGATGTGAAGCGGATCATCAACGAGCCGACCGCAGCCTCCCTCGCCTACGGGCTTGACAAGAAGAAAGACGAGACCATCGCGGTCTACGACCTCGGCGGCGGCACGTTCGATATCTCGATCCTCGAAATCGGCGACGGCGTGTTCGAAGTGAAGGCCACCAACGGCGACACCCACCTCGGCGGCGACGACTTCGACCGCGTGGTGATGGACTGGCTCGCCGAAGAGTTCAAGAAGGAGAACGGCGTCGACCTCCGCAACGACCCGCAGGCGCTCCAGCGTCTGAAAGAGGCCGGCGAAAAGGCGAAATGCGAACTCTCTTCCAGCATGAGCTCGGACATCAATCTGCCGTTCATCACGATGAACCAGAGCGGCCCGCTCCATCTGCAGATGACTCTGACGCGCGCTCAGCTGGAAAAGCTCTGCGATCCGCTGATCGAACGTTCGGTTCCTCCGTGCGAAGCGTGCATCCGCGACTCCGGACTCGGCAAGGACAAGATCAATGAAGTGATCCTCGTCGGCGGCATGACCAGAATGCCCCGCGTGCAGGAAGTGGCCAAACGCATCTTCAACCGCGATCCCCACAAGGGCGTCAACCCGGACGAAGTGGTTGCGGCCGGCGCGGCGATCCAGGGCGGCGTGCTCGGCGGACAGGTCAACGACGTGGTTCTGCTGGACGTCACTCCGCTGTCGCTCGGCATCGAGACGCTCGGCGGCGTCACGACACGCCTGATCGAGCGCAATACGACGATTCCGACCAGAAAGAGCGAGATCTTCAGCACCGCGGCCGACAACCAGCCCTCCGTGGACATCCACGTGCTCCAGGGCGAGCGCAACATGGCGGCGGACAACAAGTCGATCGGAAGATTCCGTCTGGACGGCATCGCGCCCGCGCCGAGAGGCGTTCCGCAGATTGAAGTCACCTTCGACATCGACGTGAACGGCATCCTCAACGTCACGGCCAAGGACATGGGCACGGGCAAGGAGCAGAAGATCACGATCACGGCCGGAAGCGGACTCTCCGAGGAGGAGATCAAGAAGATGGTCAACGACGCCAAGGCGCACGAGGCCGAGGACAAGGCCGCGAAAGAGAAGATCGAGGTCAGGAACCACGCGGATTCGATGGTCTATCAGACTGAGAAACAGCTCAAGGAACTCGGCGACAAGGTGCCCGAGAACCTCAGGCAGCCGATTCAGGCGAACATCGATCAGCTCAAACGCGGAATCGAGTCCAATGACACAGAGGCCATGAAGAACACGATGCAGAAGCTCGAAGAGCAGCTGATGCAGATCGGACAGGCGGTCTACCAGCAGCAACAGCAGCAGGGCGGCGCCCAGAACGCCAACCCCGGCGCGCAGCAGCAGGGCGGACAGCAGCAGCAGGCCAAGGACGGCGACGTGGTCGACGCTGAAATCGTGGACGACGACAAATAATGCAGGAATAAGGTTCGACCGTTTCCCCGGAGTGGCGAAACTCCGGGGAAATGATTTTATTTCAGGAGAAACCCCTGGAAAAACACATATTACAAAAAGGAGAAGATCCAGCAATGAGCAAGATCAACATTCAGCCCCTCGGAGACAGAGTTCTCGTTGAGCAGAAACAGGAAGCCGAACAGATCAAAGGCGGAATCGTGATTCCGGATTCGGCCAAGGAGAAACCCCTGGAAGCCGTGGTTGTCGCGCTCGGAACGGGCAAACTCGACGACAAGGGCAACAAGATCCCCTTCGACGTGAAAGTCGGCGACGTCGTCCTCACCAGCAAATACGGCGGAACCGAAGTCAAGTATGACGACAAGGAATACAAGATCCTCAGCTCCGGCGACATTCTCGCCGTCATCAGCAAGTAAGTCCTGAAAATTCAGAAAAAAACAAATAAGGAGATCCATTCATTATGGCAGCAAAACAGCTTTTGTTCAGTGACGAGGCCCGTCGCCAGCTTCTTTCCGGCGTCGAACAGTTGAGCGCGGCGGTCAAGGCCACACTCGGACCGAAGGGCCGCAACGTCGTTCTCGACAAGAAATTCGGCTCCCCGACCATCACCAAGGACGGCGTCAGCGTCGCCAAGGAAGTCGAGCTTGCGAACCCCTATCAGAACATGGGTGCGCAGATGGTCAAGGAAGTCGCCAGCAAGACCTCCGACACCGCGGGCGACGGAACCACGACCGCAACCGTTCTCGCGGAAGCCATCTTCAAGGAAGGTCTCAAGAACGTCACCGCCGGCGCGAACCCGATGAGCCTCAAACGCGGCATCGACCGCGCCGTCGAAGCCATCAACGCCAAGCTCAACACCCTGACGAAGGAAGTCAGCTCCGACACCGCGCAGATCGCGCAGGTCGCCACGATTTCCGCGAACGGCGATCATGAGATCGGCAAGATCATCGCCGATGCGATGGAGAAAGTCGGCAAGGACGGCACAATCACGGTTGAAGAGTCCAAGACGATCGAGACCACGCTGGACGTCGTCGAAGGCATGCAGTTCGACAAGGGCTATCTCTCCCCGTATTTCGTGACCAACGCGGAAACGATGGAAGTCGCTCTTGAGGACGCCTACATTCTGATCAACGAAAAGAAGATCAGCAACCTCAACGACATGCTCCCGATCCTCCAGGCCGTCGCGAAGACCGGCAAGCCGCTGCTCATCATTGCGGAGGACGTCGAGGGCGAGGCGCTCGCCACACTGGTCATCAACAAGATGCGCGGCATCCTCAATGTCTGCGCCGTGAAGGCCCCCGGCTTCGGCGACCGCAGAAAAGCCATGCTCGAGGACATCGCGATCCTCACGGGCGGCACCTGCATCACGGAAGACCTCGGCATCAAGCTTGACTCCGTCAAGATCGAGCAGCTCGGAAAAGCCAAGAGAGTCACAGTCGGCAAGGAAAACACGACAATCGTCGAAGGCGCCGGCAAGCAGTCCGCGATCCTCGGACGCGTCAACCAGATCCGCAAGCAGATCGAGGAGACGACCTCCGATTACGACCGTGAAAAACTGCAGGAACGTCTTGCGAAACTCGCGGGCGGCGTCGCCGTCATCAATATCGGCGCGGCCACCGAGACCGAGATGAAGGAAAAGAAAGCCCGCGTCGAGGATGCTCTGCATGCCACGCGTGCCGCTGTTGAAGAAGGCATCGTCCCCGGAGGCGGCGTCGCGCTCCTCAGAGCGTCCGCAGCCCTGAACGACCTCAAGCTCACAGGTGACGAGGCGATCGGCGCCGACATCATCCGCCGCGCGATTGAAGAGCCTCTCCGCACCATCGCGGCAAACGGCGGCTACGAGGGAAGCGTCGTTGTCAAGGAAGTCCTTGCGCTGGACGGCAACAAGGGTTTCGACGCGGCGAACGGCGAATATGTCGACATGCTCGAAAAAGGCATCATCGATCCGAAGAAGGTCACGCGCTCCGCTCTGCAGAACGCCTCCTCCATCGCCGGACTCCTCCTCACCACGGAATGCCTCATCACGGAAGTTCCGGAAAAGGAGAAACCCGCTATGCCCGAAGGCGGAATGGGCGGCGGAATGGGTGGAATGGGCGGCATGATGTAATTCATGCGCCATTACTCCGCGGGCGGTTCTTCCGCCCGCATTGCCCGATGAAAAACGGTGCAGGTCAAAACGATCTGCGCCGTTTTTTTTATTTTCTCATCCCGAAACAGTATGGAGGTTTCCGCAGGACAAAGAGAAAATCCCGGTGAAAACGGGAACAGCCATCAAAAAAACGGAATTATTTTCTTTCAAGAATTTGCAAAACCGCGCAAAAGGTGTCATATTTTATCAAACAGAAAAAAATAAAGCGGGAAAACGATGGTTCCGGAACGAAAGAGAAAGCTGCTCTCCGCAGAACGCGAGACTCTGATCTGCAGAAGTCTCTCCCAGGGCGTCAAGACAATCTCCGAGCTCAGCGATGAACTCCGGGTGTCGGAGGCGACCGTCCGGCGCGATCTGGAGACGCTGGAATCCTGCGGCAAACTGCGCCGGGTTCATGGCGGAGCGGAACTCCTGCGCGGACATCAGGAACCAGTCTATGAGGAAAAGGCGTCGCGGAACGCCGCGGAAAAAGCCCGCATCGCGGAGAAGGCCGTCTCATTCATCAAGGATTCCGACACGATTTTCCTGGACGGGGGAAGCACCGTCCTGGAACTTGCCAAAAAGCTCGACCGTTTCCAGAACCTCACAGTGGTGACAAATTCGCTGATGGCGGCGTCGGCGCTGATGGAAGGCAGCTGCCGTCTGATTCTGGTAGGCGGGGAATTCCGGAGCCTCAGCCGGACGCTGGTCGGACCGCTGACCGCCAAGATCCTCGACGGCATGAACATCTCCAAGGCGTTTCTCGGCACGATCGCCTTCGATCCCGGAAAAGGGATCAGCACAACCGACCCGAACGAGGCATACACCAAGGAGCTGGTCATGAAACGGGCGGATCATGTTTATGTTCTGGCGGACAGTTCGAAACTGACGCTGTCGTCCTTCGTGTTCAGCGGCACAATCAGGGACATCGACACGCTGATCTCCGATCCCGGCATCCCGCAGAACGTCATCAAAAAGCTGAAAACCCAGAATATAGAAGTGATATTCTAACAACCCAAGGAGTAAAAAATGGGCAACTATCTGAGCAATGCCGGCCCCGATTTCACGGCCGGGGAAGTCAAACTGAAATCCATTCCGGAGTATCAGTACAACAAGGACATGAAAAAGGAACTCAAGGCCGGCCGCATCAAGAAGGAAGACCTTGCCGAACTTTATGAATCCATGCTCGTCATCCGCGAATTCGAAGAGATGATCCTCAAACTCAAGAACGGCGCGTATGAAATCCTGAGCGACTACGAATACCGCGGCCCGACCCACCTCTCCATCGGTCAGGAGGCGACGGCGGCGGGCGTCTGCTCCGCATTGAACATCACCGATGAAATCACCTCCACGCACCGCGGACACGGCGACTCCATCGCCAAGGGATTCCATGCGATCAAGAGAATGACCGAGGCTCAGCTCAAGGCGCGCTGCCCCGAATTCTCCGCGCTCTCCGGCGATGCGCTGCTTGAAGCGGTTCTGGAGGATCATGTGTTCCGCACCATCGCCGAACTCTTCGGAAAAGAGGCCGGCTACGGCAAGGGACGCGGCGGCGGCATGCACATTGCGGACTTCCGCGTCGGACACCTCGGCGCAAACGCGATCGTCGGCGGCGGCGTTCCGATCGCCACGGGCGCGGCCATGACCAACCGCATCGACATTGATCCCGCGCACAAGGGCAAGGTCGTCTGCGCGTTCGCAGGCGACGGCGCCTATGCAAACGGCGTCGTGCTCGAGTCCTTCAACTGGGCCTGCCAGGGACAGTTCACCGATCCGGCCCTCTCCAGCATCAATTTCGGACTTCCGATCATCTACTGCCTCATCAACAACCACTTCGGAATGACGGGGAGGGCCGACCGCGAAGTGACCGGCGTCAATCCGCTCGTCCGCCGCGCCGCCGGATTCTCCAACGAGAACATGCACGCGGAAGTCGTCAACGGCATGGATCCGCTCGCAGTCCGCGACGCGATTGAGCGCGCCAAGAAGACCATTGCCGAAGGCAAAGGCCCGGTGATGATCGAATTCAACACCTACCGCTACTTCGGACACTCCCTCTCAGACCCGAGAACGGAATACCGCACCAAGGACGAGGAAGCGCTCTGGAAGGCGGTCGATCCGGTTCCCTGCTTCCGTCAGAAACTGATTGAGAACGGCGTCTTCACCGAGGAAGAGCTTGCGAAGATGGAAGCCAAAGTCGTCGAGCGCAACAGGAAGGCGGCGCGCCGCGCGGCCGACTCCGACGATCCGAAGGCCGAAGACGTCATCAAGTACATGTACACCGACACGACAAGCGAAGTCGTTCCCCCTCCCTACAACCAGCTGATGAAGCGCGGTGAACGTCCGGTCATCAAGCGTGACGCGGAAAGCCGCATCACCTACAAGGACGCGATCAAGGAAGGCATGATCGAGGAAATGGAACGTGACGCGCGCGTCGTGCTCTACGGCGAGGACGTCGCGGACTACGGCAACGCGTTCAAGCTGACCAAGGGCATGCTCGAATATTTCGGACGCGCACGCGTGTTCAACACACCGATCTCCGAGGCGGCGATCGTCGGAACCGGCGTCGGCATGGCGATGACGGGCTACCGTCCGGTCGTCGAACTGATGTATATGGACTTCGCGCTGATGGCCTCCGACCAGATCTCCAACCAGGCCGCCAAGTGGCACTACATGACCGGCGCCTCGACCAAGGTTCCGATGGTGATCCGCTGCTCCGTCGGCGGCGGAAAGGGATACGGCGGACAGCATTCGCAGTCCCTCGAGTCGATCTTCGCGCACATCCCGGGCACCTACGTCGTCTATCCGTCGAATCCGTATGACGCCAAGGGCCTCATCAAGACCGCGATCCGCGACGACAACCCGGTCGTCTTCGTCGAGGGGCAGCTCCTCTACAATATGAAGGGCGTGGTTCCGGCGGAAGACTACACGATCCCCTTCGGCGTGGCCAATATCCTGCGCGAAGGCTCCGACATCACGTTCGTCGGCTGGGGACCCGCAATCAACGACGCGCTCAAGGCTGCGGATGCGCTTGCCGAGGAAGGCGTCAGCGTGGAAGTGATCGATGCGCGCACGCTCGTCCCGTTCGACTGGGAAACCGTCTTCGCCTCCGTCCGCAAGACCGGCAAGTGCGTGGTCATGAGCCAGTGCGTCGACATCGGCAGCTTCACGGGTGAAATCGTCTCCAAGATCATGGAAGAGTGCTTCGACTCCCTCGATGCGCCGGTGCTCAAGATCGGCGCCAAAAACGGAATCGCCCCGCAGGCGCACTGCCTTGAAAAGGCATTCCTCCCGAGCGTTGAGGAAATGGTCGCAGCAGCTAAGAAAATCCTTTGACAGAGAGTAGGTCGCTAAATGGCAACTAAGATACCAGTACCCAGACTCGGACAATCCGAGGAGACCGTCACGATTCAGTCGTGGAAGGTCAAAGAGGGCGATGTCATCAAGAAGGGCGACGTCCTGTTCGATGTGGAAACGGACAAAGCCGTTCTTGACGTGGAATCGCAGTTTGAGGGAACCGTTCTGAAGATTCTCGTTCCGGCGGGAAAAGAGGTTCCGGTTCTCTGCACGGGCCTGATCGTCGGCAATCCCGGCGAGGACATCTCCGCGCTTCTCGCGGAAGCAGCAGCGTCCGCAAAACCTGCGGCTCCGGCTCCTGCGGCTCCGAAAGCCGCCGCGCCCGCACCGAAAGCGGCGGCCCCGGCTCCCGCGCCGAAGACTCCCGCGATCTCCGCAGCCGCACCTGCGCCTGTCGCGGCGCCCCCAGCCCCGGCGGCGCCCGCCGCACCGGCGAAGAAGCCCGTCTCCCCGAGAGCGCGCGCATTTGCGAAGGACTACCTGATTGACCTGAACAAGGTCCCGGGGACCGGCGGAAACGTCGGACGCGTCACGGAAAAGGACGTGAAGGAATATCTGGAAACGTCAGGTTACAACGCAAAGAAAATCACGCCCGCCGCGCTGAACGTGGCAAAAGAGAACAAGCTGGAACTCCTCAGCCTCAACGGAAGCGGCGAAGGCGGCAGAATCACGCTCGCGGACGTGAAGGACGCGGTTGCGGAACGTCCTCAGGCGATGACCACGATGCGCAAGGTGATTGCAAGAAGGCTTTCCGAGTCAAAGCACGTGATGCCGCATTTCTATGTCACGGTTTCCATCGACATGAGCGCGGTCAAGGCCAAACGTGCGGAGTTGAAGAAGCAGAACATCTCCATCAGCGTCAACGTGTTCATCGCCAAGGCGGTGGCGCTCGCGCTCAGGGAGTTTCCGAACATCAACGCAGAATGCGTCGGCGACGCTGTCGTCCACAAGACGAAGGTGAATCTCGGTGTGGCGGTCAGTCTCGACAACGGACTGGTCGTCCCGGTCATCCGGAACGCCGACAAAAAGGCGCTGGACGAGCTCGCCGACGAAATCGCCGAACAGGCTGCCAAGGCGCGCGCTGGCAAACTCACGCCCGAAGACATGTCCGGCGGGTCCTTCACGATCTCGAACATGGGCATGATGAACGTGGAGAACTTCTGCGCGATCATCAATCCCGGCGAAAGCGGCATTCTGGCGGTCTCCTCCGCGATCCCGACACCTGTTGTGGACAAGGAAGGCAAGATCGTCGTTCGCGATATGATGAAGATTACGCTGAGTGTGGATCATCGGATTGTAGATGGTTCAGAAGGTGCGAAATTCGTCAATGCGGTAAAGGCGAAACTGGAAGATGCGGCGCTCTGGGATTCCATGATCTGATCTTGCGCGGTCAGAGCTGTTCCCTTGCGGGGAAGAACGGAAAAACCGTTCTTCCCCGTTTTTTCTTTTCGGAATGTCAAAACCACCGGCTAAGCCGGTGGCTTGCACTTGCCCTATAAGGGCATGATACCGGCCTGCCCCTCAAGGGGCGT
>CALXRI010000008.1 GCA_944390795.1 uncultured Victivallales bacterium
CGCGGTCCAGCTGCGCAAGCTGGTCGCCGGAGGCGAAATCCCTAATACCGCGCATGCTTGCATCGCGGTAATTTATTGCAGCCGCATTCAGGCTTAATGCAGGCATGATACCATTCTACGGTCTCAGATGAATTTGGAGTATGACTTTTTCATTCGTCCCCTTACCCTTGTGCTTTATTCGATACTTCTTTCACTGCTGGGGCTGATGCTGTTCAAGACCAACGGCAACTGTGGATGTCATATAAAATCAAATTTTTCCAAAAATGCCGAGTTGCTCCTGTTTTCTGCCGGGTTGCTCTCATTTTTCTTCTCTCTTTTCCGGTTTTTCGTTTGAAAACCCTGTCCTTCAAGATAAAGTTAAAGGATATTCACAGGACAAGCTGCACTCAAAGCCGACGGAATGAATAAATACAGAAAAATCGCCGATCTCCTTACAATGCGGATCCAGGAAGGAGTTTATTCCTCCCGGAAGGCACTTCCGACACACAGGGATCTGTGCGTGGAGTTCCAGACATCGCGATCAAATCTGCACAAAGTCATGAACCTATTGGAAAAGAGAGGCCTGATCGAACGCGTCCAGGGACGAAGCGCAAAAATCAGATACGGGAAAAAACAAACGATTCTCTTCCTCTTTTTTTCCAGTATCAAAGGACACCTGATCGATCAGGGCGGAATCTCAGCCCGGATTTATCACGGCATCCACAATTTCGCGCAAAAATACAATCTGACACTTCTGGTGCAGTCCGGAGAAAATTTTCTGAGCAGCGGATGCTCTTTCGGTGCGCGGATCGACGGCATCATCGCAGGAGGGGCTCAGGTGGACAAATATCTGCCGCTCCTGGAAAAAACCGGAGCGCAGATCGTCGCGCTGGGTTGTTACCACCAGCTTGACGCCGATGTATTCTGCGCGGATTATGACGAGGCTGGCCGCCGTGCGGCAGATTCCATTCTCCGGCGCGGTCTGAAACGTCCGCTTTTCCTGATGCTCCAGTTCGAAAACGAGGATTTTCTGCTCTCCTCTTTTTCCAAGACAAGAAATGCGTTCCAGGAAAAACTGCAGCTCTGCTCCGATATCATCGTCTTCCATCATACAGTTCATTACAGCGATCTTGCCGCCACGGGAAATACCGTTCTGGAGCTCTTCCGCAAAATCGAAGACCATCATGTGGACAGCATTGTCTATTGTGTCAACATTCCGTTCGTGCCGCTGCGCAGATTCGCAACCGTGCGGAATCTTCCGTCCGTGGTCATTGACCGGCAGATGGAAATGAATGAAAATGATCCAGACGTGGAATTGATCGATTTTGATTCGGAACGGATCGGATATCTGGCAGCGAAACGTCTTTACGAACGAATGCGGAATCCGGCGCTGGAACCGCAGCGCATCCTGATCCCGTGTAAGAAAATCCGGAAAAACCAGAACGGAGGGTTCAAGAAATGAACAGAAAACGTTATCTTGTATTCGGCGCTCATCCCGATGACTGCGATCTGCTCTTCGGAGGGACGGCGGTAAAACTTGCCCGTGCGGGCCATCTCGTCAAATTCGTATCCGTCTGCAATGGCGACTGCGGCCATTATTCCATGGAGCGCAAAGCGCTTGCCGCCCGCCGTTATGCGGAAACACAGGCTTCGGCAAAAATAGCCGGACTTGCGGAATATCAGGTTCTGAATCTTCATGACTGCGAAATTGAAAATACTCTGGAAAACCGGAAAACGATTATCCGGATCATACGGCAATTCCGGCCGGATGTGGTTTTGTCGCACCGCGACTGCGATTATCATGCGGACCACCGAGCCACCGCCCGTCTTGTCATGGACGCTGCCTATCTCATCAAGGTCCCGCTCTATTGCGATGACACCCCGATTCCCGACAGAAATCCGGTTTTCGCCTATTGTTACGACCGCTTCCGCGATCCGCGCCCGATCCGTGCTGACGCAGCAGTGGAAATAGATTCCGTTCTGGAAACAAAACTCCGGCTCGCAGACTGCCATGCCTCGCAATTCTACGAGTGGCTCCCATGGGACAAGGGCTTCAAGAATTTTGATGCCTCCGCCATGACATGGGAGGAAAAACGCCAATGGCTCTATACGCAGTGGGGCTGCCGCTTTGAAGCTGCCGCCGAACTCGGACGCAAAACTCTCTGTGAAATCTACGGTGAGGCAGGACAACAGATCCGCTGTGCGGAAATTTTTGAATTTTCAGAATACGGCGAGCCGATTTCCAGGGAAGGATTCCGGAATCTGTTCCCCCTTTGAACAGCCTTCTGGATTCGAATTCGCAGGAGTTCATACGCCGTTCCCGCCGGAGTCATGCGGGAAGTCACGTTTTCACGCAAAGCGCCTTCCGCGCTCCCGCAGAAACGGAAGAGCAGTCTTTCTGAATCCACTCGGCTCCTCGGCAAAACAAACGCCGACTCGCGTCAGCCAATCCTCCTGTCTGGAAAATATGGAAAAACGGGATGCCCTCCCGGATCCGGGAGGGCATCCCGTTTGTTTCATGACCGGCGGAAAAGCCGGAAGGATTTATTTCATCGCCTGTGCAACAGCAACCGCAACGTCGACGGAAGCGCCGACCATCGGGTTGTTGCCCATGCCGATGAGTCCCATCATTTCAACGTGCGCGGGAACCGAGGAGGAACCGGCGAACTGCGCGTCGGAATGCATTCTGCCCATCGTGTCGGTCATGCCGTAGGAGGCGGGACCGGCGGCCATGTTGTCGGGATGAAGCGTTCTGCCCGTTCCGCCGCCGGAGGCGACGGAGAAGAAGGGCATTCCCTTTTCGATGCGTTCCTTCTTGTAGGTCGCCATGACGGGATGCTGGAAGCGGGTCGGATTCGTGGAGTTTCCGGTAATGGCGATGTCCACACCCTCCTGCCACATGATCGCGACACCCTCGCGGACGTCATCCGCGCCGTAGCAGCGGACCGCCGCACGCTCGCCTTTGCTGTATGCGCGCTCGGAGACGATTTTGAGCTTGCCGGTCATGTAGTCGAACTCCGTCTCGACGCCGGTGAAGCCGTTGATGCGGGAGATGATCTGGGCGGCGTCTTTTCCGAGGCCGTTCAGGATGACGCGGAGCGGCTCCTTGCGCGCCTTGTTCGCGCTGCGGGCAAGCCCGATCGCGCCTTCGGCGGCGGCAAAGGACTCATGGCCCGCGCAGAATGCGAAGCATTTCGTCTCATCGCGCAGAAGCATCGAGGCGAGATTGCCGTGCCCGAGTCCGACTTTGCGGTCGTCGGCGACGGATCCGGGAATGCAGAAGGACTGAAGTCCCTCTCCGAGAGTTTTTGCAATTTCGCTTGCGACGGTCTGTCCGCGCTTGATGGCGACGGCGGCGCCCACGAGATAGGCCCAGCAGGCGTTCTCAAAGCAGATCGGCTGGATGTCCTTGACGCGCTTGTAGATGTCAAGGCCCTTTCCCTTCGTGATCTGTTCGGCTTCCTCAAGGGAGGCAATGCCGTTGTCGTTGAGGAATTTATTGATCTGCGCAATTCTGCGGTCGTAGCTTTCAAAAAGTGCCATGGTGACGACTCCCCCTTACTGATGACGCGGGTTGATGGTTTTGGCGGCGTCGGCGAAGCGTCCGTAGGTTCCGGTGAACTTCTTGAGCGCCTCGTTCGCGTCCATGCCCTTGCTGATCGCGTCGAGCATGGGTCCGAGCTTGATGAACTTGTAGCCGATGACCTTGTCCTCGTCATCCAGCGCGATTTCCGTGACATAGCCTTCGGCCATTTCAAGATAGCGGACGCCTTTGGCGCTCGTGCCGTACATCGTGCCCGTGATGGAGCGGAGTCCCTTGCCGAGGTCTTCGAGTCCGGCGCCGATCGGCAGACCGCCTTCGGAGAACGCGGTCTGCGTGCGTCCATAAACGATCTGGAGGAAGAGTTCGCGCATCGCGGTGTTGATCGCGTCGCAGACAAGGTCGGTGTTCAGGGCTTCCAGAATGGTTTTGCCGGGCAGGATTTCGGCGGCCATCGCGGCGGAGTGCGTCATTCCGGAACAGCCGATGGTCTCGACGAGAGCCTCCTGGATGATGCCGTTCTTGACATTGAGCGTCAGCTTGCAGGCGCCCTGCTGGGGAGCGCACCAGCCGACACCGTGGGTGAGACCGGAAATATCCTTGATCTCGTAAGCCTTTGTCCAGGCGCCTTCCTGCGGAATCGGCGCGGGTCCGTGCTTCGGGCCCTTGGCGACGCAGCACATCTGCTCGACTTCGTGTGTGAAGTTCATCGCATGTTTCTCCTGTTATGTTGTAAGGTTGAAGGAAAAGCAAACCAAGAACGGTAATTTACCGCAACTTCCGTTTTTTTCAAGATTTCCGCGGGGAGGGAAAAACAAAAAACTTCCGGAAAAACGCCACATCAGTTCCGTTCCGCATTGCATTGCTTTCCGCGGAAAAAGCATCCTTCTGAAAAAAAGACCGTCTGCTGAACATTTTGATTCAAAAAGATCAGTTTCATACAGCGATGCTCCGCATCGCAAAAATGTTTCGTGCAGGACTTCCGGTCCTGCCGCAGTTCAGCTGCGCAAGCGGGGCGCCGCAGGCGAAATTCCCGATACCGCGTATGTTTGCGTCGCGCCAATTCACTTCCGAACTGCAACAAGAGGGAATGCCATGAAGCAATGCATGAATCCGGGGAAACAGCATTCCGCCTGAAAAAAGTCATTGTCCAGTTGATCTCGCCGCGGACAAGATGATCGGGTGCGGCATCCTCCGCGAAAACGTATCTGATCCAGCTCAACGCGGCAGAAAAATCCCCTTCGCAAAATCGGGCGGCTCATCCAGCAAGGCCATCTCAAGCGCAATGCCCGCCACGGCATCAAATACGGAGACAAGGAAAAAACTCTCCGATTTTTCCCGACTCCCGAAACATTTTTCCAGAATGTCGTAAACTCCGTTAATCCGTGAAAAGTCCATTGCGCCTGCCGGCAGACGCAGCTTTCACACATGTTCCGGCAGACGTCACAGATTCCGGATCTGGCCCGCAACGCGGCGGGAAGAAAGACCTCAGCGGATCCCGTCTTCCGGAAATCGGCAGCGAAAAGGAAGAGACGCCGCTGCATTTTCCGCAGAACAACTCGGAAAAACAATCCGGCAAGTTGAAAATAATCCGTTTCGTGCTATTGTATGCGGAGA
Source organism: uncultured Victivallales bacterium (assembly GCA_944390795.1). Lineage (GTDB taxonomy): Bacteria > Verrucomicrobiota > Lentisphaeria > Victivallales > UBA1829 > UBA11452. The sequence goes on from CALXRI010000008.1 coordinate 5,138, forward strand.
GAAAACCGGACATTCCACCGCTTGACGACAGTCCGGCACAGGAGTTGCGGCATGAACAGAATTATTACCATCGGACGGGAATTCGGAAGCGGAGGGCGGGACCTCGGCCTGCTGCTGGCGGAAAAACTCGGAATCGCCTATTACGACAAGGAAATCATCACGGGAATCGCAGAGAAGACCTCTTTGGCCGAACAGTATGTTCAGCAGGTGGTGGAACGCCGCCCCTCCCACTGGTTTCCATTTGCGACAGGACACAACTTCTACCCGAATCTCAATCTGAATCCGCTTCAGGAACAGACGCTCTCCATCTATCACGAACAGTGCAGAATCATCAAGGAGATGGCGGCGAAATCGGACTGCATTCTGGTCGGACGCTGCGCGGATTACATCCTTCAGGAAAAGAAGCCGTTCCGCATCTTCGTCTACGCGCCCCTCGAGGAGCGCATGGCGCGATGCCGGAAACGCCTCCCGGAACAGGAAAAGGTCTCCGACAGGGAACTGAAGCAGCATATTCTGAGCATCGATAAAAACCGTGCAGCCTATTACCGTTTCTACACGGGCCAGGTGTGGGGAGACAAGGTCAACTATGACTTCTGCGCCAACACCGCCAGCTGTCCGGTGGAGAAACTGGCCTCCGCCGTATTGGCGATGCTGCCCTGACCTTCGGTCCGCCGGGCTCCCGCCCTCGCGTGCGCGACCTCCGTCACGGCGTCCGGCTAAAAGAGAAACGGCTGTTCATCCTTCGGATTGCGCGATTTGCGCACCTGAGGCGTAAGTCCGAAAAGCTGCCATGCCTTGTCGGTGACGAGACGCCCCTGCGCGGTGCGCATCATGTAGCCCTCCTGAATCAGATAGGGTTCGTAAACGTCCTCGATCGTATCGGCCTCCTCGCCGATTGCCACGGAAAGCGAGTTCAGCCCGACGGGGCCGCCCTTGAAATTCGCAATGATCGTTTCCAGAATGCGCTTGTCCATCTCGTCCAGGCCGTGATCGTCGATGTCGAGCATGGTCAGAGCCTTGTGCGCAATCTCCTCGGAGATTTTCCCTCCCGCCTTGACCTGCGCATAGTCGCGCGTCCAGCGGAGCAGATTGTTCGCAATGCGGGGCGTCCCGCGGCTTCTCCTGGCAATCTCGAGCGCACCGGCTGAATCGATTTCAATGTTCAGGATTTTCGCGGAACGCAGGACGATGTCGCGCAGGTCCTCCGGCGCATAATAGTCAAGGCGCAGAGAAAGGAGGAAACGCGAGCGGAGCGGTGCGGAAAGCATCCCCTGGCGCGTGGTGGCGCCGATCAGGGTGAAGCGGGGAATGTTGAGACGGACCGAACGCGCGCCGGGCCCCTGATCGATCATGATGTCGATGAAGAAGTCCTCCATCGCGCTGTAGAGGTATTCCTCGACGGTGGTGTTCAGGCGGTGGATTTCATCAATGAAGAGCACGTCGCCCTCGTTGAGCGAAGTGAGAAGCCCGGCAAGATCTCCCGGCTTCTCAATGACCGGTCCGCTGGAGGTTTTGATCCCGCATCCCTTCTCGTTGGCGACAATGTAGGCAAGCGTCGTCTTGCCGAGTCCCGGCGGTCCGCTGAGCAGAAGATGCCCGAGCGGCTCGTTTCTCGAACGCGCGGCGTGCACATAGACTTCCATGCGCTCCTTGACCTTGTCCTGACCCGGAAACGAGGAAAAGGACTGCGGGCGCAGAGTGGTCTCGGCCTCCTCGTCCTTTCTGTTCAGCGTGGATGTAATGAATCTTTCCGCCATTGCTCACCTTTTTTGCATGAAAAACATTTGCTTTTTCCGTTTGTTAAGGTATCGTATCACCTTGTGAAAAAATTTTTCTTCCTGTAATATAACACAAAAAAGGGAAAGTTAAATGGCAAACGAAAAAATGATGCGACTTGCGGCGGACACCGTGAGACTCCTCTCGGCCGACGCGATCCAGAAAGCGAAATCCGGACACCCCGGCATGCCCATGGGCTGTGCGGACTTCGCATTCGACCTCTGGTTCAACCACATGAAGCACAATCCGAAAAATCCGGCCTGGCTCGGACGCGACCGTTTCGTGCTCTCCGCCGGCCACGGCTCCATGCTGCTCTACAGTCTGCTCCATCTTTTCGGCTACGGACTTTCGATGGACGAGCTCAAACAGTTCCGTCAGTGGGGCAGCAGGACCCCCGGACACCCGGAATTCGGACATACGGCGGGCGTTGAAGTGACGACCGGACCGCTCGGAACGGGTTTCGCCTCCGGCGTCGGCATGGCGGTCGCGGCAAAATACACCGCGGCGGTCTGCGGGCTTGAGGGAACCGGACTGCTCGACAACAAGATCTACATCGTCTCCGGCGACGGCTGCATGATGGAAGGCATCACGCACGAGGCGGCCTCCTTCGCCGGTCACCAGAAACTCGACAACATCGTCGTCTTCTACGACTCCAACATGATCAGCATCGAAGGGTCCACAGAAATCGCCTTCACCGAGGACGTCGGGAAACGCTTCGAAGCCTACAACTGGCGCGTCATCAAGTGCGCAAACGCCAACGATTATGCGCAGGTCGAGGCGGCTCTCGCTGCGGCGAAGAAAAGCGACGGGCGTCCGACCCTCATCATCGGCTCCACGACGATCGGTTTCGGTGCGCCGAACAAGGCGGGCAAGGCCAGCAGCCACGGAGAACCGCTTGGAGTCGAGGAACTTGCGGCGGCAAAGAAGGCGCTCGGCTTCCCGGAGCAGGACTTCTACGTCCCGCAGGAAGTCCGCGACATGATCGATGCGCGTGTCGCCGAGCTCGAAAAAGAGGCGGCGGCCTGGGATGCGAAATTCCAGCAGTTCGTCGAGGCCAATCCCGACAAGGCGGCTCTGCTCTCGAAGATGATGAACCGCGAAACCCCCGCAAATCTGCTGGAGGAACTCCTCGCGGCTGCGCCGGTTGAAAAGCCGGTTGCGACACGCGCATCCAGCGGCGCCATTCTGCAGAAGGCGGCGGAACTGGTTCCGGCGCTCTACGGCGGCGCGGCCGACCTGGCGCCCTCCACAAAGACCGATCTCAAGGGCGTTCCCTTCTTCTCGCCGGAAAACCGCGCGGGACGCAACTTCCACTTCGGCGTCCGCGAGCTCGGCATGGGCTTCATCGCCAACGGCATGGCGCTCTACGGCGCGGCAATTGCGTATTCCTCGACCTTCTTCGTCTTCTCCGACTTCATGAAACCGGCGATCCGTCTCGCCGCGCTCCAGAAACTGCCGGTCGTCTATGTCTTCACGCACGACTCCTTCTTCGTCGGCGAGGACGGACCGACCCACGAACCGGTCGAACAGCTTGCCATGCTCCGCTCCATTCCGGGCATGACCGTGATCCGTCCCGCGGAGGCGATCGAATGCGCCCACGCGTGGAATCACGCCGTCACGGCAAACGCGCCGGTCGCGCTGATCCTGACCCGTCAGGACCTGCGTCCGCTCTGCGAATGCGTCCGGAAGAAAGTGCAGCTGGAAAAAGGCGCGTATGTCGTCTCCTGCGAGGAAGGGTTTGAATACCTTCTCATCGGAACGGGTTCCGAACTCAATCTCGCACTCGACACAGCGGAGGAGCTCCGCAAAATGGGCAAGAAGGTCCGCGTGGTCTCGATGCCGTCCTGGGAACTCTTCCTCAGGCAGGACAAGGCCTACCGCGACTCCGTTCTTCCGCCGGAATGCAGAAAGCGCGTCTCCATCGAGGCTGGCTCGACCTTCGGCTGGGAGAAATTCGTCGGCGACGAGGGGCTTGCCATCGGACTGGATCACTTCGGAGCATCCGCGCCATACAAGGTCCTGACCGAGAAATTCGGCTTCACCGTGCCCGCCGTCATCGCGAAGATGAAGGAGCACTTCAAGTTCTGAGAAACGGGAATTCCGGGGAGGCGCGTTTTTTTCAGATCCGCGCCCTCCCCTGCTCCGGATTCCGCATGCTTTTGTCCATGCCGGAATCGCACAACGACGCAAGGCGGATCTGAAAATGAAGTCACCCCCTCTGCGGATCCGGCGGGCGGAGGCGCCCGACAGCGAGGCCATGGCGGAAATCCACCGCCGTCCGCGGCTTGCGGCTTATCCGGAACTTCTTCCGGCGGAAATGATCGCGAAGGTCAATGCGGGGCGTTCCTCTTCATGGGAACGCCTTCTTCATGAAAGTCCGCCTCGCGCTTCTTATTTTCCCGGGGAACTTGACGGCAAACCGGCAGGGATGATCGTATTCGGCAGTCCGCGGGAGGAAAATCAGGGAAATGCGGCGGAAATTCATTCCCTCTATCTTCTTCCGGAATGTCAGCACAGGGGAATCGGGAGCTGAAAAGCCGGGGATTTTCTTCCGTTTTCCTGTGGGTCCTTGCGGAAAACCGCCCAGCAATCGCCTGTTATGAGAAAAACGGATTCCGGACGGACGCAAAGAGACCGTCATCGGGGAAACGGTCACGGAACTGCGTTATTCCCGTTCCCAGTCAAACAACATAACCAGGAGCGCCCATTCATGAAAAACAGACCAGAGGTTCCCGTCAACTGCCTATTCCAGGGATGCTACAATCCGGAATACGAGGCGGAAATCCGGAAATGCAAGGACAAATGCCATGCCTACAACCAGCTGAATCCCAATGACCGGGAAACCCAGAGCAGGATCCTTGCGGAGCTTCTGGGGAAAATGGGGAGGGAAGTCATTTTCACGCCGCCCTTCTGGTGCGACTACGGCTACAACATTTCCGTAGGCGACTTCTTCTATTCGAATCACAACCTGATCATCACGGACGGTGCGAAAGTGACCTTCGGCGACCATGTGTTCATCGGTCCGAACTGCTGTTTCACGACCGCGGAGCATGCGATCGATCCGGAACAGCGCAAAGCGGGTCTGGAAATCGCCAAACCGATCAAAGTCGGAAACAATGTCTGGTTCGGAGCCGGGTCCACGGTGCTTGCCGGCGTGACGATCGGCGACAATTCGATCATCGGCGCGGGCAGTCTCGTTTCCCGTTCCATCCCCGCGAATGTGATTGCAGTGGGCGTCCCCTGCCGGGTGCTGCGCCCCATTGCCGAGGAAGACAAACGCCGCTATCCGTTTTATCAGGGAAAATGAAGAGCATTGAACAAAACGGCGCCATGGATGAATCGAAGAAAATCCGCATTGCACTGATTGCCGTGACGGCGGCGGCAGTCTTGATCCGTATCTGTTATGCGATTCCGGGTATTCTGAATCCCGAACTTGTCATGCGGACCGATACGGCGACCTATCTGGGTCCCGCCCTGTCCCTGCTCCACGACGGGACCTATTCCACGGCTCCGGGAAGCGGAATTCCGGCGCTCGTCCGCACGCCGGGTTATCCCGTGTTTCTGGCGCTCCTGCTCGGAATCAGCGGGAACAGCCCCGGTTTCTGCGTGCTGGTTTCGGCGCTGCTCGGCGGCCTGACCGTCATTCCGCTCTTTCTTTCCGCCCGTCTTTACGCGCCCTGGAAAGCCGCGCTGGCGGCGACTGTTCTTTTTGCACTGAATCCGACGGCAATCGCACTTTCCCCGATGCTGATTTCCGACACTCTGTTTGTCTTTTTCCTCTCGTTTCAGATCTGCTTCTTTCTGAAATTCCTGAAGACAGAACAGGCCGGATTTCTGTATGGATCGGTGGCTGTCGCAGGCGCGGCAACCCTGATCCGGCCGTTGAACCTGCTCTGGATTCTTCCGTGCATCTTCGTCGTCTGCTGCATCAAGGGAAACCCATGGAGGAAAAAAGCCGTTCATTCCCTTGGAAGCCTGCTGATTTTCCTTCTGATTCTGACCCCCTGGACGGTCCGGAATCATCTGCATGGCGCGGGCTGGCGGATCGACGCGGTGTCGGCGGATACCGCGCTTCACAACCGTTCCGCGCTGGAAAGCCGCCTGACAGGAGTTCCCGGAGAAGAACTTCGGCGACGCTATCGGGCGGAAGCCGAAACCGAATTCCGCACACATCCGGAAAAATACCGGACGGAAGCGGGCAAATTCTCTTATTTCGAAGGCAGGCTTCTGGACATTGTCCGGGAACATCCCTTCCGTTATTTTTCGTTGCATTTCCGCCCGGTGGTGCTGATTCCCGACGCGGCGAGCTTCCTCGAAAATCTGGGTCTCACGAAAACCGGACGCGGAACATGGGACGTCATCAACCGCCACGGTCTTTTCGCCGGGATCCGCCATTACTTCAACGGCAGTTATCTGCTTCCCTGTCTTCTCGCGCCGCTTCTGCTCGCGGCGGCGATCACGTATCTGCTGGCGGCTTTCACCCTGGTCCGCGCCATCGTGAAACGGGACTGGTTCATGGTGCTCCTTTTTCTCCTTCTTGCGGAATATTATCTCTTCATGCCCGGCCCGGTCGCAATGCCGCGCTACCATCTGGCGGCCCTGCCCTTTCTGACCGTCATGGCAGGATGCGCGATCGCCGCAATCCCCTTCTGCGGGAAGAAACTTCCGCCGGATCAAAATCCCGGATAAACGGACTTCCGCGTCACGCAGACGCAGGAGCCTTCAGGAAACCGCCAGGGGCGGAATCCGGCAGGGGGATTTCCGCATCATGTCCGCACCGACAGCGCCTCCGTTTTCCGCTGATTCCCGTCCATCCGGACGCTTCTTGATTCCGGGGAACCGCATCCGGAAAGTTGAAAAAAAGAAAAGATGCGTTATTATATCCGGAAATATGGAATATCCCCCGGTTTGCAGTTCCACGTCACAGAAGAGGAGGGTCACGAGCAAATGCGCCTGCCGGATTGCTTTCGAAAATTCATAGAGGGAAAATATTTCATTCATCTGGGACTCCTCCTGCTTGTTTTCCAGATCCTGAACACGGTGGTTTCGGAGGGAAAGCCGTTCATCCATCAGGTTCTCCGCTACACATATGCGCATTATCTGCTCTCCTATGAACTGGGATTCATACCGCGCGGCCTGGTCGGAACATGTTTCAATTACATTGCGCCGTTCCTGTCCGCAATCACCTTTCAGATTGCAGTCTTTCTGCTGACGGCAGTCTGCTATGTTCTGCTTGCGCGTAAATTCCTTCAGCTGCTGCAGAAGTCGGAAAACCGCCTGGCGCTTCTTCTGATCGGTTTTTTCCTGTTCGCATTGCCGACCACCTTTCTGCCGTTTGCGGATCTCGGGCGCTACGACCTCTATCTGTTCATGCTGATGTTCCTCTGCATTTTCATCATCCGCCAGCCGCCGGACAAACAGCTTCGCTGGCTGCTTCCGGCGCTTCTGATCACAGGAAACCTGATCCATGAAGTCTTTCTGTTTCTGTACGCGCCTACAATTCTCGCATACCTGAGCTGGAAACTCAACTGGAAGTCTCTTCAGGAAAAAAGCATTTTCGCGTTATGTCTGGCCGGTCTTCTGCTCTCCGCGGCGGCCCTGTGCCATGCACAGACGAAAATGCCGTCCGGCGCGGAACTCGACCGCCTCATCCAGGAGAACGATGTCCTGTGCATCTATCCTGCGCGGGAACTGACTCTGGCGGTGTACAGCAGCCAGAATTTCTTCTCCCATCTGCGCCATGTTCAGGGGTTTTATCTGGACACGGGGAAACCCTTCGGCATCATGCTGATCATTTCGCTGTTCTCCATGGCGCCGGCCTGGCTGTATCTCGGCATCTTCTGGAAGATCCTGATCCGGAAAATCCGCAAATGCGGAAAAATGCACCCCATCCAGCTGCTGTTTTTCCTGCTTGCAGCACAGTCCGCGTTCAGCATGTTCGTCATTGGAACGGATCTCTGCCGCTGGGCGGCGGCCGTATTCTGGTGCAACATCCTCACAATCATTCTGCTGCTCTGCGATTCCAGACTGTCCCTGCGCCTGACCCGTCTGCCGCGGCGTTTTGTCTCCTTTTCCGTGGTCCTTTCCTTCCTGTATCTGCTGATGGGGCCGGCCAATATCTTCGGATTCTCCAAAGCGGGAAACTGGATCGCCATCCTGATCTTCGACATTCTGAACAATCTGTGACGGATTCCGGCCCCGTCCTCCGTTCAGGTCGGAGGGCCGGGACGTGTTCCGGCGCCAGAAAATGCGCGATGCGCCACCCTCGAGGATGCTGCATCGCGCATTTTTCATAAGCTCCGGCAGAAACGCCGGAGCGTCCGCACATCCGGCGGAACGGTCCGTTCCGGAAGCTGTTGTCAATACCGTTTCTGCTTGCTCTTCGCCAGCGTGCGGAGACGCAGGGCGTTGAGACGGATGAACCCGGTGGCGTCCTGCTGATTGTAGACGTCGTCCTTCTCGAATGTGGAGAGGGCCTCGTCATACAGACTGTAGGGCGAGCGTCTGCCGTTGACATGGCACGCGCCCTTGAAGAGCATCACGCGGACTTCGCCCGTGACGAATTTCTGGCTTTCGGTGATCGCGGCCTGCAGCATCTCGCGCTCGGGCGCATACCAGAAGCCGTTGTAAACCATCTTCGCATAGGCGGGAATCAGCGAATCGCGCAGGTGCATGACTTCGCGGTCCATCGTGATGGACTCCATCGCGCGGTGGGCGTTGTGCAGGATCGTCCCGCCGGGGGTTTCATAAACGCCGCGGGACTTCATGCCGACATAGCGGTTTTCGACGATGTCGATCTTGCCGACGCCGTGACGGCCGCCGAGCACGTTGAGTTTCTTCATCAGCGCAGCCGGAGAGAGCGTCTCGCCGTTGACCTTGATCGGAATGCCCTTGTCAAATTCAATGACCACCTCTTCGGGCGTATCAGGCGTCTGGGAGAGCGGCGTCGTCAGAACGGAAACGGATTCGGGGCACGCATTCCACGGATCCTCGAGAATTCCGCCCTCGAAGGAGATGTGAAGCAGATTGCGGTCCATGCTGTAAGGCTTCGCGGCGGTGGAGGTCACGGGAATGCCGTTCTTGTGCGCGTATTCGATCATTTCCGTGCGGGCATGGAATTTCCAGTTCGGATCGCGCCACGCGGCGATGATCTTGATGTTGGGCTCCATCGCATAGGCGGTGAGTTCGAAGCGGACCTGATCGTTTCCTTTTCCCGTCGCCCCGTGGCAGATCGCGTCCGCGCCTTCCTTGCGCGCGACCTCGATCAGTTTCTTCCCGATCAGCGGCCGGGCGATGGAGGTGCCGAGCAGATAGGTGCCCTCGTAAATGGCGTTCGCCTGCATCATCGGGAAGATGAAATCGCGCGCGAATTCCTCCCGGATGTCGTCGATGTAGCATTTGGACGCGCCGGTGGCAATGGCCTTTTTGTCCAGGCCGCTCAGCTCCTCCTCCTGCCCGACGTCCGCGCAATAGGCGATCACCTCGGCGTTGTAGGTTTCCTTGACCCATTTTACAATGACCGACGTATCCAGTCCGCCGGAATAAGCGACTACAACTTTCATTTTCCGAATCTCCTTTCGCTTTTTGAGATTGCACCGTACAAAATACCGTCATATCCCCGCTTTTTCAATGAACAACTTGAAAATTTTCCGTGTTTCGGGAAAAAAGGGAATGATTTTTTCTTCAAGGCGCTGTATATTACCGCCATGGAACGGAAGCCGGAGGCGGAAAGTCATGGACGAAAAATTCACACAGGCGGTATGCAGGATCGTCGAAAACGACAAACGCTACCATGCAGCCGCATATGAATTCATCAGCGGCGCGGTGACCTACACGATCAAGCGGATGAACCGCGAAAAAAATCCGCGCGGCTCCCGGCACATTTCCGGTCAGGAGCTGGTTGACGGCGCACTCGCCTATGCCCTGGAGCAGTTCGGACCGCTCGCCCCTGATGTTCTGGAAAGCTGGGGCGTCACGGAAGGACCGGACATCGGCAACATCGTCTACAACATGATCCGCGTGGAACTGCTTTCCGCCAGTGCCGAGGATTCGCAGTCCGACTTCAACTGTCATCCCGACATCCCCGGATTTCTCCGCAGAAAGCTTGAGGAGGAGATCCGAAGCATCCCGATCGTAAAACCGCCAGTCATCGCATGAAGAAGGATTCTCCGCCTTGAAAAAAATTCAGATTCCCCGCATTGCCGGAAAAGTCCGTCCGGCACAGTTTGAAAACGGACTGCGCGTGTTCGTCATTCCGAAATATGAAGCCCCGACCGTTACCGTGCAGGCCTGGGTCGCCACAGGCAGCGTCCATGAGGGCGCGCATCTCGGATGCGGCCTCTCCCATTTCCTTGAGCACATGCTGTTCCAGGGGACAAGGCGTTTTCCGGGGAACGCCGTATCCGACACGGTGACGCGTCTCGGCGGATCCCTGAACGCCTACACGACCAGAACCCATACGGTCTATTACATCAACCTGCCCGCGTCCCGCTGCGGAAAGGGAATCGCGATGCTCGACGACATGCTGCGGAATCCGTGTTTCCCGGAGGAGAAATTCCGTTCCGAAAAGGATGTGATTCTCCGCGAATGCGCAATGTATCAGGATTCCCCGGAAAGCATGCTTTATGAAAAACTGGTTCTGGAAGCGTATCTCGTGCACCCCTTCCGCCATCCGGTCATCGGCTACGGGGAAAAGATCGGAACGGTGACGAGGGACATGATGAGCGCATATCATGCCGCGCGCTACACGCCGGGAAGAACCTTTTACGTGATCGCGGGAGCGGTCGATCCGGACCGGGTCATGGAGCAGCTGCACAAGCGGACGACATCCTGGAAAACCGGTGATCTTTCCGAGCCGGCATTTCCGACGGAACCGGACATCATGACGAAACGGGAACTGACGATCCGTTTCAACGATCCCATGACCCGTACGGTCTGCGGCTGGAGGATTCCCCCGTCTCCCCATCCGGATCTGCCCGCGATTGAAGCCTTCGGCGACATCCTCGGCGGAAGCGCCAGTTCGCGTCTGCCCCGGACACTCCAGAACGAAAAGGAACTGGCCCTTGACATCGACAGCTGTCTGCTTTCCGGTCCCGCCGGAGGGATTTCCGGCATCTTTGCGAACTGCCTGGAGGGAAAACGCGAAAGGCTGACGGAGGAAACCTTCCGCATTCTCGCCGAGCTGTCCGAACACGGACCGACCCGGCAGGAGCTCGAACGGACAATCGCCCAGCAGACGGCAGACTGTCTGCGCGCAATGCGCACGGAAACGGGACTGGCGCAGATTGTCGGGAACGCCGTCCTGAATGGCGGCTCCGTCGATGCCGCGGATGAATATCTCAACACAATGCGGAATCTTACAAGGGAGGACATCGTCCGGGTCGGAGAACTGTATTTTCATCCAGGCAGGGCAGCCCTGGTTCACATGCTTCCGCGGAAGAACAGCGCGGAAGGGGAAAAAACAAAATACCGCAAGCCCTCTCTGGCACGGCCGACAATGAAATCCCTGAAGGGGGGACAGCGACTGATCCATCTGCATGATGCCGCACTCCCGCTGATCGATCTGTTTCTGATGCTCCCCGGCGGAGCCTGTTATGAAACGCAGGGAATCCGCGGCGCGACGAAACTCATTGCGGCGACACTGTGCGCCGGCTGCGCAGAATATTCGGAACAGGAACTGGATGAAATCCTCGACAGTCATGCCATCGACCTGTCGGTCTCGGCGGGCACGGCTTCTCTCCGCATTGCGGTCAACTGTCCGAAGGAAAGCCTCGCCCTGACGGTGAAACTGCTCCGGGCCGTCCTGTCCGCGCCGCTTTTCCCGGAAAAAGCACTGGAGCGGGAACGCACCGCGATTCTGGAGGAACTCAAGGTGAAACAATGTTCTCCGGATGGACTTGCCGAAGATCTGCTGACAAGCACGCTTTTTGCCGGACATCCCTACGGCATCCCGCTTGCGGAAACCATCCGGAACATCACAGCCGTGAAAGCCTCCGATCTGAACGGGGTCTACCGGACGCTGTGCCTGAATGCGGGGCATGCGGTCCTGGGAATCGCGGGCGATCTCACGGAAAAGGAAGCGGAGAACGCAGCCCTGGAAATCATCGGATCGTGTGAATGGAACAGACGCAGCCTCGCACTGCCGCCGCCGCCGGAATATCCGGAAAAAGCGGTCCGGACGGAACGGAAACTGGACAAGGCGCAGGCGGTGCTTTTCCTCGGAATGCCGGGGCCTTGCGCACTCTCCGACGAAGTGCATGCGCTTGACATTCTGGCAAGCGCCAGTTCGTCCATGTCGTCGCAGCTGTTCCAGACCGTCCGCAACCGGAACGGACTGGCCTATTACACGGGATGCCTCAACATGCCCGGCATCAACGCCGGCTGCATTGCCTATTATGCCGGAACCAATGCGGAATCCGTTTCCAGCCTGGAGGAACTTTTTCTCGCGGAAATCCGGCGGGTCGCGACGGAGGGGCTGACGAAGCAGGAGTTTGCCGACGCGAAAGCGCAGATCCTCTTCCGTCTGGACAGCGCCATGCAGTCTCCCGCCCGGCGTCTGAACGCCGCGGTCACGGGGGAATTCATCGGAAAGGGATATCTGGCGGAGCTGCTCAAACGCAGGGTGATCGAACGCCTTGCGCAGGATCAGGTCAATGAGACAATCCGGAAATATCTTTCCGCGCCCGGCCGTGTCACGGCGCTTGCCATCCCGGGGAAATGAAGCTCCGGACCAGGGGCGCGGACGCTATTTTTCCGATAAAAAAAAGAGAAAGCTTGCAATCCGGCTGATCCGGTGGTAACTTACCGGATTTCAGCATCGCTCCGACCAATGAAACAACAACAGAGAAAAGGTGAAAGCAATGTCGTCGTGCCCGTTTGAGGATCTGAAGGCCCGGGGGTTCATTTACCAGAACACTTCCGAAGATGCAATCAAAAAACTGCTGTCTGAGGAAAAGGTCTATTATTACGTGGGATTCGATCCCACGGGCGACAGCCTCCACGTCGGACACCTTCTTCCCGTCATGGCGATGCGCCGCCTCCAGCAGGCGGGGCATGTGCCCATCGTCATGGTCGGCGGGGCGACCGGACAGATCGGCGATCCGTCCGGGAAAAGCGAGGCGCGGGTCATTCTGTCCAAGGAAGTCGTCGCGCACAATGCCGAGCGCATCCGCAGACAGCTCTCCCGCTTCATCTCCGAGGACAGCGCGATTTTCGTGAACAACGCCGAATGGTTCAACGGCATGCTCTATCTGGATTTCCTGCGCGACATCGGCTCCAAGTTCAGCGTCAACAGGATGCTGACCGCCGAATCCGTCCGGATGCGCCTCGAAACGGGGCTATCCTTCCTGGAATTCAATTACATGATCCTTCAGGCATACGACTTCTACATGCTCAACAGGAAGTTCGGATGCAAGCTCGAAATGGGCGGACAGGATCAGTGGGGCAACATCACGGCGGGCACGGAACTGGTGCGCCGCCTCTCCCAGCAGGAAGTGCACGGCATCACGATGCCGCTTCTCATCAACAGCAGCACGGGGCAGAAGTTCGGCAAATCCGTCGGCGGCGCGGTCTGGCTCGACAAGGAGAAAACCAGTGTCTTCGACTACTACCAGTTCTGGCGCAACACCGATGACGCGGACGTCCGGAAACTGATGCTCTACTTCACTGGACTTCCGATCGACGAAGTCGATCATATCTGCGCGGCATCCATCAACCGCGCCAAGGAAATCCTCGCCTTCGAGGCAACCGCGCTTGCGCACGGCGAGGAGGAAGCCGCCGACGCCTATCTCGCAGCCGGCGCGAAATTCGGGTTCGCCGACAGGGAAAACAAAATCCCGACCACCAGCGCCATTGCAAAGGTCAACACCGGCGAGGCGGGACTCGGCAGTCTGCCGACCGTCGAACTGACCATTCCGGAAGAGGGGCTCTGGTTCCCCAGACTGATGGTGGAAGCGGGACTCTGCAAATCCAACGGCGAAGCCAGAAGGCTGATTCAGGGAGGCGGCGCCTATCTGAACGACCAGCGCGTCACAGATCCGGATTTCACGGTGAAAGCCGCGGATTTCTCCAACGGTCCCGTCATCGTCAAAGCCGGTAAAAAGAACGTCAAACGCGTCGTGCGGCGCTGAGGAAACATCATCCGGCCGCGGCGGATCCCGACCGTGCTGGGCTCTGTGCGCGCCGTACGGCAGAGCCTGCATATTCCGTCATGCAATGCCGTCTCCCCGCGGGACTGATTCCGTGCGGAAGCGACGGGCTTTCCAGCCGGGAAGCTTTTCGGGGCGCAATGCTCCCTCAGAGGTTCTTGCGGAAAACCGCGACATATTCAAGATTCCCCTTCGGCCCTTTCAAAGGCGAATCGGACACATCCAGCAGCGTCCAGTCCAGATGTCCTGCGACAAATGCCAGAACCGTGTCCAGCGCGGCTTTCCGGACCGCGGGATCGGTCACGACCCCGCCGGGAGGCACATCCCGCTTCGGCGCCTCGAACTGCGGTTTCACCAGAAGAAAAGCCAGAGCCCCTTTCTTCATGACACCGTCCGCCGCACAGAGAATCCTTGTCGCCGAAATGAACGAGACATCCATGCTGAGGACATCCACGGGTTCCGGGATTTCAGCGGCGGAGAGAGAGCGCGCATTGACGCCCTCCAGACAGACCACGCGCGGATCGGAGCGAAGTTTCCAGTGCAGCAGCCCCTTCCCGACATCCACGGCGTAAACCTTCCCCGCCCCGTGCGCGAGCATCAGATCGGTGAAACCGCCCGTGGACGCCCCGATGTCGGCCGCAATCCGGCCCGTGAGATCGGGAGCGAATTTTTCCAGCGCCTCCTTCAGCTTTCCCGCGCCGCGGCTGACAAATTGCCCGCCGGAATCAACCAGCAGCACGGTATCGGGTGGAAACTCCTGCGACGGCTTTGCAACCACGGAATCCGCGGAACTTCTGACCTTCCCCGCCATAATCAGGAGCGCGGCCTCCTGACGGCTTTCACAATGTCCGTGTTCATATAAAAGTTCATCCGCGCGCTTTTTTTTCATAAAAACTCCCGTATTTCCCGATTATCCTGATGAAAACAGATTGAAAAATTCACGAAATGCAATAAAGTTAAGCTGAATTGCGGCAAATGCAAACAAAACGGAACGTGTTTCATGAAAATTCCTTTGCTTCTCCTGGCGCTTCTGGTAGTGGGCGCTCTGATTCTGGCTCTGATCAGCATCTATCAGAGAGGGCTGATCATCCTGCTGCGCAGACGCCTGCGGGACTCGATGCACAACAGCGTGGAGATCAGCAACTTCCTCGCGCTCTTCTCCCGCAATCTGAAAACGCGCGCCGATTTTGACAACTGGATGAACGTCACCGCGCGCTATGTGGCGGAACTGGTCAATGCGCAGAGCGTCGGAATCTTCGTGCGCGACGGGGATCTGCTGCGCGCAGCCGGCGTATCCGGCCCCTTTCCCCTGCTGCATAAAGCCTCGAACTATGTCATGACCAAACCCAAATACATTCTGGAACTGCTCCGGCGCGAACGCATCCGGATCGGCGAAGGCATCCTGGGAACGGTGGCGGAAAAGAACCAGACTGTCGTCATAGAGGATGCGATGAACGACGAACGGATGAATCTGACGGATCCCCTCGTCCCGATCAACTGCCTGATGGCCGTGCCGCTCGTGAGCGAAGGCATCGTAAGCGGCGTCATGTGCGCCGTCAACAGCGGGGAACGCGACTCCGTGGCCTTCACCTCCGACCAGCTGGCCCGCTTCAAGTTCATTTCCAACCAGGTGGTTCTGGCGCAGAACATTCTTGCGGCCTATGCCCATCTGAGCGAACAGCAGCGGATCAACCAGGAGCTGGAATTCGCCCGCAATCTGCAGCGCTCGCTCCTGCCGAAAAGTTTTCCCGTATGGGGCAGCTTCTCGGTGCAGGCTTTCACACGCGCCTCGAAAGAGGTCAGCGGCGACTTCTACGATTTCGTCCAGATTGACGACGACCGCCTTCTGGTCGTGATCGGAGACGCCTGCGGGAAAGGGGTTCCCGCCTGCATGATCATGTTCATGACGCGCAGTTTCATCCGCTCCAACATCGACCGCTTCACCTCGCTCAAGGACCTGCTTCTGGAACTGAACGACAATCTCTACCGTGACACAGGCGACGAACGTTACATCACACTGGGATGCTGCCTGCTGAACAGGCGGGACATGACGCTTGAGTATGCCCGGGGCGGCCACACGGAACTTCTTGTTTATATCCGCGAACACATCCGCGTCATCTATCCGGACGGCTCCGCGCTGGGCATCCTCCCGAGCGAACTCTCCGATTTCGACTGTTTCAGCATGGAATTCACGCCATCCATGTCCGTCCTGATGTTCACGGACGGCATCAACGAGGCGACATCTCCGAAAACAGGCGAGTATTTCGGCGTGAAACGCCTGACGGAACTCTACAAGGATTCCTGTCTCCGGGGCGATTCTCCCGAGGATTTGATTTACAACGTAATCAATACGGTGGACACGTTCGCCGAAACGCCGAACGGAGAGGGCCAGGAAGACGACCAGACCATGGTGATCATCCGCCATATCTGAGAGAGGAGGAAACAATGAAAAAAAGGCTTTGCGTCGCTGTCTTCTGCGGCATGCTTCCGCTTCTGTTCGCATCATGCAGATCCGGCGACGAGGACCCGTTTGCAGATCTTGCAGATCCCAAGACTTTCCCGCAGGAAAAGGAGGAGAAGAAAAAATCCCCTTCTCTTCTGGATCAGCTGGATTTCAGCGGCAGCGAGCGGGCGAAGCGCAAGGCGAGGCTCCGTGATGTTTCGCGCCCGTTGAACGACACCGGCAAAGAAGCCCGCACTTTCCCCTGGAAAGACGGAGACACGCGCCGCAGTGAGACACTGCACGAAAGCATACGGGAAGGCGGCAGCGGCAGTTCCGTCTATTACGACTGGTAACCCGGCAAACGGAAAACAAGGAGAAACGGCACCATGAAATATATTGTAACCGGGGCGGCAGGCCTGATCGGAAGCGCTCTGATCTGGAAACTGAATCAAATGGGAATCAGCGACATTCTGGCGGTGGATCATCTCGGGACCTCCGAGAAATGGAAAAACCTGCGCGCACTCACCTATGCGGACTATATGGAAAAGGACGTGTTCCTGGAGCGTCTCCTGGCCGGCGCACTCCCGCGTGACACGGAATGCATTCTCCATATGGGGGCGTGTTCCTCGACAACCGAGAAGGACGCCACGTATCTGATAGGAAACAATTTCGAATACACAAAAACACTCGCGCTCTATTCCGTCTCCCGCAACGTGCGTTTCCTCTACGCTTCCAGCGCGGCGACCTACGGGAACGGGGAACACGGATACCGCGACGACGAGGAACATATCGAACAGCTGCGTCCGATGAACATGTACGGTTATTCCAAGCAGATGTTCGACCTCTGGGCCAGACGCCAGGGACTTCTCTCGAAAATCACCGGCGTGAAATACACGAACGTCTTCGGCCCGAATGAACTTCACAAGGCGGAAATGCGAAGCGTGGTCTGCCGGGCCTACGAACAGATCCGGGACACGGGAAAGGTCGGACTCTTCAAATCCTACTGCGAGGAATACGCCGACGGCGAACAGAAACGGGATTTCATCTATGTGAAAGATGCCGTCAAAATGGTCATGTTCCTGCTGGAGAACCGCTGCCGCGGAATCTACAACATCGGAAGCGGACGGGCGGAAACCTGGAACTCTCTTGCGTCGGCGGTCTTCAAGGCCATGGACAGGCCTGTGAATATCGAATACATCGAAATGCCGCTTCATCTGCGCGGGAAATATCAGTATTACACCTGCGCGGACATCACGAAAATCCGTGACGCGGGTTATACGGATCAGGTCACGCCGCTGGAGGATACGGTCGCGGACTACATCCGAAATTACATCTCGCAGGGAAAATTCCTCGGGGACGAATGACTCCGGAACAGATTCCGCTCCGCGTGCCGCGGGGGCGGCGGTCGAGGATTTCGCGCAATGCGCGAAGTCCGCTCTTCCGCAGAATGGCGCGTTTTCTGATTCGCACGGGAGTTCCCACCTTTCCGGCAGCTGCGGCATGAACCGCCTGGAGGATAAACCGGCGGACAAATCCATCGTTCAGCGATGCGCCCCCCCCTGCGCGCAAACAGAGTCCCGCACGGAGAAGGGACCTGCCGCAGGGGAAGGCATTTTCCGGGCCGAGCCGTTCAGGCCGGGAAGCACTCCCCGTAAATTTCATTCAAGGACCAGCGGCTCGGAATTTCCGGACGGCGGCTGATCCATTTCCCGTTCGTGAAGTCGGGAAAGGCAACCGGCATGCTTCCGGTCGCAATCGACTGCTCCGAAAGACACGTCACACTCATCCATGCTGCGCAGTCGTACACATCGATCGGCGTCACGGAACGCCTGCGGACAGCGTCGAAAAACGCCCGGAGCGCCAGAGAATCCATGCCTCCGTGCCCGCCGACAGGATTGTTGCGGCACTCCTTCCAGATCGGGTGATCGTATTCTTCGTAAAAATCCGAGGTTTTGTTCCATTCATGCACCAGATAAGGATTGCCGGCGACATCGAGCTTTTCATAGCAGGGGCTGATCCCATGGACGTAAATTCCGCCGGTGTCCTCCATCCAGATCCCCTTCGTGCCCTGGACCCTTCCGTCGCGGGAATACGGACGCGGCAGGGAAACACTGTGCGTCATAGTGATTGTTTCTCCGTTCGCGCAGCGGATGACCGTCGTAATCACATCACCTTCATTGAACACACGGTTCCCCTGCGTTCCCTTCCAGCCTTTCTCCTCGGCAAAAGAGGCGAAGCCGCGCGCCTTGGATGCTGTCGATGTAAGGCTGAGAAAGCGGTTTCCGCGGTTGATCCGGAGGATTTTCGCGATCGGACCGAGTCCGTGCGTCGGATACAGATCGGCATTGCGCCGCAGATTGTGAATCGCACGTTCATGGCCGGATTCGATGGTGCATGCCATTTCGCTCAGATCGTGTTCATATCCGCAGGCACAGTGGATCAGCTCCCCGAACATGCCGCGGCGAACCATGTTCAGGACAAGCAGTTCGTTCCGTCCGTAACAGCAGTTCTCCAGCATCATGCAGGACACTCCGGTCGACTCGGAGGCGTGCACCAGCTGCCAGAGTTCCTCGACGGAAGCCGCTCCGCCGACTTCAATTCCGACATATTTTCCCATCCGCATCGCATCGCAGGCAATCGGGAGATGCGAATTCCAGGACGTGGGGACAAGCACCGCGTCCACGTCGGGGGACGCAATCAGTTCCCGGTAGTTTTTGTAGACTGCGGGCTTTTCCGCGCCGTGGCTTTCCAGAATTCCGAGAATTTTCGCAATCCGTTCATCCTGCAAATCGCATATGGCTGTCACTTTCACTTCGCCGTTCCCCGCCAGCGCGAAAACTGATGCCAGAAGTGTCTCCGTACGGGGCCCCAATCCGATCATCCCGATCCGGACCGTTTCACATTGTTCCATAACTATCCGACTTCACTCCTTTCAGTTCGTCCGGACTCTGCCGTCAGTAAACTTGATTCTTGCAGCTGACGCCGGAATAATCCGACAGCCAGTGCAGTTCGATATCCCGCTCCACGTTCAGGGACTCGAGAATATCCGCCCGGGAAATCACGCCGCCGATCGTCTTGCCCTCAATCACAGGCAGGAAACTGATGTCATGGCGGACCATCACGTTCATGACGTATTCCACATCGTCCTCGCAGGCTGCGACAATCATCTGCCGGGTCATGAAATCGTCGACCTTGTCGACATCGGGATTTGCCGTGTTCGCGCTGATGGAGCGGATGATATCACTTTTCGTAATGATTCCGATGAATTTCAGCGGGGAGATGTTTTTTTCCACGACCATCAGATAACCGGTATTCATCCCGGTCAATTTTTTCGCCGCGTCACGGATCGTCGCGCCGGATTCGATCACATAAAGTTTCTTGTCCAGTTTATCGGCAAGCGTTTTTTTCAATTTCATGACAGCACCCCTCTCGTTTGATCCGGGAGACAAACTACTCTCATTCCGCCGGTTTGTCAAGCAGGATCCGGAGAGTTTTTCAGCAAATGATTCCGTTGTGCCAATCCGGTGGATCGGTAATCCCTGAGGAAACTCCCGTTCCTCGGGAAATCAATGAATGCCGGATCAGCGGAACAATCATTCCTTTTCAATCACATATAAACATTCTTCCTTGATTTTTTTTGAAAAAAACTTGTAATCCATAAAAACGCGTCCTATATTCGCAAATACCAAAAACACAAGGAGCATGCATGAAACGACAATCACTTTTCATCGGTACGGCGCTTGCACTTGCCGTATTCACTCTCGGCGCGTTTGACAATTACAATCAAGCCTTCCAGGCTGCCAGGAAGGCGGCCGGCGCGAAACAATACGAAGAGGCGTTCAAAGCGTATGAAGAGGCTGAAAAACTGGCGCAGACGCCTGCCCAGCAGTATCAGGCAGCATTCAACTGGGCGGAAACCCTCCGCAGGACAAAGCGCTGGGCGGAAGCGGAAAAGAAAATGGCTGAAATTGTTGCCGGCGAAAAGATGACGCCCACATAAAAGGCCGCTGCGCAGACCTACCTCGGGCATTACAAGAACTGGCAGGGCAAAAAGGCGGAAGCCATAGCGGAATACGAGAAAACGCTCGCAATCGGAAGCAAATCCAACTATGAGCAGGACGCGGCAAATTCATGTGCCGGAATTCTCGTATCCATGAAGAAATATGACGAAGCGCTGGAATACTACCGGAAAACTCTTGCCGCTGAAAAACCGTCGCCGACAACCAGGGCAATTGCAACTCTCGGCATCGGCAGGATATATCAGTTCCAGGAAAAATATGACGAGGCCAGAAAACAGTTCGAAGCCATCTGCAAGGATGAAACATTGCACCCGAATTACCGGGCGGAAGCCAATGCCTGCCTTGGCAGACTGTTCTTTGCACAGGACAAGGTCAATGAGGCTCTGGCCGCGTATCGGAACATTCTGAACATTCCCAAAGTGTCTCCTCATTACTACGCGGTGGTTTTCCGTGAGCCGGCCAACAGCCTGGGAGGCCGTCTGCAGAGATACGACGACGCGCTGAAGCAGCTTGACGAGGCGGAAGCGTCCGCCGTCCTTCCGCAGGCGCAGAAGGCATGGATCAAGGATGTCCGCTGCAACATTTACATCAGCAAGGCAAGAAAGGAAATGCGGGAAAAGAAAAATGCCGAAGCCGAGAAAACTCTGACGGCTCTGCTGGCAGTTCCGGATCCGTCATCCCGTGTGCGTCCGTCGATTGCGGCTCTCCAGATTGATCTGGAACTCAACCGCGGCCGTCAGCTGAGAAAGGAAAGAAAATACGCGGAAGCGGAAGCCTCCTTCAGAAAAGCGGTGGAAACCAAGGGAGCCTATGCCGGCGCCAAGATGACGGCGCTTCATGAGCTGGCAAGAATTCTGATCACCCAGAAAAAATATGACGAGGCGAAAAAATATCTTGACGCGGCAGTGGCTCTGCCGAAGCTGCACGTGAACCAGCAGGCGGCTAACAACGGAGCCCTGGCGGATTTTTACATGGCACAGAAACAATATGACGATGCCATAAAGGCCCTGGAAGCGACACTCGCTCTCTCCGGACCACTCAATCCAAGCTGGAAGGCAAGCGCCTATTCCAGAATCGCGTCGATCTATTTCTACCTGAAAAAGGATGCTGTGAAAGCGAACGAGGCCATCAGGAAATCGCACTCGGTTCCCGGTGCGACATGGGGCAAGAACCCCCCTCTTGAAAAAGCGATTCAGAAAGCACTGGATGCACAGAAACAGTAATCTGCGTTCCAAACTTGCAGAAACTCCGGCGGCATTGCCTCCGGAGTTTTTTTTGCCGGAATCCCCTGATTCAATTTTTTTCCGATGCGGAATCCGCCCTCCGGCACAGGCCGAAAGAGGCCCGGAGGAGACCGCAATTTTCCGCAGGGAAGAGGAAAATATTTCCGAATGAGATGTTGACAATCAGGCAATGAGGGTGTATCTTAAGGATCAAGTTTGTGAAGAAAAATTTATCAATCATTCAGTATTTTCAATGACCCTAAACCATAATAACTGCAATGTCAAGGAGATAAACTGATGGCAGGGAAAAAAATCACTGTTGACGGCAATTATGCCGCCGCGCATGTGGCTTACGCGCTGAGCGAAGTGGCCGCAATTTACCCCATCACCCCGTCTTCGACCATGGGTGAATACGTGGACGAATGGGCGAGCCAGGGAAAGAAGAACATCTGGGGCAAGGAAGTTTCCGTGATGGAAATGCAGTCCGAGGCCGGCGCCGCGGGTGCGGTGCACGGCGCGCTTGCCGCGGGTTCTCTGACCAGCACCTATACCGCCTCCCAGGGATTGCTCCTGATGATCCCGAACATGTACAAGATCGCCGGTGAAATGCTTCCCTGCGTCTTTCATGTGACGGCACGTTCCCTCGCCTGTCAGTCGCTGGCGATCTTCGGCGACCACTCCGACGTGATGGCCTGCCGCAACACCGGTTTCGCCCTGACCTCCGCGGCCTCCGTGCAGGAGGAGATGGACATGGCGCTTGTCGCCCATCTTTCCACACTCAAAAGCAAAGTTCCCTTCCTCTCCTTCTTCGACGGATTCCGGACCTCCCATGAACTTCACAAGATCGAGGAAATCTCCTACGAGGACATTGCCAAACTTGTCGAACCCAAATACATTCAGGAATTCCGCGACCGGGCGCTGCGTCCCGAGAAGCCGATCTGCAAAGTCGGCGCGCAGAATCCCGACGTCTATTTCCAGGGACGTGAAACGGTCAACAGATTCTACAACGAGCTGCCCGCCATCGTGCAGGAATATATGGACAAGGTTGCCGCCGTCACGGGCCGTCCGATGCACCTTTTCGACTATGTCGGCGCACCGGACGCCACCGACATCATTGTCTCCATGGGCTCCAGCTGCGAAACGATCGAAGAGACCATCGAGTATCTCAATGCGAAACGCGGCACGAAATACGGTCTGATCAAAGTCCGCCTGTTCCGTCCGTTCTCCGTCGAGGCGATCCGGGCGCTTGTCCCCTCCACTGCGAAACGGATCGCGGTTCTCGACCGCACCAAAGAGCCGGGCGCAATCGGCGAGCCGCTCTATCTGGACGTCAAAGTCGCTCTCGAGGGCATGGGCCTCACGATCATCGGCGGCCGCTACGGACTTTCCTCCAAGGAGTTCACGCCCTCGATGGTTCTCGCAGTCTACAAACACCTTGAGAAAGGCGGCTTCCACGGCTTCACGGTCGGCATCGACG
Organism: uncultured Victivallales bacterium; assembly: GCA_944390795.1. Taxonomy (GTDB): domain Bacteria; phylum Verrucomicrobiota; class Lentisphaeria; order Victivallales; family UBA1829; genus UBA11452. The sequence goes on from CALXRI010000008.1 coordinate 28,222, forward strand.
ACGACGTCACGAACCTCTCGCTCAAGATCGACGAGGAGATCACGACCGAGCCGGAAGGCACCACGAACTGCATGTTCTGGGGTCTCGGCGGCGACGGAACCGTCGGCGCGAACAAGAGCTCCATCAAGATCATCGGCGACAATACGGACAAGTATGCGCAGGCCTACTTCTCCTACGACTCCAAGAAATCCTACGGTGTGACGGTCTCCCATCTCCGTTTCGGCGACAAGCCGATCAAGAGCACCTACCTCATCACCTCTCCGGATTTCGTCTCCTGCTCCAGCGCCTCCTACATCGGACGCTACGATCTGCTCAAAGGCATCAAGGAGGGCGGAACCTTCCTGCTGAACAGCCATTACAGCAACGACGAAGTCTTCTCGAAGCTGACGCGCGACATGCAGGAAACGATCATCTCCAAGAAGATCAAGTTCTACAACATCAATGCGGAAGCGATCATCAGAAGCCAGCCCGGGCTCCGCGGCAAGGGTGCGAACACGGTCATGATGGTTGCCTACTTCAAGGTCTCCGGCATCGTTCCGTTCGACAAGGCCTACGTCGGCATGCAGGAAATGACGAAGAAGACCTTCAAGAAGAAAGGCGACGAAGTCGTCAACATGAACCTGAAGCTGATCGATCTGGCCGTCGATGCGTGCCAGGAGGTCAAGATTCCCGCGACGCTGGACGGCGTCTCCTGCTACGTTCCGCCGCAGCTTATCAGCGACGAAGCGATTCCGTTCGCGAAGTCGATCATCAAGCCGCTGATGCACCTCAAGGGAGACACGGTTCCGGTGTCCGCGATGTCCGTGGACGGCACGCTGCCGACCGGCACGAGCTGTCTGGAAAAACGCGGCATCGCGCCGCGCGTTCCGGTCTGGAACTCCGACAACTGCATCCAGTGCAACATGTGCACGATGTCCTGCCCGCACGCGGCGATCCGCGCCAAGCTCATTGATCCCAAGGATCTCGCCGGCGCTCCCGCGACGTTCAAGACGATCGAATCCAAGCCGAAGAAAGAGCCGGCCTACAACTTCAAGATCCAGGTCTACATCGAAGACTGCACCGGATGCGGCGTCTGCCTGGAAACCTGCCCGACCAAGCCCGAGAAGAGAGCTCTCACATGGTCCACGCTCGAGAAGGAACGCGCGGCCGGCGAAAACGCCAACGAGAAGTTCTTCGATTCCCTGCCCGACGACGTCCTCGGCTCGTTCTCCCCGTCGACGGTCAAGGGCGCGATGCTCAAGAAGCCGCTCTTCGAGTTCTCCGGCGCCTGCGCGGGCTGCGGCGAAACGCCGTATGTCAAGCTCATGAGCCAGCTTTTCGGCAGCAACATGATCATCGCGAATGCGACGGGCTGTTCCTCCATCTACGGCGGAACGTTCCCGACCATCCCCTACACCACGACCAAGGACGGCAGAGGCCCGAGCTGGGCGAACTCCCTCTTTGAGGACAACGCCGAATTCGGTCTCGGCATGCGTCTTTCCGTGGATCAGAACCGCGCAATGCTCAAGCTCAATGTCGAAAAGGTCCTTGCATGTGCAAACGCCTGCGACACGCTCAAAAACGTTCTCGGGAAAGCAATGGAGCTCTGGGATTCCAGAAGCCCGGAAGCGGTCGCCGCGCAGAATGCCGTGAAGGCGGTTCTGCCCGAAGCGATCAGGAACGCCTGCCCCGAAGGCAAGGCGATTCTCGAGAAGATTCAGGAACTCCAGGATTACTTCGTGGACAAGTCCGTCTGGATCCTCGGCGGCGACGGATGGGCCTATGACATCGGATACGGCGGACTCGACCACGTCGTCGCCTCCGGCCGTGACGTGAACATCCTCGTCCTCGACACCGAGGTCTACTCCAACACCGGCGGACAGGCCTCCAAGTCCACGCCGATCGCGGCGGTCGCGAAATTCGCGACGGGCGGCAAGCATCTCGCCAAGAAGAACCTCGGGTTCATGTGCATGAGCTACGGCTACGTCTATGTCGCCTCGATCTCCATGGGCGCGGACAGACTCCAGACCCTCAAGGCGTTCCAGGAAGCCGAAGCCCACAGAGGCCCCTCCATCATCTTGGCGTATGCGCCCTGCATCGCGCACGGCATCGACATGAGCAAGACCCAGGTCGAGCAGAAGCGCGCCGTGGACTGCGGCTACTGGCCGCTCTACCGCTTCAACCCGAATGCGGAAAAACCCTTCAGCTGGGATGCTAAGGCGCCCACCGGCAACTTCCAGGAGTTCATCCGCAGCGAAGGCCGCTACAAATCACTGCTCAAGACGGCGCCCGCCGATGCGGAAACGCTGTATCAGAAGGCGGAAGCTGATGCGGCACGCCGCATGGAGTTCTACAAGCAGGTTGGAGAACTCATGAAGAAGTAATCGCGGAATCGATTCTTCCAGAAGCGCACCGGACAACCTCCGGTGCGCTTTTTTATGACGGGGAGATCAGGTGATTCCGCCTGCGGCGTCCAGCTTCCGCAGCCGGACCGCGCAAGGGCCTCCCGGCCCTTGTCCCCGGGAAAAATGCGCTGCATTTTTCCGTTTCAATAAATAGAAGAGGAGCATCCATGCCGGAAACAGAATTTACAATGATCCGCCACGGCCAGACCGCCGAAAACATCGCGGGCCGCCTCCAGGGACATTTCGACACGGAACTGGACGAGACCGGTCTTCTTCAGGCCCGGGCGGCGGCGCGCCGTCTGGCGGGAGAACGTTTCGACGCGTTTTATTCGAGCGACCTGAAACGGGCCATGATGACGGCGGAGGCAATCGCCGAAACGGTCGGAATGACTCCGGAACCGCTGAAGGAGCTCCGGGAGTGGCATCTGGGAATTCTGGAAGGCAGACCGTGCAGGGAGCTATGGGAAGAATACCCTGAGATCATGAACTGTTTCAAATATGAAAGCGGAGAGGTTTCCGTTCCCGGCGGCGAATCTCACAATGAGTTCGATGCACGTGTCGCCGGATGCCTGGAGCGTCTGGCGGAGAAACATGACGGAGGGCGGGTGCTTCTCGTCACGCACGGCGGCGTCATGCGTTCCGTCTTCAGACACATTGTCGGCCCGGTGGCGGCGACTTCGCTCCTGCCACTGATCAGCAATGTCTCCTACAGCCGTTTCTGCAAGCGCGGCGACCGCTGGCAGCTCTGCTGCTGGAACGATGTCTCCCACCTGAAAGACATCGGAGTCCGGGAAAGCGCGACGTTTTGACTTTCCCCTGCTCCGTCCCCTTGCCGCCCGTTTTTCTTTTTCGTGCTTTCATGTGCGATCCTCGTCTTTTTTTGTCCGGATTTTCTTGACTTCCCCGAAAAACGCGTTACCTTAGCGGAAAAAGGAAACCATTCAACACAAGGGGGCATCCATGTTTCAAAACAGCCTGGACATTCATGAAGTCAGGGAACTGCGCCTGAAAACGCTCGTCTATTTCGGCTGCGGCGCAATCCGGAAAATCGAAGACGTCGCCGCGCAACTGGAAGCGCGCGGCATTCGAAACATGCTCGTCATCACCGGACGCGGCGCGTACAAATCGACGGGAGCATGGAATCATGTCGTGCCCGCGCTGGAACGGCACGGAATCCGTCATGTCCTGTATGACAAGGTGACGCCGAACCCGACCACCGCTCAGATCGACGAAGCCGCCGCTCTCGCCCGCACAATCGATGCAAAGGCGGTTCTCTGCATCGGCGGCGGAAGCCCGACGGATGCGGGAAAGAGCGTTGCCGTTCTGCTGGAAAACCCGACGTATACGGCTGCTGACCTGTATGAATACAAGTTCACGCCGGACAAGGCGGTTCCGGTCATCGCAATCAATCTGACCCACGGGACGGGAACGGAAGTCGACCGTGTCGCGGTCGCGACCATTCTGGAAAAGGAATACAAACCGGCTATCGCCTACGACTGCATCTATCCGACCTGGGCGATCGACGATCCGGCGCTGATGACCGGACTCTCCGAAAAACAGACCCGTTTCGTCAGCATTGACGCGGTGAATCACAGCGTCGAAGCCGTGACAAGCGTCATAGCAAGCCCGCTCTCGGTAACGCTCGGGCGCGAAGCCATTGCCCTGGTCGCGCAGTTTCTCCCGTCAGCCCTGAAAAATCCCGGGGACCTTACCGCGCGCTATTATCTGCTGTATGCCTCCATGCTGGCCGGTTCGGCCTTCGACAACGGCATGCTTCATTACACGCATGCGCTGGAGCACCCGCTGAGCGCGGTGAAACCGGATCTGACGCACGGACTGGGTCTGTCCATGCTCCTTCCCGCAGTCGTCAAGCACATTTATCCGGTCCGCGCCACCGTGCTTGCCGATGTGCTTTCCCCTCTCGTCCCCGGCCTCAAAGGCGATCCGGCGGAAGCGGAAACGGCGGCAAAAGGCGTGGAGAAATGGCTGGCAGGCGTCGGCGCGCCGGAAAAACTCTCCGATGAAGGATTTTCCAGCGCGGACATTGACAAACTCACGAAACTGGCGTTCACAACCCCTTCCCTCGGCTTCCTGCTCTCGCTCGCGCCGAACAAGGCGGATACCGAAGCGGTCAGGCGGATTTACAGCGATTCCATGACTCCGCTCAACGCCTGAGTCCTGCAACCTGTTCCGGCGGAAACCGTGAAAAGCCCCGCCGGAAAGACACAACGGAAAAAGCGCCCGGCCCCGCGCCGGGTTTTCTTTTTCCGCCGTCCGACGGAAAAGAGAGATGCCGTTTCCCCGAAACCCTCCGAAATCCGGAGATTTTTCCGCATTTGCCGCCGTTTTCTCTGGAAAAAACGCGATTCGGGATATATGATACCTTCTCATGAAACAGGACTTTCACCGCCAACGTTTTCAGGACGCTTTTTTGCGCCGACATAAGGAGTGCCATGCCCAAGGATTTTGTTCATCTTCATCTGCATACCGATTACAGCCTGCTGGACGGCGCCTGCCCGATCTCCTGGGCGAAACTCAAGGACGCCGAAGGAAAGCTTGACCTCGTCACCGCGGTCAAAAACGCCGGCATGAAGGCGTGCGCGATCACCGATCACGGCGTCATGGGAGGATGCCTCGAATTTCACAACGCGATGAAAAAAGCCGAGCTCAAGCCGATTATCGGATGCGAAACCTATGTGGCTCCCGGCAGCAGCGAACAGCGCGACAGCACGGTCGCCCACATCAAGGGATACCATCTGATCCTGCTCGCGAAAAACAATGTCGGCTATCACAATCTCTGCCACATCATCTCCGACGCCCACACGCGCGGATTCTACTACAAGCCGCGGACCGACAAGGCCTTCCTCGCCGCGCACGCCGAAGGCCTCATCGCCTCGAGCGCGTGTCTGGCCGGGGAGATCGACTGCGCAATCCGCGATTCCGGCATGGAGGCGGCGAAAAAGGTTCTCTACGAATATCTCGACATCTTCGGGAAGGAAAACTTCTATATCGAGCTGATGTATCACAATCTTCCCGAGCAGAAGGAGGTCAACCGGGGCCTGATCGCGCTGGCAAAGGAGACGGGAGTCCCTGTCATCGCCACGAACGACGTGCACTACCTCCGGCGCGAAGACGCGAAGGCGCATGAAGTCATGCTCTGCATCCAGACCCGCACCACGATGGCGGACGAGCGGCGGATGCGCATGGAGTCCGACGAGTTCTATTTCAAAAATGGCGACGAGATGTTCGCCATTTTCGGAAACGAGATTCCCGAAGCGCTGACCAACACCGTCGAAATCGCCGAACGCTGCGATGTCACAATCGGCTATGAGAATCATTATCCGGAGTATGAGCCGCCCGCCGAGTTCGTCGCGACCCTCGACATGGACGCGATCCGGAAGGAGGCGGCGGCAGCGGCCGTCGCGGATCTCAAAAAGGAAAAGGAGAAAGACGGCGATGCCGCAGAGCCGACAAAGGCGGAAGTGGAATACCGGACCGAGCGTGAAGTCATTCTTCGCAAGACGGGGGCGTATCTGCGGAAGATCTGCCTCTACGGGACCGGTGAGAACTCCGTCTGCGGCTACCTGAAGAAATACGGCTACGATCCCTTCAATCCTCCCGAGGACAAAAAGGCGGACGCGGAACTCAAGCTCAAGCGTCTGGATTACGAGCTGAGCGTCATCATGCGCACGAAATACCCGAGCTACTTCCTCTGCGTCTGGGACTTCATCAACTGGGCGAAGGAGCACGGCATTCCCGTCGGAGCGGGACGCGGTTCCGGCGCAGGTTCGCTGGTCGCCTATCTCTCCGGCATCACCGACATCGACCCGATCAAGTATGACCTGCTTTTCGAACGGTTCCTGAACCCGGACCGCGTTTCGCCGCCCGACTTCGACACGGACTTCTGCGAACGCCGCCGCCAGGAAGTGATCGATTACGTGATCGGGAAATACGGGGCGGACTCCGTCTCCCAGATCGGCACCTACGGGCAGCTGAAGGCGAAAGCGGTTCTCAAGGACGTCGCACGCGCGCTGAGCCGCTCTCCGGCGGACGGGAACATGATTACCAAAACCGTCCCGGACGATCCGAAGATGACCCTCTCCAAAGCCGTGAAGGAGTCGCCCGAACTCAAACAGCTGCTGGATCAGGAGGAGTGGGTGCGCGAAGTCTTCCGCTATGCACGCCCCCTGGAAATGCTGAACCGCCAGATGGGAATTCATGCCTGCGGCGTCATCATCTCCAACCAGCCGCTGGCGAATCTGCTTCCGCTGGGGCGCGGCGCACATGACGAGGTCATCACGCAGTATACCGCGCCGCTCTGCGAATCCGTCGGACTGCTGAAAATGGACTTTCTCGGTCTCCGGACGCTGACGCTCATTCAGGACGCCCTGGACAATATCCGCAAGTCGCGCGGCATTGAAATTGATCTCGACAAAATCTCGCTTGAGGATCAGGCGACCTTCGATCTCCTGAACCGGGGCGACACGGTCGCCGTGTTCCAGCTCGAGTCCGGCGGGATGCAGAATCTCTGCCGCCAGTTCCGCGTGGAGAGCATCAAGCACATCATCGCGCTTCTGGCGATCTACCGGCCCGGCCCGATGCAGTTCATCCCGCTCTTCGTCGGGCGCAAGCTCGGGACCATGCCCGTCGAATACGACCATCCGCTGATGGAGCAGTATCTCAAGGAGACCTACGGGATCATGCTTTATCAGGAGCAGATCATGCAGGTCGTGCAGGTGCTCGCCGGATTCTCACTCGGGCAGGCGGACATTCTCCGCCGCGCGATCGGCAAGAAAAAAATCAAGGACATGGAGGCTCAGCACGATAAATTCATCGAAGGATGCCTCAAGACCAACAATATTCCGAAGGATCTGGCGGAAACCATCTGGGAGAACATCAAGAAATTCGCCGACTACGGTTTCAACAAATCCCACTCCGCCGCCTACGGGCTGCTCTCCTACCGCACAGCCTACCTCAAGGCGAACTACAGACCCGAATTCATGGCGGCTGTGCTGACAAGCGAACTGTCCAACAGCGAAAAACTCCGTTTCCTCATCAACGAGTGCCGGAGCTCGGGCATTCCGGTGCTTCCGCCGGACGTCAACCGGAGCGACGTCAACTTCACAGTGGACAACGGCTCGATCCGCTTCGGACTCGGCGCGATCAAAGGATTCGGCGAAGGCGTTTCGCTTGAAATCATCAAGGCGCGCGAAGAAGGCGGCGAATTCAAATCGCTTTCCGATCTTCTGGAGCGCACCGGAGGCATGCTGAACACCAAGAGCTGCGAAAATCTGATCCGTGCGGGAGCGATGGACTCCTTCGGGCTGAAGCGCTCCCAGCTTGTCGCGATCATCGAACCGTCGATCTCCTCGGCGGCCTCGCGCCGCAGGGACAAGGAGATGGGACAGGGAAGCCTCTTCGACATGCTGGAGGGATTCGAGGACTCGGGCTTCGGAAACGTGCCGCCGCCGGACATCCCCGAATTCGACGAATCGGAAATTCTGAATTCGGAAAAGGAGCTGCTCGGCTTTTACGTCTCCGGACACCCCGTGGCAAAGCATGAAAATTACTTCAGGATATTCTCCACGGCAACCGTCGGAAAGATCGCCGAAGGGGAAGGCGATGTCGGCGTGCGTGTCGGCGGCATGATAAAGAGTGTCGCCAGGAAAATCAGCAAGCGTGACGGAAAACTCTTTGCCGTCATTCAATTCGAGGATCTGACAGGTTCCATCGAATGCATGGCATACCCGCGCGTCTACGAGGAAAGCAGATTCCTGATTCACAGGGACGAGAATGCCAGAGAGGAAAAAAATGAGGACGGCCATGTTCCCGAAGTCACGCCGATTTTCATCGAGGCCGTCACCAAAAAACAGGAGGAGTCCTCTCCCGTAAGCCTGGTCGCGGAAAAAATCCTCACATTGGAGGAGGCGATGCGGAAATACAGCCTCGAACTTCACGTCCATGCGTTCGAAGGGGAGGACGATGCGAAAATGCCGGAACTGCTGAAGCTGATCCGGAAACATCCCGGCAAAACCTCGCTGGTGATCTGCATTCGGGCTCTGAACGGATACAATGTCTTTATCGAAGCGGCACAACGCTGCCATGTCTCCGTCTCCCGCGAGCTTCTCGACGGCATCACGCATCTTCTCGGACCGGAACGTTTCCGGATCAAGGCCGACGACAGCGTTCCGCATCCGCGCCCGAAATTCCAGAAGCCGGCCTGGAAGGAACAGGAGCTGGGAGAATTGCAGAAAACATGAAACGCCTGTTCCACATTCTGATTCTGATTCTGTGCCTCCCAGCCGCGGCGCAAAACGCGTTCCGCCCGGATTCGGACACTTTGAAGAAACTGGAACTTTCCCTTCCCGGCTGGACACGCGCGGAGTCGCGGTCCGTCCGCCTGAAAAAACACCCCGCCGCGACAGCATGGCGCATGGTGTTCACCCGCGAAATCGCCGTGCGGAAAGACGCGAAAACCAACCGGCGCGCAAAAGGAATGCTTCTTGTCTACCTGCTGCGGCAGGATGATCCGGGTCTGCGGGGAAGTCTTCCGGCCACCCTGCTGGAGGACTTCGACTGGGAAAGCAATCCGAACGATCTGGAACAGTATGAGATGTATCTCGGTACCGGACGCGGCTGCCACTGGTATGCGAAAACCGATATCGGGCGCCTGAATTTCCTGAAGGAAACCCTGAAGCTAACTGGCGGCGAGGATATGATGCGGAAAATGGCGGACGCATTGAACGAAGAGGATTTCCAGCTGTATTCCTCCCGCGTGGCCGTCGAATACTTCCGCGGCAAGGGAGATGCCGCGGTTCCCTACATCCTGCACGCAGCGGCAGAATGGGAGGAGGAATACGGGAAGAATCCGTCCGCCGCCCCGCTGCCGCATCTCTTCGCGCTGAAACTGGCTGGAGGCCGGAAGGCGCTGGCGGCTCTGATGAAATTCGCCTATTCCACAAAACGGAAAGTCGCCGAAGCCGCCATCGGACGTCTTCTCACGGAACCCTGCGACGCTCCGGACAGATTTTATCTCACCGTGATGCGAATTCCCATGTTCACGGAAAAAGCGTTGCATGTGTTCCGCCTGAAAAAGAAGGGGAAGGAGATTCTTCCCGAACTTCGGAAGCTCGCGTCGCGTCCCCGTTCCTTCCAGCAGTATTCCCTTGTGGCGGCGGCCCTGCGGGAGTTCGGAGAAGGCAAAACCAGCATTCCGGAATATGATTCGGCAAATCACATCATGTTCCGCGTCATGCGCAAGGGAGATACGCCGGACACGCCGATCTTTGTCACGTTTGAGGACACGACGCTGATTTCCGAAAGCTCCATGGAAGCGGCGGAACGCAGACGGATCGCGGAATTCACCCGGCAGCTCCTCACCTCGCGGGACCGCGAGGCCGCCATCATCGCGGCGCTGTCGCTGGCCACCTATACGCCGCCGTCCAGGAAAATCTCGGAAGCCTATATGAAGCGCGTTCGCAGAATCGGATGCGAACTGCTCCAGAAGATGCCGGTTGACGTGCGTCAGCATGTATTCCAGATGCTGGACAAGAGTCTGACAGACACGCGCGACCGTGCGGCACTGCGCCGGGTGGCATCCGAAATCGGCGTGCGCCTCTGAACACACACCTCCGCTCTGTCCCTCGGCAGCACTGTTCCGCAAAGCCACTTCAAGCGGGACAAAAAAATCCTCAAACCTGCTTTTTAATGTCAGATTTGAGGCTAAATTCTAAATGGTGGTGGGGGATGGATTCGAACCATCGAAGTCAGCGACAGCAGATTTACAGTCTGCCCCCTTTGGCCGCTCGGGAACCCCACCGGACCGTCATGTCAAAATGGAGCGGGTGAAGGGAATCGAACCCTCACGATCAGCTTGGAAGGCTGAGGTTCTACCATTGAACTACACCCGCAACTCCGACTGAGTCATGGGGGATTACTTTACTCTCATTATCATGAAATTCAAGCGTGATTTCTAAAAAAAACAAGATTTCTTCGCCCCGCTTCCTCCGCGGAATCGGAATTCTCCGCAATCCATTCGTCCGCCGGGCGCTCCGCACGCAGGAGCGGAAATGTATGCAGACGGGAAAGTCCTCTGCTTTCTCAAACGCAGGCAATTTTCTTCCTCACGACGGCAATCCATCCGGCAAAAATCAGAAAAATACAGAATGCGCCGGCAAACGGAACGGCATCAGGCATGCAGAACAACGGATGAACTTCTTTTTTTTCATCGCATGCTGGAAAAGCAGCGGATTCCGGTGTATTTTCCAGCATGAAATCCGTCGGTTCAGTCAAGACAACAGTTTCTCCTCGTAGCGGGATTTCCGCGCTTTCCAAGGAATTTGCGGAAAAACTCCCGTGCGGTGTCGCGCTTGCGGGAATTCTCTGCGCTCTGCTCCCGGAATACCTGTTCCCCGAACTGAAAACCGCAGCAGTCCTGCTTCCTCCTCTGGCAACTCTGGCCGTTCTGCCGCTTCTCGGAGCGGAACAGACTCTTTTCAAATTCGCCCTGCCTTCTCTGCTGGCAATGGGTTCCCTCACATGGCATGCGGAATGTCTGAAACGGGATCCGGTCACGGCATTCGCACAGGACCGCCCGGCTGTCGGCGCAGTTGCGGAACTGACGATAGCCGATCCGTCCGTCTGCGGAGTGCGCCTGCGCTGGATGCCAGCTCCGAAAAACATCTTCTGCCGGATTGAGCGAGCCAGCTACAGCATTGCGGGGAAATGGCAACAGATCGGCGGGTATGTCATGGTCCGGCTCCCCCGGGAATATCCGATTCTGCGCTACGGAGACAGGCTGCTTGCCGAAGGCGTGCTGGAAGAGCCGGCTCCGCCTGTCTTTCCCGGCGGGTTCGACTATGGAAGCTATCTGAAAACACGCGGCGTCCGCCGGATCTTCCGATTGACCGGGCCGCCGGAAATCATCGGATACAAGCAGACATGCACGGGTAGGCTCCTGGATGTGCGCGACATCCTTCTTGAGCGCCTTCTCTCGCCGATCGACTCCCTGCCGAACAAAACCCTTGCCGCAGCAATGCTGTTCGGCTGCCGCCAGGGAATTGAATACGAAACCCGCAGGGATTTCATCCGCAGCGGCACAATTCATATTCTTACGGTGAGCGGACTGCACATCGGCATGTTCGCCGGAGTCATGTTTCTGCTGCTTTCCTTTCTGCCCCTCCGGACGCGCTGCCTTCTGGTTCCGCTTCTGACTGCACTGTATGCATGGAGCACCGGACTGCAGATGCCGGCATTCCGGGCGCTTGCAATGCTCTGTTCATGGTGTTTTCTGCGGGCTTTCCTGCTGCGCGGAGCAGCGTTGAACTCCGTCTTTCTGGCCTGTGCGCTGCTGCTTGTCTGGAACCCGTTTCAGCTTGCGGACCCCGGGTTCCAGTATTCCTTCACGGCGGTGATTTTTCTTGTCGCATCGCTGCCTGCGACGCGCGAATGGGCCGATGCGCTCTTGGAAAAGACCCGCTGGATTCCGGCGGATCACACCACACGTGCGGCCTACTGGAGAATCCGCCTCGTCCGATCCGTTTTCGCCGCGCTTGCCGGATGCGTGATCGCATGGGTGGCAAGTTTCGGGCTCACGCTTCTCTATCAGGGAATCACGGTTCCCTTTTCCGTGCTGGCGAATTTTCTGGTGCTGCCGCTTTCCTGGCTCTGTTTTTTCGTCTTCTGCCTCGGTTCGATCCTCGGCGCTCTTTTTCCTCCGCTTCTGCCGCTCGGGACATGGTTCCTGAATCTGCTGGCAGGAATGATCAACGGAGTCTGCGCTTATTTTGCCGGACTTGGAGAATTCATCCGCCCGGAACCCGCGCCATGGAGTGTGGCGGTCTCCCTGCTCCTTTTCATGACGCTGATTTGTTCCCGGTCGCGCAGAACGGCATTTTCCGCCCTGGCGCTGCTCGGCATCATTCTTTTTGTCTGGTGCGCGGACCTGTTCCGCATTCCGAAGCCGGAGGCGGCCGTCGTTTCCGGCGGCGGGATGGAACGCCCCTCCGTTCTGGTCAGTCTCCCGGCATATGATTTCTCGATTCTGGTGAATGCGCCCGACTTCACCCTTGTCCGGGAAGCCGTTGCGCATCTGAAACGAAGGGGACACGCTTCCCTCACTTATCTCATTCTCACTTCAGGGCGCGCAACTGAAACCCGGGGTGCGAAATATCTCTTTCCCGTCTTCCGGGTGGAAAACCTGGTCATGATGAAACCCGCATTCAACGCGGCCGCGGCAAAAGAGGCATATGCGACGGCCTATGAAAACGGCGTCAGGACCTTCTTCCCGGAACGTTCGGACAAGGGAGAATACCGTTTCCGCTCGCAGGAGGTGCAAACATTCATGAAAAATGGGGATTTTCTGATTGCAATTTCCCGTTTTGCCTTTAAACTAACAGTGAAAATCAGGCAGGAGGACCATCGTTTCCGGGTATCTGTCTATGACGGAACGGGAAAATGCACGGATGCGCTGGTGCTGCCGCGGATGCGGGAACGGAGTCTTTCCATCCTGACGGTTCAAAAAGAGAGTGTAAATCGCTTATGAAAGTATGCCATTTCATCACACGCCTGATTGTCGGAGGCGCACAGGAAAACACGTTTCTGTCCGCACGCGGACTTGTGGAGGCCGGGCATGAATGCGTTCTGCTGACCGGCCCTTCGGAAGGACGCGAAGGGCAGCTGCTCGGCAAAATGAAAAATCCCGGAATTGAAATCGTGGAGTCTCCGCTTTTCGTCCGCGAGATCTCTCCGCTCACCGATCTGCGCGCATTGTTTTATCTGCGGGATTTTCTGCGGGAGCGGAAGTTCGACGTTCTGCACACGCACAGTTCCAAGGCGGGGATTCTCGGACGCGTCGCGGGGCGCATGGCGGGCGTCCCGATGGTGGTGCATACCATCCACGGACTCGCCTTCGGCCCCTACGAAAGCCCGCTGAAAAATCTGATTTACATCAATGCCGAACGCTTCGCGGCAAGGAGATGCGACCGGATCTATGCGGTGGCACAGGCGATGATCGACCAGTGCCTTGCACGCGGAATCGGCCGTCCGGAACAGTACAAGGTCGTCTACAGCGGGATGGAGCTCGACCGCTTTCTGGAGGCGGAAAGGGACGATGCGCTGCGCCGTTCGCTCGGCATTCCGGACCATTGCAGAGTCGTCGGCGTGATCGCCAGGCTCTTTCCGAGAAAAGGATATGAGGACTTCTTTCCGGTTGCGGCGAACATCGCGCGGGAACTGCCGGACACGCATTTCCTGATCCTCGGCGACGGTCCGAAACGCTACGAATATGAGGCATGGACGGAATCGCTGGGGATCCGCAGCCGTGTCACGTTCGCCGGGCTGGTGCCGCCGGACGAGGTTCCGCGCTATATTGCGCAGATGGATGTCGCCGCGCACTTCTCGCTCAAGGAGGGACTCCCGCGCGTTGCCGTGCAGGCTCTTGCGGAAGGAAAACCCGTGGTCGCCTATCACCTCGACGGAACACCGGAGGTTGTCATCAGCGGAAAGACCGGCTTCACGGTTCCCGCGCGGGATCTGCAGGCGGCGACGGACATGCTGCTCCGGCTCCTGAAATCCCCGGAGGAGGCTTCGGAAATGGGAGCGCGCGGACGGGAGCTTGTCCGGGAGAAATTCCCCTGGCGGAAAATGTCCGACACTCTGATCCGGGAGTATGAGTCGTTCCTGGGGGAAAAATGTTCCGCATGACCCCCCTGCCCGAGGAGATCCGCCTGGCGGAGATTCTGCGTTCCCATGCGCCGCTCGGAATCGCATTTTCAGGCGGAGCGGACAGCACGGCGCTTGCCGTTTTCGCAGCGGAACATCTGAAACCTGGCGAAGTGCTCCTGATCCACGCATCCACGCCGCTTGTCCCCGGACGGGAAGGCATGCTCGTGCGGGAAATTGCGGATGCCTGGTCCATTCCGCTCAGAATCGTGCATGTCGACGTTCTGGCCGATCCCGCGGTCCGGGCAAATGATTCCATGCGCTGCTATCACTGCAAAAAGCGCCTGATGACCGAATCGCTCCGCGCATTGCACGAGGCGGGCTTCGCCACTCTCTGCGACGGAGCCAACACCGATGACAATTCCGACTGGCGTCCCGGCATGAAAGCCGCGGCGGAACTCGGAGTCAGGCATCCCTTTCTGGAAGCCGGACTCGGAAAACGCCGGATCCGCCTGATCGCACGCCGTCTTGGAATCGACGGCTGGATGATGCCGCCGTCCGCGTGCGCGGCATCCCGCTTCCCCTGCGGCACGCCGCTCAGCGAGAAGGAAATCAAGCGGGTCGTGAAGGCGGAACGCCTTCTTGCGGAACGCTTCCATGTGCCGGATGTCCGGGTGCGGAGCCTTGCCGGAAGGACGGCATCCATTGAGGTCAGGGAAATTCAGCTGCGACGCATTCTCCGTCTGGAGCCGGAAATCCGGAAACACCTGTCAGCCCTCGGGTTTCATGCAGTGACAATCGACCGCGCGGGCTACCGCCGGGGTGCGATGAACCGTGTCCCGCCCCCCGCATCAGGCAGAGAGACGAACGGTATGGAGCCTGGCTCCTGAACAAAGTTTTTCCGCACCGGAGGGCAACTCTGCCGGGGATTGCTGCAACTCCGTCTCCTTTTCCGGCGGGACAGGCGGAAGCGTGCACTGCCCGTTTTTCTCCACGGCGTCAGTGTGAATGACGATGGTGGATGTCCGGCGTATGTCCATGCACATGGACACAGGGTTCATGCACATGCTCGTGAGTATGCCAGCCGCGGACGGGAGGATCATGGACATGGTTATGATGCAGGTCGTCATGCAGATGCGCATGATTGTGCTTCAGGAACTCATGCTGATGCACATGCCGGTGCTTCTCCCGGACGGCAAGCCAGACGCCGCACGCCATGAGCGCCGCGCTGAACAGAAAAATCCGTCCCGGCAGCTCATGCAGAATGACAACAGAGAGCAGCACCCCCATGAACGGCGCGGCGGCATAACAGGCGCTGGTCCTGGACGCGCCGAGATGCCGCTGCGCCTTGACGTAGCAGAAAATGCTCAATCCGTAGGCGACAAATCCCAGCAGAAGACTCAGAACAACAGGAACAAACGATTCCGGGAAAGGATCGCCGAACAGCAGGGCCAGCAGAAACGCCGTGCCTCCGGAGCCGAATCCCTTCACGATGACAATCTGCGCGGGCGACTTTTCCGACATGTTCCGGGTGCAGTTGTTCTCCATTCCCCAGCATCCGCATGCGGCGAGAACCAGCAGGGATCCGCCGGAAAAACTCCATGCGCCGGAAGAGGAGGCGTCAAGACTCAGAAGAATGCTCGCCGCGGTAATGACGACGATGGAACACCACATGCGCCGTCCGACGGCTTCATGGAAACACAGCCATGCAATCAGCGAGGTCGCCGCCATTTCAAAGTTGAACAGCAGAGACGCATTCGCCGCGCTTGTCAGCCGGAGCCCCCACATCAGGAGAAAAGGCGCAAGCACATCCAGAAGAATCATGGAAAGCGTCCACGGCAGTTCCCCGCGGGACAGCGGAGCCTCGGTTGTCCCCTCGCCCGTCAGAAAATGAAGCGCAAGCATTCCCAGACCCGCGCCGAGATAGAGAAAGGCGACCATGAACATCGGGGAAATCCCGGAAAGCAGCAGTTTGGAAAGCGGGGCGTTCAAGCCGAACAGAAGCGCGGCAAGAAGCGCCAGCAGCACGGGAGCATGCCTCCCCGTTCTGGATTTTCGTTCTCCCAAAAACATGATCCCGCCCTCTCCGGCTCTCTCAGCGGAGAATATAGCAGTGTTTCGGAAAAAGGCAAGCGCCGGACGGGAAACGCCGGTCCGCAGCCCGGCGCATCCCGCACCGGGCTTCAGTACAGGTAATGCGGATGGGTTCCGGCATCCACCTGGAGCTGGCTCCACCCGGTTCTTTCATATTCGACAGTCCCCATGTCCCAGCCGATCTGCCGGACATGCATGCTGCAGGAAAGGCGCGTGGAGTTCGTCACGCATCCGGCCTTTGCGGGATTCCATGCGGCATTGGCGCCGGTGACGCCGATCGCAAGGAAATGGAAATCATGGAACATGTGCCAGGTCGTCACCAGCATTCCGTGAAGTCCCTCCTTCTCCGCCATCCTGCCGAGACTGCACATGCCGTCTTCATTGAACCACGGACAGACCAGGACGTCGAATTTCTCCTTCTTGAAGAATTTCGCCGTGGGCCAGTCCGGTTCGGGGTCTTCCGGCTTCTTTTTGTAATCATACTGCCAGTCGGCGATGATGATATCCTTCGGCAGCTCCCGGTACAGTTCGCCGAGCTTCAGCTCCGGCTGTCCGCAGACGATGTATCCCTTCCAGCGTTCGTCGCCGCGCTCCAGCAGCATGTCGTGCCACATGATGACTTTCGCGCCGCGCTCTCTGAACAGATCGCGGTAATAGACGATGTGATCGCGGACAAGGTCCTTGAGGACGGCTTTCCGGCAGTCGCGGCAGGTGGCGATGTTGTCCGCCTCGTCGCATCCGATGTGGAAGAACGGCGGAGAGTCGAATAGTTCGTACAGCTCCAGAACGAGATCGGTCTGGATGCGCCGCACATGCGGATTGCTGAGACACCAGGTCCAGCCGTCCGGTTCAAACAGCGCCTGAAGAGCCGGATTGCAGTCCAAAATCGCGTGTTTGCCCGTCATCGCGCGCGCTCCGGAAGCGTGCCCGAGCAAATTGAACTGCGGAATCAGCGTGATTCCGAGCTCCTTCCCGAGCTCCACCAGACGTCTGATTTCGTTCCTGCTGATCTTTTTATCCGCCCAGCAGAACTCCGGATGGGAGGCGAACGGAAAGACCCCCCAGGATTCAATCACCGCATAATTGTATTTGTGATACGCCGCGATCCGGAGCATCTTCTCAATGTCCCAGAGCGGAGTCTCCGGAAAAATGCAGAGATGAATCCCGCGGAACTCCAGCGCAGGCTCGTCATTGATTTCGCAGGGGACCAGGAAATAACCCTCCGTTTTTTCCGTTCCGCGCCGGACCTCCGCGAGCTGACGGAGCGTCTTGAACGCGTTCATGACGCCCGCAAGATCCCCGGCCGCGATCCGGAGCTGTTTTTCCGAAACCCGGATCCGGTAGGCGCCGTCTCTCCATTTTCCGGCGGCGGCATTCCGTTTCCATGTGATCGCGGGGCGGACGTTCCAGTAGGAACGGCACAAAGCCTCCGCCTTTTCCTCCACGCCGGCGGAATCCGCCACCTGAAGGGTGATTCCGCAGCGATCCTGAAGCAGATATTCCGCTCCGTCCCGGAATCTGCACTCCTTCGGGACGGGGATCAGGCGGTCGGTAAGAATTTTGACTTCACGGGCATCCATGAATCGCTCCTTGTTTTTTCAGTTTTTCCGCGGCATCCGTCTCTCAGACCCGCGCGGGCATGCCGGATGCGATGCTGCTGTAACAGGCGTTCATGCAGTCGATGGTCCGGCGGTGCCAGCGGAGATTGATCTTCGGCTCCTTGTGATTGCGGATGCAGTCGACGAACTCGTCGATCAGCCCCACCCACTCGTCAAAATAGGTGTACTGAACCGTGTAGCGGTCGTTCGGCGCGCCGTTGTGGTAAACGTTCGGACCGAAGCAGTCGCAGACGATCGAACCCTTTTCGCCGGTCACGGTGACATTGACCTCCATGCGTTTCGGGAAGACCTCCCAGCCGGGCGCGGGAACCTTGAGGCGCTCCTCCATGCGCGACCAGGACGGATCGAACAGAAACGCCGTGCCGTCCTTCATTTTTCCGTTGACAAGCAGCATGTCCTCAACCGGAATGTCGGGGCGGAGATTCGGCGCCACAGCCGAATAGACGAAATCGAAATCCGAACCAGTCAGCCAGCGGATCAGGTCGAAGATGTGCGGATGGTCGCAGAGCGCGCCGCCGCGGAAGCGCGGATCGCCCTCTTTCAGCGGAACACGCTTTCCGTAGCTCGCCTCCGGAACCCCCTGCCAGGGAAACGCCCAGACGGGAGAAAGCGTGATGTTGGTCGCCTGCACGGAGAGAATTTTCCCGATTTCGCCGTCGGCGATCAGCTTCTGCAGACGCTTCACGACGGGATTGTAGTGCATCTCCAGTTCAATCTGGCAGACGATCCCCGCCTTGTCAACGGCCTCGATCATCTCGTCATACTCCTTCGGATCGAAGGTCGGGATCTTCATGGAAAGGATGTGAACCCCGCGTTTCGCGCAGTCCAGAACCTGCGCCAGATGTTTTTCATTGGCGGAGGCGAGCACGACGGCTTCGATGTCGGGATGCTTCTCGAACATCTCCTCCGCACTGAGATAGCAGGGAACTCCGTTGTCGTAAAGGTCGTACACGTCTTTGGCGGCCTGATCCTCGGCGCAGGAGGCGACCCAGTCGAGCTTGGAGTTCTCGCGCAGCGTCTGATAGTATTTGCGCGTATGACCGTGGGTAAGGGACATCATTGCGATTTTGACCGGCTTCATTTTCATTTCTCCTCCGCAAAGCGTGCGGGTGTTCCGTTTTTCTCACTGGCAAGGGTCTCTTCCGTCAGGCGGACCAGTCTTGCGCCGGCCTTGTTCCAGGCTTCGGCGAGTTCCGGCTGCCGGAGCACTTCAAACGCCGCGCGGATCAGAAGAATCTCCGCGTTGGAGAAGCCGAAGAGTTCCGTGTCGATGTCGGTGTAGCGTTTTTCCCCGCCCGCGGTGAACTGGTAGATCGACGACTGCGGCACCTGGGTGTCCACCACGCGGTCGCAGGCGATGCCGCGCCGGGCGATGATTTCATGACGGTCCATCTCCGCCGTTCCGGGAGGCAGCGCAGCGGAACACTCAACGCTGCAGCTCTTGCCGTCGGCGAGCTTGACGATGACATTGGCGGTTTTCCCGCCGGTCACGGCAAACGCGGAAACAATCGGGGATTCTCCGAGGTATTCGCAGAGATCCAGTTCGCGATAGAGCAGTTTTTCCAGAGACTGCTCCGCGCTCATCGATGCGAAGCGGAGAGTCGAAACATCTTCCAGGGTTTTGCCGTCAATGAGTTTTTTCAATTCGACGAAACGGCGTTCCGGACGCCATGGAAGAAGCGTCGCAGTCGTACCGTTTTCCAGTTTGAGCGCGGCATCCGCGCCGATGCTGTCCGGAGCGGTTGCAACGAGCGTGCCGTCGGACTTGACGGCGTACTTGTCGCGCAGCCATTGCAGGGCCTTGTTCATTTCCACAAGATTCATTCTGAGCTCCTTGTTGTTTTGTGCTCTTAAAAGGTATCGGCAATCGGGAAACAGAGCTGTTTGCGCTCCAGAAGTTCCGCGATCCGTTTCATGATTTTTGTTCCGTCCGCCTGAAGATTCACCATGATTTTATTGGCGTCGTGCCCGCCCTGAACGGGAAGAAACGCATTCACCGGATGCGCCGGATCCGTCGAATAGGCCTCCAGCAGACGATCCTTCCGGTAGAGGAAATAAGTCCGGTCCTCCAGAACCCATTCATGCTCCGGATCGGCAAAAAGCTCCAGCCAGGTTTTCGGGGAACGGACGCATTTGCCGTTGAACGAAACGCCCCGGGAATAGATCCTCTGAATCCGGCGCAGAGTCTTTTCCGTGTCATTGCGCGCCGGACGTTTTCCCCGCAGGACGTCAAGCGCGGATTCTCCGGCATCCGGCCGGAAGGCGTTCCGTTTCGGGAAATCCTCCGTGCGGATTTCCCGCGTCCGGTCCGGTTCGCAAGGACGCCATGCGCGGGAAAGATAGACGCCGGGCTTGTCCGTGTAAAGCGGCATCATCGGACAGGACGGGTAATGTTCCCGGCAGTCGGCGAGCGCGAACTCCTGAAGTTTCCCCGCATATCCGCGTCCCCGGAAAGCGGGATCGACTCCGACATCGCAAAGTCCCCCGCAGGCTGTGACGCTCCCGTCCAGCAGAAAGCGGTATTCATGAATCCCGACAGTCCCGATCCTCCTGCCGTCCAGCACGGCGCAGAAGAGCCTGAGATCATAGGGAAACGAGCGCATGCCGCGCGCCAGACGCACTTCCCAGAAATCGGGAAAGCAGCGCAGGAGCAGCGGGACGAGTTCGTCGAAACGCGAAAGCGGAAACCTTTGGATGAAGTTCGCCATGAAGTGTTACAGACTCTTGACCAGCGGTTTGTATTTTTTGAGATAGGCGGCGTTCTTCTCGTCCCCGCCGGGCGTGTTGGCGCTGTTCCAGACAGGCGGAACGACGCCGCGTTCCACACAGATCCGGACCGTTTCGATTTCCAGCAGGTGCGCGATCGTGAAATCGACCAGGTTGGAAACCGGCGCAATGGGCGTATCCAGCCCGGGAACGTTCACGATCGCGTCGCCGACGGGATTGTAGTCGTCGATGCACACGTCCGCGAAGTCGAAGAGATTTTTTCCGGACGGATGACGGATGAAGTGATCCGCAGGCATTTCGTTCTGCCAGCAGGAACTTGCCACGGCGATGATCTTCACGCCGCGCCTTTTCGCCTCCATCGCCGCATCGATCGTCGCGGGATTGATCCCGATGTTGTGGAAAATAATCAGGAGATCGTCCTTTTGGAGATCATAGTATTTCACGATCGACGCGCCGAAGTTCACGGTCCGCTCCAGTTCCAGATACTTCAGCGCCTGATTGAAGACGGAGAGCGCGGTTTCCATGATCGGATTGATGTTGGCAAGTCCGCCCGCGCGGAAGAACATCTCGCCCATTGCCAGCGTGGTATGCCCGCCGCCGGCGTAAACGTTGATGAGTTTGTCCTCGCAGATCGCATCCGCCATCATAGAGGCCGCCTTGTGAATATTGCCGCCCTGTTTTTCGACGACCTCGCGGATGTTGGCGAACGCCTTTTCGACGTAACCGAAGTCATTGATTTCAGACATTCTGGATTTCCTTTCCTTTTCAGGATAAAATTTGCTCCGCCGCGGCGGAGAGCTGTTTCAATGTGGAAGAAAGCGCGCGCGCGGCTTTCTCGTGATCCGGTGCAAGCTCCGAAAGCGGAGTTGCATAGAACTTGTCCTGAATGGCTTTTTCCCGCGCGTCGAAATCCGCCGGGAACCTCCATTCGGAACGGTCGCCGGAACGGATTTTCCCCGCGATCCATTCCGAAAGGGCCCGCATCTCAGGCAGATACACACCCCGGAACAGTTCGCTGATGTAGGAACGGCAGTAGCTGTTTTCCGCATTTCCCTTGAGCGTCCGCTCGAAATCCGGATTGGTTCTGTGCTTCTGCTCCAGAAGTCTGAGCGAATCATGGAGACTGTAATCCTCGTGCGCGTCAAGAAGCGCGCTTTCCAGCTCGACCGTCGTCAGAAGAGCCTGGAGCAGATTCAGCACTTTCCCGGAAGCGCATTTTTTCCCGCGCCACGCCTCCATGGAGAGTCCCAGTTTTGCAAACGCGTAACTCTGCACGCGCGAAACGATCGTCCGCGCCAGATCGATGCGGTCCCGGCGGAGAAAGACACTGTCCTCCGGAACTTTCAGCGCGGCGAGGAGACGGAAAATCTCCGGTGCGCCCCCGATTTCCGGGTCCAGAAGCCTGTACTGGCGGCGCAGTTTGTCAAGCATGTCATCAGACAGATTGAACGACGGTCCGTCCAGGCGGATGCGGAACAGCATGTCCGAGAACGAACAGGGCAGATCCGTGTGATCCTGCGGCCCGAACCATCCGATCAGCTTCGCAAGCGTCATGGCTTTTTCCCAGACGGGAAGCATGACGGAAGCGCATTTCCCGTAACGCCGTTCGCAGAAGCCCGGCAGAAAATCCTTCAGCTTTCCGTTTGCGGGGTTCCACGCATTGGCGGACATGTAGTCCAGCATGAGGGTGTCCGTATGCGAACATTCCGGCCAGTAGACCAGACCGCGGCACATCGGATCCGCCGCCGCGAGAGGCAGCCGCCGTTCGATGATGTCATAGTTCCCGCGGATCTCGTTCGCCGGTTCATAGGCGTGGAAAATGCCGAAAATCCACGGGAATTTCCCCATGATTCCCCAGTTGGTGAAATTGTGAATCTCGTCGGTCGTGTCGGATGTATAATCGAAAATCAGCGTGTGCTCCGGATCGAGCTCCTCCACGAGCGAGCGCACTTCCTCATTCGACCAGTACATGCAGAAGTCCCAGGTTCCGATCAGGAGCGGCGCCAGCGGATATTTTTCGCGCAGCTTCGCGATGATGCGCCGGTAGGTGTAGAGTTTCATCTGGTGATTGGACGCGTGATCGGTGTAGCACTGACGTTCGGCGAGCCCGATCGTGTGGAAGATCTCCGGCGCGCCGTATTCGCGGATATGCGTTTCGGTCAGCTTGAAATAGTTGTCGAGATTCGCGTCCTTGCGGATGTCCCAGACCAGTCCCGTTTTTTCACTGTAGCCGGCAGTCGCCTGCGGAAGAAAACCCGGTTTGACCTTGTTCAGGAAATCATACGGCGTCCGGCTGTACCAGTGCGTCATGGTTCCTACGTCCTCGGGATGCAGCAGATCGCGCTCCCGGGCGTAGGCGAGAATTTTCTTCCGGAGCTCGCCGCGGTATTTCAGGCTCCAGAAGAGATTCCGGTCGTCGTAGGAGCGGGCCTTCGACTCCGGGACCTCGTATCCCGGATATCGGACAATTTCCGGAAACGCCTTCTGGAACAGGTCGTCCAGCCCGATGCGGAGCATGAAGAAATTCAGGCGGCGCTTGAGAAGCCAGTCGATCTCGCGCTTCCACTCCGGAAAATCCCAGTGTTCCGCCTGAAAGCGGTTCAGGCTCCGGTGGGCGAAATAGCGCAGTCCGCGATACTCAAAACGGGGACGTTCCAGAATGTCAATTCCGGAAATCCTGATTTTCCTGTGCGCGGGAATCACATCGCCGTCCCAGAAATAGTGACAGTCCGCCTGCGATTCGAAAAAGTGATAGACGCCGTAAAGCAACGCGCGCGGCCTCCCGCCGGCGATGAAGAGCAGATTGCGCTTTCCGTCCTTTGCGGAGATCAGCTGATAGTCGTCCATATTGGTCCGGATCCGGAACTGCGGGATGACTTTTTCAATGATCTTCGCGTGCGCAAATGCGTTGACGGCATCGGATCCGAGAACGACCAGGTCGCTTTTCCCGTCATCCCTGGTAACGACGGGAAGCGTCTCCCCCGTGGATTTCTTCCAGATCGCGGCGAATTCCTCTCCGGCGATCCGGAAGACGCCCTGTTTTTTCGGAACAAGAATCTTAAGCATTCCGGGACCTCCCCTTTTCCGTTATTTTTTGAGCAGACGTCTGTAAGTTTCACCGATGGTGTCCCAGAGCTTGAGCGCATCGGGCGCGCCGACAACCGTGCCGTAACCGCCGCGGTAAGTCCATGCCGCGATGCGGTCCACGCCCGCCGCCTCGGCAATGTCGGCCCACTTCGCGACCTGCGCCCAGTCCTTCGGCTGTTTGTAGTAGCCCATGAGCCAGCGTTCGGATTTCTTGCCGTATTTTCTGGCGACCGCAACGGTCCGTTCGGTGATGTCGCGGTAGAAATCCTCCGGGAGCGCCCAGTTGATGATCGTCGTCGAGAAGACGTCGAAATACGGGCACGCGGCGACCATGTCCCAGTTGTCGTATCCGCGGTATTCGGAAACATAGTAGCCGTTCTGCGTCGCATGAACGCAGCAGGTGATCTCCAGCGCCGGGTTGATCTCCTTGAGCGCCTTCGACGTTTCGGAAAGCACGACCAGCGCCTCGCGCCAGCGGAAGAGCTTGACGTCATTGGTCATATAGCGCGGCATCTCGTAGCCGTAATAGTCGGAGAAGCGTTTCCGGCAGACAGGGCAGAAGCATGTCCAGTCGTCGGCGACGCCGCCGGTGATGGAGGCGATCCCCTTCGGGAACGCGTAGTGCGGCTCGTCCCAGAAGAAACCGTCCGGACTGGTTTCCCGCGCCAGCGTCACGCAGAAATTGCGGAAGTAGTCGCGGTAGCTGTTCGTGTTGAAGCAGGCATACGGAAGCTTTTCCCCCGTAAGCGCGGAAACCTGCCGGTTTTCGACATTGTCCTGGAGAAACTTGCTGACCTGCTCGCCTCCGAAATATTTCCCGTTGCCCCACGGGTCGATCAGGACGCGCAGCCCCATTTCATGCGCTTTCGCCACGATTTTCGGAATGTTCGGTCGCCAGAAGTCGAAATCGAATTCCGTGACCGCGAGAATCACGGTCGTGCACCCGTGTTCCAGCATCTCCTGAAAATCCTTCTCCGCATGCTCCACGTAGTTGAGCCCGTAATAGCTGACCGCCGTCTGTGTGATTGCCATGTTTCTCTTTCTTTCCCTGTTTGATTTTATGAAATGGTATCGAGCGCTTCCGAGGCGATTGCCAGACGTCCCTTGCAGGATTCGGGCGACGACTCGCCGAAGCGGTTGGTGAGCACCAGAAGAAAACGTCCCGTTTCCGGGTCGATCCACATCGACTGGCCGGTCCAGCCCGTGTGGAAGATCGTCGCGGACGAGAAGCCGCGCGGGATGCCGGTTTTGTCGAGGTTCCAGCCGAGCGAACGCGCCGTCATGCCCTGCGGCGCCTGATTGCGGAAAAAGAGCTCCATGGTTTCGCTCCGGAACAGCCCCTTCCCTTCCCCGAGCATCATCCGGCAGAATTTCGCCAGATCGTCCGCCGTGGAGAAAATGCCGGCGTTTCCGGTCCGGCGGGGAGCCATGGCGCGCGCTCCGTGATCGGAAATTACGCCGGGATCCGCGTTGATCGTCCGGATCGTCCGGGGAAGCGCCCCCTCCGGCGGCGCGCCCCAGCGCGTATCGGTCATTCCCAGCGGCGCGAAAATGCGTTCCGCGGCAAGCTCTTCCAGACTGCGTCCG
This sequence comes from uncultured Victivallales bacterium, assembly GCA_944390795.1. Taxonomy (GTDB): domain Bacteria; phylum Verrucomicrobiota; class Lentisphaeria; order Victivallales; family UBA1829; genus UBA11452. Next base: position 53,381 of record CALXRI010000008.1, read on the forward strand.
GTCACGGCTTCGATCAGGAACCCGAGCAGGATGTAGCCGGTGCAGGTATATTCGTAGAGAACTCCCGGCGGACGGACAAAATCCTCCGCAAGAATGGAACGCGCCATTTTCTCGTGCTCTCCGGGAAAGCAGGGGTAATTGATCTGCACGCCCGAGCAATGCGTCGCAAGATGACGCACGGTGACGGGAGCGGGAATTTTTCCGCGGTATGGCAGGTATTCGGTGAAGGGCGCGTCAAAATCCACCAGTCCCTCCTCCGTGCAGAGCGCAAGAAGAGGAGCCGTTCCGACGACCTTTGTAAGGCTGGCGATGTCAAAGACACAGTCCGTGCGCATGGGCGTTTTCCTTTGCCGGTCTGCAATGCCCCAAGCCTCCCGCAGAAAATCCGTTCCGCGCGTTCCGCCGAGCACGACGGCGCCGTCAATCCATCCCGCCTGAATCTGTTCCTGCGGCGTCTTCATGCGCGACAATCCTTTCCCCGGATCACCGTGCTTTTCCGGATCACAAGCCGGGAGTCGAGATAACGGCAGACCCCCCTGCCGAGCGTATGGAATTTGATTCTCGCATACAGTGTTTCAAACGCGATGCGCGCGATGTCGCGCACGGGATAGGAGACAGTCGTAAGCGGCGGGTATATTTCCGATGCGACCGGGAGATCGTCGAAGCCCGCGACGGCCGCCTCCTCCGGCACGGAAATCCCCAGTTCATGGCAGAGATTGACGGTGCGCGTGGCGAAAAGATCATGATAGCAGAAAATCCCGAGCCGTCCGGCGCGTCTGCCGCGCAGAAGGCGCGTTATGCCGGCCCGGCACGCCTCCGCAGAATTGTAATCCAGACGCAGAATATTTTTTCCGTCGAGCAGAATGCCGTGTTCCAGCAGGCCCGCCCGGAAACCGAGCAGACGTTCGTCGCTGTGCTTTCCGGACTGCCCGATATAGGCGAATTCGCGAATTCCCTGCGCGACCAGGTGTGCGGCCATCTCCTGTGCAGCCTTCTGGTTGTTGACCAGAACCGCATCGCACTCCTGCGATGCGAGGCGGCGTCCGAGCAGAACATACGGCACATCAAGGGTGCCGTAGAAACACTCCTCCTCCGGCGTCGAGGCCCATGGGCAGATCATGATCCCCGATACGCCCTGCCGCGTGAACATTCGCAGGCGCTCGCATTCCGTTTTGAAATCGTAATTGCTGGAAGCGATAATCAGGCTGGCGCCGATCGAATGCGCGAACTCCTCCGCATGGCAGGCGAGTTTTGCAAAATAGGGACTTTCCAGACAGGTCGCCAGGAAACCGAGCAGCATTCTGCCGTTTTCACGGCTCTGCGGAGGCGTCAGCGCGGCAATCCGGTAATCACGGCCCTCCTTCCGGATCACACCGGCATCGCGGAGGTCCTCGATGATGTGAAAACCCGTTTTCAGGGAAACGCCTTTCCCGGAAGCAAGTTCCCGGGTCGTCAGGAAGCGTTCTCCCGGCGCGCCGAATTTCCCGGCGGCCAGCTCTCCGAGAATCTCTCCGAGAATTTTATCCCTTTTGGTCGCGCTCATTTGTTTGTTATACTTTTTGTTATACAAAAAATATCATATTAAGTATAATTATAATCGGATAAAACGATTTGTCAAGAGCATGTCAGGAAAAAAGCATGAATTCGGCCGCCACCGGAAAAAACCTGGAAGACGCGTTTCCTTTCCAGTCCCCTCTTTTTGACGGGAAAAAAGCGGAAAAACGTATTTTCCCCTTTGCCGTTTCGCCGAAGAAGTGCTATAATTCATCTGACACAGAGGAGGAGGATCATGATAAAAGCCGCTGCGAAACACGACGCCTTTGATTCCGAAGCTTACCGGACGCTTTTTGAGGGACGGATCGCCGATCCGCACGCCATACTCGGAATGCATACCGAAAAAGACGGGATTGCCGTTCGGGTATACGACCCTGTTGCGGAGCAGATCATCCTGATCGCGGACGGGAAAAGATTCCCGATGGAAAAAGTCGCGGACGCGGGACTCTTCGTCAAAACCTTCCCCGGGAAGAGGAAGCATTTCGATTATGTCGTGGAAAAACATTTCGCCGACGGCGGAACTTTCACCTCCGAGGATCCCTATCACTTCCTTCCCGGCGTCGGAGAAATGGACATGTATCTCTTCAACTCCGGCGAACACCACCGGATTTACGAGGTCATGGGCGCACATCCGCACCGCATGGGAGAGGTCGAGGGCGTTCTCTTCGCGGTGTGGGCGCCGAATGCCGAACGGGTCTCCGTGATCGGCGACTTCAACTGCTGGGACGGACGGCGAAACATGATGCGCCTCATGGGATCCTCCGGCATCTGGGAACTCTTCATTCCGTCGCTTCAACCAGGCGACCTCTACAAGTATGAAATCCGCACGAAGAACGGCGACATACTCGTCAAGCTCGATCCCTACGCGCAGCGCACCGAACTGCGCCCGCACAATGCGGGAAGAGTCCCCGCCGCGTCACCGTACGCATGGACCGACGGAGACTGGATGGCGCGCCGCCCGAAATGCGATATTTTGAATTCGCCCGTCAATATTTATGAAGTGCATCTGGCCTCCTGGCGCGGACCGGGACTGCGTCAGCTGGATCCGGAAAAGAAGGACGATTTCCACAACTACCGAGAACTGGCGCATGCGCTTGCCGACTACATTCTGGAGATGGGCTACACCCATATCGAGCTTCTGCCGGTCTGCGAACATCCGCTCGATCAGTCATGGGGATATCAGGTAACGGGATTCTATGCGCCGACCGCGCGCTACGGCTCGCCGGAGGATTTCGCCTATTTCGTCGATTACATGCATGAAAAGGGCATCGGAGTGATTCTCGACTGGGTTCCCGCGCATTTTCCGAAGGACTCCTTCGGACTCGGGCGCTTCGACGGAACCGCGCTTTACGAGCATGCCGATCCGCGGCAGGGCGAACATCGCGACTGGGGAACCTACATCTTCAACTTCGGACGCAACGAGGTGAAAAACTTCCTGATCGGGAGCGCCCTCTACTGGTTCGACAAATTCCATGTGGACGGTCTGCGGGTGGACGCCGTGGCCTCCATGCTTTATCTGAACTACTCGCGAAACGAGGGAGAGTGGATCCCCAACAAATACGGCGGCAACGAGAATCTGGATGCGATTGCGTTTCTCCGGCGTCTCAACGAGCTGGCGCACGAGCTCTTTCCGGGGATCATGATGGTGGCGGAGGAGTCCACCGCCTGGCCGGGGGTCTCGCGTCCCGCCTATCTCGGCGGACTCGGATTCACCTTCAAGTGGAACATGGGCTGGATGCACGACACGCTGGAATATTTTGCGCTGGATCCGATCTACCGCAGCTACAGTCACGGCAAGATCACCTTTTCGATGCTTTACGCCTTCACGGAAAACTTCATTCTGCCGCTGAGTCATGACGAAGTGGTTCACGGGAAGAAATCGCTGCTCGACAAGATGCCGGGAGACTATCAGCAGAAGTTTGCGAATCTGCGCGCTCTCTTTTCCTACATGATCACGCATCCGGGCAAAAAACTTCTTTTCATGGGCGGCGAGTTCGGACAGTGGATTGAATGGAACAGCAATGCGGGGCTTGACTGGATGCTGCTGGATTATCCGCAGCATGCGGCGATGAAGCGTCTTTCCGCCGATCTGAACCGTTTTTACCGGGAGAATCCGGCGCTCTGGGAGGTGGACTTCACCGATGCCGGCTTCCAGTGGCTGGACGGCGGAGATTTCCGGCAGTCGATTCTTTCCTATATCCGCTGGAACAGGAAACATACGGAGGCTGTTGTCGTGATTCTGAATCTCACGCCGGTGGTTCGGAACGATTACGTGACCGGAGTGCCGTTTGCCGGGGAGTGGGTTGAGGTGTTCAACTCGGATGCAGCGGAATACGGCGGAACGGGATTGACCAATCCCGGAGTGATGAAAACCGAGGATGGGCTTTATCACGGACAGAAACAGCATATCCGTCTGCGGCTGCCGTGGCTGGGCGCGGTATTCCTCAAGAAAATAAAAAAATAAAAATTAATCAGAAATATAAAAAAGACGGCAGGCCTGCCTGCCGGGTGCAGGTGTCTCACACCTGCCGCGGAGGGTGAGGGCGCGGAGCCCTCACGTTCTAAAAAAAAATAAAAAACAGGAAATTAATCAAAAATATAAAAAAGACGGCAGGCTTGCCTGCCGGGTGCAGGTGTCTCACACCTGCCGCGGAGGGTGAGGGCGCGGAGCCCTCACGTTCTTGAAAGTTTTTCAGTTGCTTCGCAATTTTTTGTTTCGTGCTGCGCACGACCAGCTTGCGCAGCTGGACCGCGGCAGGACTGAGAGTCCTGCACGAATCATAATTTGCGTTGCAAATTATTTTTTCAGTTGCGCAGCTTCGCGCGCAGGAAATAACTTTTCAGGAGGTAAAATGAGATACATTCGTTTTGACAGTATCGGCGGCGCCGCCGGAGACATGATTCTCGCCGCCCTCGGCAGTCTCGGCGCCGATCTGAAACAGATTGAACAGGGACTGAACACCGCCATTCCCGGCGACGCATTCGCCATCGAAAAAATCCCCTTTTCCGATTATGGAATGAACGGCGCAAAACTGGAAGTGAAAATCACGGAAAATTCCGGAACGGAACGCGCCCTTCCCGAAATTGCAGAGATCATCGACAACGCCCCGATGCCGGACGCGGCGAAAAAGCTGGCACATGAAGTCTTCCACCGCCTGGCACACGCCGAAGGCGAAGTCCACGGCTGCCACGCTCACCACGTGCATTTTCATGAAGTCGGCGCGGTCGACTCCATTGTGGACATTCTCGGCTCCTGCTGGGCGTTCGTCATGCTCGGAATTGATTCCATTTCCTTCGGCGCCCTGCCCGAGGGAACCGGCACCTTCCGCTGCCGCCATGGCATCTATCCGATCCCGGCGCCCGCCACGCTCCGCCTCCTCAAAGGCATTGAGATCACGCAGACGGATGAACCTTTTGAAATGATTACCCCGACCGGAGCGGCGCTTCTGACGACGTTCCCGGGCGGACAGAACCGCCGGATCACAGGCAAAGTCGTCGCGGAGGCCGTCTCCTTCGGAAGCCGGAAACTCAACGGACGCCCAAACGCACTGCGCGCAACTCTGATCGAGTCCGCCGAACGCGCCGCATGGAGCTGCGAGACATGCGTCGAACTGGAAACGAATCTGGACGACGTGCCCCCGGAAACGGCCGGCGCGATTGCAGCCGGACTGCTGGCGAACGGTGCGCGCGATGTCTGGATGACACCTGCCGTCATGAAGAAACAGAGACCCGGTTTTGTCCTGCACGTCCTCTGCATGGAGTCCGATCTCGACCGCTTCTCGGAAACCCTCTTCCGGGAAAGCGGCACGCTCGGCGTCCGGGTGCGCCGCACGGAACGGCGTATTCTGGAACGGGACACGGTTGCGGTGAAACTTCCCTGCGGCACGGAAATCCATGTCAAGCGCGCGTTTCTCGGCGGCAAAGTCATTTCCGCAAAACCCGAATACGAGGAATGTCTGCGTGCCGCCCGCGAACAGGGGATTCCTTACAGGGAAGTTTTTCTTTCCGCCCTGAACGCGCTGAAATCATGAACACGCGCCCCTGCCGGAACGTCTATGTGCATGTCCCGTTCTGCAACGGGAAATGCGCCTACTGCGCCTTTTACTCCGAGCCTGAAGTCAATCCCGCTTCCGTGACGCAATGGCTGGATCGCCTGGAGAACGATGCGGCGCGGAAATCGGCGCAAACGCTTACGCTTGACACGCTTTACATCGGAGGAGGAACCCCGACCGCCCTCCCCCCGGAGACGCTGAAGCGTCTGTTCCGGATTCTGGAACGGCACTTTTCATTCCTGCCCGGCGAGGAAATTTCCATCGAGTGCAATCCGGAAAGCCTGACGGAGGAAAAGGCGGAAATCCTCGCGCGGCATGTAAACCGTGTCAGCATGGGCGTCCAGTCCTTCCGCCCCGATTTCCGGGAGAAGATCGGACGGCGCCCGTCCGATGCGCACGCCGTGGAAACGGCATTGCGGCTTCTGCGCGCAAACGGAATCGATAACATCGGATTCGACCTCATTTACGCACTGCCGGGGGAAACGCTCGCGAACTGGAGGGAAGAACTGGATACGGCGCTCTCCCACGGAGTGCGGCACATCTCCGCCTACTCGCTGAGCATTGAGGAGGGAACGGAACTTGCCGCGCGCAGACTCCCGCCGGAAGACAATGAACTCTCCTTTGCCATGTGGGAGGCGGCGCAGGAAATTCTCGCCGCGCACGGCATGCCGCGCTATGAGATTTCCAACTATGCCTCGAAACCGTATGAATGCCGCCACAACCAGAATGTCTGGCACGCGGAGCCTTATCTCGGGCTCGGCCCGGCGGCGTGCTCTTTCGACGGAGCGGTGCGCTTTACGGAGGTTTCCCCGCTTGCACGCTGGCTCGCCGGGATTCCTCCCGAAGCGGATGTAATCCGCTACGAAAAGCGTCTGGGAGAAATGTTCATCATGGGGCTTCGCACCGTGCGCGGATGGAAAAAGAGTGAATTTTCCCGCGTTTCCCGTTTGCCGTGGCGCGAAATGTGGAGTACAATAATCGGAAAACAACTGCAGGACGGGATGCTTCAGGAGACGCCGGACCGGATTTTCCCGACGGAAAAGGGCCTTGCCTTCTGGAACGATCTCGCCGAAGCGTATTTGTAAGGAGAACTGCTGCAATGACCATGACCTTTCGGAATGCAGAAACGGAACAGGATCTGAAAACCGTGGAAAAACTCGCGGAAAAAATCTGGGCGCGCACCTACCGGGACATTCTCTCCCCGGAACAGAGAGCCTATATGCTCAAGATGATGTACGATCTTTCCGTGACGAAGCGCGAACTGACGGAAGGAATCCGCTTTGAACTGATCTGCGACGGGGAAACGCCGGTGGGATTCCTCTCCTGGGGGCCCTATGCCGACGGCGTCGCCAAACTGCACAAGCTCTATCTCGACTATGTGTATCACGGCAGGGGAATCGGTTCGCAGATGCTTCGGCACGCGATTGCCGAGACCCGCGCCGCCGGTTACAAGTTCCTGCGCCTGAACGTCAACAAGCAGAACAAGGACGCGATCCGCGCCTACGAGAGAAACGGCTTCAAACTTCTGGAAAAAGTCAGGAACGACATCGGAAGCGGCTACTATATGGACGATTACGTCTATCAGACCGCGCTGTAAGCATTCTGCCGTGTTCGGGAATCAGTCCGCGGAAAAGCGGAGCGCCTCCCAGCGTTCCTTCAGGACAGCTTCGCCGCATTTGACCAGAGGACGCATCTCCGGCGCATACGCCGCAATCCGCGCCTCTTCCAGAAGCAGACAGTAGGCGCGCAGATCGTCCGAACGTTCCAGAGATTCCACCATCTCCAGGCCCATCCGGAACTTCCGGATGTACGGAGCGATGCTTTCGCCTTTCGTCCGGTCTTTCTGCGGAGAGGCGATCGCGCGCTGAATGCGGATGTTCAACGCCTTCAGATAGCGTGCGGAACGGTCGAAAATCTCCGGCGTCTTCAGAAAACCGGGGCGGAAAAGGAAGTGCAGTTCCTCTTCGATGTCCTCATACGTTTCCGATTCCTCATCCAGTTTCCGCAGGAACGTCATGGCCTCGCCGTATATATGGAATACGCCCTTGAGCTCCTCCATGAAATCTGTGATTATGGCGGCAACCTGATCGCGCGACTCCTCCAGCCGGAGATCGAAGGCCTCCTCCGAACGGATTTCCCACAGGTCGTTCCCGAGCGCTCGCGTGACGGCATTGTCCAGCGCATCTTCCTTCCAGTCGCGGTATTTCAGAAAGAAACTCAGTTCCATCGGATGCGGAATGTTCATCATCGCGCGGAGCGGTTTCAGGATCTGCGGGAGCCGCATGCGCCAGAGTTTGAGAACCGCACGGGCATGTTCCTGCTCCGCCTCGCTTTTCCGCAGGAAGAGCGCACGCCCCAGCGTTTCGCCCTCGTCCACCAGCGCCGGATATGCGGCAAGTTCCGCATCTTTCGAGAGACGCACCGATTGGGGCATGAGGACCTCCGCTCCGGGCCAGCCGTGAAAGCCAGAGAGATTCCATTGCGCGGCAGCGGGCACGTTCCGTCCGACCCGGGAATCCTTCGCCAGATCTCCGGGCATCTCGCGGTAAACATGCCGAACCTTTCCCTTCGCGTCCAGAACCGCCAGCTTCATCCGCAGATACTCGGGCAGCTCGATCGCGTCGAAGATGTCCGGCGTGATCGTCTCTCCGCAATGGTCGTTGAGCCAGGAAGCAAAGGCCTCGGAAAACGGCCGTCCTGTGAAGATTTTTCCGGCGCGGCAATCCTTCATGAATTCCCCGATTGTGTCGTCCAGCGGCAGATAGTTCCGCCGGAGACTCTTCGGGAGCGAACGCAGCAGAAAACCCGCCTTCCAGACGAGGTAACCGGGGACGAGATACTCCGTCAGATACGGATCAAGCAGATTCAGATCCTCTTCCGGCGCCTCCAGAAAGATGCCGTCCTCCTCCTCGCCGGGATCGAACTTGTACCGCAGCGGGAAACGCCGCAGCGCGCATTCGATGAAATCGGGAAAATCCGCCTCGCGCAGCTCCTCATAAGGGATCAGCATGATCTCTTCTGCTTCCGGCGCGTAATTCCGGCGGTTTTTCCTCCAGTCGGCTTCCAGCGCCTTGACCGAATGAACCTCCGGCGGCAGAACTTCATCGAAGTGGCGGAAAATCGCCTCGGCGTTGACGATGGAATCGGGTCTGCGCATCTTGATTTCAAGCGTCTTGAGTTCCCCCAGGAGGTATGCGAACTCCTCCAGCCATGTCCCGCGTGCGGAAGCAAGACCCGACACCAGCCCTTCGCGGATGAAAACCGCGCGCGCCTCGGCGGGCCGCACCTTCGCATAGTGGCAGCGGCGGCCCGGATGAATCAGAAGCTGCCCCGCCGTGACCCGTTCACGGGCGTATACGAATCCGCTGGTTTCGTCCCAGTGGATTCTGTCGTAGCTCAGCGAGCAGATGTGCGGAGCGACCTCTTCGAGCCACTCCGGACGGATCAGGGCGTTTCCGCGCGCAAAGACGCGGCTCGTTTCGACCAGGGCGAAAAAGAGCACCCACTGCGGCGGATTCTTCCGCTTCGCCAGCGCGGATCCCGGGAACAAGGTGAATTTTTTCCCTTTCATGTCCGAAAAGAGCTTCGACTCCCGGTCGAACATGCCGATCTGGCGCGGCAGCGCGCTCATCAGCGCCTTGTGAAGCGCATCCGCCGGGAGACGTTCAAGATCAATCCCCCGCGCAGAGTTCCATCTGTTTTCCCGGCAGATCTCCTTCAGGTCCTCGATCAGATTCCGCCATTCGCGCAGACGGCGGTAGCTGAGAAAGTTTTTCTGCGCGAAACGCCGCAACGCCTGATTCGAGGCGCGCTCCGCAAGCGTTTTTTCCACGGCGTCATGCAATTGCAGGATCCCGATGAAATCGGAATCTTCGTTTGCGAATTTCCGGTGCGCGTCATCGGCCGCCTTCGCCTGTTCAAACGGACGTTCGCGCGGATCGGCAATGCTCAGGAACGCCGCGATCACCAGCATCTCCGGCAGAACGCGGAAACGTTCCGCGCTCATCAGCATTTTCGCAAGATGCGGGTCGAGCGGAATTTCCGCAAGGCGCCATCCGCATTCGGTCAGGCGTCCGCTCCTGTCAAGCGCAAGAATGTCCTCCAGCGCCTGCATGCCTTCGCGGATCAGCGGCGCGGCGGGAGGATCGACCAGCGGGAAACGGTCAAGCGGCGGCAGACGCAGTGCGGCCATCTGGAGGATGACACCGGCAAGGGACGAACGCTGAATTTCCGGCGGCGTGAATTCGGAATACCCGTTCAACGCCTCTTCACTGTAAAGATGCACGCAGATTCCGTCGCGCAGACGTCCGCACCGTCCGCGGCGCTGCCTTGCGCTCGCCTGTGAAACGGGTTCCACGCGCAGTTCCTGAATTCTCGTGCGGGGATTGTAACGGCTCAGACGGACGAGTCCGGAATCGATGACGAACCGGATGCCGGGAATCGTCAGGGAGGTTTCGGCGACATTGGTTGCCAGAACGATCCGGCGCCGCCTTCCCGGAGAAAAAACTTTCTGCTGGTCCCCGGCGCTGAGACGCCCGAAGAGAGGCAGGATTTCACTGTGCGCGCCGAAGCGGCCGGAAAGGAGTTCCGCCGAGTCGCGGATTTCCCGCTCGCCGGGAAGAAAAACCAGAATGTCGCCGCGCGCATCCAGTTCGGAGAGGAAGGTCACGCCGCGCGCGACGCTTTCGGGAAGCTCCTCGTCCTCCTCGGGTTCCAGAAAGCAGTCTTCGACCGGAAAGAGACGGCCTTCGACCTCGATCACGGGCGCACCCCCGAAAAATTCCGAAATGCGCTGCGCGTCCAGCGTAGCCGAGGACAGGATGACGCGCAGATCCTTCCGCCGCGCAAGAAGAAGTTTCATATAACCGAGCAGGAAATCGATGTTCAGCGACCGTTCGTGGATCTCGTCGAGAATGATGCAGTCATACTGGAGAAGATCGGGATCGTCGCGCGTTTCGGCAAGAAGAATGCCGTCGGTCATGAACTTGACAACGGTGTTCCGCGCGGTGTGATCGTCGAACCGGACTTTGTATCCGACCTCCGCGCCGCAGACGCATCCGGTCTCGGACGCCACCCGGCGCGCCAGCGCGGATGCCGCGATTCTGCGGGGCTGGGTGCACCCGATGCGTCCGAGGCGGCCGAATCCGTTTCTGAGCGCGATCTTCGGGAGCTGGGTGGTCTTTCCCGATCCAGTGGAACCGCAGACGATCACGAGCTGATGCTGTTTCAGGATCTCGGAAATTTCCGCTGTTTTCGCGCTGATCGGCAGCTCTTCGGGAAAACTGCAGACGAGAGAATCGGCAAAACGGTGCAGGGTATGCGCGGAAAGATTCTCCAGATATTTCCGGAACGATTCGAGCGCGGTCGTGTCCCTTGACGATGCGAACGAGCGCATCCGCCGCCGGAGCCTTGCCTGGTCGCGGAGGAGCAGCGTTGGAAAAATTTCCCTGATTCTGCGGAAAACAGTTTCCGGCGTGTCCGAGTTCGTATTCATGGTGCGGAAATATAGCACGGAAACGCGGAAAGAAAAGCCCGGGGCTTATTCGGTATTGACATATTCCTGTGTTTTCAGTCTGCGGTAGGCGCGCGGGGACATGGCGTAACACTGGAAGAAGCGTCTGCGGAAATAGGCCGGGTCGTTGAATCCGACTTCGTCGGCGATCTGTGCGATGCCCTGTGCGGTGGAACGGAGCCGTTCCGCGGCATGAGTGATCCGGATCCGGTTCAGCGTGTCCGTGATGGATTCGTTGAAATAACGGTGGTGAAGCCTTCCGAGATAATCCGGATTGCATTGGAGTTCCCTTGCGAGCTGGGAGGTGGAAAGCGGTTCGCGAAATCGCAGGGAAAGGGTCTTCCGGAGTTCCTGCATCAGCGCGGGCAGCTCCTGCTGTACCGTATTTTCCCTTGTTTTCCGGAACGCCTCGTGGAGAATCAGCGCCATGAGCATATCGAGTCCGTCCCGGTCTTCCGGCACATCCTCCTGAAGAGACAGAAACTGCTGAAAATACTCGCTGAGGCGTGCCGGATTCCCGACACGGGACATGCGCGGCCGCTTCAGGAGATACTGTTCACTCTTTCTGTCGGTCGGAAGAAAGTGAATCCAGAAGAAAGAAAGATCGGAAGTATATCCGGATCTTCCTCCATGCCGGACCCCCGGCGGAAGCAGAAGGCAATCCCCCGCCGGGACATCGAAATTATCCGAGCCGACAAACATTTCCAGTTTGCTTCTCAAGATAAAAATCAGTTCCCAGCTGGTGATGGTCCGGGTGACATGCCTTCCGTGTCCGCGCGAGATGAATCTTCCGCAGTTGTGCGCCTGCAATGCAATCCGCATGAAAAATTCTCCGTTTCTGATGTCGGTTTTATCTCCTGTTGATACTGTAAGATGAAATCGTGTAAAAGCAATACTTTTCATATGAGAAATAGAAAAAAAAAGGGAAAATAAATTTGGAAAAATCGGAATTGTCTCTTTTTTCTACCGATGCGTCAGCTTGCGGATTCCGGAGATTCCGTTATAATATACCGTAGAAGACCGAAAAGGGATCATGGCGCTGCAACAGAAAAACTTCATTCAGGATTCAGGAAAGATGAAAGGAGAGTGTTATGAAGGCGGTCTGGCAGAAAAAGAGTGACCGGGAAGGTTTTACATTGATAGAACTCCTTGTCGTAATTTCGATCATTGCGATTCTGGCGGCAATGCTGCTTCCGGCGCTGAATACGGCTCGGGAAAAGGCGCGGCAGATCAGCTGCGCCTCGAATATGAAACAGATCGGAACCGCGCTGATGCTGTATGCGGGGGACTTCAAGGAGCGTCTGGAAGGAGTGCAGTATGTGGATCCCGCGCATCCCTGGAATTACTGGGATGGCAATCTGAATGAATACATCAGAAATGTGAAGATATTTCTCTGCCCGTCGGATATCACGCCGAGAGAGGCGCCAGCGCTGGGAAAAACAAAAGCCTCCTATGTCGTGAGCGTCATTTATTATATGAGCGTGAGCTCCGGATATCCCGGCGGTTTTCTGCTGACGAAAGTACGCAATCCGACCATGCTGATCTATGCGGGGGAAGGACATTCCAAATACCGTGCTTACAACACCTTCGACTGGCATTATTACACCAGCGCCCGTTACAAAAATGCGACTTACGGGCGGCAATATTTCTCCCCGCATTCCAAGATGACGTTATCCAATATTGTTCATTATGACGGCAGTGTGAGAAGTTACCGTTATATGGCGCTTCCCGAACGTCTTGCATTCGGCGACACCCAGACGGCTGCGGAGATTTTCAAATGACAAAACATCTTTTCCTTATCATCGGACTGGCCGGTATGCTGACACTTCCCGCGCAGAATCTTCTGAAAAACGGCAATTTCACGGAAAAAAACGCCGGCGGCGGAATTTCCGCCTGGGAAATCTGGCCGGAAAAACTTCATCCGGCAGCTGAAGTGACGCTTGATACCACAATCAGCATGAGTGGAGGACAGTCTGTCCGGATTACACAGAAACGCCCGGACCTCTATTCCCGGATCCAACAGCTTCATGTGCCGTGCAAACCGAATACCCGTTACATCGCCCGCTTTCATGCGCGGGGCCAGGATATCCATACGGAAAACCGCGGCGGTGCCCGCATGTTCATAGGCCCCTACGGCGACCTTTCCCGTCCGATCACCAGTTTCGGACCCGGACTTGAACAGTTCAAGAGAGCCGTTCCGGATTACTGGACATTCGACTGGAAACTCTATGAAAGTGAAATATTCAGCTCCGGAGAAAGCAGGGAGCTCGGGGTCACGCTTTACCTTGCGTCGGCTTCCGGGACGGTCTGGTTCGACAATGTGGAGATTTATGAATATACCCCGGAACTGCAGAAGCAGCGCGACGCTGCCCGTGCACGAAAGCTGATCCGGGACGACATCTCCCGCGTCCGGAAACTTGCACCGGAACTTGGCTGCGCACTTGATGCGCTGGAAAAGAAATGCGCGGACTTTTTTCCCTCTTCCCGCGATCCCCGCACTGGAATGCCGTTTTTCCCGCTCCAGAGGGAACTCGGTGTTCTTTTCAGCGGATTTCTGCAAAAACAATTCCCCGGCAGCGCACTCCTTATTTCCCCGGTCGCCGATCCGCTGGCACCCCAGGGCTGTTATCTGCTCCCTTCCGGAAAACCGCCAGTGGCAGTGACACTGCGCGGCCTGAAAGGAGAAAGGGAAAGCTTTGCCGTGAATCTGACCAATGCAACCGCTCGTGATCTGACGGTTCCGATCACACTGCCTCCGGAATCCGGTCTGGTTCCGCGTCTCGCGGTACATGTGGAGACGGATCGTTTGAATTACGTGGACGACGCGCTGCCGCGGCTGCGGCCCGGAAAAGACGGGCGCTGTCTAGTGACAGTGCCGCCGGGCATGACCCGGCAGGTTTATTTTTCCGCCCGTCTGGAAAAAACCTTTTCCGGTGAACTGACCATTGGGAAAAAATACCTGAAAGTCAAGATGCATCCGCTCAAAACTGCACTTCCGAAAGAACTTCCGATCAGGATGTTTTCCTATGCGCTGCTGTATCATAATCCGGATCTGAACCGCCGCTATGAGGACTCCCGGAACATGCTGACGGCAATGCATGACAACACGGCCGCACCATATCAGTTCCATTCTCCGCAGCCGGTATTTGATGAAAACGGGAGAATCCGGCCGGAAAAAATGGACTGGAGCAAAATGGACCGCCATCTGGCAATGATGGCGCAGCCCGCCAATGTGCTTCTGTACCTTCCGGTCCACTCCGACCCGCATCTGACGATTTTTCTTGGCAGGAACAAGGGAAAGAGCATTGCAACCTATTCCCCCGAATGGGAACGGCGAATCATTGCCTACCTCCGAGCGGCAGTGCCTGAGTTCCGGAAGCGCGGGATCACTTACGAGCGCCTTTTCATCTGCATGCGCGACGAACCCGCGGAAAAGGATATTGACTATCTCATACGTCTCGCAGAGGTGATCCGGAAGGCTGATCCGAAACTGAAAATCTATAACAACTTCCATTATGCGCTCTCCCTGAAAAGCATTGCGCGTCTGGCCGGGGCAATTGATGTGCTTGCGCCGGAACTGGAGATGATGACACCGGAAAAAATGAGGATTCTTCATGATTCCGGAAAAGAAATCTGGGTGTATCATGTGCAGAACCGGAATTATCCCGCAAACCGGATGCGCAACTATTTCCGCCGACTGAAATGCGAAAATGTGACAGGATATTCCTACTGGTGCTTTTTTGACCGCCATCCGGAATGGGAACCCCGCGGAGCACAGAGCTATTCCGTCGTTTACGATGGAGATCCGGATGAATGGATCCCGTCCAAGCGCAGTGAAGCCATCCGGAAAGGTCTGGAAGACTATACCGTGCTGAGCATTCTCCAAGAGCGGAATCCGAACCTTTACGAGCAGCTGATCCTGCCGGAAAAAGTCTTTTCCTCCCCGGCGGAATGGAGAAAAAGTGCGCTGGACGCAATCGAATAAGTGAATTATATCTGAACAGTAGCTGAATATTTGGAAATGAATTAAAAAGGAAATTATGTTCATGAATCTTGCAGCCATTCAACTTCATGATTCCGTTTTTGCCTCAAGGCAGAAGACCGGACACGATGTCACGATCCCCAGCTGTCTCAAGCGATGCCGGGAGACAGGACGAATCGACGCGTTCCGCCTCCAGTGGAAGAAAGGCGATCCGAATCCGCCGCACGTTTACTGGGATTCCGATGTGGCAAAAGTCCTGGAGGGCATGGCGGAAATGCTGATGATCCATCCCGATCCCGCCATGGAAAAGGAACTCGACGAACTGGTCGATCTGATCGTCTCGGCACAGCGGGATGACGGTTATCTCAATGTCCATTTCACCGTCGTGGAACCGGAAAAGCGATGGAGCAATCTGGGCGACTGGCATGAACTCTACTGCGCCGGACATCTGATCGAGGCGGCCGTCGCTCATTTTCAGGCGACGGGATCCCGCAAGTTCCTGGACGCGATGTGCCGTTATGCCGATTACATCGCTTCGGTATTCGGCCCCGCCCCCGGACAGAAACGCGGCTATCCCGGTCATGAGGAGATCGAACTTGCGCTGGTCAGGCTCTACCGGACAACAGGGGAAACGCGCTATCTCAATCTGGCGAAATACTTCATCGACGAGCGGGGTGCGGACCCGAATTATTTTTCGGAGACGGAAAAAAGCATTCCCCGCGACTTTCTGTCGAACCGTCAGGCGCATAAGCCCGTCCGTGAACAGGAACAGGCCGTCGGACACGCTGTCCGCGCGGTTTACCTCTACTGCGGCATGGTGGATGTCGCCGTGGAAACAAGAGACTGCGTTCTGCTCAATGCCGCAATCCGCCTATTTGACAATCTTTCTCGGAGAAGGATGTACATCACCGGCGGAATCGGCTCGACAAGCATCGGGGAAGCCTTCACAACGGACTTCGGGCTCCCGAATGATACCGCCTATGCGGAAAGCTGTGCCGCAATCGGACTGGCAATGTTTGCCAAACGCCTCCTTGATGTCACGAATGAGGGGAAATACGCCGATGTTCTGGAACGTGTGCTTTACAACAACGCGCTGAGCGGAATCAGTCTCTCCGGAGATGAATTCTTCTATGCGAATCTGCTGGAAGTGAATGATGCTACGCACGAACACGGCAATACATGTAAAAAACGCCAGGCATGGTTCGGCTGCTCCTGCTGCCCGACGAACTACTGCCGCTTTCTGCCGCAGCTCGGCGCCTTCTGCTGCAAAGCGGCGGAAAAGTGCCTGCGCATTGACGTTCCTGCCGCAGCCAGAATCTCCACGGATGCGTATGAAGTCCGGATTGACGGCAATTATCCGTATGACGGCAATATCGCCGTCACGATTGAGCGCGGCGGCTCCTTTGCGCTTGCGCTTCGCATTCCGGGATGGTGCGCGGACTGGTCCGTTGAGCTGAATGGTGCGCCAGCGGACAGGACTTTGGAAGCTTCCTACCTGAAAATGACGCGGGAATGGAAGAGCGGCGACAGAATTGCGCTGAAACTGGAAATGAAACCGGAAGTCATATATCCGCATCCCGGAATTGCCGCGGATGCGGGCCGGGTCGCAGTGCAGCGCGGCCCGCTGATCTACTGTCTCGAAAGCTTGGACAACCCGGGTGTTTCCCTGCCGAATGCGATTCTTCCTCCGGTTCCGGAATTCCGTATGGGAAAGGCAGCGGGACTGCCGGAAGACACCGTTGCCCTCCGCTGCGCGGCAAAGGCGGAATTCAGCAAATCCGATATGCTTTACCGGAAGACGCCGCCGCAATACGGGAGAGTGGATCTCTGCTTCATTCCGTATGCGCTCTGGCAGAACAGAGGGGAATCCGCCATGCAGGTTTTCGTGCGGATTGCTCCGGCGGCATTCTGACAGTGCGCGGAGACGCTGCTCCGGACGCTTCGGCACATCCTCCGGCAACATGCTCCTCTTTTCAGTCCAGCATCAGGCAGTAAGCCTGAAGAACGCCGGATGCGGAGGAATTGAAAAAGGCTTTCTTCCCGTCCGGAGAAAGAAAGGGATGCGGATGCCACGGGCTTTTCTCCCTGCTGCCCAGATTCAGGAGGAAGCGGAGGTCCGCAGCTTCGCCGTCGCCGCCGAGGCGTCCGGCATACAGATGCCATTCCCCGTTGTCCGCCTCGTAATCGCTGACGATGCGCTCCCCCGCCGCATCCGTTGCGAAATGCAGAAAATGAGGAGGCTTGATCCCCCTGCTAAGAACGTTGCGCACTCCGCCTTCCGCAGCGGGACGGCAGTGCACCGCTCCGGGAAACGCCTCCAGCTCGATGAGTTCCTGAACTGCCGTTGAAGGAGTCTGAAACAGCAGCGTCGAAGCAATGACCCGGGAACTCTTCCCGCGCCAGCACTGATGCCCCTGGCAGAACTCCATGCCGTCGCGCCCGACCGGCAGACTCCGCCACCGTGTCCCGTCGTCATCGATCAGATGCAGATCCAGCCCGAATCCCGTATTGGGCTGAAGCGGATCGTCGCAGGCGCGGATTTTCCGCAACGCATGTCCGGACTCCGGGTCCAGCGCGGCCGCATGGCTGATTCCCTCGCGTTTTCCGCGGACGCACCGCAGACGGCTGCCGTGATTGTGCTGGATGAGCATGGTATGCGGCTCCAGTCCGCTGCGGCAGTACTGCAGATGGAGATTGCAGAAGTCCGTTCCGCGCAGGACAAGGCGGCATTCTCCCGTCTCCGTGTCGAACACCCACATCCCGTGTTCGGGCCATTCCGCTTCCGGTCCGGAACGCAAGGCGGTGGCGACGGCGATGCGCCGTCCGTCCGGAGAGATGGTGGAAAGCGGATAAAAAGGCGGCGCCGGAGCGATTCCGTCCTGTTCCGTCAGACAGGCCAGTTCGGAACGCTCCCCCGTGGCAGGATCCAGTTTCCGCAACCGCAGACGGCCTCTGTCTTCCAGTTCATCCACGAAGTAGTAAAAGCTTTTTCCGTCCGGGGAAAGCGAAGGAGCGGTAACACCGCATTCATCGGTAAGCGGAGTCAAATCTCCGTTTTCCTCCAGATCGCAGAACAGGTAGCGGTGGCGCGGGTCCCGCGGATCGCTCCCGTGAGGATGGGCGGACTCGTGAAGCACGAACCGCCGCGAATCCGGAGAAAAGATCTGCGCCTCCATATAAATGTGGCAGGCCGGAATCACCGGATCGTCCGTCAGCTGGTAAAGAGCAAGACGATCCGGAACCTTTTTTCCTGCAAACTGTCCGAGACGCTTCATTCAGCGCCCTCCTCCGTCATCCGCACGGTCCGGAAGCTGCTCGGACTGTGATAGGATCCGTCCGTCCAGCTCTGGCGGATGCCGGAACCAGTGCGGTTGATGCCGATCAGCCAGTTCACGCCCTCCTTCGGCGTGCCGAAAGTTGCAAAGGGAAGCTCGAATTCGACCGTCCATTTGTCTCCGGACTTCGACGCGGCGGTTTTCCATTTTCCGTTCCAGGCCTTGTTGATGTTCATGCCGACGGAGGCGAGTGCGTCGTACTGCACGCCTGCGGAATTCGTGACCAGATAGTAATAATCCGTGCGCGTGTTGTCGGGGTCGACGGAAAGTTCGATGCAGTCGTCCTTCCACTGGTCGTCGTCGCGTTTCATCTGCATTGTCCTGACTTTGCTCATATCGCCGAAACACTCCACCTTGAGATAAAGCGCCCTGTCCGTCCGCAGAATCGACGCGGCGGTTTTCGGCGTCTCCGTTCCCCGGCTGGCAAAGCCGTTGACCTGGAATCCCTGTTTCCAGACGGGATCGCCGCCCGTTCCGTCCATGGAGGGAGCCGTCTTCACATGCGGCACATTGACATGCCAGCGCTCCGCCAGGGAAGGCGACGGAATTTCATGGACCGTGATATCCGCAAAATCCGCAGGGCTGTAACTGCAGAGATTGATGATCCCTCTGCCGAGCGGCACTTTCCCCTCCAGAACAAGTTTTCCGTCCAGCTTCACGGTCATCCAGCAGTCCACGACACGGATCTGCATCGTATGCCAGGAGTCGGAAAGCGCTTCGTCCATGCGCTTCCTTCCGACATCGACGCGCCGGTTTCCCTCTTTCAGGCGGTAGCTGGCGACAACCCAGCGTTTGTTGACGGAAACGTCCATTGCGGAGAAATCCGTTCCGAAGCGTTCCCCGCCAGCCCGGACTCTCGCCCAGATCCCGTTTTTCTTCTCGCCGGCGGGGAAACGGAAGCGGAAGGAGAGTTCATAATTGATCCAGTTGCAGGGATGTCCGAAAATCCGCGGATGATTGCCGTAGAGGAAGCCGTCATGCATGAGATGCCCCTTTGCATTTCTCTGCGGCCGGTATTCCAGATAGGGCGTGCCGTCGGCGTCTTTCTTCACCGTGCAGGTCTCCTTGAAATCCTTCGGCCTTTTCCGAAGATCCGCGGCATAAAGAAGCGTGCCCGGAGCGGCATTCTTCAGATAATCCAGGCGATCGGTCACTTTGCCCGCGGCGATCTCCTTCCAGTTGTCGCGGGAGAGTTTCAGGTCGCGCCAGCGTTTCCACGCCTCGAAGTCAGCGTTGACGAGACGCTTCGCGCGAGCGTCAGGCGCGGTCTTTTTCAAAGCGCTTTCGAACAGGGGATCGATCTGCTCGATCAGTTCATGGGAAATCACATTGTCCGTCTGCGAAGCCGGATTGCTGAAATAATAGGAGACGTGTCCGTCTTTCTGCCACGCCTCCTGCATCAGCGTGTAATAGCGTTCCATCTCCTCGGCCGCGGCACCGAAGGTATAGCGGCAGAATTCCGCAAGAAGCGCCTTCTCGTCAAGATCGGGGTTCCAGAGAAGTTTTGCAATGGCGTAGGCGGGGAAGCGATTGACAAAGGGGCGGCTGTCCCAGAGCGGCTTTTTCAACTCAAAATTGGAGTGATACTCGGTCATCCAGTAAGTAATCCCAATGGAGCGCGCCCAGCGGAGTTCCTCCGCCACAACCGGCGTGATCGGCGTCAGCACGGGATCGCCGCCGAAAATGTCGAAATGGTATCCGTAAATCGCAGGATTGATGCCGGCTTTGCGCCACGCCTCCACCGCTTTCAGCGCCCGCGGATTGACCGGACAGCTCTTATCCGAAAACTTGTGCTTGAAACAGCGGTTGTACATGCAGTAGGACATGTTCAGATGTTCCGCCGGAAGCTTGACCTTCGGGACGTTCAGATAGAACGAATAGGCGATCGTATTGTATTTTTTGCCGGGGTGCTTTTTCGCGGTTTCCTCGATCAGTCTTTTGATGAACTGGAAATAGAGCGTGGAGGAATCGAATTTCGAGCATTCGGGGCATTTGCAGTAGATGGGGGTGTCCCGGGCGGAAAGCGTCAGATACTCGATCTGCGGATTCTTCTTCCAGAAATTGTCAATCCATTTCAGGAAGGTCCGGAACGTGTCCGGATTGGTGTAGCAGTGCTGGTTGATGACGCGAATTCCGTTGTTGAACGCAAACTGCTCCGGATACTTTTTGAAATATTCCTCGATTGTCTTGCAGTCCTCCGGAAAGATCCAGTTGAAGGAGTGACCGCCCCAGCTTGTGGAAAAACCGTATCCATGGGGATCTCCCATCGGGTTCATCTTGTTATGGGCGAAGAAGAGCGACTTGTCCCGGTTCGGGTGCGAGCTCAGATGGCGGTGTGCGAAAGCGGCCTCGCTGCGAATGTCGAGCTTCCCGACGGAAAGATTTTTCGACGGCGCGGGAAGATACTCGCCGTCCGCACCCGGCCAGAACCAGCGGCAGCCGAGCTGTTCGAGCAGTTCGAAAACCGCAAACATCGCGGAGCGCGGATTGCTGCCCGCGGCATAGATCACATTGCCTTTCGTCTTGAGGGAGAAAACATCCGAACCGCTCTTCTTGTCCAGCCCGAGAAACGATGACTCCGCCGCAATCCGCGGATTGGTTTCCGGCGTTCCGATGACAAGACGGTTTTCCGCCGGAGTGTTTCCCACTTCCGCGCCGCTGACGGCCTTGATGATGCGTTTGAATTCCGCAACGGCCTTCTTTTCCGGCGCCGTCGAACCGGATTCCACGGAAATCCGGGGGCTGCCGTCCTTCACGAGATCCAGCGCGGCGGCGCTCAGAATTCCGGCGCAGAGCGCCAGTGTCATGACTTTCTTCAGCATACAGTATCCTTTCCTGACATAGTATTGGTTGTATGATTCAACTTGCAATCGGATTCCTTCATTCCCACATGACCCATTTCCCTTCGGCATTCTTGACGCGGAGGAGCACATTTTCCGGGATCAGCCCCCAGAGCGGCAGCTTCGCGGATCCCGCGTGAAGATCGGCATAAATGATGTTCACCGCGCCGGAGTGCCGCGGATAGACACGGCAGTTCACTGAGCTTGTGTCGAAGCAGGAGGTCCCGGCTGATTCATAATAAAGCAGGATGGCGCCGTCAAGAGCAAGAGGACTTTTCGTCATCCAGATGCCGCCATCCGCAAACAGCGGAGTCCGGGAAGGCTGCTTCAGATTCAGGATGCCGCATTTTTCCTTCTGCGCTATCTGGGGACACAATCCGTTGTTGATGGCATAACTGATATAATAGGTATTCGCTGTTATGATCTCCCTGGACTGGGTCGGACATTTGAAGATGGAATCCCGGTCTTTTGCTACGGCTCCGTAATTCCGGCTGGCGCCGTGTCCGAGATGATCCGTCAGATAGTTGTACCAGTAGTAATTCCCGAGCGGGGAACCGATATGAGTCAGCAGCGGCATGCTGGAGTAGGTGTCCCGGTAATCCGCGCAGAGAATGCCGATCTGCCGCTGCCGGGACAGACAGGTGGTCTTGCTCGCAGTCTCCCTTGCTTTTCCCAGGGCAGGCAGAAGCATGGAGGCTAGAATCGCGATGATCGCAATTACAACCAGAAGTTCGATCAATGTAAACAGCAATCCCGCCTTTTTCATTTTTTCTCTCCCGATTTTACGGGGCCGCAAGAGTCCCGTATGATTAATTTGGATTTCAGAACCATGGAAACCGTTTTTTTTCCCGGATCCTCCAGACGTGCAAGAAGAAGATCCACCATCATGCCGGCCTTTTCCGCAATGAACGTGTCGATGGTCGTCAGCGCGGGATAGGAGAAGCTTGACTCCAGCGTGTTGTCCAGTCCGATGATGGAAAGATCCGATCCGACTGCACAGCCCATTCTCTGCGCCTCGGCCATCGCGGCAAGCGCGACGGAGTCATTGTGACAGAAGATCGCGGACGGCGGATTTTCCCGCTCCAGAAGATGCCGGACGCCCCGGATTCCGTTTTCCGGATATCCCATGCCGTTGTAGACACAGTAACTTCCGGAAAAGCCATATTGCTTCATCACAGCGGAACAGGCGTCAAGGCGCTCCCCTTCGCATCCGATATACCCGAAGCGGCGGTGTCCGAGCGACACAAGATATTCCAGCGCCTCGGAAAATGCCGCGGCGTAATCGATCGTGATGCTGTCGGTCTCCGGAAACTGCTTTCCATAGACGACGACCGGAATTTTTTCTCCGATCCACTCCGGGTGATAGTCGCAGGTGATGATCCCGTCCACCTTGTTGCGGACCACATTCCGGTAGGCCCGTTCAATCTCCGAAGCCTTCTCCCAGATGGCGATGATGCTCGTGTAGCCGGACTGCAGCAGACGGCGGTACAGCTCCATCATCACATCTCCGATGATCCGGTCGCGGAAACTGGCGAAGAGAATTCCGACGGTCTTTGTCTTGCCCGAGCGCAGGCGCTGCGCCTGCAGATTCGGCTGAAAACCGAGCTCACGGACCAGTTCCAGAATACGCCGGCGTTTCTCCTCCGAAACACGGCAGGTAGACTTGCCCCCCAGAACGGCGCAGACCACGGGACGCGACACCTGCGCCCGTTCCGCAATGTCTTTCATGGTGACCGCCATGGCTGCTCCTTTTTTCAGGTTGATTACTCGATTAACTATAATTATAGTTCAGAATCCGGCTTTTGTCAATACCCGGAAAACGGATTTTCTCTTTTTTTCAGGAAAAAGCGTGGAAGGTTCGGACACGAACCACGGGAAGGAACTCGTTTCTCTCATTTTCAGCAACCGCGTAAGACGGGAAATCGGACTGCGCTTCAGTATATCTCAATGCAGCTTGAAAAAACGGGGGGCGCGGGATGAAAGTCGGGAACGGCGGACGCCATCAGAGCCTCCTCCAGTTCTTCGATCCGCTCCCGTTTTCCGCTGCACAGCTCGTCAAGACGGCGCGCGGTTTCTTCGACACGCGCCGCGAGTCCGGCATTGCGGCGCTGAATGATCTCCAGTCCGAAAGGCTTGGCGGAGCGCATCCATTCCTCCCGGAAACGGCGGTCGAACTCCGCAATCTTCTCCAGATAAGCGGGAATGTCCCTGTCGCGAAGCTCAAGCAGAATGCGGGGACTGCGCTCCGCATAGGCCTTCAGCAGCCGCTCCCGGAAGGAAATCCCGCAGAGCAGGAGATCGATCACGGAGAAAATCTCCCGGAGCGACGGAGAAAGCGTCCGTGCGGAAAGATCGCGGTGAATCTCCTGCAGGTCCCGCAGGTAAATCCGCATGACGTCGTCATACTTGGAAAAACAGTAACTGTAAATGCCTCCCTGAAGCGGATCCTGCCAGAGAAGACCGGGAACGGGGATGACATTTTTCCGGATGACCCGGTGCAGTCCGGCGGCCTTCCGGAACAGGGAATATTCTTCTCCGGAAACAGCGTGAAACAAAGCCTCGGCAAGTCGGGGGTCTTCTTCCCCCCAGGCGGCATTGGAGGCGTAAAACAGTCCGGCAAGCGCGGAATCGGAATTGCAGAACGCCCCGCCGTCTCCCCATACGGTGATCAGGAGCTCCCGGATCCCCGTTTTTTCACATGCCCGGATGCACGGGGAAATCACGGTCTCGGTCTTTTCCGCAAACCAGCAGAACGCATTGTAAGTGCAAACGGCCGAAGCCATGACGGTCTCCCGCCCGAAACGCCTGTGCCGTTCAAGAAGCTCCACATAGGTTTTCTCATCCGTTGCGGAATAGTTCCAGCAGTAAAGTCTGAGATCCGCGGGGAGAAGACCGCGCAGGGCTTCCGGATCGTCGAAGCGGAGAAGCATGTCGGACCAGACGGCGGGCGTCAGTCCGTATTTCCGGCAGACCGCGCAGACCTTTGCCAGATGTCTGAGATAAATCTCCTTCCGCGGCTCATATCCGCGGATGTCCAGGAATCTGCCGCGTCCCAGACCGTGCGTCTCGTCCATCCCGATATGAATCTGTTTCGAGGACAGGTTTTCCGCCCAGAAACGGATCATTTTCTCAATCAGCGCATAGGACGCCTCATCATCCGCAAGCAGAATTCCCGCATTGTCGCGGATCCCGGCATACTGATAGTGCGTGAAGAGATGTTCCAGATGCCCGAGCGTCTGAATGCACGCCCTCACTTCGATGCCGAGACGTTCCGCATAACGCCCGATTTCCCGGATCTCCTCCGGCGTGTAGCGCCCGCGCATGTATCCGAATGCGGGTTCCCCGGGTAGCTCATAGACATCTTCCGTGTAGAGCATCAGGAGATTGAAGCCGGACAGGGCGGTTTTCAGGAGAAAGCGTTTGATGAATTCCACTGTATAAACACGGTTTCTGGAACAGTCCAGCATAACGCCGAGCGTTGTGAAGGGAAGTTTTCCGGTGGCATCCTTTCCCGCCAGAGCGCATCCCAGCGCACGCAGGAAACCGCTGGACGAACCCGCCGAAATCACGGCGCCGGTCTCTGAAAAGGAAACGGCAAACTCATCCGGCGCGGAGAGACGGAACGAAAGCGTTCCCGCATCGGGGCGGGCAAAGTATTCCGGCATGGCTTCCGCCGCAGTCTGCAGAAAAGAAGCATATTCAGGGGGAATTGCGGAACTGTCTGGATTGAATGCCGGCATGCCTGCCTCCTTTGTTTTTGGCGAACCGGAAACGGTTATTTCAGGCGCGGAGAATGCGTGCGCCGATAATCAAGCGGAGTCTGCCCGAAACGTTTTTTGAAAAGCATTCCCATGTATGCCGGTTCCCCGAGATGAAGTGCCCTTGCGATATCGGAGATTCGGTCCCTTGACTCCGTCAGGCGCCGGCACGCCTCCTGAAGCCGGAGTTCAAGAAGATAGCCGGACGGAGTGACACTGGAATATCGTTTCCAGTAACGGAAAAAAGTGCTTCTGGAAAGGCCGAATTTTCTGGCGGTGGAATCGAAATCGAGCATCTCAAAGGCATGCAGCCGGATATGGGAGTCGATCCTCAGCATCAGTTCATGTTCCCGGTCCACGGGAGCATGAGAGGATTTTTTCATCAGAAGCAGTTCGTGAAGAATCTGAAAGCACTGGATGTCAATTCTGTCCGCATTGCCGGGGCTCAGGGCAACGCCGAAGTAGTTGCTGACACGTTCCAGCATCAGTTCCAGTTCCCCGTTCATCCGGATGCTCCAGCAGAGCGGGGGGTCGAATACGCCGAGTTTCTCAAACAGCGGCATAAGGGCGGAAGGATAAATGATGTAGAAAACCTCCCGCACACCGAAATTCATGAGCGAGTATTCGGTTCCGGGAGGTTTTACCACCACATGGGGAAAGGAAAGATTTTCATAGCATCTCCCTCCGATCGTCTGAGCGGGCAGTCCGTCGGAACAGTCCGCCGAAAGGCGGATGCAGACTTCGATCTTATCCGGATAAACGGCATGCTGGAATTTTCTGGGAGGATTGTTGCCGGAGTGCCCGACTCCGGCGAGCTGATACGGGAACATGATTTCCCTCCTGACTCCCGCCATGTTCACATGATAATTGTGCTTTTCCATTGCCAGCTGCCGTTTTTCACGGTATTATATCCCCGTCATTCCGCTTTTTCAATCACGAATTCCTTCAGATACATATTGCCTGTAAACGTTTTCTGCGGCATGAACCCGCCGACATACAAAAGAGCGCCTGGCACAATCCTGACTTTGCGCGCGGTCCGGACGGGAACAAAACCGCTTTTCAGTTTCATCACCGGAATCTGACTGTAGCCGACAACCCGCTTTGTGTTCTGGTCATACACGCCCATTCTTGTGGTATGCCTGACGTTCTCCGTGGCGGAATCCGTTTTCATCACGGCCGTCACATAATAAGAGGCGTCGGGATCCAGTCCGCGCGGAACATTGCAGGAGATCGCCCACCCCTGATTGCCGTCCATGACGGCGACATCGCCTTCAAATTTCGGAGCCTTCACCGTGTTTTTGCCTTTGAACGTCAGGGAGTCCCGGTAAAGAAGCCCGAACAGGGGAAATCCGTTCAGATATCCGTCCGTATGAACCGGACTCCATGCAAGGGGAACTTTTCCGGCGCGGGTTCGGAATATGTTCATCACCATCTTTCCGCCCGGAGCGGGGACATCCGCGCGATCCAGCGCAAGCCGGAGCGTCCACACCCCGTCCTTGAACGAGCTTTCCGCCTTTCCCGGAAGCCGGACGCTCTTCCGGACACGTTTGACCGTCATGTCATCCGGATTGGCCGTCACGGGGATCGTCCACTCATTGCAGTTCACTTCGCCTTTCGCGTTGACGGCAATCTGCGTCACAGGATATTTCCCGTTCGAAGCGAGGAAGATCTCGACGCAATCCGTATAGAAGTCCTTTTTCCCGTCCGGCGCCGCGGCATTCTTCTCCGTATAGAGCAGATAAAGACGGCCCTTTCCGAATGCGGCATAGGCCCGGGAGGCGGAATCCCCCGCACTCTCCCCGGTGGCGGCAGTGCGGAACGCGCCCAGTTTCCCCATTTTTTCAACAGCGGGGAAGGCATCGTCCGGAACCGTCGGGACAATGCTGGTGGAAGGAGTCTCCTGAACATCCGCCTTTCTGCGGATGAAGGGCTTGCGGCCCGGAGAGGCTTTCACCAGCAGCAGATGGCTGGTGTACATCTGCTCTTCGCCGAACTTGAGGCAGACGTAAACATCATACTCCTGCTCCGGATTTTCCTGTTTGAAAATGTGCCCGAGAAATGCCGTGGCGTAACTGCCGAGGGATCCGAATTTCCGCGAGACGTATCCCCGCAGATGGGGAGCTCCCATGACGGAATCCGGTCCGAGGCGGGTCCGCGTCAGATAATGGTATTCGAATCGGGAAGTTCCCGTCGTCACGCGCAGATGCTTTCCGGCCGGGCCGTCCTCCTTGCCCCGGACCAGATCGTATCCCGTGACGCGGTTTCCCGGCAGCGGGGCGGGAAGCGCATATCCGAACGGGGATCCGGGCACCGCGACAGGGGGGATCTTGTTCGCGGAAAAGAAGACGTAGAAGCGGTCCCGCTCCGGAACCGGGCCGAACTCCTTCGGCAGTTTCTCCTGATATTTCGCAAGCCCGTGGAAAAGCCCGAGCGTATTGAAAATGCTGTCCCGGTCCCACCGGATGTATTCCGCCTTGTCCGCTCTGCCGACGTGATTCCTGGAATCGACATTGCAGGAACGCTTCATGGCCCCTTCGGCGGTTTCCACGGCACGGCGGTAGACTGTATCCGCGGAGATTTTCCCGGCAAGCCCCGCGTTGCGGATGTCCCGGTAAAGCAGAAGCGTCATCGCGTCCAGGGAGAGGCGTTCGCAGCGGATGTGGAGCAGAGCCGCGGCGTCTCCCTCAGCGAGTTTCTCCATCCGATCGAACGCACGCTGCCATGCGAGAAGACGATCCGGAGTCAGATAACCGACGCACCGCGGATCGGGAAACCATTTGACGAATGCGGGATCCGCAAAGGCAAGTTTGTGAAGCTCGTCATAGAACTTGCGCATTTCCGGCGCGGCTTTCCCGTAAATCGCCGCCATGTACTCGTCAATCTCCCTGCCGACGTCGAGATCCGCATTGCCGTAAAGACGGCTGAGGACGTAGGAGATCAAGCCGCTGAACGCCGTATTGCAGACACGGGGAAGCGCCGGATAGTCGCAGAAGATCTGCGTGACATGATTTTTCCCGTAGAACTGGACGTCATACAGGACTCTTCCTGCATTGCCGAAAAGCGGGAACGAAATCATGGGACGCCCGTAGGTGGCGGGATAGAAATAGGATGACATGCGCCGGGAGATCTTTCCCCATGCGTTGAAGCAGTCGAAAAGAAACCTGTTCGAGGGCGCGCTGATGGGTTTGTTGAAATCCGCCGTCAGAAACGCCAGGTAAGGCATCAGGTTCGCCGGAAGTTTTCCGTCCTTCAGCGCTTCCGCCCGGGGCGGAATCTCCGTGGAAAGACGCCCGTAGGCAAGAAAACGGATAATCAGGTTCGGATATCTCTCCGCGAAATACGGCGAGGCGGAATGGATCAGATAATCGTAGAGCGGCCCGCCGGGCGCGCCGTAACGCTTTTCCAGCGCGACGCACTCTTTGCAGTAGCAGAATTTGCAGTCCACGTCGTCATGGGAGATGTTGACCACGATATTGTCCGACGGTCTGCAGCCGGAAGTAATCAGGAGCTGTTCGACGTTTCTGTTCATTTCCGCGCGGAGTCCCGAATTGGAGAAACAGCGGTGACGGCCCTTCCATTCCCGTCTGCCGTCCGCGGAAAGCGGGAAGAATTCCGGATTCGTGACAAAATACTCCTTGTCCTTCAGAAATTTGTAGGCATCCCTGTAATTTTTCACAGGCGGAATCAGACAGGAGTAGGAATGGGTCATGTTTCCCGGCATCTTGAACGGAATCCGCGAGTTGTTGTGGAGGGAGTTCCGCCGGAAGAAGGCGTCCGCGCTTTCGCATCCGCGCAGATTGAAGGCCGACTGAGCCAGATCGCGGTATTCGAAAGACGGACGGAAAGCAATATTCAGTTCATCTGTTTCCAGTGTTTTATATTCCGGAATCCGGCTGTCGCCCCAGTAATGATAGAAACGGAAGCCCAGCACCTCCGTCAGGAAATGAGACACGGCGAAACCGTCGCCGAAGCCGCCGCCGTACAGGAAGAGATCATCGCCGAGCGTGAGCAGGATGCGCTCCTCGTTGACGGGTTTCCGGTATTTCCCGGCCTTTTGCAGGATCTTCAGCATGGCGTCGGAATGGCCGACGAAAATGCGTTTCCCGTATTTCCCCGCTTCGCGGGGTTCAACGATCCTGAAATCCGCCCCGGTGGACTGCTTCAGAAGCGCGGCGAGGTCGGCTGCGGACTCCCGGAGAAGCCGGACCTCCGCATCCCTCCCCTGATCCCCGCATACGATGACATAGTCCGTTTTGCCGTCCTCAGCCAGTTCCAGCGCCTCCCCGCGCCACGACGCCAGCCCCAACACCAGAATCATCCAGAGAGACCGGATTACCACTTTCATGCGCATGAAAAACCTCCTGTTTTTTTATTCAAGAAAATATTTAGGTTGATACCGTGATGCTCCGCATCGCCAAAAACTGCTTCGTGCTTTCCCGTGAGTCCTGGTGCGCTCCAGCTGCGCAAGCCGGTCGCCGCAGGCGAAATCCCCGATACCGCGCATGCCCGCATCGCGGTAATTTGTTTTCGCATTCCTTGCCTTGCCAATATGCGGACCGGGAATTCCGCAAAGCCATGCCGGACTTCCGGGAATCGTTTCTGCCGCACCGGGCGGACTTTTCAACATTCCATGGCACACGGGACGCTCCCGCGCGAAATGCCGCAATCCTCCCTGCAAAGCGGGAATCCGCACTTTTCCTTCAGCTCCTTCCGGAGGGTCTGCACATCCAATTCATGAGGAAGAACCCCGTCCCGGAGGGAAAGCGCGGCGGCCGTTCCCGCCGCCTCCCCGGTCATTGCCGCATTCGGGATGACGCGGGTGACTTCCCATGCGTCCTCTCTCGCGGAAGAGCATCGTCCGGCGGCAATGACGCCCGTGATTTTTTCCGGCAGAAGAGTACGCCAGGGGATCTCCCAGACGGAACCGCACTTCCGCCAGTCCGGCGCAAGTCCGATCGAGTCAGGAAAACATTCCTGTTCCATGCCGTTGTCAAGCACGAATCTCCCCTTGATACAGCGGGAGTGGCGCATGGGAACCATCGTGGGAAGCACGATCGGATAACGGGTCTTCCTTGTTTCAACGCCGCCGTCATAATCCTTCTGGAGCAGCCTGCGGTAACGTTCCCGTCCGCGCAGCAGGAAATCCGAAACGGTCTTTCCGTCGATCCCTTCCGGCGTGGAGTTGTTCAGGATATTGTCCGCGACAATAATGGTGGAAATATCCTTTCCGAACGAATATGCGGAATAGGCGCCCGCCTCCCGGTGCTCGACGAACCAGGAGACAAGAGCGTTCCGCGCATGCAGACACTGCCCTCCAGCGAGATGCACGACATCTGCGTCTCCGGTGGCGTCGATGAAGATTTCCGCCTCGATTTTCCCGATTCCGCTTTTGTTGGCGACCTGAACCGCCCCCGGACGGAGGACGTCGCGCATTTCAACGCCGATGATTTTCGTGTCAAACCAGAGATCCACGCCGTGCCCGGTCAGCATCTCGTCCAGAGACAGAACGAAGGAGGCGGGAGAAAAATACGCCTGAAGGCGGTTGTTCTTCCCTCCCCTGCCCCATTCCGCCGGGGGCTCCGCGGGACCGTAACGGTTCGCCGCATGTAGAAAGCGTTCGGAAAGTCCGAATACGATCTGATGCCCCTCTCCGTCACAGAGCGGCAGGTAGACAAGAACCGTCCCGGACGTTGCAAGCCCGCCGGGAATGGCACAATTTTCAATAAGAACCGTTCTCATTCCCCGCTGTGCGGAAGCGATTGCCGCCGCACAGCCGGCGATGCCGCCGCCGCAGACCGCCACATCGTATTTTTTGCAGAACATACGGATTTTCCTCTGTTTTTCATATATCATAAATTGATTTCCCCTTTTTGCAATTCAGATCCGTCTCAATTAATATCAGATTCGTCCCATGCAAAAACGATTGACACGATTTTCATATTTATTGAGACGGTTCCCTATTGTGCTCCGTCGATTCCGGAGTATAATAAAAGCTGGATGAATGAATTGTGAAGCAAAGGAGCTGCGACGACTATGATGGAGAAAAGATTCCCCGGAGAAAAAACGGATTTGAACCCTTCTCACGCCGCCATTGATGTTTCCGGGGACGCAAACACCATTTTCCGGGAAAAAAGCTTCCCCGATGCCGCTCCATCTTTTATTATGCGCCATTCCGCTCCCGTATCATCGGAAAAATTCACATTGATAGAGCTCCTCGTCGTGATTGCGATCATCGCGATTCTTGCGGGGATGCTCCTTCCGGCGCTGCAGAAAGCCCGGGAAAAAGCCTATGCAGCCTCCTGCATGAGCAACCAGAAACAAGTCGGATACATCCTGCGCTCCTATCTGGATGACTGGAAAGAGATGATTTTCATCGGCCCGATGAATGCAGCGGGGACCACCGATACCGGATGGCTTTACCTCCCGAAACAGGGCGGTTATCTCCCCTCCGGGCTGAAATTCATTGTCTGCCAGAAATATCCGCCTCTGGTCCCTCTCGACGGCAATTATACCAGCTGGATGAAAGTCTCCTACGGCATCCTGGATGGCAACGGCGCAGATTCCTACTATAAGACCTATCTTGCGGAATACGATTCCGGCAACGGCTTCTATGATTTCAAAAAAAACAAAACCCCGTCCGCATTCTTCGTGGTCGGAGAATCCCTTCAGCTCGATCCCGGCAACAGCACAAAACTCTACCGCAAGGCCATGCGCTCCAAGCTGCCGATTCAGACAAGAGACGCGACGACGCGTCCCGTTTTCCCTCATGCGAACAGAACCAATCTCCTGATGCTGGACGGACACTGCGAATCGCTTTCCTATCCGGAAATGAGAAACAAGTTCGGCCGCATGCTGACAAATCCCGTCAAAAACGCAGGCTTCATGTACTGGAACCAGTCGGAGCAGCCGATTCCCGCCCATTGACGGACAAAAGAATCTCCGCCCCGCCCTCCCGTTCCGATGCGCGGAGATATTTTCAGGCGCGGCATGCATCCCGCGCCCAGCAGCGGGAATGAAACAGAGAGGCATGCGCCGGGTCTGTCCGCACAGACGGCCGCTAATATTTCTCCCTCATGATTTATGCGGGAAAGCGCAGGACAGACGCGATGATCCCGCAGCGGCGCATCGTTTCCGGAATTCAATCCCACACACGTCGATCCTCGAAAAAAAACGCATAAAAAATGCTTTTATTCCTTGAAAAAAGAATCGGAATGTATATAATATAGACAAGAAAACAGTAAAAATGCTTTTTTAAACAGCAGGCGAGGATTCCATGTCCATTCAAATTGATTATCAGCAGGCGATTCGCGAAAATTATCATTCGCTGGGCAAGAAGAAGCAGAAAATCGCGGATCTCTTATTGAAATCTCCAATGCTCGTTCTGGAAAAAAGTCTGGGAGAACTTGCCGAACTGTGCCACTGCGAACAGACGACCATCATCCGTTTCGCCCAGCAGCTGAAATACGCGGGCTTCGCGGAACTGAAGCTCGCAATCGCCCGGCAGTCCAATGTCGTCTGGCAGGATTTTGCGGAGGAATCCGCTCCGAAGGAACAGCCCGGCGATCACTTCCGGATGCTGTGCAACAAACTTGCCATGCTTCACACGGAATCCATACGGGAAACCCTCAACGGGATGGACGAATCCAGGATCGACCGCCTGGTGGCGGACTTGAACTCCGCGGAAAAAGTCATGTTCGCCGGAGCGGGCACATCGCGTCTGGCTGCGTCGGACCTCCACATCAAACTGACCCGTCTCGGCATAAACGGGCTTTACTTCGATGATTACGAGTTTCAGAAAACCTTCATCGGCTATCTGGGCCCCCGGGATCTTCTGATTGTCTTCTCCCACTCGGGCAAAACGGAGTCAACGGTCAAAATCGCGCAGACGGCACACGGAAGAGGCGTCCGGATCTGCGCGGTCACATCCAACGCGGACAGCCAGCTCGGGAAACTTGCCGACCATCTGCTGCTGACCGGCAGCAGGGAGCACCTTTTCCGCCTGGGAGGAATGACATCCCGGTCCGCACAACTCATCCTGGGCGATCTGATCTGTCTGAAGTTCAGCATGGCCGATCAGCAGCGATCCTGGAAATATCTGGAGAAAAGTTACGATGGAATCCTCTGAACTCTATCTGGCCGCGGACTCAGGCGGCACGAAAACCGACTGGGCGGCTTTCGACCGGACCGGGAAAGTCATCCTGAACGGACGGACGGAAGGACTCGCCGGATTGAACCATGCGCCGGTTTCTTTTACGCAATTTGAATTGCAGACTGTTAAGTTCGCGGCGCTGAAACCGAAAGCCGTCTATCTCTCCCTCGGAGGCCCGAACACGGGAGAAGTCGAAGGATTCCTCCGGAAGCGTTTTCCGGAAAGCCGGGTCCGCGTGGAGCGCGAAGCCGACGGAAACATGATTCTTTTCGCCGCCTCTTTCCGGGGGTGCCGCGCCGCGGTCATGGCAGGCACCGGAAGCACGGCGATGGGAGAGATCGGCGGCAGGCGCGTCTATGCCGGAGGCTGGGGCCCCGCCTACGGGGATGACGGCGCGGGCGGAGGCATCGGCTTCCGCGCCCTGCGTTCGTATCTGCGTTCGCTGGACAGTCTGGAATCCTGCGGGCGGATTGCGGATTTATTCCGGCATCTCGCCCTCGGTCTGGATCCGCGGACTTTCGCAGGGCGCATGGAACTCAAGTCCCGGGCAAACGCAATGACCCGCCGGGAACTTGCGGCTCTGGCGCCGGCCCTTGCGGAGCTTGCGGAACAGGGGGATGCGTCCGCGAAGGCTCTTCTCGAACATGCCGCGCTGGAAAATGCGCGCCTCGCCGCCGCGGTCACGCCGCCTTCCGGTTCCGGGAAAATCCTCGGATGCGGCGGAATCTTCCGTCTGGGCGCATCCTTCCTGCGTCGCTGCGAAGCGCATCTGCGGGAGCTGCGCCCCGAACAGGAATGGGTCTGGCTCCCGGATTTCTCCCCGGTGAAAGCGGCGATGCTCTTTCTGCTGCACGGGGAAGGATTCGAAATCACTGCAGACCTCAGGGAAAGGATTCTGAGGGAAACATTATGAACAGCACACTTGCATCACTCCACGGCGGACTGATCGTCTCCTGTCAGGCGCTGCCGGGCAATCCGCTCCGGGATACGGACTGCATCGCCCGTCTGGCGGCAGCCGCCGCTCTGGGAGGCGCAGCGGCAATCCGGGCAAACGGAGTTCCGGATCTGACGGCGATCCGCTCCCGCGTCGGGATTCCACTCATCGGAATCAACAAACTGCCGCCGGACCCCGACAATCCGTACATCACGCCGACGCTGGAATCCGCCCGGGAAATCGCGGAAACGGGAATTGAAATCATCGCAGTGGACGCTACCGCCAGAATCCACCCGAACGGCGAAACGGCAGGCAGCCTGATCCGGAAAATCAAGCGGGAACTTCCGCTCCTGGTGATGGCGGACATCAGCACGGCGGAGGAAGGAGTCGCGGCGGAAGATGCCGGCGCGGACCTCGTGGCCACGACACTGAGCGGCTACACGGCATATTCCCCGAAGACGGAGGGGCCGGATCTGAAGCTGGTGGAAGATCTTGCAGCGCGCCTTTCCGTTCCTGTGATCGCCGAAGGGCGCTTCCATTCCCCGGAGGACGTCCTGAACGGATTCCGCGCGGGAGCCCATGCCGTCGTCATCGGGAAAATGATTACAAACGCAATGTTCATCACCCGTTATTTTCTGGAACAAATCAGAAAGGGGAAATCATGAATCCAGACACTGAAGCCGTCAATCCGCGCAGCCGGGACATTGACCGGAAAACGCTTCCCGAAATTCTCCGGATCATCAACGACGAGGATCATCTGGTCGCCGACGCCGTGAAGCGGGTTCTTCCGCAGGGAGCTCTGCTCGTGGAGCGAATCGCGGAAAAACTCGCGGGGGGAGGACGTCTTTTCTACGTCGGAGCCGGAACCAGCGGAAGGATCGGCGTCATGGACGCCGCGGAATGCCCGCCGACCTACGGAGTCTCCCCCGATTCCATCATCGCGCTGATCGCCGGAGGGCCGGAAGCCGTTTTCCGCGCACGGGAAACGGCGGAGGACAACGCCGGGGAAGGAAAAGCCCTGATGGAGTTCCACGCCGTCTGCGGGAAGGATATCGTCGTCGGACTCAGCGCCAGCGGCAGCACTCCTTTTGTCGCCGCCGCGCTGAAGGAGGCGCGCGCACGGGGCGCGGCGACGGCGGCCGTGCTGTGCAATGCAGGCGGGAGCGTGACGGAAAACGCCGATCTGGCGATTCCGCTTCTGACCGGACCGGAAGTGATTACGGGCTCCACGCGGATGAAGGCGGCGAGCGCGCAGAAGATGTTTCTGAACATGGTCAGCACGGCGGTCATGATCCGTCTTGGCAAAGTCACAGGAAATTTCATGACCTCCCTGAAGCCGCGGAACAAAAAGCTGCGGGAGCGGGCGTGTTTCATCGTCAGCAGCGTCACCGGGGTTTCGCAGGAAACATCCGAAAGACTGCTCGAACGCAACCAGTATGATGTCCGGGAAACGGTCAACGCCCTCAGAAGACGGAAACACGGCGAACCGCGGATCGAGTCACTGGCTCATCCGGTTTCATGCAAGGGGTAATCAAACACAAAAGGAAAGGATTGGAATATGGAACGGAAGAATTTCACGATGAAGGAACTGGCTATGTGCATATGCGCGCTCATGCTTCTCACGGCGACGGGGCTGCCTCTGCTCAGGGCGGCCCAGGGAGCCGGTCAGGAAACGCTCTGCATGGAGCAGCTGAAAAAAGTGGCGGCCGCCCATCAGAATTACCTGAAGGACAACAAGGGGTTTTTCGTTCCTTATCAGGGCGCATCAAAATCCAAAAACACACCATCCTCCGGGATTTTCAGCGGCAGGGCGCTGAAATACAGAAAAGTGAACGGGAATTACCAGAACACGGAAAAATTCTCCGGAGATTTCTGCAAATCCGCCTTCGTCCCGGTCGTGATGGGATACATGCAGGGGGATTTCTCTCCGCTCTACTGTCCAGCGGATCAGCGTCCCACGCTGCAGCCATGCTATTATGCCGACAGCAATTCCTATGCCTACGTCTTTTCCGTTCTCGGGAAAGGACAGAGCCGTGAATTCAATTTCATGGACACGCCCCAGCTTGACGACCTTCCGGATCCCGCGGAACAGATTCTGTATGGCGAAAGCGCGTCGGGACGCGGCGTCATCGACGGAAAGATCACGGGAAAAGGATGGATGTTCTTCCAGAATACGGCGGACAAGGGAAAAGCGCACGCTCCGCATCAGAATGTCTACAATTTTGTCTTTGTGGACGGACATGCGGCAACCTGGAGTTATGAAGACGTCCTGAAAAAGCACCAGTTTTTCGATTCGAATCTCTGAAAACAAAGTGCTCCCCGTGCAGCATCGGCGCTCCGTCTGCAGAAAGCGGAGCCGCCGATCCGGAAAACCGCAAAGATAAAGGGTGCATGATGAAAAACAGACAGAAAAACTCCCGATCCGCGCCGGCGGATGGAAAATGGAAAACAGATTTTACATTGATAGAACTTCTGATCGTGATAGCGATCATCGCGATTCTGGCGGCCATGCTGCTTCCCGCTTTGCAGTCGGCAAGAGGCAAAGCGCAGGGAATCTCCTGTCTGGGGCAGCTGAAGCAGATGGGAATGGCGCTTCAGATGTATCTGAATGACAATCAGGAGTATTTCATTCCCTATATGGGAAACTGCAGTGCGGAATACCCGTCCATCGGACTTTACACTTCCGGGGCGCGCAAATACAAGCGGGTGAATCAGGTTTATA
Source organism: uncultured Victivallales bacterium (assembly GCA_944390795.1). GTDB lineage: Bacteria > Verrucomicrobiota > Lentisphaeria > Victivallales > UBA1829 > UBA11452. The sequence continues at coordinate 90,219 of CALXRI010000008.1, forward strand.
AAAACAGCGATTCCCTGCCCGTGTCGGAAAGCCATTCCGCCCTGGTCCCTCTTGCCATGACCTACATGAAGGGGGATTTCAGTCTGCTGTACTGCCCGGGAGACCAACGCGATTCGGTATCTCCGACCTACTACATGGAAAACAACTCCTACGCCTATGCCTATGAAATTCTCGGAAAGGGGCAGTCACGGAAATACAATTTCATGGATACGCCGCGCCTGCAGAATCTGAAACAGCCGTCCATGCAGTTCGCCTACGGGGAAAGCTCGCAGGGAAAAGGGGTCTTCGCCTCCACGGCGTCCGGCAGCGGCTGGATGTATTTTTACAATCCCGCCTCCGGCATTCTGCATGATCCCCATTTCAAAAGTTACGGTTTTGTCTTTGCGGACGGACATGCCGGCACACACAGATTCAGCGACCTGCTGAAAATGCCGCAGAATTTTAAAACGGAACTGCGCTGATTCGCAATCCGGAAAGGAGTTTCATACGATGCGGTTTCAGAAAAAAACGATTTGCGCGCTTCTCCTGCACACGGGACTGTTCCTTGCGGCGGAGGAATCCGTGGCAATCCGGCTCCAGTCCGGGGATTTCGAAGACCTGGATCCTGCCGCGGCGGCAAAAAACAACAGATGGGGCTCTTTCCAGTTTCAGCCGGACGGATGGGAAGTCGCAAACGCGGAAAACGCGGCCGGAGGCAGGAAGGCGCTGACGCTCTGCAATACGCTGACGATCCGCGCGGACATTCCGCCGGAACTCCGCGGACGCTCTCTGGAACTTTCCTTTCAGGGAAAAGGCGCCTGCTCCCTCTGGTTCTGGACCGGACAGGATCTGACGACGCTGGTGGAGGAACAAACCGACGGGAAAGGACACGTAACGCATACATCAGCTCCGGTCAAGCCGGTCTATAACAATTTCCGCGGATGGGACGGGCCCGCCCCATACACGTATCCGGTATTCAGCGAGTTCAAAATCTGGTTTCCGCCGCTCGCGCCGGAAACCGGCAGAGTGACGATCCGCCTCTTCCAGGATGCGCGCTTCCGCTACAAAATCAAAAATGCACCCCGGAAATTCCATCTTGACAACATTCAGCTGAAGGCGCACAAGACCCCGGTTTACCGGAAAGGGAAACCCGTTCCCGCCGATGCGATCGACGTCTCGTTTGAAACGGGGCAGTGGAACTGGAACAAGGCCAGAGTGGAAACCGTCGAAAACGGAGAAAAGCGCAAACTCTTCATCCGCAAGGGCGCCAATCTGAACCTGAAACTGCCTCTGGCGCAACTGAAGGGCAAGTCACTCGCATTCAGATACCGCGCCGCCGGTTCCGGCAAGCTGAATGTCCGTCTTGACATGGGGAGAGCCGGCGGAGCGGTCAACACGCTGCATTCGCCGGAAAAGATGACCGCGGAAGAAAGCAGGCATCTGATCTGGTTCTCCGAAATCCGCGCGGAAGCGGATTCCCTGACGCTCCAGATCGACGCGAAGGAGCATGCTCTCCTCTCCGATCCGGAACTGCAGATTTCCGAGACGCCGCTGGTGCCTTATCCCCGCAATCTGACCGGCATTCCGGGGGAAACGCTGCCGGAGGATTATCTGGAGGGACGCTTTCCCGACCGGAACGGACTGGTCGATCTCGCCCCGCTGGCCGATGCACGCACGCTCGGAGACTACGAGATCCGCAGGAATGCCATGACGGACGGCTCCCTGGGGACCGGCACGAAAGACCCGGTGGAATTCCGTTTCAAGGATCCGGTCGAGGTATCCGAGATCCGAGTGACCCTGCCCTCCCCCTGCATCCGGATTCTTGCGGACACCCGGGGGAACGGCGCATACGACCACGTGATTGAGGACAGGCAGGACGGACTGCCGTTCAGCAGATGGGGAAATCTCCGGGAGTATGTGTGGTTCCGGAAACGTCTGGAGAAACCGCTCCGTCTTTACGGAATCCGCTACATCGGAGGCGGAAGCGAATTTCAGATCCTGGCCGCTCCGGAAGCCGCGGAAGCGCTGCTGAAAAAAAACGCTCCAGCGGAAGCGCTCCTCCCGGCGCCTCGGCTTTCCAGAGGGGAAAAAGTTCCGGACCCGCGGGAAAAAGCAAAAACCCCTCTCCGCTTCGGGTTCACCCTGGAACCGTGGGACTTCGGGATCGACAGGATCATGGAAAACTATTACCGGCACAAGGTGCCCGCCCCGCCGGTCCGGAAATGGGGACGCTGGAGACGCATTCTGCGGGATTACAAAAAGCTGAACGCGAATTTCGTTCTGCTGTTTCCCCCGCACACGTCCGTGATCCCGCCCGGAGCCAAGGCGCGTCCCTCCTCCTATCCGGCGCCGGTCATGTGGCCCAGCAAAGTCTGGTATCTCAACCAGCCCTTCGACCTCCTGACGGAATTCAGCAGATCATGCCGGGAAAACGGGATTACAAACTTCGTCATTCCCCGGGAGTGGCTGTTCAAAAAGGAGATCAGGAACGGCCAGATCGCCTTTGCCGGGGAGATTGCCGAACGCGGGGCGCACGGCGTTCCCGTCTGCATGGATGAACAGCTGATCCAGACCGGATTCAATCCGCAGGGGCTTCCCCGCGTGTCGCGCAGCGATACCCTGCGGGTCCGCGAAGGCCACCTGAAACGCCTGGAGGAAATCGCAGGCTACATGCGGGAGATCAAAAAAACCGCCCGGGAAAAGAATCCGGAGGTTCTGACGTTCGGAGGATTCGTCGGATTCGGCTACTGCAAGGACCGTCTGGGAATCGCCAGCCCGCACGATGCATGGGGGTTTCAGGGGGAAACGGACGTCATGGGCGGTGACGGCACATATTTCGGGATCGGCGATCCTCCGCTCGGCTCCTACACGCCGGCGGCCGCAACCGCGGAATACGCCGCATTAAGCCCCTCCCGCAGAGTCATGGCAACCAACAACTTCAACTGGGGGCTCCAGTGGAACCGGAAGAAGAAAGGCTATGACAATCCGCTGCTCTACGACGAATATCCGACGGCGGCCCTCGCAGGCGGCGCGCTGAGCTGTTATTTCAACAAGGCGGAATTCCTGAATTTCTGGCGTTACAACTTCATGGATGACAAAGGCGGACCGCCGGTCCGCAAGGTCATCACCGGGCTGGGACGGATGGTCTCCGTGCTCTCGGCATGGGGCGCCGGAGACGCGGCGGTCCCGAAAGACGTCCTGATCCTCCGCAGCCGGACATCGGAAGACTGGTGGCACCTGAAACACTGGTGGATTCAGAACAGGCCGGGCGCGGCCGCCGCAGCGGAGAAGCATCCGGAACGGGCGCATCTTTCGCTTCGGAACGCAAAAAAGCGCATGGAGCAGGGATTCACGCAGTTTCACTGGTGCATCGCGCAGCTGATCGCCCGGTCGGTGCCCTCTGAAATCTTCATGATGAACCAGTTCTCCGCATGGAAGGATATCGCATCCTCCTACAAGGTCATTCTTCTGCCGTTCCCCTACGCCGTCTCCGCGGAGGCCGCCGCGAAACTGCGGGAGGCGGCGGAATCCGGCGTCCGCATCATCGCGCTCGGCGGGTGCGGCGAGGGACCCGTCGACGAACTGGGCGAACCGCACAAGGGCGGACCGGCGCTGCGGGATCTCGTCGCGGATGGGAAAATCACCGTGTTTCCGATCGACGTGGTCGGCACGCGGAACTCGGCGGAGCTGGAGGAGTCCTTCCGGAAAGTTCTGTCCGAAGCGCTTGCGGCGCGCAATGGCCCGTCTCTGACACTGCGCCGTCCCGGGCGTCACGACGTGCAGTGCTACATGCTGGAAAAATCACCTGCGGAAAAGCTGGTTCTTCTGGTCAATTACAGCGAACGCGACACCGCGGTCGATCTCGGCGTGAAGGTGCCTCCGGGGACCTACCGGATGGAAATCTGCGGTCTGGAGGACACGGCGCGGGGCCGGATCGGCGGAAAGACGGAATTCACGGACAAAGCCTTGAAGAATTTCCGCGTGGATCTGTCCCGCGATGAGATCATGATGCTGCGGATTCACCAAACAGGGAAACAATAAAGGAACAGACATGAAAAACGGAAGCGACTTTTTCCCGCTGGGAGCCAGTCATGCGCCGTATCTGCGCGCAAAAGGACCGGACATTTCAGAGTGGCGGGACGATCTGGAGAAAATGAAGATGCTCGGGATGACCTGCCTCGACGTGTTCGCCTCGTGGCACCGTCTGGAGCCCGAGGAGGGGAAATTCGACTTTTCGGAGCTGGATTACATTTTCCGGCTCGCCGGGGAGATCGGTCTGAAAGTCTCCGTCGTGCTCGGCTGCCACATCGGATACGGCATCTACCCGCCGCGCTGGATCATGCGCGGATACCGGAACGGGGGCATGGTGGACCAGAACGGCTGCCGGGACGTCGACGGGACCTACGCGCAGCCCTGTTTCGAGGAGGAGGAATACCGCGCCTGCGCGGAACGCTACTTCCGCAAACTGGTGAAACGCTATGCGGACCACCCCGCCCTCATGCAATGGATCGTCTGGGGAGAGGCGACACTCTCCCGCTACTGCTGGTGCGAAACGCATCAGAAGATGTTCCGCGAATATCTGAAGCAGCAGTATGGATCGCTGGAAGCGCTGAATCAGGCGTGGGGCACGGAAGGCCCTTCCGGATTCGAAAGCTTCGAGGAAATTTATCCGCCCAAAAAGCAGTACCGCTTTTACGGATACCGCGAAACGCTGGACTGGCAGGACTTCCTGGACCGGAGTCTGACGGCCGCGGTGCAGCGTGTCAACGAATGGGTCAAGTCGGAGGATCCGAACCATCCGACCACAGGAGAATTCTGGCTCCCGGAAGGCAACTCCTCCGGCGGCGGGGACGACATCTGGAAACTGGCGAAAACCGCCGACCGGATGGGGCTCTCCATTTACAACAAACCGTCGTGGAGCTGCGCAAAGGACATGGATCTGATCTCCAGCGCGGCGCGTCTGAACGGCAAGGAGGCATGGGTGATTGAAGTCCAGGGCGGCACGCGGATCTTCAGCTTCGGATGGGACGAGCCGTATGCGCCCTCCGCGGACCAGGCGACGCTCTGGATGTGGCAGTTCATCGCCCATGACGCGAAAGGAATCTGCTACTGGACCTGGCGTCCGCGCATCAGCGATCTGGAAGGCGGCGAATTCGGGATCGCGCGCAGAGACGGCAGCCTGCCGGACCGCGCACTCGAAATGGGAAGGGAGTTCCGATTCCTGCAGACGCTCGCGCCTGACCTTCTCGCATCCAGCCGCAGCGTTCCGACCGCAATCCTGTTCTCCCGCGAGGCGGAGCATCTGGCCGCAATCGACCGGATCGACCGGGCGGATAAAAGCTATTACGCAAAGTCGGTCTATTCCGCACACGAACTTCTGTGGCGCGGAGGATTCCCCGCAGACTTCATCGGGGAATGGAAGATCGAATTCCTGAAACGCTACAAGGTCCTGATCCTGCCCTTCCAGTTCTGCATCACCCCGCAGCAGGCGGACGCGCTGAAGCAGTTCGTCGCGGACGGAGGCACCGTGATCGCCGATTTCCAGCTTGGCTCCAAGGACGGAAGGGGATACTGCGACTCCGTGATTCCCGGATTCGGACTGAGCGAGGTCTTCGGTATCGCCGAGGATGAAATCCTGAACGGAGAGAAACAGTTCTTCACGCTGGAAGACGGCCGGCGCCTCTTCATCAATCTCTACGTCCAGACCTGCCGTCTCCGCGGCGCGGAACCTTTCGGATTCTTCCAGGGGAAACCGGTCTGCACCCGGCACGCCTACGGAAAAGGCACGGCGATCTTTCTGGGAACCGTGTTTTTCCATCGCGACACATGGCGCGCTCACAGGGAAAATGCCGATTTCCTCTATGATCTGCTGCACTCCTGCGGCGCGGCGAAAGAGGTCGCCTTCCGTCCGGAGGGAAATCCGGAAGACTCTCCGGAGCTTCCGGAAACGGTCGTCCGGAAGATGGAAAACGGCGACAGGATCGTGTTCCTCCTGAACCATTGCGGAACGCCGGTCTCCGGGACCATCCGTCTGGAAGGCGCAGACGCCGCATGCGTCACGAATCTGCGGACGGAAGAAAAAATTTCCTTCCATGAAACCTCCGGTGCCGTCGAGTTCCCTGCCGCCGCAAACGCCAAACAGTGCGCCCTCTACCGGATCGGCGTGAAAAAATGAGGAGTATTTTCCCATGCGCAACCTGCCAATGAACAGCGAGGATTTTCTGGAGGAGCTGCTTCTGTGCGCCAGCCCTTCGGGACAGGAGGACGAAGCACGCTTCCTGCTGAAACGCCACCTGTCCCCCTTTGCCGAGCGTTTCTACACGGACATTCTCGGAAGTTCCTATGCCGTCCTGAATGAAAAGGCGCCGTTCCGGGTTCTGATTACGGGGCATCAGGATGAAGTCGCGGCGCAGATCGTCCGGATTGACGAACAGGGCTTTCTCTACTGCCGCAATTCCGGATTTCCCGCATGGCAGCGCCTCGCGGGCTGCATGATGGAAGTCATCAACCGCAGAGGGGAGCACATCCCCGCCGTCGTTCTGAACCGGGAGACGGAACATCTTTCGGACCAGTCCTTTCAGGCGGGGAAAATGTATCTGGACATCGGAGCCGCGGACCGGGCGTCCGCGGAAAAACTCGTCTCCGTCGGCGACTACATCGTTTCCGCCCCGAACTTCAGAAGACTGGCGGACGGCAGAATCGTATCCAAGGCGCTGGACGACAAACTCGGCGTCTATCTTGCCGCGGAAACGTTCCGCAGACTCGCGGAACATCCGCCACGCGGGATCGGAATCTGCTTTGTGGGCGCATCCCAGGAGGAACTGGGTTCCCGCGGCGCGCGGAGCGCGGCCTACGCGCTCAATCCCGCTGTCGCGATTGCCGTGGACGTGAGCCATGCCACGGACTTTCCCGGCGCGGACCGCACCAGGCCGGAGTTCGTCCTGGGGAAAGGAATCGGAATCTACCGGAACGCCAACAACACTCCCGCACTGCTGGAGCGGATGCTTGCCGTCGCGGAACGGAAAAAGATCGATTTTCAGCTGACTCCCCATTACGCCGCCGTCAGTTCGACCGACGCCTCGGTCTTCCAGATCACGCGCGGCGGCATGGCCTGCGCCCTGCTGGGAATCCCGAACCGCTACATGCATTCGCAGGCGGAAATGGCGGATCTGCATGACGTGGAAAGCGGCATCGAACTCCTGACGGAGACCATCCGCTCCTTCCGTCCTTCGGACAGCTTTCTGCCTCCACTGGAAAAACAGAAAAACACAAGGAGTCTTTCAAAATGAAATGTGCATGGAGCCTCATCTGCCTTCTGACGCTGGGAGGGCTGCTTTCCCTTTCCGGCGCTGAAAAGAGTCCGGAACCCGCACGGAAAAGCTACCCGGTTCCATGGCTCCGTTTCGCGGAGTTTTCCACAATGCCGAATCTCGGGGACGCGCATCTGCTCTGCGACGGAGACCTGAAGAACAACGCCTCCTGGACCCAGGGCACGGAAGCCCCGGGGACGCTGTTCTTCCGTTTCCCGAAACCCGTGGACATCGACTCCTTCCGTTTCATGCAGGGGCTGAGCGCAGTGACATGCTGCCGTCTCTACGGAGATCTGACAGGGAAAGGTTCCTTCGATGTCCTGCTTTCCGAATACAAAGTGGGAAAAAGCGAACCCAATCAATGGATCACGCTTCCCGTCAACCGCAGACAGGTGCACGGACTCAAATGGGAGGCGGTATCCGGCAACGCGAACTACCGCACAGCCTACCCGACTCTGCGTGAAATCGAGATATTGTCGCCCGCTCCCGTCCAGCTTCCGGAGGAAAAACTTCCGGTCCGTCCGGCCGTCTCCTCCGGCAGGGAAATTCCGATGCCGCCTCTGACAAAGCGCAATATCGACATCCGCCTCTGCACGGACATGTGGAGCTACGGGCTTCCGACCAGCGACTGCCGGAATCCGAAGAAGATGAAAATTGCCCGGAAGGTCACCTCCTTCCGGAACCATCCGGGAATCCGAAAGGTCGTCCGGTATCTGAAAAAAGTGGACGCAAACAGCGTGCGTCTGTTTGTGGAAACACCCTGCGTCTACGACTCCCTGCCGTGGAAAAGCGCCTTGTGGGAAAACTACGGAGACGATCTTCTGAAGTGGCTTGCGGGAGAACTGGCGGAACAGGGAATCAAGCTCTATTACTTCTCTCACGCATGGATGGCTCCCTTCCAGAAACGCGGCATGCGCGCCCCCATGCCGTTCTGCCGCTGGGATTATCCCTATGAGCAAAGCGACCGCGTCCGGCACATTGATCCCGGAAAATACAAGGTGCAGTATCCCTGCACGCTCTGCGACGCGCATTTCCGCACAACCTGGACGCAATACCTGTGCGAGGCGCTGGAACAGGGCGCTTCCGGCGTGTATCTGATGCCCGACGAATGGTATTTCAAAGGACACGACCTGCGTTATATGAACTGCCCCGCCTGCACAGAGGAATTCCGGAAAATGTACGGATACGCGTCACCGCCCGCGAAAATCGAAGATTCCGATCATTACCGCAAATGGAAGCTCTTTGAATACCGGAAGCTTGCGGAAGTGTTCGACCATGCGGCGGCGACGATCCGCTCCCGCCATCCGGAGGCCGTGATCGTGCGCAGCGACTGCGCGGTCGGAAACGCCTCGCGCGGCCGAATGGAAACCACCACCGCCGCCGACATCATCTGGCGCAGGCGCGATCTCGCGGATTATGCGCAGATGTACTGTTCCGGCGGGAAACAGGAAATCGCCTTCGTCAAGGAACACGAGGCGGTCGCTGGAAAGGACAAGCTCAGCGGCAGCATGCAGTGGCTCGGAATCTCCCACCGGGAGAAACCGGATTATCCGGTTCAGCTTCACGGAATCGCGCTGGCAGACGTGATGCTGGGAGCCGGAGCCATCGATCATTACAGAATGTCCTACATCCAGGACAAAGGCTGGACGGAAAATCTCATCCGCTGCAACAGAATGATCCGCCTTCTGGAGGCGTGGGGAATCGACAGGACCGATGTTCCCGACGCGGTCTGCCTCCTGGTTTCCCGGGCGTCCGAGGACTGGTGGAGCCTCCGGGAGCGGATGCGTGTGTCCGCGCGGAATCAGACCGCGGCGTTTTATCTGCATCTTGCCGGAACGGACATCAACACGCAGAAACTGCAGATCAGTGAAAATCCCCAGGACCGCTACCATGTCCAGAATGAAACCCGCGGACAGGGAGCGAAGACGACCATGAACAATCTGCTGACCGACAACGGCGTCCCCTACCGGATCCGTTACATGGACCGTCCCGACACCCTGAAGAACCTTGCCTCCTTCCGTCTGATTCTCGTCCCGTTCGCCTATGCCGTAAGCGACGAATCCTTCCGCCTTCTGGAAGACGCCGTGAAAAAGGGGGTGCGGGTCGTTCTGTTCGATCAGCTGGCTCCCGCCGACGAAACCGGAAAGCTCCGGAAGGAACCCCTCCTGAAGAAGCTCCTGAAATACCCGAACGTGACCTATCTTCCGGAATCTCCGGCGGGACAGGACGGCAATCTGCGGAAACGGAAGCAGTATATGGATCTGATCCGAAACGCACTGGCCGGATCCGGTCACAGCTTCCGGTCCGACCGGAATTCCGTCTCCTATGTCGTGACGGAATACGCGGACAAAAAGGGATGGATTCTCTTCCTCGCGAACTGGGAGCGCAAGCGGACAACAACGGTTTCCCTCGCTCTTCCCGGACAGGAAAAAGCCCGCTATGCGGCCGAATGCTTTTCTTCCGCGGAGAATGTTCTGCGCGAGGGCGTGATCGCTTCCCGGAACAAATGGAATGCCAAGGATCTTTCCGGATTCCAAATCGCACTGAAACCGGCGGAGGTGAAGCTGATCCGCATTCTCCGCGAAGGAGCCCGTCCATGACGGCGCGGGAAATGGAAAAACCGTCGCAGAGCGAACATCTGGAGTATCTGGAGAAAATTGTCCGCCTGAAACTCTTCTATCTCCATTTCCGCCTGAAACGGCATCCGGAGGAGAGCTTCCGCTTCGTGCTGCGGAACCGCGTCGACATCTACCGGAAAACGGCGCTGAACACCATCTGCGGACTGTGTCCCGCCGTCGATTTCGAGCAGCCCGCATGGCGTGCCATGGAAAACGCCGCGGAACAGGTGTATCTGCACTGCGGAGACGATGCGGAGCAGTTTGAACGGGAGGCGTTTCAGGTCTTCCGGAGCTCCATCGAAGAACGCGCGGCGCTGGACTACCGGGCGACCTGGATGAAAAGGGAATCCCCCTGCGGCTCGATCGTGCCGGAAGAGAAGCTGCAGGAGGACGGAAAGACTCTGGGATTCCATATCGCAAACTCCATTGCGCCCCGTTCCTTCTTTCAGGAGCCGGAATATCTGCGCGGATGCCTCCGGGAGCTGGTCCGGTATGCGGAGGCCCGCCATGCGGAGTTTCTCGTCTGTTCCTCCTGGCTGAACAGCCATCCCCGCTGGACAGACTGTTTTCCGGAGGAATGGACGCGCGGCGCCAGTCCCCCGGAAAGCGATATTCAATGGCATTACGGGTTCTGGGGGCAGTTCATCACCGCCCGGAAAACGTTTCATGAGAAAAACGCCGCATATCTCCGGGAGCGCCGGGATTTCCGCTACCCCCTGCGCCATTGCCGCTGTTCCCTGAAATCCCTGAAGGAGTTCCTCTCCTGAACGGAAGCCCGGCGCCGCATGTTCAGACGAAGGCTCCCATTTCCCTGTCAGGCGGCACATGTTCCTCTGCATCGCCGGCCGGAACACAGCGGCATTCCCGGGGGGAAAGCGTCACACCGTCATCCGGAAAACAGACTCTTTCCGAAGTGGGGTTGAGATAGAAGACCATGTCTCCGCGCCGGATGCGCTGGCATTTCGGAGGCACCTTCCGACAGGGGATTCGAGCCTGCTTCAGAAGACATTTCACAACAAGCGCAAGTCCCCTCCGGTCCATCGGTGCGGCAAGATACCAGGCATTTCCGCATTCGGTGAAAAGAGGCGCTCCCTGATAAACCCCCGCGGAGTATTCCTGAAGAACCCGGCAGCCTTCCGGGACCGGTCTTTCCATAAAGGAGAGGAGTCCGGCCGTTTCGCCGAACAGGGAAACCTCAAGAATCCTGTTGTCCGGCGGAACCGTTCGTCCGTTGTATTCAAACTCCCGGAAATCCACCGCGCGCCGGATCTCGCAGGACTCGTCGACACGCAGTCCGAACAGCTCCCGCAGAATTGTGCCGGGCGCCGCCTCCATGCGGTATTTCCCGAACTCGTCAAGACGGTTCAGACGGCACTGGGCGAACAGAATTCCGCCGTTCCGGCAGTATTCGCGCAGCGTGCCGCAGAATGTGTCGGACAGATGTTCCGTCTGGGGCAGGATGACGAGAGGATAACGGGCAAGAATGTCCGCCGAGGCCTTCTGAAGCGGCAGAAGATCCGCGAGCACGCCGGCTTCGTTCAGCGCCTGATTCATCCGCACCACCGCGTGGAAAAAGGAATAGTCGCCCCGGAATTTCGTGATGAATCCAGTCAGGCGGTCGACCAGCATCAGCGCTTTGCTGTCGGGCAGAGGAAGATCCGGATGCCGTTCGGAAAACGCGCGGATCGCGTGCGCCGTCTCCGCGACAGCCTCGTATGCCAGACCGGGATTTCCGCTCCAGGGAAGAATTGCAGGATGTTCCTCCTCCCCCATGACGGACTGCCGCCAGCGGAAATAGAAGAGATTTTCCGCGCCGTGCGCCAGTGCGTCCCATGCCCAGGAGGAGAGCGCCCCGTATGCGTCGTTCCGAACCGTGACGGGATTCCATGCGCCCGTTTCCCCTACCGTGAAGGCACGCGGCGTTCCCTGAATGTTCCGGTAGTAATCCCAGAAGGCATGAATGAATTCAAGAGTGTCGTTGCCGACATAGGTGTCGCAGGAGGCGTAATCCAGCTCCGCGTAGATTTCATCCGGCGCGACGTCCGGAAGAAAAGTCGTCCAGCTGTTCGTGGTGATTTTCCAGTCCGGATTGATCCTGCGGAGAATATCGCGCTGTTCACAGGCGAATTCCGTGTAAAGCGCACTCATGAACTGCGCATATTCCGCCTTCCGGACGACCCGTTTGAAACTGCGCGGATCAATCTCGTCAAACGAGGGGAAATCCCCGCTCCAGAAGGCGCCGTTCCAGGCTGCGTTGAGCGCGTCCACGCACTCGTACTTGTCCCGCAGATAGGACTGGAAGCGTTTTCTGCATGTTTCGCAGAAACAGAATCCGTGTTCCGCCTCCGCGGCAATTTCATTGTCGATCTGCCATGCGAACACGGCGGGGGAGGAACGGAACGCGTGCGCCGCCGCTTCCGTAATCCTGCGTGCAAAAGCGCGGAATCCCGGGGACGACGGACAGGCATGGCGGCGGTTCCCATCATACACCGGGTTTCCGCGGCAATCCGTTTTACGAATTTCCGGATAGCGGGAGCTCATCCATTTCGGCGGCGCGGCCGTCGGGGTGCACATCAGAACGGCAATCCCGTTCTCATGGAGTCTTTCCAGAAGAAGCCGATAGTCGTCAAACGCAAAGCATCCTTCGCGCGGCTCAAACCTCCCCCAGTTGAACTCTCCCATCCGCACCGCATTGATTCCGGCCTCCTTCATCAGGCGGATATCCGTCAGGAGGCGCTCTTCCGGCCATGCCTCGGGGTACCATGCGCATCCGAAATGCTTCATGGCTCGCTCATTTCCCTTTTTCCGGCGGAGCGTCGAAGCGGATCGAGGCGTCACAGATCAGAATCCAGCAGTAGACAAACGCGCCGCGGGCGTATCCGGCGTTCCGGATGACCAGTCGGTTGTTCTCCCTTCTCAGGACTCCCGGAGGAATTCCGAACTCCCGTCCGGACCAGTTGTGAACGGCGAAACCGCAGACTCCCTCGTAAATCACCGCATCATTGAGCGTGATCCGCATCATCGTGGTTTCCTTGTTACGAAGATGCTGCGCGGACGCGTTTTTCGTAACGGCATCCTGTCCTTCCAGATGCAGGACGCCTCCCCTCCCCGCGTCGGATTCCGGCAGATCAAAAAGAAGCGACATCTCCGCGGACGAGGTGATGCGTCCTCCCCTGGCCTTCGTGAAAACGCCGGAGCAGAGCTTCGGCGGAGAGAGCGGGTCCTGCTTCGGCCCGTATTCCCGGGGTCCGTAATCCTGCCCGCTCCACATGGTCACGGGAAAGCGCAGCGTGTCGCCGGAGCGTTCCGGAACGGCGCCCGTGACATGACCGAAGAGCTTCTTCAGCGCGGCGCTTCTCTCCGGCGGCAGCGTTTTCTCCAGTTCGCGCAGCACCAGATCATTGGAACGCGCGAACTCGTTTTCCTTCTTCAGACGCTTTGCGCACCTGTTCCCCTCGTTCAGAACGAAAGCCACAAGCTTTTCATCCCGGTAATCGGCAAGATGTCTCATCGCATCGGTCAGGAAGAGATATTTCTCCCGCGTCAGCTCCTCAGCGATCTTTCCGGAATTCCCCGCGCGGGCGATTGCGCCGGACAGCAGACCGCAGGCCTTCTCCACGAACTCCGCAGTATAGAAATCCGGAGGATAGCCGTCTTTGAGCCGTTTTCCGGACGCAAGCGTTTTCCTGTACTGCGCGTCCGCGAGTTTCAGATACGCTGTCACTGCGGAAGCGGCATCCCCGTAAACCCGCGGAGCATATTCCTCCATGAGCTTCATGGCGTCCTGATCCGGATTCCACAGGAGTTTCCCGTGGAGATACGTCCACAGTTTCGGAAAGTTGGCGGGATTCCCGTAATGGAAGGCGATCCCGCCGACGCCGCGTTTCCGGAGGAAACGGTAACGGTCGGCGGTCTGGGAGACAAAGGCCGGCTGATAGGCGCCGCCGATGTATTCACATACCAGCACTCTCCCCGGATTCTTCGCAATCCATCCGTCCAGAATCTTCAGCATGGACTCCAGAGTGTTCTGTTTCAGTTCATGCGCGAAAAAGGGACGGTTCCCGAGAGAGGAGGCCACGACAACCGCGACATTGCCGGCGGGACGGATTCCCTCCGGCGCGGTTTCCGTGCCGGAATAGGCGAACGTCAGGAAAATCCGGCCGGGAAACTCTTTTCCCAGCGGTCCGGCAATGGCATTGACCCAGTGCAGAAGTCGTCCGGCATGACGTCCGCCCGCATCGTCCAGTTTTCCGCATTCGGGACATTCGCACCAGACGGTGGTGTCTCCGTAAGTGAGAAAGAAGAACTTTTTATCCGGATTCAAACGGACCCACTCCCGCGCCCGCTCCAGAGCAATGCGCGCGACGTCCGGATTCGAGAGGCACAGCGGAGTGCGGTGATCGCTGAAGGCGTTTTTCGAAATCCGTTTTCCGTCCTTCAGAAGCGCATAATATTCCGGATTCCGGTCATAATATTTCAATTTCGGCACCAGATATCCGGCGGTATGGTCGATCCAGAGATCCGACTTCTTTCCGAACAGCTCCGGATCCGCGCCGCGCCGGGGATCGCCGAGCAGCAGCATTCCAACTTGCCCGGTCAGAGGATTGGCTCCGTTCCGGTAGAAAAACGCGGGCGAATCGAAAATCGTGCATTCCTCCAGATTTTCCGGTACGCGCCGCGGCGGAAAAAAAGAATTCCCGTTCGCCCGGAAGCCGAGCAGTTCCCCAAGCCGTCCTGCACCGCAGAGAATCCCCTCCGGCGTTCGGGAAGCGATTCCGACCGCGTCGCCGCGGATCTTCAGCACAAATCCCTCCGGGGGGACCTGAGCCAGCTCCTTTTCAGACACGAGAGAGCTTTTCAAGGCGGCCTCGCCGAGATAAATGGTGTTCTTCGCGGAATCCTCCCCCTCCGGCAGAAGGCGCAGCGTGGTGCCCGCCGCCTTTTTCCAGATGCCCCGGAGCCATGCCGCGGACGCTGCGGAATGACGGTCCGCCTTGAGATTGCGGATCTGATCCGGGGCCAGAGAGAACGCGGTCGCGCCGCAGAGCGCAAGCAGAAGAGCCAGCAGGCGTTTCATCGGGACTTCTCCTGTGCGGCGCTTTCCATTTTTCCTGCGGAAACGCTGTCCGCGGATTTCTGATTTTCATATGCGGCCATGATCCATTCCGGAGAACGCGCGAGAGTGGAAATCGTGAATTCATCGCCAGAGGCGTCGCACGCCAGCAGCGCAAGAATGCTCTTATCCCGCAGCCCGGAGAACTCCGCGTTTTTCGCAAGAGTTCCCGGTTTCCCGTCGGCAAAGAGCTGAAGAGTTTTCCCGGAAGCGTCGTAGACCACGCACAGATTCACCCATCCCCGTTCCGGGTTCCGGTCCGGCAGAAGGCTGAACGCGGCCACGGCCCTCGGCTTGTTGAAATTGACCTGCCAGCGTTTGGAAGAGTGATAGAACAGCTTCACGGGATAATCATAGAAAATATCCCCTGAGGTTTTACGCAGCTTCACCCAGCAGGAAAGCGTGAAAGAGCTTCCGGGGGGAAGTCCGATCTTCCTCTCGCCCCGCAGATAGCGGTATTCCGCCCGGGCCTTTCCCCCGGAACTTTCCAGACCCGTTCCGATCAGCGACGGCGCTGCGGAAGCGCCGTCACATAAACGCAACGGGAAATTTCCAAGAGAGTCGGGCATCTCCGCCGTTCCGTTCATATGCCAGACCGCCAGATAGCCGTTGCTCCAGACCGCCTTCGGATCCTTTGGCGGCACTGCGGAAGCATTCTGAAAATAGAGATAAAAGGGCGTCGCCCCGCCTTTGCGGATTTCCGGGAGACGCACCCAGCAGATCAGCTCGTTCCTTGCCGGATCCAGCCGTTCGATTTCATGGGGCAGAAGGGTTTTCCCGTCCCGCGCCGTAAAGCGCAGATCACTCCCGTCGGGCCTGATCTTCCGGAAGAGTTCCGCGTCATGCAGGCGGACGCACACGGGGAAATCCCTGAGATCCCCCGCCGCGGCGGAAGCTTCGAGTTTCAGCGGAATGCGGCAGCCATATCCGCCGTCAAGCCATTCCTGCGCGTTCGCCGCCAGGGCAGTTCCCGCCGCCGTAAACAGAACAGCGAAGAAGATTTTCATGTATTGCCTCCTCTTATTCCTGAATTTGCATTAATAGAATTTTGCAATGTTCTTGATCTGATTGTGAATGCCGAACAGGGATCCTCTTGTGTGGGAGTCCGCATGAAGGTCTATCCAGAGAATGTTCACCGCATTGTTGTGAATATAGCCGTATGCGGAAACCGCACCCGAGCCGGTAAAATTGCCTCCGTATCCGTAGCCGACGCCCATGTTCCAGACACTCCCGCAGTCGGCGCGGATCAGACGGCAGGAAGGATAGTTGATCAAGGTGTAGCGCGTGAAGGAATACTCCTTTACCCCAGAAGTCTGCACTTCCCATGAACTGGTATAGGCAGCCATGGAAAGATAAGCGCCGAGTCCGTACCAGCCGTCGCCGCTTTTGTCATTCGGGCGCATGGCGGACGGATACGGATACTCCTGCGGACAGGCGAGAATTCCCCTGCGTCTTTTTTTATCCGCATTCGCTTTGGAACTGTACCAGTCATTGTTTTTGTCCAGCGGATAGCCGATATACGGATAGAGCCGGACAAAGGACGCGGTTCCGCATGGAATCCATTCCTTGAAATCATTCCCGTAGGAAGCGAGAAAAACGCCCTGCTGCTTCAGGCGGTTGATACAGTCCGTTTTTCTGGCGAGCATCCGCGCCTTTCCCAATGCGGGAAGCAGCATCCCGGCCAGAATCGCAATAATTGCAATTACGACAAGAAGCTCAATCAATGTAAAACAGTTCCCGCTTTCATTCCATAATTTACTCTTTCCGGCCATGAGAGGCTCCTTTCCGTCTTCAGATGTTTTTTATGTATTCCATGGAATCTTCCGGCAGGACATCCCGGAGTCCAGTCTTGGTTTCATGAACTCTTTCAGGATGGCGATTCTGCGCCCGGTAATCAGATCGATCACCCCGTGCGCGGCAATCTCGCCGTATTTTTCCAGATCCTGCGAAATCTGCACAGGAACATAAGGAAGAAAATCCTCGCGATGCGGACTGAACGTAATCAGAGAGTAATCATCCGGAATGCTCCTGCCCTCGTCGCGGACCGCATTCTGGATCACATTCTGAAAGATTCCGTCCGAACAAAAAATGGCGGTAAAGACTGTGCCGGAGGAAATCACCCGCCGGATCGCCTGATACACCTCCAGCAGATCCAGGACCGTGATTTCCAGCGCCGGATCGGGCGCAATGCCGTATCGCGCCAGCGCCTGGCAAAACCCTTCGTAACGGGCCTCGTCAAAATTTCTGCTTTTCGCCCGCGCGACATACAGGATGCGGTGATGCCCGTTTTTCAGAAGATACTCGCCGGCCATTTTCCCGCCGATCGTGTCATCCGCGCCGACATAATGGATATTTTTCTCCTGAAACAGCGTTCCGCCGATCGTCACGACCGGAATCTCCTTCTCCCGGAGCCCGCTGATGACCTCGAGCTGTTCCCGGTCCGGACAGAGCCAGATCACCCCGGCAACTCCCTGCGCCGCAATTTCGGAAACCGCGAGAACGCCGTGCGCCCTGATGTTCAGCAGCTGGATCCGGACATTGGCGGCGCTCAGGGTGTTGATCACGCTCTGCAGAATCCCCCATACATAGGTGTCGAGAGCGACCGAGGCGCTTCCCGCATAAAAAATGACGCCGACGGAAAAACCGGCAGGCTGAAGCTGCTTCCGGTGACGGCGGATGGCGGACGCGTTGAGATACGTGCCGTTTCCATGCCGGACTTCCAGAATGCCCTCCTCGACAAACGAGGCGATGACTCGGCGCACGGTATCGCGGCTGACATTCAGGATGGAACAGATCTGCCGCTCGGCGGGAAGTTTTTCCACCTCCGCCGAGGGATTTTCCGCAATCTGCAGAATCCATTCGCGTGTCTTGTTGTAAGCGCTGGGAAGACGCATGATTTCCTCCTGGGTGCCCGAATCTTTTATATCATACCTCATCATTCCAATTTTGTCAAGGGGAACAACTCACGGAAACACTCTTTTTTCCGAAAAAAAAATCCGTTTGAGGAATCAGTCCGCCAAAAAATCCGGATTTCCCGATCATCTCTCATTTTCAACTGATTTCCAGGATTTTCAGAAGAAGAAAAGACTGGAGGCATTCCGGAAATGCGCCTGTCACCGCGCCGGACACGGGAAAATTCTGTTTTTTTCTCTTTTCCCGATTGACGTTTTGAGGAAAGTGGATATAATATCAGCAAAGAGGTATGATGTGGTATTATTTAAATGAAGGAGTTCCGGCAATGCGTCTTGTCTGCCTGTATGCGTTTCTGACATTTCTTCCGCTGTGCACGCTCTCCGGCGGCACGTACGCAGCGCCGGACGGAAAGGAAATCCCCTGCCGGATCCTGCCCGGAGAATTCATGGAGCTCCCGGAATGGAAGGAGGATGCGCAATACCTGATCCTCCATTTTTCCGCGGAAAAGGACGGCACGCTGGATCTGGCGCTGCATTCCGGGGAAGGCGCATTCCTTGAGAGTGTCCGGCACGGCCCCGGGGAACAATTCAAGATTCTGCCGATGAAGAACTTCCGCCGTTCCGGAAAGCCCGCCTGGGAGTGTTTGAGGAAAGGAATCCTCACGCCGGGGCAAGGGGAGAAAATTTCCCTGATCCGCGCATTTTTCTCATCCGGTCAGGAAATCGCGTTCGGCGGTCTGCTTCTCCTTGCACCGGTCAATGAGATCACGCCCGTCGGGACGGCATATCCGCTGTATGGAATCGTCTCGGCGGAAAATTATCCGAAACATCTGCAACGGGAAGCGGACGCCATGCGCCGGCATCTGCACGCTCTGACAGGCATCGCCCTGCCGCAGAAAACAGAGACGGCGAATCCGCGCAACATGATTCTTCTGGGGAAAAATGCCGTTCTGAAACACGACGCCCTTTCCGAAAAGGAACTCCGCGCCCGGGGATTCAACGGCTTCACGATCGCCGTCCGGAATTCCAGTCTGGCAATCGCGGGGGAGTCCATTCAGGGAACGGCCTACGGCATTTACCGTTTTCTGGAGGCGCAGGGCATGAAGTTCTTCGCCCCCGGCGTTCATTCTCCGATCCGGAAAACCGGCATCCTGCACGCCGTTGAGACGGCGGACCAGCCCTATTTCGAAGGAAAGCGGGCGCCGGGCGGATGGTGCGTCTACGGCGACGAAAGCGGCGTGGCGCTCGCGGATCCGCGCAAGGCCGGAATCGACAAAGTCTTTCCGGGCGACCGCACGCAGTGGATCGACCACACCTCGGCGTTTCTGGTTCCGAAAAAGTATTATTACGACAAACATCCGGATTTCTACTGTCTGCGCGCGGACGGCACGCGCATGCCGAAGGAAACCCCTGACGTCCGGGTCATGCTCTGCCAGACCAGCAGGGAAGGAATCCGGAAGGCTGCGGAACGCGCTCTGCAGTGGGTGGAGAAAAATCCGCAGCATCTGCTGTTCGCCGTCCAGCAGGGAGACGACGCGGAACGGTGCGTCTGCAGCGGATGCGAGTCGAAACGGAAGCTCTCCTGGAATGAAACGGATCTTTTTCTGAACTGGGTGAACGGCATCGCAGAAGAGGTCGGAAAGCGTTTCCCGGACAAACGTCTCCTCTCTTACGCCTACATCACCACGCAGCCCGCGCCGAGGCGCCTGAAGCCCGCGCCGAATGTGCATCTTCTCTACGCGCCGTGGCCGAACCGTCTTTCCGCGCCCAACGGATTCCGGGACTTCGACGCGCCGGAAAACATTGTCGCGCGAACCCAGCTTGAGGACTGGCTGAAAGTCTCCGATCCCGCACAGCTGGGGATTTATGATTATCCTTCGGGCAATTCCCTGACACACAGGGGAATGGCGGCACGCCTGAAATGGCTGGCGCGCAGAAACATGCGCGGCAGCATCTGGTACTGCGGCACGAACCGGATCTTTTCCGCGATGTTCACCTATGTGCAGGCCCGCCTCTGCTGGAATCCCCTGCTGGACACCCGTGCGCTGGAACAGGAGTTCATCAGCGGATATTACGGAAATGCCGCCGGGACCGTCCGGAAAATCGTCTCCTCCGTCTACGACCGTCTGGACGCCGATCCGGAAAACAACGGACGCATCCCGAAGGAAGGTTTTTTCAGTTTGTCCTTCGTCAAATTCCTGACCGGAGCGTTCGCCGAAGCGCGGGAACTCGCACCGGAACGTCTTTCGGCGGAACTGCTCCGGGACGAATCCGGAATTCTGGAAAACGGACTGGCGGCCTGCTCGAAGCATCCCGCCTCTCCCGCCGGCGCCGCTATCTGGAAACGCTATCTGGAAATCGCCGCCGCGGATCCGAATACCGACTGGCGCAAGATCTGCAGTCTTCTGTGGACGCATGCGAAAATCCGCTGCGAGGCGGAAGCGCCGAAAAAGATGCCGCCCCTGATTGCAGAACTGATCCGCGATCCGCAGCGGGTCATCGCCGCGCGCCGGAAAACGGACTTCGTGGAAAAAATTCCGGGCGGCGTCCGGATTTCCCCGTATGCGTTCGAAGGCGGTACAACACCTGTTTTCTACAGCTGGAAATGTCCGGGGAAAGTCGCAGTCGCCGTGCGCGGCACCATGACGGAGCTCTCGCGCATGGAAGCGGCATTCTCCTGGAACACCCCGGGGCCGGCACGCCTCAGTTTCGAAGGGCAGTCCTGCGACAAACTCTCCGTTCCGCCGGTTCCGATCCGGATATCCATCAACGGGAAGACCCTTTTCGAAGGGGAAAACGCCTGCAGGAAACACGGCTGGACGCCGCGGAACATCCCAGTTCCGGAAGGAATGCTGAAACAAGGGAAAAATACGCTCGTCTTTGAAAATCTGGCGAAAAGCGACAGCCGCGTCTCCCACTGGTTCATGATCGCCGGCGCGGAAATCCGGAGCGTCCCGCAATGAAACGCGTCCTTCTCCAGTATGACGTCGCGCACGGCAGACTCCCGCGCCCGGAGCGGATTCTGGAACAGGCGGCCTTTCTGAAAGAATACGGTCTGAACGGCGTCATGCTCTATCTGGACGGAGAAGGCGCGCAGAAGAGTCTGCCAGTGCGGGGAAGCATTCCGGCGGATTATCTCACGGTCCTGAAGACCGGGCTGCGCAGGCTCTCCCTCGAATTTGTGCCGCACATCCAGACGCTCGGGCATCTCGAACGGATGCTGGCCCGCTCCGGAATGGAACCGTGGCGCGACGATCCCGGAGGCGGACGCGTCGTGCGGATCGACTCCCCGGAAGTGCGGAACGGCATGAAACGCTACATCGCCGAGGCGATGGAACTCTTCGGCTCGGAATGGATCCATTGCGGCGGCGACGAGGCTTGGACGCTCGGCCTCGGCGTTTCGCGTCCGTATCTGGCCGCCGCAGGACTGGAGAACGCGCTCGGGGAATACTGGAACGAACTGCATCAGACCGTCCGCGCACGAGGCGGGAAGATGGTGCTCTACGCCGATGAGCTGATCGTGTATCCGGCGCTGCGGAACAGACTCGACCGCGACATCGTAATTGCGAACTGGGGCTACTGCGCCCCGGATGAGATCTTCGAACAGGAAAACGGCCACTATGCCGCACACCATGCGGTCACGGCCGGACGGGAAAGCTGGATCACGGGGAATTCGATGGCGGAATATCTGTTTCTCCCCTTTCCGAGACTGCCGGAAAATCTCCAAGTTCTGGAACGTCTGGGACACGAAAGCGGAGCGGACACCTTTGTCATCAGCGACTGGGGCTCCTGGGAAAACATCAGTCCCATGCTCAATACCCTGCTTGGCGCGCTCTTCGTCCTCCGGCGTCTGAAATGTCCGGACTACGGCATAAGGGAGTTTCTCTCCGAACTTTCGGAACTGGTCTTCGGGAGGCGGGAAACGGCATTTCTGCACGCAGTCCGGACGATGCTGGAGGCGCAGTGCGCAAAATACTGGCCCCGGACAATCTGCCGGACCGGTCCGATGCTGCCCCGCTTTTTCACGGGAGATCCGGATCAGCGCATGATCGGCACCTTGTCCGCCGCAATCGATCCAGCGAAACTGAACCGTCTGAAAAAAGAAATGGAACAGGCATGCCTCCTGCTGGATTCCCTTGCCGGGAAAACCGGGGTCCGCCGGATGCAGTGGCTGCATGATCTGCGATGGACTGCGCGCAGGCTGCTTGCGGCGGTTCTGCGCGCGGAACTCTGTTTCCGGCACGCGTGGTACACAGGGGCGGTGTGGATCGACGGCGCCGGACGGCATGCACTCCGGCAGGACTATGAAACCTACCGGAATCTTGCCGCCGGAGATATCGCGCTCCATCGCAAGGTCTGGCGCAGGGACTGCCTTCCGGGCGGACTCGGGGAATCCTGCGCCCTCCTGAAAACAGCGGCGGGAAGTGCCGGAAAAACAATCCACTGTCCGGAAAACACCCTGCTTTATTTTCCCCCGGAAAATCCATGAAAACCGGCGGAATATTTTTTCACGGGGAAAGCGCCTGAGCTGAAATGCGGCAGGGGGCAGTCACCATCAGGAACGGCACAGCCATATCTGCCGGAATCAGTCGGATGAGGATTTTTCAACCACGTCAAAATACTCCGAAAGCACGCGGAAGCAGGACTCCTCCATTTTCCGCTTCCGGTCGGGCGGAAGGGAGATCATCTGGACGCGGTCGCGAATCCGCAGCGCCTTGTGATAGGCCTTGAGGATATCCGCCATTTCCTCCTTGGAAAGCGCATTCCGATCCGCTTTTTTCCGGTATTCCTCACGGAGTGAAATCTCCTTTCCGAGAATCGACATGCGCTGTTTCTTCCCCGCGCTGTTGCGCCGGAGAAACCAGAGCAGGTGATAGCCGCGGGTGATTTCGGCATAGAGGCGCTGCGCCTCGCGGGAGGAAAGCTCGCCTTCCTCGTCGATCCGGTCGAGATAGCGTTCGATATTTCTCCTTGCGGTATCGACCCTGCGTTTCTCCGAGCCGGTCAGCTGTTCCTGCTTGAGCGCATAGTCAACCACTCTGCCCAGGTGCTCCAGATGATCGCGGACGTTCCGGGCGACCCGGCTGCCGCGCGCCATGTCATTGAGTTCCTGCGCCGCCTTGGAGACGTTTTTCCGGCTTTTCGCGCGCTCCTCCCAGGAAGTCCTGTCCGCATGAAGCGCGATGACAGTTCCGCAGACAAGCAGGATCAAGAGAAGTTTCATCCGTTTTCTCATGGGCAGCAATCCGTTTTTGTTGATACGGTAACATATACCGGAAAAGGGAAATGTCAAAAGTCACTCCTCGCATCCGACCGCACGGACACAGCAGGATGCGCGGAATATTTGGGAAAATATATGTACCCTTTTCAAAGAAATCCATGGAAAAAATCCATTTTCAGTATATATTATCAAAATGATGAAAAAAGAGCGATGAAAAAACACGAAACAAGTGGTGTCTATGGAGAAATATTATTTAGGAATTGATGTCGGTTCAACCACGTTCAAAGCGGTTCTGATGACCGGAGACGGCAAAGTCACACATACCGTTTACCGGCGGACCCGTCCGGTGGAATCCGGCAAACTGACCTGCTCGGGGCGCTGCAGCAACTGCGGACACTGCAACCTCGGAGCCTTGAAGAAAACCGTCGAGGAATTTCTCGCCGAAGCCGGACTGACGATGAAAAACGTTGCCTGCACCGTCGTGACAGGCAGCCAGATCGTGGAAGACACGAAAAAGTTTCTGAATTTCGACTTTCAGGTCAGCGAGGTTTCCGCCCATGTCGCGGGTGCGCTGCACTATTACCCCTCCTGCCGCGCAATCCTGGATGTCGGCGGACAGGACAGCAAGGCGATGATTTACAATGACGCCATGCAGATGTGGACCTCGAAAATGAGCGGGATCTGCGCAGCCGGAACCGGCGCCTTTCTCGACAGCGTCGCGCTGAAGCTGAACATCCCCGTCGAGGAAATGGCCGACAAAGTCAACTACGATTCCGATCTGGAGTTCTCCAGCGTCTGCGCGGTGTTGAGCGCGACCTCGATCAACAAGTTCAAGAACCGTTACCCGCTCGGGCAGATCGTCGCGGGCGCCTGCCGCGCCCAGGCGAGAACGATCATTTCCGGCGTCGGAGAGCTTCTGTTCCATTACGACGGCGATGTGGTCTTCCAGGGCGGCGTCGCCTCCAACCGCGCGGTGGCCTACTATCTGAAGGAAATCACGGGAAACAACATCATCATCCCGGAATTCCACCGTGTCATGGGGGCGCTCGGCGCGGCCTGCCTCGCCAGGAAATACGCAGCCCTGAAAGACCGTCTGATCAAGCGGAAGATGGAGTATGCGCCGGTTCCTCTGAAATCGATCCAGATGCGCGCGAACTCCACGCGGCGGGAATTCCTGTCCAAATCCAGCAGGATGCCGACCGTCTGGCGCAACCTCTTTTTCCCGACCGAAATTCTGAATGCCCTCGGTGTCCGCATGCTGACGCTGGAAACCTATGCGGCGCTCTTCGCGCGCAATTCGAAACGCACGAAAAAAGCGCTGGACGTGGCCGCCTACAAGGGGTTTGCCGCGGAAACATGTTCGTTCCTCCGGGTTCTTGAGGGAATCGACCTGCCGAAACCCGATTTCGGCGTTTCGACCTCCCAGCCCTGCCAGCAGGGGGAGCGCATCTTCCAGGACCTCGCGCGGCAGTATGGCTTCACCGAGCGCTTCTACTCGCTTCATACGCCCGTCAGCATGAACGACGACAATGCCGTGGAGACAATCGCGGAAGGCCTTGAAACCGCCGTCGGGAAAATGGAAAAGGCCCTCGGCATCAAGATGGATCCCGGCAGACTCTCCGAAGCGTGCGATTTCTCCAACCAGGCCGCCGCGATCTCGAAAAAGTGCAACGATCTGCGCTGGTCGAGCCCCCCGCTGATCCGCGGCTCGGAAGGCGTCTACAACGCGATTCTCTTCTCCCAGCTCTGGGGGAAAAAGGAACTGATCGACATTCAGGGACAGTTCCTTCAGGAACTCACCGAGCGCAGGGAATGGGCCGAAAAACGCTATTCCATCGACGACACCCACCGGATTCTCTGGCTGCATCTGCCGCCGTTCTATGACACCAAGATCCTGGACTACATCGAGAATACCTGCAACGCGCCGATTGTATTCGAAGAGGTGAACTTTGTGGACTGGATCGACCTGGATCCCGATGATCCCTACCGCTCACTGGCGAGAAAACTTCTGACTGTCGGCTATCTGGACCCGAAACTCCGGGTCAATTACATCAGCCAGAACGCGGCGAAAGCAAAACTCAACGGCTGCATCCTCTACAATCACGGGTTCGGCCGCTGCTCGCTCGCGGACAGCTGTTTCGCCAAGCACCTCCGCGAGGAGCTCCGCAAGGTCAATCTGCCGCTTCTGACTCTCGACGGAGACTGCATGGACCAGACCATTGATCCGTGCAGCACCTTCACGAAGATCAGCGCGTTCATCGAATCGCTGAACAGCCGGAAATACGGCAATATTTTCGGTCCGGTGGAGAAATAACGCCGCAGGCGGAAATTAAACAACAGGGGGAAGGATCCGGATTTCCGTCCCCATTGAAACAGGAGAAAAGACGATGTTCAAAAGCAGAAACGACGCCTCGCCGGAAGTCCGCAGCTGCGTGCGCGGGGGAACCGGCGACGCAAATTTCCTCCACATCTGGAAAAAGGACGCTGAACTGAATCCCAATATGCGCCTTTACGCAAAAATCGTCCTGAAGCCCGGCGACTCCATCGGCTATCATGTGCATGAAGGCGAGGACGAGCTGTATTACATTCTGGCAGGACATGCAGAAACTGACGACAATGGCGTCGTGCGGGAACTCGGCCCCGGGGACAGCACCCTGACCAGAAGCGGTGAAGGGCATGCGATCAAGGCTCTCGGGCAGGAAAACCTCGAACTTCTGGCCGTAATCGTCAGACATTCTTGATTTTTTTGACATTTCGGGGTGTTTTTTTCGAAAAGGAAGCCTATATTACGGAAAAATCCGTCAGGTTGGCATTTTTAAGAAAAATGGAGTAAAGCGAGTATGAGACTTTTCATGAGTGCGGTATGTGCCCTGGGTCTTGCGGCCGCGATTTCCGGCTGCGCCACCAGTGAAGAAGACTTTATTATTCAGAAAGGCATCACTGACGACCGGGTGGAACTGGTCGGCAATTCGGACTTCGGATTGAAAAATCTGGAAGTATTTTCCAAAATAGACGACAACGGCCTGCTGACCGTCGACGTCACAGTGGAAGTGAGCCGCACGACATTCTGGTTCTGGGTCTTCCACGGTGATCCGCTTCTGACACTCGCCTATCATTTCAACTGGATTGACGATCAGGGACAGACTGTCGCCGTACCATGGCAGTATTCCAGCGTCCTTCCCGGAAACATTCTCCGCTTCCACGGAATCGCGCCAGGGGAAAAATATACCTCCTTCAAACTCTTTGTCCGCTTTTATGAGAAAGGTGAAACTCTCCCCGCTCCCGCCGGAACGAAAGCGGAAACAGCTTCTGTAAAGGAAACGGAAAATGCTCCGGCGAAAACAGATGAACAGGCAAAGAGCGCCGCAGCAGAAAGGAAAACGGAACAGTCCGCTGTCAAGGCGGATGTGAACAAGGCTAAGGCCGATGTCAAGAAAGCCGAAGCGGATGTGAAAGCCGATCTCAAAAAGGCCGAGGCAAAAGCCGATGCGGAAGTCAAGAAAGCCGAAGCGGATGTGAAAGCCGATCTCAAAAAGGCCGAGGCAAAAGCCGGGGCCGATGTCAAGAAAGCCGAAGCGGATGTGAA
>CALXRI010000009.1 GCA_944390795.1 uncultured Victivallales bacterium
TCTCCTTAATCAAATCTTCACACGCATGCGCGTACATATATGAAAAAGTTTTTCCGAAAAAGCGTCCGAAACGTCCGAGCAGCCTCAAAATGCCAAATTTCATCCGTCCGAGATCCGTCCGGGAAACGTCCGGAACTGTCCGAAGGGCAGGAAAGTCCAGAAGAACCGTATGGATAGAGCCATGTGATCCGATGCCGGCAGGAAAACTCCCCTTGAAAAAACGCCCCTTGGAGCTAGATTCAAAAAGTGCGGGACGAATGTGTGACGAATGTTTCCTTTTTACCCTCGAAAAACAGCGGAAAAAGAGGAAAAAAATCGGAAAGGAGATCAGACGGAAACCAAATCAAGCGGTTTTTACAAGTCATTCATCTGGAAGGATTTAGGGTGTACAAAAAAATGGTGCGCCCACAAGGACTCGAACCTTGGACCCAATGATTAAGAGTCATTTGCTCTACCAACTGAGCTATGGGCGCATGGCTTAACTCAAACCAGTGACTTTAATATATCCGCCTTACTGAAAAAAACAAGTCTTCTTCTAAAAAAAATATACTTTATTTTTCATATCGCACCATAACATGAGACTTTTACTCATCCAGAGCAATGTCATGCAGAAATTCAGCACTGACAGCATCTTCCTCCAAACAGTCTTGACCTGTCTTTGGGAACTCCTCAAGAAAAACTTCTTCAGAAAAGGCTTTATCGCTTGATCTTTTTTTGAAAAACAGCTTGCAAAAGCCGTTTAGTAAGACTAATGTAAAACAACAGCACATGTAAAAAAGGAGTTTTCAACAATGAAAATAGGCGTGATCGTAGAATCATTCCGCGAACCGTTGTATACAGCGTTCGAATCCGCAGCTAAAATCGGAGCGCAGGGTGTCCAGATGTATGCGGTCTGCAAGGATCACAACCTGATCACCATGACAAAAGAGGAACGAGCAGCTCTGAAAAAACGTCTTGATGAGCTGGGACTCAAGGTCTCCGCCATCTGCGGTGATCTCGGCGGACACGGTTTTCAGGATGCAGCGGGAAATCCTGAGCGCGTTCATCTCAGCAAACAGATTATCGACATCTGCGCAGATTTTGATACGAAAGTCATGACAACTCACATCGGCGTTGTCCCGACCCGTGAGGAATCTCCGGTTTATCAGACCATGCTTGCCGCGGCAAGAGAAGTCGCCGCATATGCCGCGTCGCACGGCGTGACGCTTGCAATTGAAACCGGTCCGGAGCCGGCCGACAGACTCCGGAAATTCATCGAGAACGCCGGAGGAAAAGGAATCGGCGTGAATTTCGACCCGGCAAATCTGGCAATGGTCCTGAATGTCAATCCCGCTGAAGCGGTTCCCGTTCTCGCAAAATACATCGTTCATACCCATGCGAAAGACGGTCTGCATCTGCGCGACTGCAATCCGGCAGATGTTTACGGTTCCATGGACACCTACGATCTGACCCCCCCGGAGCAGCAGAGCAAGGGCGACGGCCCCGTCTTCCGGGAAGTCGCTCTCGGGCAGGGACAGGTGAACTGGAAGGAATACATAGACGCCTTGAAGGCGATCGGCTATGACGGATTCCTGACGATTGAACGGGAAGTCGGAGACAATCCGAAGGCCGACATCACCATGGCGGTCGACTTCCTCAAAGCTCACGGCATCTGCTGAGATTTCACCATATACAAAGGCACGGCCCGGGAGGAAAAGCATCGTTCCCGTCGCCGGATTCAACAGGTCCCTTTCGGCGGTTCCGCGGACTCTTCCCGCGGCGCCGTCTTTTCGTCAGCCCCGGAGAACAGCTGCAGTTTTACTGCGTGCAATCGCCCGTTGCCGATTGGACATCCCCGCCCGCAGTCAGAGACGACGATAGCGCCAGGTTGCCGCAACCTGATAGAGAACGGCAAGAAAAATGAGAACCGCTCCAATCAGAAACGGAGACGCACTGTTTCCCGTCGCATCCGCAAGAATACCGGCTCCCAGCGGAGCAAATACGGACGTGATTCCGACAATCACTTCATTTACCGCGACATAACGATGGCTCTTCGCCGGATTCGCCAGGGAGTGATAGGAGAAAAAGAAGCAGAACCCGCCGGAATAACATCCGTAGAGAAGACCGGCGACAAGATAGACCGGATAGGATTGCGTAAAAGCGAAAAGAAGCAGCGCGCAGAAGCCGCAGAGGGCGGCAACGGCAATCGGAAGCGGATGATACATCCAGCGGCGGCTTTTCCAGAGGCTCAGGGCAAGAAACGCCTGTACATAGCTCACTGCGGCAAGAATGATTCCCTGCTGCGCCGTGGACATCTCCAGGAGATTGCAGCGATAGGGAATCTGCGTGCGCAGCATTGCGATTGTGATAAATCCAGTTCCGGCCACAATCCAGCCGAGATATGCCAGATCCGGGAGCTTTTCCGGCGGCCCGGAAATTTCGCCGGCGCCTGCCGTATCTTCATGAGGAACTGCGACGGAATCATGATCCGCATTCTTTCTCCGGATGAAACAGTGGAGAAACCAGACAAAGCAACTGACGATCAGAACCAGAAGAATATTGATTTTATAACAGGTTCTCCATCCGGTTTCCGGAGAAAGCATTCCCCAGATCAGGGCGGCGATGAAAGGCCCGGAGGCAAATCCGAAACTCCAGGAAAATGTGTAGAATGCCGCAGTTCTCTGCACGGCTCCCGGAGAGGATTCATTGCCGTCCAGCATCTTCACGATCACCTGGAACGGCGCAAAAAACATCGCCGTGCCGATCCCGGATCCGAACAGCCATACATACTGCATGTTCATTCCCGGAAACAGAAGAAAACCGATCATGGAGAGAGCCAGAATCCCCTCCCCCGCAAGAATGAATTTCGTCGCGTTCTCTTTCTGCTGAACAACACCCAGAAGAGCGGAAACAATCGCGTAGACGAAGGCCCAGACCGCCATTGTCCCCGCAATGGCAAAGGAATCCGCGCCACTGACTGCGAGCCGGCGCATCGTGATAAAGAAGAAGAGCCCCATGATGATATTCATCACACAAGGAAGAAGATAAAAAATAATTCTCATCTGTTTTTCCTGCTTTCCTGACTTTGCAAGCTTTTAAGTTACCGCAGAAATTTGCTTTTTCAAGCATCCGCCCGATTCAAAAAAACACTTTCAACTCCCGCCGGTCCGTATCCGGGATCTTCCACACAGGGAAAAATGCAGTGCCCTCCTGCCCCCCCCCCGCCGGTCTGTTTTTCCGCTTTTCCATTTGAATCATCAGGACCAAATGTGTTTCCACCTTGACAGCATCACATCCAAAGGATATAATATCGCCTGTATGCGGCACGGCAGTCCGGACTCAGGTTCCCGCGGCAGGGAAAACCGGATTTCGCCGGGGAAAGATTTTATGAAAAATCCAGCGCCGGCAGAAAACATGGAACGGAAAAACGGATAAAAGGATTGCGGTATGAATTCTGAAAATCTTGCGCAAAAACTCGGCATGACACAGAAAACGTTTCATTCCACGGACGGAGGAGTGCTGAACTACTGCTTCCGAAGAACCGGAAATCCCGCCGATCCGGCAGAACCCGCCCTCATGATGTTTCTGCATGGCGCGGGCGAGCGCGGGAAGGAAAATTACCGCCAGCTCGTGCACTGCGCCGCGGATCTTGTAAATTTCTGCGAGTCGGAACAGATCAAAGCGGTTCTTCTCTTCCCGCAGTGTCCGGAGGGACGGATGTGGATTCAGGCGGCATGGTCACTGCCGGAACATGCAATGAGCGAGTGTCCGACGCCGGAACTGAAACGTGCCCTCGAGCTGCTGGAAGCAACTCTCGCAGCGGAAAACTGCGATCCGGACCGGGTTTACATCAGCGGAATTTCCATGGGTTCGTTCGGAACATGGGATGCGCTCTCCCGGCGTCCCGATCTGTTCGCCGGAGCCATTGCAATCTGCGGAGGCGGCGATGTGAAGCAGGCGTCAAAGCTCACGGAAATTCCGATCCGCGTCTTTCACGGAGATCAGGACGGAGCCGTTATGGTAAAACGTTCCCGGGACATGGTGAATGCAATCCGGGCGGCCGGCGGAACAAAGATCTTTTATACGGAATATCCCGGAATCAATCACGATTCCTGGACACGGACCTATGCGGATCATGAAAATCTGCGCTGGCTCTTCTCGCAGCGGAAAGAACAAAAACCGTATTGATGAAAAATCAGGGCATCCTGCGATGCTCTGTATCGCAAAACTGCTTCGTGCTTTCCTCTCAGTCCTGCCGCGCTCCGGCTGCGCAAGCCGGTCGCCGCAGGCGAAATCTCCGATACCGCGCATGCCTGCATCGCGGTAATTCATTGCAGACGCCGGAATCCGCCCGGTGTCATGCCCCGGTATTTGCGGTAAAGGCGCGAAAAATAATACCGGTCATGGATGCCGACCTGTTCGGCGGCTTCTCCGATGGAAAGTTCGCTGTGCTCCCTCAGAAGGCGTTCCGCGCGTGCCAGGCGTTTCTCAATGAGAAGCCTCTTGAAACTCGTGCCGGAGTGTTTCTGAAGAAAATGCGAAATTGTGGAAACGCTCCTCCCGACGTGGCGCGCGACCGTCGAAATTTTCAGCGGCGAAGTCAGGTTGTCCTCAATGCAGCGGACAATGGAGCGGTAGAGACGGTCACCGCCCGTCGTGACCAGTTCGCGCCGGACGATATAGTCGACAAGCAGCTCCATGAGCCCCGTCAGATTCTCCATTCCCTCCTCGGAAAGATAAGGCAGCTCATGGAATGCTTTTTTCAGCTCGGAAAGTTCGGATCGGGTCCGGGCTTTCTCCGCCAGGTCGCCGGGGAGCGCCTCCGTGCTCCGGAACTGTCCGAACATGACATAGCCAAGCAGTTTGCCTTCGGAAATCACAGGCATGATCGCCTCCCACAGACGCGCATGGCAGAGATAGGACTGGCAGCGCCCGGTTTTCCGGCTCAAAGCCTGTTTCTCCCTATCCAGGCGGAGACAGCGTTCCAGAGAAAAAAAACGGTTCTGCATCAGCTGGCAGAAGCGGCAGTTGCCTTCGCTGCGCCCCTGCCGCAGCACCTGCCCCTGCGGACCGTAGAACATCACGTGCACATGCATCACGGAGGCGAAATTGTCCAGAAGTTTCTGCACCTCGTCATGAAGGATCAGGTCAAGGGAAAAATCATGATTCGCCTCCGTCACGAAAGACCTCCTTTGTAAAAAACAATCCTGATTTTTGCATAAAAGTCCATTTATTTGCCATTTAATCTATTTACGAAACGGGTTTTTTCAAGTATAATTACGGGCAGTCGGAAAAACTTTGCGGAAAATCCAAATACAGGAGAAGGATCATGGACAAAGTCAGAATCGGACTCATCGGACTGGGCTTCATGGGAAGCACGCATTTCAGAATCTATGAAGCGATGAAGGACGCGCAGATCGTCGCGCTCGCGGACGTCGATCCCGTCAAGCGCAGAGGAGATATTTCCAAGGTCGTCGGCAACATCGGCAACGCCGACAACTCCCGGCCGCTGAACATGGAGGGAATCCGGACCTACGAGTCCGGCTTCGACCTCATCAACGATCCCGCGGTGGACGTGGTCGACATCTGCTGCCCGACACCCGACCACGCCCCCTACATCGTCGCCGCGCTCAAGGCCGGCAAACACGTCTTCGCGGAAAAACCCTTCGCGCGGAATCTGGAGCAGGCAAAGGAAATCGCAGAGGCCTACCGGAACGCGAAGACCTTCCTGAACTTCGGCATGTGCGTCCGCGCATGGCCGGAATACCGCTACACCTATGAACAGTTCAAGGCGGGAAAATACGGCAGACTCCTTTCCGCGACCTTCCGGCGCCTTTCCCCGGACATCGCGGGGAACGCATGGCAGAACTGGTTCATGGACGGCAAGCGGTCCGGCGGCGCGCTGCTTGACATGCACCTGCACGACACGGACGCGGTCCGCTACTTCTTCGGCCGTCCGAAAGCCGTCACCTCCGTCGGCGTGACCGGCGGCGTCAGCAACGGCGGCGTCGATCATGTGATCTCCTTCTACCATTATGACGACGGAACGGTGGTGGAAGCGGAAGGCTGCTGGATGGCGCCGAACACCACGCCCTTTGAAATGACCTTCCAGATCATCTGCGAAAAGGCGACGGTCCGCCTGATGGCGGAGGGTTTCAAAGTCTACTGGAAGGACGGCAGAATCGAAACGCCTCAAGTAGAGGCGACGACCGGATGGCACGTCGAGCTCGCCTATTTCGTCGACTGTGTCAAAAACGGCATCAGGCCCGACAGGTATCAGGACTTCGAATCCGTGCTCGACGGCTTCAAGATCAATGTCGCCGAACAGGAATCCGTGGACAGCGGAAAACGTGTTGAAATCAACTACTGAGGAGCCGTAGAATCATGTACAAGGCATTGAATTACTGGGTGTTCGGAGGATTTGACGGACAGAAGACCCCGTATGAGTTCATCGACTGGGCGGCGGAAAAAGGTCTGGACGGCGTCGAACTGACTGTCGGAGACGCTCTTTCTCCTGACATCACCGAAGCGGAATGCAGAAAAATTGCCGCATACGCCGCGGAACGGAACATCGGACTGCGCACCCTCGCAAGCGGCGCGGGCTGGGGCTGCTATCTCGGCGCGGCGGATGACACCGAACGGCAGAACGCCCTTGCGTTCGTCCGGAAATATCTTCAGATCGCCGCATGGATCGGAGCCGAGACCATTCTGGTCGTTCCCGGCGCAACCCGCGTGGCATGGGATCCGGGCAGACCTGTGCTGAGCTACAAAACCGTATGGGAGCAGACCGTGAAATCGGTAAGGGAACTTGTTCCCGTCGCGGAATCGCTGAAAGTCAATCTCGCGCTGGAAAACGTCTGGAACCGTTTCCTGATCTCTCCGATGGAATGGAAACTTTTCCTGGATCAGTTCGATTCGGAGTATGTGGGCCTTTATTTCGACGTCGGCAACGCCTGTCTGAACTGCCGTCCGCAGGACTTCCCGGAGATTCTCGGCAGCCGCATCAAGGCGGTGCACCTCAAGAACTTCGAGGAAACCGACTGCGCTGGCGGACTCCACAACTTCGGCGACGACCTGTTCAAGGGCGAAGTCGATTTCAAAGCTGTCTTCGCGGAGCTGGACAAAATCGGCTACAAGGGACCGTTCACCGTGGAAATGATCCCGTTCTGCCGTCTGCCCGATCTGGTGCTTCCGGATCAGGCGCTGGCAGACAAAATGGCGCTTCAGCTTGCCTCGCTGTAACACGCATCCGTCTGCTCTCCCCGGCCGTGCATGCTTCCGCACCGCCGGGGATTTTTCTGCGCTTCCGTCTGAAGCGCATCAGGTTTTTGAAGTCAGAAGCATCGACTCGGCAACTTCATACAGGCAGGGTTCCCCCGAGGCGAAACGGCGGTATTCCTCAATCATGTATTCGGACATGCGGTGCACCTCGTCGTTCATGGAGCCCGCGATGTGCGGCGTAAGCTTCACATTGGGAAGCGTATAAAGCTTTGAACCGGCCGGCGGCGGCTCCGGATACGTCACGTCCAGCAGTGCGGTCAGATCGGAACGCTCCTCCAGAACCTGAATCATTTCCGGCTCGTTGACCTGCCGTCCGCGCCCGGTATTGATGAAAACGGCCCCTTCGCGCATGGAACGGAACAGATCTCCGTTCAGGACACCGACGTTGTCGTCGCGGTCCGGCAGATGGTTGCTGACCACCATCGCCGTGCGGAACACCTCCTCCAGGGACACCGTGCGCTTTTCCCTGCGGGAGGGAACCACAACCACGTTGACGCGGTATGCCTGCAGAAGCTTCTGCACCGTGTTCGAGATCGCTCCCGCCCCGATCAATGCGACGGTTTCGCCGTAAACGCCCCGTCCTGCCAGTTTGTGATTGAAGTATTCCGGAGCCGTCAGACTGCGCGAGGTGCGGAAGTATCCCTTCAATCCGAGAATGATCTGGGCGACGCAGAATTCCGCCACGGGAATCGCGTTGGCGCACCAGGCGCTGAACACGCGGATTCCGCGTGCAAACAGCGGACGGGCGAAGTAGTCCGTTGCGCCCGCCGCATAGAACACGGCCTTCAGCGCGGGCATGCGTTCAAGAAGCGCGTCATCAAGCTGCACCATTCCCCAGGTGGAGAAAAGCACTTCGACATCGGCGAGCTTGCCGCTTTCCACATCCTCCGCGCTGTAAATTCCGGGCAGGAAATCGGTGATCGAGGCGATTTCCTGAATCTGCACGGGGGTGTAGACATAATCAATCTGCGAGGGATTCGCACTGAGAATCGCACTTTTGTATTTTTTCATTTTCCCTTCTCCAGAAGATAATTGACGATTGTCGCGACATTGGCGATCATGTCCGGATGCGATGTCACCGGCGGATAATGCCCCGGAATGAAACTGACCAGTTTCCCGCCCCACGGCGTGAGCGCCTCGCAGCACTGGACAAACGTCCCCTCCTCGATATGCGTTTCCATCAGGCGCATGCAGGGACAGGTGTTCTCCAGATTGGTATAGATTTCATCCTCGGGCAGATCCATTTCGCGCAGCTTCCGCGCGAGCGCGTGCCGCGTCACGGAACGTTTCACGAAACAGGGTTTCTTCGGATGCGTGGAAGCGGGCGTTCCGTCCGGATCGTTCGGGCGGACCCAGCGTTCTCCGACCAGCGGACGCCACCAGTCCCACATCCAGAACGCCGCGCTTGAGCCGTGCAGCAGCAGGGCGCTGCCTCCGCGTTCCAGATAACGGCGGACCCGTTTTTCCGCCTCCGCGCCGGGATGCGGCTGTCCGCAGGTTGCACCGATCATGTTCAGGATCATCAGTTCGCAGTCCCGGTCCCAGTCTCCGTGTTCCAGCACATCCCACTCATTCTCGTAAAATGCGGTTTTGCTCTTCAGTTCCTCAGGCAGATGTTCGAAGATGACTCTGCCCGGATGCGCATCGTAATGATCGTCCGCGAAAAAATATATCATAAAACCTCCTGGAAAATTGAATTGCGGTTCAGGAAAGATAGTGCGGGTTTTCCATTAAACAAGCGTTTTCCCCGGAAAAAAATCATCCTCTCGCCGCTTTCTTGATCTCGCGTAGCCGCGCGGCCTCAGGAAGACGCTTGTAAAAACTGTCGAGCGGATAGCAGCCGGAAATCATGCCGTTGCGCGGCGCGCTCGTGCAGTCGCCGAACGTCCGGCAGATCCGGCAGCGGTCGAGGCTCTTTCCGTTCAGGGAGTCCGCGCACATCTCCGGATAGGAGAGCACCATCCGCCCGATTCCGGCGAAATCGGTCTCTCCATGCGCCACGGCGTATTCGGCCGCATTCGGCAGATACTCCTGCAGACAGGTGTAGCCGGAACCGACCACAAGCATCTCCGGACACCGTTTCTTGAGCTCCCGGACCGCCTTCAGGTGACGCGAGACGTTGTAGAGCGGATGCTCCGGCATCAGATAGCCGTCGGACACGGGATAATACGCGGGACGCTGCATGTGGACGTTGTAGTAGGGACTTCCGATCGTCGCGCAGATGAGCTCCACGCCGTACTCCTCCATCATTTTCACGAAGCGGACCGTTTCCGCAAGTTCCGGGTCCATCTCCATACCGGAGCCGTCGCCGCCGAACGCGTAGGGATACGGTCCGCTCCACTCCATCGGACGTCCGACGCCGTCGGGACCTTTGACGAACGGCAGGATGTCAAAGAGGCTGACACGCGCGGAGAGCGCAAGCCCCGGCGCCGCCTTCCGGATGCTCTCGGCGATCTCGCGGAAGAAGCGGGTGCGGTTTTCAAACGAACCGCCGTACGGGCCGGGACGGTCGTACGCGGTCAGGAATTCGTGCCCGAGGTAGCCGTGCGCATGCTTGATGTCGACAAAATCGAATCCGGCCTTCTGCGCGATCACGGCGGCGTCGGCAAAATGGCGGACGATGTCGCGGACTTCGGCGTCGCTGACGACATTCGAGGCGTCATTGCCGAATTTTTTGTCCAGCAGCGGATGGGAATACGCCGTTTTCGATTCCAGAACATCGGCCTTGTTCGGATGGGAATAGCGTCCGGAATGCGTCAGCTGCAGTCCGATCATCAGATCGTCGTTCCGTCCGAACCTGTCCTTGTGCGCCCGACGCATTTCCGCGCAGATCGCAGTCAGGGCTTCGGCTGTGTGCGGCGCGACCAGAAGCTGCCGCGGATTGCTCCTTCCGGAGTGCATGACGGCGGCCGCCTCGGTGCCGTACAGGAGCTTTGCGCCGCTGACGGCGAAATTGAGCCAGCGCCGATGCGTGAATTCGCTCGGAGTTCCGTCCGCCATGCAGTCCCAGCCCTCCATCGGGAGAATCGCCCAGCGGTTGCCGACCGTGCGTCCGCAGCAGGAAATCTTCTGTGCGAGCGCACTGGATCCGTCCGCCGGAACAGCGGGCGCGAGATTGATTTCGATGTGTTCGCCTTTCAGGTAGGAAGAGAACTCTTCCACCGTCTTGAATTCCGTCACTTTGCGGTAGGTGTTTGCCATAATCAGAACCTCTTTCCCTTGTGCAGATGCACGATGATGAGTTCAGTATCTTCAAGTGTTTCATAGGTATGCGGCAGAAGCGCGTCGAACTGGACCGACATGCCGCGTGTCAGATCGCAGGATTCGTTCGGCAGCGAAACGCGCAGATGGCCCCTCAGCACCCAGCAGAGTTCGTAATCGTCCCGGTGAAGTTCGGGCGTGGAGAGTTTCGCGCCTTTCTTCGCGGCGGCGTGCATGCAGCGCATGTTCCCGTAGTTCACGCGGTCAAATTCGAAATCGCCGGATCGATAGCGTTCGGCGGTCACACGGTGCGACGTCCGGTTCTCCGCCAGGGAAATGAGATCGGAAAGCGTCAGTCCGAACACCCGCGCGATCCGGTAAAGCGTCTCCATTTCCGCCGTGTTCTGGTTGCGCTCGAGCTTCGAAATCACGCTTGCGGCAACACCGCTCCGGACGGAAAGATCCGCAATGCTCATATTTTCGCGCCTGCGCAGTTCCCGCAGAATCCCGAAGTCGCAGATCAGTTCCCGGGAGGTCATGAGACAGCTCCTCCGTAGATTCCGCCTGCGCGGAAGTCGCTCCATACCGTTTCAAACCATCCGTCCGTCTCCGGAACCGGACGGCAGGCCGTCCATGAGATTTCCGGATACCCGGATGCGCCGCGCCCGCAGATCATAAGCTGATCCCGGAAGGCGGTCTTTTCTTCGGCCATGCGCCACTTCGCATCCAGCGCGGGATGGATCTCGCGCCCGTCCTCCGAAAGCACGATCGAACCGCCGCGGGAACCGATGTAGTCGATCTGCATCAGGATGCATTCGAGATAATAGATGTGCGCGGTGCAGAGCTGGCGGTTGCGGAGCGCTTCGCAGAGTGACTGCGCATCCAGATTGCCGAGTCCGTCGCCGTTCAGCGCGGCGGCCTGCTGATACGCCTCGTCCAGCGCGGCCGTCACGTTTTCCGCGGAACGCACGAATGCGCCGGCGCGGCTCATGCGGCGCTGGATTGCGGCGCGCCCGCTTCTCCAGTCCAGAACGGCGGGAATCGCACGCTGCGTCCGCAGAAACGCAAGCTCCTTTTCCAGAAGGGTGTCGAACTGATCCGCCGGAAATGTGCTTTCCCGGTAGTTCGCCCCGATGAATTCCGAAGCGCGGAATGCGCCGACCTGTCCGGCATTCAGCGCGGTCCCGCCGGGACGCGTCACGCCGTGGGAACCGTTCACTTCCCCCACCGGGAACAGGTGCTGCAGATTGACCGACTCCCACCAGAGGTTTCCGGCGAGTCCGCCGTTGTTGTGCTGGGCGCAGACCGCGATTTCCAGCATCTCCGATTCCAGACCGATCCCGTGCTTCCGGTAAAGCTCGATCGCGGGCGCGTTCAGAATCGCAAGGCGTTTCAGCGGCGAATCCGCCAGTGCGCCGGAACGTTCCAGATACGTGCGCGTCTCCTCATTCAGCGTCTGAAAATCCAGATCGGACGGATCCGTGCGGTAGTCGAGCCAGACCCGCCGTCCGCGCTCGACCGTTTCGATGTAGGTGAAGATGTCGATCAGCGAGGAGCCCGGCACATGGCCCGCGGCGAACGGCCATTGATATCCCTTGAGGAAAACGGCGTCGTACATCCCGGCGGGCGTCGCGAAATATTCGCGCAGGAACTCCCGTTCGTCTCCGCCGTTCCGGTCCGTGGAGACAAAACGCGGCAGAACCTGCATATAGCTTCCCGACACATTCCAGCGGAACTTGACCGAAGCGAGCCCGAACTGCGATTCGGCGAGATTGCATGCCTTCGCCCCGGCCTCCAGCGCCAGTCCGATCGCCCCCGTGTGCACTTTGGGGTAAACGCTCGTCTCATACAGTCCGCCGGGGCCGCCGACGGCGAAAACAATGTTCTCCGCCTGCACACATTCAAACTCTCCGTTGTCGCCGTTGACGAAAATGGCGCCGACGGTGCGTGTGCCTTCGGCGTCGGTCAGGAGCCTGACCGCCACGCGGTGTTCATAAACGGGAACCGCGCGGCGCTTGAGTTCGGCAGTCAAGGCAAGACACATGTCGCGGGAGGTATAGGGTCCGCAGCTGGTCGCGCGGCGCTTCGGATCGTGATCCGTCTTGTAGCCGATGTACTGGCCGAAGGAATCGTGCGGGAACGGCACGCCGAGCGTGACAAGATGCCCGAACGCAAGCGGGGAAAGCGCCGCTTCGACAAGCGCGATGTCTCCGTGGACGGCGCCTCCGGCGGCAAGATCGCGCGCCATCAGGACCGGCGAATCGGGTTCCGTCCCGTACATGCCGAGCTTGTAATAGGTCTGCTTGTCGCTCCCCGTGTTGATCGAGGTCCCCATCCGGAGCCCCTCGGTAAAAACGACGGTGTCCGCAACGCCGAGTGCGTGGAGCCGCACCGCGGCGGCCAGTCCGGAAGCGCCGCTGCCGATCACAAGCGTGTTGACTCTGAGCGTTTCCATAAACTCACCTCAGAAGCGTTCGATCGTCAGACCGCCGTCAATGTTGATGACCTGCCCGGTGGAGTATCCGAGCGACCCGGAAACGAGCATTGCGACGGCGCGCCCGACATCGGCGGGTTCGCCCCAGCGTTTCTGGAGCGTCAGGCCGTCGGCGATCATCTTGTCGTATTTCGCGGCGACACAGCTTGTCATGTCGCTGCGGATCACGCCGGGGCGCAGTTCGTAGACGCAGATCCCAAGATCGGCAAGGCGCACCGCCCAGAGTTTGGTCGCCATCGCGACGCCCGCCTTGGAGAGACAGTATTCGCCGCGGTTGATGCTCGCATAGTCCGCCGAAACGGAACCGGTGTTGATGATGCAGCGGAATCTTCCGCTCCGGTTTCCGATCATGCGTTTCGCCGCCGCCTGCGTCAGGAAGAAGGGACCGCGCAGATTGATCCCGAGCACGCGGTTGAAGCTCTCCTCGCTCATCTCCAGCAGATCGGCGCGGACGTCCGGCGCGACGCCGGCATTGTTCACCAGCACGTCAAGCGCGCCGAAATCCGATTCGAATGCATCCAGCATCGCCTCCCGGTCGGCAGCGGAGGATACGTCGCAGCGGTAATAAGCGAATTTTCCCGGATGATTTTTCCGGAGTTCCGCGAGAAATTCCGCGCAGGAATCCGCTTCCGCGCGCCCGCAGAAGGCCACATTGCGTCCCGCTTCGGCAAGCGCTCTCACAATTCCGGCGCCGATCCCGCGCGCCCCGCCCGTCACCAGCACATTGCTTGATTCCATCATTTGACAATCTCCTTTAAAAATTCTTACAGCATATATTTAATAATAAAATATAGTTTTAGAGAAATATTTCAAGGGGTTCTTCTGATATTTTGCATTTTTTCCGGCGGATGTGAACCTCCGCCGTTCCACGATGAAAAACCGCTGTCTGCCCCGACTTTCCCTCCTGCCGCTCCGGAGACCGCATGATCCGGCAGTTTGCGGCGTTTTTTCTCCGAAACTCCGGGTTCGCGGTTATCCGGAAGACACCATATGTTTTGCAGCGCTTATTCTGAAGACGGCAAGACAAATTCCCGCGATGCAAGCATGCGCGGTATCAGGGATTTCGTCTGCCCCGACCGGTTTGCGCAGCTGGACCGCACCAGGACTCCCTGGAGAGCGCGAAGCAATTTCCGGCAATGCGGCGCATCGCACTATCAACCTGATTTTCTTGAATAAAATCAGCGGCAACCCTCACGCCGTATGCCATAACGGCATCGGCGGACGGCACTGCTGGAGCAATGTCAGAGCATCGCGGCAATTTCACGGGCCGCATCCCGGAGGAGAGATGCGTAGGAAAGCGTCTGCTCGCGCAGGTACAGCTCCGAACCTGAAACGCTGAGTGCGCAGAGAGCGGAAGCGTCCGGCAGCGTCACAGGCGCGGCAACGCAATACACGCCGCGCTCGTGTTCGCAGTCATCCACGGCGTACCCCTGCCGCCGGATTCCCGCAAGCTCTTTTTCCAGCGCGTCCGCATCGGTGATCGTGTTCTCCGTAAACGCCGTAAATTCAATTGAGCGGATGACGGCGCCCCGCTCCCGTTCGGGAAGAAAAGCCAGCATGGCCTTCCCGACACCGGTGCAGTAGAGCGGGCTGCTCTTCCCGATCATCGACCCCATCCGGACGGACCGGACTCCTTCCACCTTGTCGATATAGACCACCCGCGCATTTTCCATCCGTGCGAGATGCACGGTCTCATGCGTCCGTTCGGCCAGCGCGGCAAGGACCGGGTGCGCAATCCGGATCAGCGGATTCTGATTCGCCGCCAGACTGCCCAGGCGCGAGATCGCCGCCCCGAGACAGTAGCGCTGTTCCTGCTTCACCAGATACCCGCGTTCCGTCAGAAACTTCAGCATCCGGAACACGGTGCTCAGCGGAATCCGTGTCATCC
Source organism: uncultured Victivallales bacterium (assembly GCA_944390795.1). Taxonomy (GTDB): domain Bacteria; phylum Verrucomicrobiota; class Lentisphaeria; order Victivallales; family UBA1829; genus UBA11452. Next base: position 14,844 of record CALXRI010000009.1, read on the forward strand.
CGCTGATCTCGCGCCCCTTCAGTCCGTCACGGCTGGAGGCGATCAGCTCCAGAATCTCAAAGATTTTCGCAAAACTTTTTTCTCCGTCTTTCATGTCCTGAAAATCCTTTCCGCGGAAAAAAGAAATTCCGCTTGCAATTTCATCGAAGACAATATATAGTTATATTGTAAGAATTCAATCTCATATTATAAGAAAAAATATATTTTTCAGGAGTAATCATCATGGAACCCGGAAAAACCACTGCCTGTTTCGGTGAAGTCATGCTCCGGCTGGGAGCGCCGGGGAAGCTGCGTCTTGCCCAGAGCCTGCCGGGAATGCTGGAAGCCACGTTCGGGGGGGGAGAGGCCAATGTCTGCGCCTCGCTTGCCATGCTCGGGAGCAAAAGCCGCTATCTGAGTGCGCTGCCGGACAATCCGGTCAGCCGCGCCTTCGCCGCGCAGCTCCGCGGCATCGGCGCCGACACGGATCACATTCTTTATACGCAGGGGGGGCGCATGGGAATCTACTTCGTGGAGCATGGCGCAGCGCAGCGTCCCTCGAATGTCATCTACGACCGCGCGCACTCGGTCATTGCCGAATCCGGACCGGAATGCTATGACTTCAAGTCCATGCTGTCCGGATGCGGACACCTGCATATCACGGGCATCACACCGTCCCTGAGCGAAAAGGCGTATCTGTCAACCCTGCGCCTTGCGGAAAAAGCCGCGGAGATGGGAATCTCCGTCTCCTGCGATCTGAATTTCCGGAAGAAACTCTGGAGATGGAAGGAGGGAATGGCGCCCGGGGATCTGGCGGCGGCGTGCATGGGAAAAATCGTCGCCTGCGCAAATCTCATCATCGGCAACGAGGAGGACGCCGCGGATGTCTTCGGCATCCATGCGGACGGAACGGCGGTGGAAAGCGGGAAACTGAACATTCCGGGCTACGCCGCGGTTGCGGCCCGTCTTTCCGGCAGATTTCCGAAGGCGGAATTCATTGCGCTCACCCTGCGCGAAAGCATCTCCGCGGATCACAACAACTGGGGCGGGATGCTGTTCGAATGCAGAACAGGAAAAGCGTATCTGGCGCCGCTCAACGCCGCCGGACAGTACACGCCGTATGAGATCCGCGACATCGTGGACCGCTTCGGAGGCGGCGACTCCTTCAGCGCGGGACTGATCCACGCGCTTGGCACCCCCGAATATTCCGCCCCGGAAACGGCCATCCGCTTTGCAATCGCGGCGAGCTGTCTGAAACACACGGTCAAAGGCGACTACAACTATGCGACATGCGCGGAAGTCGTCTCCCTGATGAACGGCAGCGCATCCGGCAGGGTCAGACGCTGAAGGAGAAGCGGAATGAAAATCACAAAAATCGAACCGCTTCTGGTCGGCGCGCCCACTCCGGGCGTGGGCCTGCTTTCCAGCCGGAACTATCTCTTCATCCGCGTTCATACCGACGAGGGCATCTCGGGACTCGGCGAGGCCACGCTGGAAAGCCATGACAATGCAGTGCTCGGGGCGCTCAAGGACATCGAAACCCTGGTCCTCGGCGAAGATCCGGCACGGATAGAGCATCTGACGCAGAAAATGCTCAGACAGCTCTTCTGGAAGGGCGGCGTCATCAAGGGCAGCGCCATTGCCGGCGTGGAACTGGCGCTGTGGGACATTCTCGGCAAAAGCCTCGGACAGCCCGTCTACAAGCTGCTCGGAGGCGCCTGCCGGGATAAAATCCGGGTCTATGTCAACGGATGGAGCGGCGGCTCCCTCGACCCGGCCGTCATCCGGGAAAAACTGCATTCGGCAATGGAGGCGGGATATGACGCGTTCAAATTCAGTCTTGCCCGGCCGGTCTGGCCGCTCAGCGATCTTGCCGGACTCCGCCGAATCGCAAAGGCCGCGGAAACCATCCGGGAAACCGCCGGACCCGACGCCATGCTCATGTTTGACGGACACGGGCGTTACGACGCGGATTTCGCCATCCGGGTCGCCGGAATTCTGCGCTCGCTGGATTTCGCATTTTTCGAAGAACCCTGCCAGCCGGAAGACGAGGAAGGGCTGGCGAAAGTGGCGCGCCATGCGGATCTTCCGGTCGCGGCCGGAGAACGTCTCGCCTTCCTGCCGGAATTCAAACGTCTGCTGGTTCGCGGATGCGCAAGCGTCGTTCAGCCGGATATCGGGCACTGCTGCGGGTTCGGCACCGCGCTCAAGGCCGCCCGGCTCGCCGAGGCGTTCAACGCGTTCGTCGCCCCGCACGGACCGATGAGCCCGGTCATCACGACCATCTCGCTGCACCTTGACGCCGTCATACCGAACTTTCTGATCCAGGAACGGCTTTTCCTGAACGACTGGAGAAACGAGGTCATCCGGGAACCCCTGCGGGTGGAAGACGGTTTCCTCACGCTGAATGACAGGCCGGGATGGGGCATTGAACTCAATGACGACGTATGCGCGGCCCATCCGGCAGTGCGTCCCCATACCCCCCAGCTCTACCGCCCGGACGGGGCGGTCTGCGACTGGTGATTCAGGAAACGGCCTCCCCTCACCCCGTGAAAGAGGCGGGATAATGAAAAAAAGGAACTGAAACGATGAGTTTTGAAGCTCTGCTGAGACAATGCCCACTGATTGCAATTCTGCGCGGAATCCGGCCGGGAGAGGTGCAAGCGGTCTGCGACGCCCTGTATGAATCCGGCATCCTGCTTCTGGAAATCCCCCTGAATTCGCCGTCCGCTCTCCGGAGCATCGGAATTGCGGCGCGCCATGTGAAGTCCCGCCAGCTCGCCGGAGCCGGAACCGTGCTGACGCCGGAAGAAGCCGCATCCGTCCGTGACGCGGGCGGGGAGTTCATCATTTCCCCGAACACCGACCCGGAGGTGATCCGGGCTTCCAAACGCCTCGGCATGATCTCCATTCCCGGTTTCCTGACGCCGAGCGAAGCCTTCTGCGCAATCCGCGCGGGAGCCGACTATCTGAAACTGTTTCCCGCCGGCAGCTTCGGCCCCGGTTATGTCAAGGATCTGAAAGCCGTCGTCAAACATCCGATCCTCGCCGTCGGCGGGATCAACCGGGAGAATCTCCGCTCCTATCTGGACGTCTGCACGGGCGCCGGAATCGGCAGCGCGCTTTACAAGGCGGGAAAAAGCGCGGATGCGGTACGGGCGGATGCGCAGGCGTTCCTGCAGGCATCCGTCCGCTGACGGGAAAAACAGCCTGACGGCCAGAAAGGTGTTTCCGTTCCGCGGAATTACGCGCAATCGGCGGCTTTCTGAATCTCCAGCGTCCGCCGCGTGCTCTGAAGAACGACCTGTGTCGTCAGATCAACCGGATCGCCGGCGATGTCGCGCAGAAAACTTTCCAGATAATCCATCGGCGCCTGCGCGGGCGGAGCAATCAGCGTGACATCTTTTCTGCTCTTCAGATAAGCCTTCACGTGCTTGTCCGAGCAGTTGAATTCGATCATGCCGCCGGTTCCCCAGATGTCGAATCTCCAGTAGGTGGGCATGGAGAAGCCGATGGAATCCGGCGCGGAGTAGGAGACGTCTCCGAGCACGCCGCAGCCGTTGCTCAAGGTGAGCATGAACTGGGCGGCGTCGTTGAAGCAGTCGCATCCGGAGTCGAACGCCTGCCAGGTGCGCGCGGCGACAGTGCCGCTGATTTCCAGACCGGTCAGCCAGGGAATGATGTCAACGGCATGACTGGCAATGTCATTGATTGTTCCGCCGTGTTTTCCGGGCTCGAAATACCATGCGGGACGGCTGCCGCGCATCAGGGGATGCTGACCGCCGAACTGAATCTGCGTGATTTTTCCGAGCGTGCCGCCGCGGATCAGCTCCCGCGCCGTCGCGAAATTCGGGACGGAGCGCAGTTCATACATGCATCCGACCTTGCATCCGGAGGTTTCCGCGAGATGTCCGATCTCGTCCAGTTCCGCAAGGGAAGTGCAGAGCGGCTTGTCGGCGATCACATGCTTCCCGGCCTTCAGCGCACGGACGGCAAGACTGCCGCGTTTCGCATAATAGTCTCCGATTGCGACAATGTCACAGTCCGCATGGCGCAGCATTTCATCGAAATCCCGGTCGGTCAGCTTGATATCGGGACGGGTCGGAAGCAGGGAAGCCGTCTCGTCCTCCTCGCACACGGCGGTCAGCTCCAGGGCGGGATTCCGGAGAACTTTGTCATAAAGGGAAAAGATGTGTCCGTGCCGGAATCCTGCAAAAGCGATTTTCAGTTTCATTTCTGTTTTCCTTTTCTGCTGTTTGCAATCAGTTTCTCAAGTTCGGCGTCAAATTCCTCCGCCTTCAGAGGCAGAGAGACGGAAGATCCCTTCAGCTGGGAAAGCAGCATCGCGTTGCCGAGCTCCAGGCTGTTGATCCCCTCCGCAGCGGGAGCATAGAGCGGCGTATCATGCAGAATCGCCTCGGCGAAGTTTTCGATGATGTCGCGATGCATCGTCGGATTCGTGCCGTTCACGGGGATGTCGATGTTCCAGCGGTCCGGAAAACTCATGGTGGTCTTCGAAGTCCGGCAGAACTCAGACATCGGAATTTCATTGCGGAGGAACGAGAGCTTCCCGTTTTCAAGGACCAGGCGTCCGCGCTCCGCGGCAATTTCCAGACGGTTTGTCCCGGGAGCCTCTCCGGTGGAGGTCACAAACACACCGGTTTTCCCGTCCGGATATTCGAAAATCGCGCTGACCTCGTCCTCGACCTCGATATCGTGGTATTTCCCGAAGAAGACCTTCGCGGTCACGGTCGCCGGCATGCCGAAAAACCACTGCATCAGATCAAGCTGATGAGGACACTGGTTCAGGAGTACGCCGCCGCCCTCGCCCGCCCAAGTCGCGCGCCATATGCCGGAATTGTAATAAGTCTGAGTGCGGAACCAGTCTGTAATGATCCAGTTGACCCGGCGGATCGCGCCGAGTTCTCCGGAATCGATCAGCTGCTTGATCTTGATGTTCGTCGGAATTCTGCGCAGGCAGAACATCGCGCTGAGTTTGAGTTCAGGATGCGCCTTTGCGGCGGCGACGAGCCGCGCCGCTTCGGATTTCTGCACGGCAACCGGCTTTTCGACAAGGACATGGAGACCGCGCTCCAGCGCGCGCAGGGCCAGCGGCACATGCGAATAGTGCGGCGTGGAAATGATGACGGCATCCACTTTTCCGGATTCGAAAAGAGCCTCGCTGTCGGAAAACAGTTCCGCCCCGCTCTCCTTCTGACGCTCCAGCGCTTGCGGATCGATATCGCAAAGAGCCGTGAGTTTGCAGTTTTTCAGCTGGCCGACGCTTCTGACGTGAGCGCTTCCCATCACACCGACGCCGATAATTCCGATTCTGACCACAGACATTTTCTTTTCCTTCATTTTCGGTTTTGCCTTTTTCAGGCCATCTGTTATATTATACTGTAAAAAAAAGTTAAAACAACAACCGCAAAGCTCTTTTTTTTAACAGATATGCTCAAAAAACTGATTCGGGAGTCGAAAAAGCTGAAATCCGTTTCCCGCCTGTTCGTGGACCGTCCGAACGGGTATGATTTCGATCTTCCGGACAACATCCTGCTTTTCACCCGGGGAGGGCTTTCCCGCGCGGCCGCCCAGGGAGCCATCCACCACCGCCATCTCCTGAACCTGAATCTCGGCGCTCCGTGCGAGCTGCTTCTGGACGGACACCGCTTCCACCTGGAAACAGGCGGCATGTTCCTGATCTATCCCTATGAAAACCACCTGTTCATGCACACGGATGAACAGGTGTTCCGGCTGATGATTACATTTGAAGTCAAACGCAGCGACATTCTTCCGGAACGGCGTTCCTGCGCCGCGCTGAACGAGGATTCCGCCCGTCTGGCCTTCGAACTGCTCAGGGCCTACCGGAACAACGCGGAAAAATGGGATCAGACTCTGCTGCTCACGCTTCTTCTGAGCCGCTTCCGCCAGGATACGCAGAAAGACGCCGCGGCACCGCCAATCCCGGAGGAAGGCGGCTCGCTCGCCCCGCGGATCGTCCGGCACATTACAAACCACCTGGACGGAGAACTGGGGCTGGAACATCTTTCGAAACTCTTTCACATCTCCCGCAGTCATCTGCGCCGCAGATTCCAGGAAGAGACCGGAATCAGTCTCGGAGCCTATATCCGCCGGAGCCGGATCACCCGGGCGATGTATTACCTGTGCCGGGAGGAAAGAAACATCGGTGAAATCGCCGAACTCTGCGGCTACTCCTCCATTCAGGCGTTCAGCCGCGCATTTCGGAAGGAGGCGGGAACCACCCCGCTTGCCCACCGGGCGAAACAGATTGCGCTGCGGAAAATCCGCATGCTGAAATCCTGACAGGTCCGTCTCCGGGGCGTTCCCTCCGCACCGGGGAGCAAATCCGGATGATCCGCACTGCCGGAACCAGGATTTTTCATGCGGAACTGTTCCAGGAAACGGCTGAGAAAAGCATTTTTTTTTCGTCTCTTCTGGCTATTTTTCAAAGTTGTGGTAAATTACCGTCCGGGAGCATAACATTCAAGAAGGAGGATCCTATGGGAACGGAATGGATTGACAGGTGTCACAAGTATACCTTCATCGACGGGGAAAGCGGATTTCAGATCAACTTCGCGGGAATGAACTTTGAAGACAGGGACATCGACGAACTCGGAGAACGTTTCGGCTCGGTAAATGTCGAAATGCAGAAAATCGAGCAGGGCGAGATCAAGAATCCGGATGAAAACCGGAAAGTCACACATTTCACGGACCGCTCCATCTACACAGGTTCCCCGATCTACAACGAGGTCGAGGACTTCGTTGCGAAAATCCGTTCCGGTGAAATCAAAGGATCGACCGGCAAACCCTTCGACGCGGCGATCATCAACGGAATCGGCGGTTCCGCACTCGGGCCCCAGCTGCTGCAGATGGCAATCAACGGCCCTTACTGGAACGAACTCTCCACCGAAAAACGCGATCATTATCTGCGCATCTACTTCCTCGACAACACCGACACTGCGGGGCTGTATGACGCGCTTCAGGTATGCGACCTGGAGACCACGCTCGTGGTCAACGTATCGAAATCCGGCGGCACGCAGGAAACCAAAAACAACATGATCGTCTGCATGGAGCAGTATGCAGCCCGGAAAATCGACTTCGCAAAACATGCCTGCGCAATCACCATGCGCGGAAGCGAACTCGACGGCCTTGCGCGCGGCGGCGCCTGGCTCAAGGTCTTTGAAATGGCGGAATCCATCGGCGGACGCACCAGCGAAACCAGCATTGTCGGACATCTCCCCGCCGCTCTTGCGGGCATCGACTTCAAGGGGCTTCTCTTCGGCGCATGCCACATGGACAAGCTCACGCGCAATCCCCGGCTTTCCCACAACCCCGCCTACATGCTCTCGGCGATGTGGTATCTGGCGGGCAACGGGAAAGGCGACCGCAACATGGTCATCGTCCCGTATTCCGACCGTCTGATCCTGCTTTCGCGTTATCTGCAGCAGCTGGTCATGGAAAGCCTCGGCAAGGAAAAGGACCTTGACGGCAACACCGTCCATCAGGGCCTGAACGTCTTCGGGAACAAGGGCGGCACAGACGCCCATGCCTTCATCCAGCAGCTCAACGACGGACGTGACGATTTCTTCGTGACCTTCATTGAAGTGCTCGAGGACAAGATGAGCGCGCCGATCAGCGGTTCCATTGCCATGGGCGACTACCTTCACGGTTTCATGGCGGGACTCTCCAACGCGCTGCGCAGCAAGAAACGCCAGGTCATCGAAATGCGGATCAACAAGGTGGACACCTTCAACGTCGGCATGCTGATCGCCCTCTATGAACGCGCCGTCGCCGCCTATGCGGAACTGATTCACATCAACGCGTTCCATCAGCCCGGCGTGCAGGCATACAAACTTGCAAGCAAGGGCGTCATCCGCCTCATGACCGACGTCGAAGCGAAACTTCCCGCGCTTGCGCCGTTTACCGGAACAGCCGCCGAATACGCATCAAAACTCAGCCTTTCCGACAGCGAATACGAACTGGAAGGCATTCTGGCGAAACTCGCCGCGAACAATGACCGCCGCAATCTGGCGTTCAATCTCCGCCGCGAATGGAACAAGGACAAAGGCTGGGAATACACCGTTTCGGCAAAATAATCCTTTTCCGGCGGAGCACTTCGGAAGGGGAAAAGACAGGATATACGCAGAGATACGCCTTTCCAGGTTCCTTACCTGGCGGGGCGTTTCCGCTGAAAGGCAGAGCAGCATGACAGAATCCCTGCCGGAGGATCTCCGCGCGGTCGCGGAGGTTTATCCGGTCAAAACAACCGCACACTACCGTTCGCTGATCCGCGAACCGGGCGATCCGATCTGGCGCCAGTGCATGCCGTCGCAGGAGGAGCTTGCACCGCTTCAGGAGACGCTTCCCGACGACGGACTCGGTGAAATTCCGCAGAGCCCCTGCCCGCGCCTGATCCACCGTTATGCGGACCGCGCCGTTCTCCTTTCGACCAACCGGTGTTTCGCACTCTGTCGCTTCTGCTTCCGGAAACGGCTCTGGAAAGAGCCGCCCTTCATCGTCTCCGACGAGGAGCTTGAGACGATCGATGCCTACCTGCGGGACCATCCGGAAATTCAGGACATCCTGATTTCCGGCGGCGATCCGCTCACCATTCCCGACGGACGTTTCTTTTCGATCGTGGAACGTCTCGCCGTGATTCCCTCGCTTTCGATCATCCGGATCTGTTCGCGCGCGCCGGTGTTCGAACCCGCCCGGATTACGGACGCATTCGCCGAACGGCTCGGAAAATGCGAAAAGACCTGGTTCATGACCCACTTCAATCATCCGCGCGAACTTACACCCGCTTCGCTTGAAGCGTGCCGGAAACTGCGCGCAAACGGCATTCCCGTCCTGAACCAGACCGTTCTTCTCAAAGGGGTCAACGACGATCCCGTGCTTCTCGCGGCTTTCTTTCATGAGCTTGCCGCCCGCAGGATCATTCCGCACTATCTCTTTCACATTGATCCGGTCCGCGGCGCCGCGCATTTCGCGACCGGCATGAAAAAGGGACTGGAAATCATGGAATATTTCCGGAAACATCTCTCCTCCGTGGCAACGCCCGTGTTTGCGCTTGACCTGCCGGAAGGCGGCGGAAAAGTGCATCTGTTCCCCGACTATTCCGCGGGCGAGCCGCAGATCTTCCGCAGTCTGGACGGGCGGAAGATCCGGCATCCGCTGGCATGAGGGAAAGGGAGAGCGCGCATGAAAAATCCGGCGGATCAGCAGGAAAACGGCACGGGGAACAAAACCATCCGTCTGGAAACGCCTGTGGAAAAAACCCGGCGCACCATCCGGGTGACAACACCGTTCCAGACGCGCATTTTCCCCAAGAAACGCGATCTTGACGATCTGCTCGTCTCGCGGAAGCTCTCCATTTACACTTCGACCGCACTGGACACCTCGCCGGAACTGGCGGCGCCGCTTTCCGAACTGGACGGCGAATACACCATTCTTGAAACCTTTGCGGAAGGCGGACAGGCGACGATCTCCGTGGCGCGCGACCGGAACCTGGAACGCATCGTCGCTGTGAAGTCCCTGAAAAAAGAACTGAAAAACCGGAAACGAATCGAGCAGTCCTTCATCACCGAGGCGAAAGTCACCGCCCAGCTGGACCATCCCGCGATCATCCCCATCTACGGACTGAACCGGGATGAGGAAGACGGCATCCATCTGGTCATGAAGCTGGTGAATGGAAAAACGCTCCGCGAATACCTCCGGAACGTGGTTCTGAATTACCGTATGAAGGGAATCGGCGCATTCGACGAGGAGGCCGCGCTCGGCAAACGGCTCGAAATTTTTCTCCATGTCTGCGACGCCATCGCCTATGCGCATCACAGGGACATCATCCATCGCGACCTGAAACCCGAAAACATCATGCTCGGCGAATATATGGAAGTCTACGTGATGGACTGGGGAATCGCAAAGAAGATCCATCTCCCGCCGGATGCCCCGGTCCGGAAGGCCGACATCTCCGGAACACCGCGCTATTTCTCCCCGGAGGCGCTGCGCGGGGAGGAGTGCGACGAAAGATCCGACATCTTCACGCTCGGACTGATTCTGCAGGAAATCGTGACGCTCCAGTTCGCCGTGGCGGGAGGAGAGAACCATGAGGTCATGCGGAATATCGTCAACGGCCGTCTTGCACCGATCCGGCACCTGTTCGGCAGGAAAATAGATTCCGGGCTCAAGGCAATCATCCGCAAGGCGCTCGCAGTCAATCCGGACGACCGCTACGCCTCCGTCACGGAACTATCCGAAGACATCCGGCGCCACCGGAACGGACTGTCCATCTCCGCGCGTCCCGACGACATCTTCATGAAAAGCGCCCGCTTCGCCGCCAGGCATCTCCGCTCCATGCTGATGATCCTGCTGGTCTTCATGCTCGGCGCCGTTTCACTTGGAGCCTACTCCGTCTACGACCGCCTCCGAATCGCCAATGAAATGAGCCTGCGGAGTTCCGCCATGAACGCCGTCTACGGAAAAACCGCCGCAGCCGCCGCGGCATTCGACATGACCGCGCTTCATATGCAGGATCTTCTCTGTGCCGTGTCACAGGCGGCAGGCCATCTGCTCGGCGAAAGAACAGGAAGGGCGCAGTCTCATTCCGACGCGTTCTATCCCTACCGTCCCGGAGGAGGAAAACCCGATGAACTGCCGCCGGATCTGGTCTATTCCGCTTTTCACAAACGGAGAACCACCTTTTCACATGGGGTCTACAAAATCGCACCGGGCGCGGATCTCACGGAAGTGCGGAAGTTTCTCTCGTGCATGACGCCGATTCTGTCAAATATGCTTCATGCCGTTCTCGAAAGCCGTCCCGGCATCCATCTGACGCCGCAGAATCTGGAAGAGCAGAAGAAGGAATGGCTGGAACATGGGCTGCCCGTCAAAGCGGTATTCGCGGCATCAAAGCACGGTGTCACAATGCTCTTTCCCTGGAGAGACACCTACACGGAAGGCTATGATCCGCGCAACCGCCCCTGGTACCGGCGCGCGCTGCAGAATCCGGGTCCGGTCTGGGGACGGCCTTATGTGGATGAGGATTCCGCCTCGGGGCTTTCGATTCCCTGTTCCATGCAGATCCGCGACATTCAGGGAAATTTTCACGGGGTCGCAGGTCTGGATCTCTCGTTCAACAAACTCACAGGCAATCTGCTGTCCTCGGGCAACACAGGCGCCTTTGTTCTGGAAAAGGCCGTCATGAATCCGGAAGGCCGGGTTGTTCTGTCCGCCTCCTCGGAATATTTCAACCGGACATTCGACCCGGAAGGACATGAGGATCCGGAACTTGCCCTGCCGCTGTTCCGCGATGAGACCGTCCGCAGCAGGATCCTCGGAGAGCAACAGGGATTCGGACTCTTTGTAAATCCGGAGAACGGCAGGGAGGTGCTCTATTCCTTCGCCCGGCTGAAAATCTTCAAGCTCTACTACGTGGAGGTCATAGACTTTTCCCGTCTGCTGCGGCAGTCCGCCGAAAAAAAGCAGTGAACCGGAGAATCCCGCCCTCCCGTTCGGACGGCGGACATGTCATAATCCCGGAAGCAGTCTGTTGAGACGGAGTGTTTCGGAAATCCGTTCAACCGGCAGACCGATCACATTGTCCACGGAGCCTTCGACCCTGTCGATGAGCAGCGGGGCCTGTTCCTGCGCAGCGTAAGCGCCGGCCTTGTCCATGACATTGACCAGCTCCATATAGCGGCGGACGGTACCGATGTCAATCCGCTTGAAAAACACGCAACTGACATCCGCGAAGCAGATGCGGATCTCCCGCGAACGGCAGATCATGGAAACCCCCGTCACGACATTGTGAGAACGGCCGGACATGCGCAGCAGCATCTGCTCGGCATCTTCGCGCCCGGACGGTTTCCCGAGAATCGCATGGTCCAGCTCGATCACCGTATCCGCCCCGATGACGAGATCACCGGGAAAGCGTTCCGACGCAGCCGCCGCTTTCCGTTCCGCATTGGAAAGGGCAACCGCGCGGAAGTCTACGCCGTGATTCAGCTCCTCCGCATCCGGCACGAACACACGGAACGGAATATGATATCTTTCCAGCAAATCCCGCCTGCGCGGGGATGCCGATGCCAGAATTATTTCCATTTCTCAAATCTCCCGGAGCTTACCAATATCACGTCTTTTCCCGAAATCAAATCCTCCATTGTTTGAAAAAGAAACAGTTCGCGTTTAAATTACAGGGCCATCAAACGGAGAGGAAATCATGGATCCTCAGGAAACATCCATCAGCTACGGGAAAAAATTGTGGCTGCTGTTTTACACATTCGCGAAAATCGCCGCGCTCGTCGTCGGAGGCGGCTATGCGATCCTGCCTGTCGTAGAGGAAACCTTCAGTCGGAAAAACAAGCTGATTTCGGGCGAGGAACTCCTTGATATGATGGCGCTGGTCCAGACCATCCCCGGCATCATCGCGGCAAATTCGGCAATCTACGTCGGAATGAAAATCGCCGGAATCGGCGGCGTTCTCGCGGCGGTGTTCGGCGTCTGCCTTCCTTCCGTCACGGTCATTATCATCATCGCGGCGTTCTTCCCGCATCTGAAACCGGAAAACCCTTATCTTCTCGGCGCGTTCGTCGGTGTGCGCGCCTGCATTACCGGACTCATTATCGTAACCGCGGTGCGCCTTGCGAAAAAAACGATCCGGGGCTGGTTTGAAATCATCTGCGTGACGGCATTCCTGATTCTGGCGCTGTTCAAGCTGAATCCCGTTTACATCATCGTGCTCTCCATGCCGCTCGGCATTCTCTATACGCTCTACTGCACCTGGAGAATCAAACGCAGCGGGGTGTCCGGATGAGCCTTTTCACACTGTTCTGGACCTTCTTCAAATTCGGGCTGGTCAGCTTCGGCGGCGGCTATGTTCTCGTTCCGCTGCTGATCGCGGAATTTGTCGACCGGCGCGGAATCATTTCGACGGACGCGTTCGGAAACCTGGTGTCGATCGCCCAGGTGACGCCGGGACCGATCGGGATCAATTCGGCAACCTATGTCGGTTTCACACAGGGCGGCTTCTGGGGCGCGGTCATCGCCAGCATCGGACTGGTCATGCCCTCCATCCTCATCGGCTCCGCGGCCGTCTATTACATCAACAAGTGGAAGGAGAAACTGCTGGTCAAAGGGATTTTGAAGGGAGTTCGCTCCGCGGCGCTCGCCATGTTGTTCTACGCGGTTGTGATTTTCCTCGGAATGTCCGTTTTCACACAGGCAATCCCGTTCCGGAGTCTCTGGAACCTGATCACGTTCCACGCGCCCGATTTTCCGGCAGGATTCGCTTTTTCCCTTCCGGCGTTCCTGATCTGCGGGGCCACCGTGATCCTGATTGCGAAAACCAAACTGTCCATGACGATTCTGATCGTATTGTCCGCCATTGCCGGCGCACTGATCTGCCGCTGAGCTTCATCCGGTCTCGATGCAGAGACCCGGAAAGCTTCGCGCGGAAAGAAACCTGCTCTCCGCCGACCGTTTTTCAAGAGATGGAAAATGCAGACCGACAGGAAAACAGGCTTCCGCGCCGCAGATTCGACTCTGACGGACGGAAAATATTCTTTTCAGAGGAATCGGCGGTCTGGCGGGGGAAAAGGAGCTTCCTCCGGTTGCGCCTTGAATCCCGGCTGCTGCCGCATCCAGTTGTCCACCAGAGGTTCCAGAATGAAATCCTCCAGCGCGGCATTCATCCCGAATCCATGGTTGCAGAACGGGCAGAAAGGGTAGGATTCAATATCCGCACGGCAAAGAGTCTCGCGGCATTTCGGGCAGATCAGACGGCGATCCAGGGAAATCATCCCCGGATTGTCAATCATCTGAAACTGATATTCGGATTTCATCGCATTTCTCCGCGCTGCACTTCCCATGTTGAAAACGGAAAGTGTAAAAAACTCCGGCATGCTCTTTCCAAGCAGGCACCGGAGCAAAACAAATTTTCCGGAACAGGAATTATTCCGCGACAAGCCCTGGGACAGTCTGCCGGTAATAGGACCTCGCCATCTTCTTCAGGAAGTCGATATCCAGCTTCCAGGCAAGCGCCTCCGCGCCGAGCACCGCTTTGACCTGCGTGTTGTCAAATGTGATCTGGGAAGCGAAGTAGGGCATCAGGTCTTCGATCATTTTCTGAACCATCTTCTCTTCCTTCGTCTGATTCTCGACATGATCGAGCACCTGAAGTCCATCGGCCTGCAGAACAGCGGAAACAGCGATATTGATATCGTCCGTGGAAACCGGGCTTTCTCCGGTGATATGATAGCACTTGTTTTCCACCGGAAGGGTGAAAATCGTCGAAATCGCTTTCTGGACATAATCAATCGGAACAAAGTAAATCTTGTCCGATTTTTCGGATTCCAGACGGAGACTGAGTTTGATCGGAGCATTCTGAGGAATGTGGTTCCGGATGCAGTGATGACGTTTCACGCTGCCGAGAAACTCCAGAATACGATAAAAAGCAAGCGGCTTCCGAATCAGTCCGTCGGAAAGTCTGCCGACAATGATGGACGGCCGGTAGATCGTGTAGGGAATGCCGCACTGCTGAACCAGTTTTTCCGCTTCAAACTTGCTTCTCTCATAGGAATTGACCCAGTCCGTGGCGGGAAGCGCTCCCTCCAGAACCACGCCGTTGGTCTTTCCCGCGACATAAGCGGTACTGACATAGTGAAGCGCCTTGACTTTCAGCTGACGGGCAAGAGCGAGGGCATTTTTGGTGCCTTCCAGATTGGTCGCATAGGTTTTTCCTTCCGGGTCCTTTCCGAGATTCACGTCGGCCGCGCAATGGAAAAACACATCATAGGGGCCCTTCCGCACGATTTCCTCGACAGGAAAGTTCTTCACATCGCCGCTGATGACTTCGATCCGTTCCAGCATGTTCCCGACCAGCTCGGGAGTCCCGTCGAAAGCACACTGATCTTCAATAACCTGCTTGACGCGTTCCTGGGCAGTCTGACCGCGGCCGCTTCTGCAGACCGCAACAATCCGAATATCATCCCTGTTGCGAAGTGTCGCGGTCACAAAAGACGCACCCACCAGTCCGGTGATACCTGTCAGTAATAATTTCAAGACTCAACTCCTGTTCATGCATTAACAATTCAAAATCCCGACAGACTGTTTCAAAAACAAAACAGTGTATGTAACTAATCAATATAGCATATCCGGAACGATTTGCAACAACGGATCCGTTTTTTTTCCGGATAAACAGAAGGATTTGGATCTGCAACGGACAAAAAGCATTCCCGGAATGAACGCGTCTCCGGAAATTGCCCGGAAAAACGGGAGGAGGAAGCGTCCGCCAGTTTTTCTCCCGTATTCTGTGCACGCCGTTTCAAGTATTTGCGGGAACAGTTATTTCCGGCATTCCGGGTAGTTCATCCGGAGGTCCAGCATTCCGATTCTGGTGCAGTCATCCAGCGCAGCCGTCAAATCCGCCGGATTGTCATTTCCGGGGAAGTCCTTTGGAAAGCCGTTGGGTGCAATCTGATTGCAGACGAGTCCCGGCGGGAGAACCAGGCGGACGTCGTAATAAAACGGGCAGACCAGATTGAGCACGCTTTCATTTCCCTGATTCAGAACAATCGAACGGGAGGTCTTCGCATGCGCCTTATGGAACTGCGCAGCAAGCAGATTGAGGGAACCTTTGTAATCCTCGAAGGAAATCAGTTTGTGTGCAATGTCACCGCTCTTTTTTTCCGCCTGATTCATCGCACGTGCGAACTTCGGCAGGCCCACTGTAACCCGCCCCACCGGATAATCCCTTCCTCCGCTCAGGGAGAGGAGAATGTCATATCCCTGTTCCAGGTAGAAATCCGGCAGCACGAAGGAAGCGTTCTTGCGAACCTGAAGCGGGTGATCCGCATGCGTCGCAAGCCGGACCATTCCGCCGAGAAATCCTTTTCCGGTCACACCGTCCACCGTGATGGACCCCTCATGGCAGACGCCGCCGAGCACGATGCCGTCTCCGGCGTTTTCATAGCGCTGGTTGCCTTCCAGATATTGCAGGTTGACCGCGTCATGTTCCCGGAGATTCCGGAACAGGATTCCCTGCCGCTCCGCAAAACCGGGCGGCTGGTATTTCCCGTAGACAAAGACGCCGTTGTAGCGAATGGAGGTTTCGCGCTCTCCGCCTTCCTGCAGAATGTTCGCGCCTTTTCCGCCCTTCCAGGGCGCGGCGTGGTTTGCCAGGGTCTCCCGGCTGCAGACCCGGAAATTTTCCAGAACAATATTGCGCGGATTCCGGACCACCAGCGCATGCTCCTGCTCCTTTCCGTTCCAGACGATGACGGAATGCACCCCGGAACCGCCGATGAAGTAATCGGAGCCTTCAATGACAATGCTTTCAGACAACAGGTAATTCCCCGTCGGGAAATAGGCGATTGCATCCTTTCCATGCGCCCGGGCGGCCGCAATAACGCGGCGAACGGCTTCCGTGTCATCGCTTCTTCCGTCGCCTTTCGCACCGAAATCCCGCCGGACGTCAAAGACTTTTCCCGGAATGCGTGAGGTTTTTACAAGGAAGTTCGCTGTTTCCGGAAGATTGATCGCGGGCAGTTTCCCTGCGGGAATCTCCCATGCCTTTTTCCGCCCGGCGGGAAGCGCACGCTTGAAGAGAGCGGCATCCCCGTGTCCGTTTCCGGAAAGCGCCATGAAAGGCGTCTCCTGCCGGAATATGAATTTTCCCGTTCCTCCGGGAAGAAACGTGTTGTTGAAGGCCAGAAGCGAGCCGCTCCATTGAATTGCGCCCTCTCCGGAGCTCCAGGAGGAGACGGTGCAGTTCTCCATGGTCAGAGGGGAGACTCCGCCTTCGCCGCGGAGAAATGCGCCGGAACCGGACGAGACGCAGCGACGGATGCTGCATCCGTGTTCCGGCCTCTCCGCGATAATGTCCACGCTATTTTTCTCAAAACGGGAATCCAGCATGTAGAAATTGCCCCGCCGGCAGTAAATGCCGCTGGAGCGGTTGTTGAGGAACAGACATCCCTTGAAGGCGAAATCGTAATCGTTGAAGCTGGTGAATTCCACGCCGGTCCCGGCATTGTCGAAGATGCAGTTCTCGAAGGCCGGCTCGGAATCGGAACGCAGATCCATCCGGTTGTTCTCGCAGAGAATGCCGCAGGCGCGGAAATTGCGGAAGGCCAGAAAAGAGTACCGGACCTGCGTTTCGAATTTGCATTCCTGATCGTTCCACATGCCGATTGAAGCTTTTCCTTTTCCGTCGAACACGATTCCCGTATATCTGGCGAGGCTCAAACCCGAATCGCGCACCATCCGTCCGCCCATCGGACCGTTCCATACCAGACGGGTGGCTTCCCCGTGTCCGATGACCGATACCCCGGTCAGGCGTTTTTCATTCCGCCAGTTCAAGGTTTCCGAAATCAGATACTCTCCCGGCGGCAGATAAATCGTGACGCCGTTCTCCAGTCCGGAAAAGGCCTTCCGGAGAGCGGCCGTGTCATCCGTTCTTCCATCGCCTTTCGCACCGAAATCCCGGACATTGATCCAGTCCGACCTTTGTTCCCAGTTCAATACGGGAAGTTCCCGGAACGTGTCCGCCCGTCCCGCCGCGCTGAACAGCAGCGCAAGGAAAAGCGCCGCGTATTTGCCGATCGTCATTTGAAGTTCTCCGTGTTACTGACTCGGATCCGCGAGCCATTTTTCCTTGTTGTTATTGTAATCCGCTCCGAATCTGGAGTAGGGCCTGCATTCGATGTGTCCGTCCGCGAAGGAGAAATTGGCGCTGATCCCGGGATGCCGGAAACGGGCCATTTCACTGCTGTGATCAAAACGCCCAAATCCGTTTCCTATCAGAATTGGATCTGCAAAAGCATAAAGAAGTGCAGGGTGTTTGAAGCGGGCAATCGGCATCCCCTCGTACTGCATGGTATAGCGCTGCGAGGAGACGCCTCCGGAAGACCGATAATTGACCGCATATCCGAAATCGCGAACGCCGTCGCACCCCCAGATTCTGACGCTTTTCTGTGTAATCATGCGTGACTGCCCCCGGTCATAATAATAGCGCAACTGATAAAACACGGAGAGCGTTTTCCTGTCCCCGTTGCTGTTGGAGGCGTGATAACCGTCGTTGGTCAGATAGTCGTTCAGAAGCTCATACCAGTTGTAAGGCGTGTCCGGACCGGTGGAATAGAAGAACAGATCCTTCACCCGGTAAGGCGGCGTGAAATCCCTGCTGTCCGAATAGTAAAGCGCGGCAAGGGTGTTGATCTGCTTCAGATTGGACGTGCAGCTGATCCGTTTCGCAACCTCCCGCGCCTTGCCGAGTGCAGGCAGCAGAAGCGCCGCCAGAACGGCGATGATCGCAATCACAACCAGGAGTTCAACCAATGTAAATTTGAATCCGTCGGATCTGCAGGGAGAAAGGCCGTTCCGGTGCGCCGAAAACTGTTTCCGCATTTTCATCTCCATTTCCGAATTTCATGATGAGCTGTTCTTCAGAATCCGGGAAAAACAGGTGGAATCTGATTGTAAATGACAAATCTGCCGACACGTCTCTCCAAGCCCCCGAGACCGGGCGCGGAAATCGTCGTGAAGGAATGAAAAACTGGCCTGCACTGGAATCCCCCTGCCAGCTTTTCCGGGGGAAGTTCGGCCGTCATGCGCAGGAGCGGTTTCGCGGAGGCATATGCAATCTCCGCGCCGTTCTCCGCGGCATAAAGCGAAATGACAAGCTTCTTCTCCTGCGTTGTTTCGAAGAGAAGGGCGAAATGGTAAAGGACATCCGGCCGCAGAGCATAATTGACGGATTTCCGCAGCATCTTCGTCATTCTTCCGTTTTCCTTGAAAACCGGATCGGAACAGAGGAGATCCAGCCAGAGTTCGCTGCTCCGGTTCTTTTTGTTTCCGGAATTGTAAAGCGCCAGACGCATCCCGTCTTTCGGCGAACCGAAGTCAATGACCCGGAAAACTCCGATGGGAGAGTTCGCGTCGATCGCACGGTTGTAACGGACAAAGAAATCGATTGCTCCATTAATGGTTCCGTTCCGCACCATGCCGTCGGGAGAATTGCCCGGAGAAAGGAAACGGATCCGAAAACCGCCGCGACCCGTATTTTCATTCGTGATCCGGGTCAGAAACGCATTGTTTTCCACAATGTTTTCCACGGCCCCCGATTTGATGACCGCCACGGTTCCGCCGACCGCATTGATCTGTCCATTCCGGAAATCCAGGCGGAAAATCTCATTCCCGTGCATCAGAGCGCAGAAAAAGACCGTAATGAACATCAGCAGAGTTTTCATTTTCCCTCCAGCGTTGAAGTTTTATGAGATGGTGCAGTAAAAAGTCCGGATTTCAAAGGGGCGGAATGCGATCCTCGTTTCAGAAACGCGGACGGGGTCCGCACCGGAAAAACCGGTTTCGAAAACGGCGGACACAAAATCCGCTTTCCGCAGCGACGCGGCGGTTGCGCTCCCGGCGGATTCATAGAAACGCACCAGAAAACCGTCCCGGAATCTGTGCATGCCGGACAACACAAGATTGGGTGCGTCCCAGTCCAGCAGCGGTCCTTCGCGCATGACAGGGGCCGTGACACGCGGAGGCCGGTTGAGAATCTCCCCCAGTTCCACGGCTTTTCCCATCTCCAGCGGAGAGTGGGCGCGGAATGCGAATTCATATTCATGATGCCCGTTTTCATAACTGCCTTCCTGCGGAACCATGCATCCGTCCTTGATGTCCGTTCCGCTCCGCAGGAGACTGACGAGAATCTCTCCGTTGACAAGCTGGTGTCCCGGCGTCCCCGTATTGGCGAGCGTCAGTCCCTTCCGGTGATCGCTGTAGTTCACCCAGTTGAGGGCGGGCCAGTCGCCGCGCGCCGAAACATAGTCGGCCTCCGACTCCAGTTTCCTCATCAGGCTCTCATTCTCCTGCCGCACCTCGAAATAGGGTTTTCGGATCACGCAGCCGAACGGAACCGCGTAGGTTTCAGACGCATACGCCATCTTCAGATTCAGCGGGAAACGGATGCTGATCTTCGTATTGCATCCCGTCCAGTCCAGCGAAAGCTTCAGCAGAAAATAGTCCAAACATTTCGGGAAAAGATACTCTTTGCGGAACGCCAGGGCGCCGAATCCCGGCCAGTGGGAGCCGAGGTTTCCGGCTTCGGGCTGTTTCGGCAGCACGGTTCCCTCCGTAACGGCCTTGAAAAAAATCTCTCCCTCGGTAATGTCCACGACCTTTTCGCGCTGAAATTCCCGTCCCTGATAATAGTCCATGAATTTTTCCGTCCACATGGTCCCGTAATCGGAACGGATCAGAATTTCTCCGAAATTTTCCCGCGCGAAAACATTTTCCCCGTGCAGACTGCGGATCACGGGAAAGGGCGTGGAAAAATCAGCTTCATAACAATCCGTCCGGAAACGGGGAGTGCACGGCTTCACCGGGGACGGTTTCCGGTGCGCGGCATGGAAATTCCTCGCTCCGCATGCGGGAAGTTCCGCCGTGAAATAACAGTTTCCTCCCTCCTCCTGTGCGGGAACGCCTTCCGGCGCGACGGTTCCGGATACCAGGCGAAGCCCGCTGGAACCGCCGAAACTGCAGACGCTGAAATCCGCTCCACGGGGAATGTCGAACGCCCGTTCCGCCGTCCGGATGACACGATCCAGTTTCCGCATGATTTCCCGGTTCGCCGCATCGGTATGGCAGCCGCACGCCGCATCATGGAACTGTGCGGAAATCAGATCGTTCCAGAGCGTTTCCCGGTCTTCCCCTCCGCCGGAAAGCACATCCGTGATCTCGGCGGAAATCAGCAGATTTTCCGCCTTGCGGAGCGCCTGTTTTACGGAAATGCGCGTCGTATAGCACCCTGAAAAGGTCGGATTGAACTCCCCGTGAAACACGGGAAGAGAATCCTCCGCAGTCTGCTGAAAATAATCGAGGGTGCTTCCGAATTCCACAAGACGTCCGGGCATCCGGTTGACCGTGTCAACGATCCAGAACAAATCCTCTTCAATGCGCCCCTCCTCTGTGACATAATGAACCAGCGCGCGGCCTTCCAGATACTTCAGCGAAGCGACGCTCCGTGCAAGCTGATTCTCATAATCCCGGAGAACCGGCACGTTCCCTGCGTATCCCAGATGCGTGATCTCGGCTGTGCTGTGCGCGACGGTGATTCCCGTTCCGTCCGGACCGCGCCAGAAAAACGGCCCGTTGGACGGAATGGAGCGGGGACAGTTCGCCATCCGTCCCGGCAGCAGATAACGGTAGCCGCATTTGACGAGGATCTGGGGAAGCTGCGCGCACATGCCGAAGGCGTCTGTCATGCAGGCGATCTGCGGAACTTCTCCGAAGGCTTCCCGGTAAAAGTTCCTCCCGAGAAGCAGGTTGCGGACGATGGACTCCCCGGAAACGAGATTCAGATCGGGAATGCAGATCCCGCCGAAATATTCAAAGCGTCCCTCCTGCCGGAGTTTCTGAAAACGGGAAAGATCCTCCGGATGCTTCCGGAGATGCACACGCAGAATTTCCGCCTGTTCGATTCCGAAATGGAACCGGCTGTATTTCTCCGCAAGGCGCAGGAGATTCCGAATCTGCTCCTCGCGTATCGTCTCATACTCCTCATAGGAATGGCGCCAGACAAGGTCGGAATGGTGCAGGGCGGAGAGATAGATGCGCCCTTCAGTATCTTTTTGTATTTTATTTATCTTTTCATCCCGGGAAAGATTCGTCCGGACATAAAAGCCGCTTGCGCCGCGGCATTCGACAAAACCGTTGTCCATCAATTCCCGCATGGCGTTCTGAATCACGGAAAGGCTGACGTCAAAATGAGCGGACATGTCGCGGACGGTCGCAAGTCTCGCACCAGGCTCAAGAATGCCGCGCCGGATCTTTTCCGTAATTTCATTGACAACCTGCTGCCGCTTTGTCGGCGAATTGGTCAGACTCATGACGACTCCCGGAGTTGTTTCTTCTTTCATTCCTTCCCTTTTATTATAAACGGAAAAAGCGCTTCTGTCAATGCGGGAACCTTTAAAAATACAAAAAAATACAAAAGAAATGCGGATCCCTTCCAAGAAGATGAACTGATGCCGACAGACGCACAGCGCTTTTTCTTTGACGCTCGGGGAATCCAAAAAGGAGTCTGACATGGGACTGAAGTTCAATCCGAAACAGCGCGAGGGCTGGAAACTGCTGATTTCCCCTGAAAAAACGCGGATCCTGTTTGACGGCGGATCCCGCTCCGGGAAAACCGCCCTGATCGCGGAATACCTGATCCGCCGCGCCCTGCAGTATCCGGGCTCGCGGCAGCTCGCGGCACGGAAATGCCGCGCACACGTGAAGACATCGCTCTGGAACGACACGCTCAAATCTTATGTTTCGCGCCATCTGCCGCACGGCTTCTGCCGTTTTCAGGAAAGCGAACTTGCGATTCTGCTTCCCAACGGCTCGTCCATTCTCGCGGGCGGGCTGGACGATGCGGAACGGACGGAGAAAATCCTCGGAAACGAGTACATCACGGTCTTCATCAACGAAGCCACGCAAATCTCCTTCCAGACCATGCAGATGGCATTGACACGCCTCGCCCAGCGCGTCCGGGACCGGAAAGGACGCATTGCCGTGCCGAAGCTGATCCTGGACTGCAACCCGCGCGGACCGCGCCACTGGCTCCATGCGGCAGGCGTCCGGCATGTCGATCCGGAAACGGGCGAGACGCTTCCCGACGCCGCGCGATGGGCACGCCTGAACTGGTCGGCGTATGACAACATGGAGAATCTGCCGCGGGAGTATCTCTATGCGCTGGAATCCCTTCCGGAAGTCATGCGCGAACGCATGCTCAACGGCGTCTGGCGCGGCAACGAGGGCGCGGTCTATTCCGAATTCGATGAGGATGTCCACGTCGTGGAACCGTTTGAAATCCCCGGATCCTGGAGGCGCCTCCGCAGCATCGACTTCGGCTATACGAACCCGTTCGTCTGTCTCTGGGGCGCGCTGGACTCCGATGGAAGACTCTACATCTACCGCGAGCATTACAAGGCGGGCGTCCGCACCGCGGAACACGCCGAAACAATTCTGAAACTCTCGGGCGACGAACGCTACTGCGCCACCGTCGCGGACCATGACGCCGCCGAACGCGCCGAACTGGAGTCGCGCGGAATCCGCACCGAAGCGGCAGTCAAAAACGTCGCGGGCGGAATCCAGAGCGTCAAAAACCGTCTGGCCGTCTGCGCGGACGATCGTCCGCGCCTGTATTTCTTCCGGACGCTCCGCAACCTTCTTTCCGAAATTTACGACTACCGCTGGCTTCCCGCGCGCGACGGCGGAAATGCCAGGGAGGAACCGCTCAAGCAGAACGATCACACGATGGACGCGCTGCGCTACATGGTCGTCGCCGCGGAACATATGGAAAAACACAGTTTCAGAAGCGCCAGCATCCCGGTAACCCCGCACAGCAGCCGGTAAGCGGATTCAGCGGCTGCCCGGATATCCGCCGGAACCGCCGTACTTGACCGGAATATCCCACGGAGCCCGGTCATACTGCGGATTTTTCAGAATGACCGCAAGAAGGGCCGGCGTGACATTCTGAATCTTCATCCTTCTGCGCAGCTCCTCTTCAATGCCCGGAATCCGCTCCGGGTGCCCGGAAAGCCGGGAGATCACCGCCAGATTGTAGACGGGGATCATGCTCAGCGGATAATTCTCCGCCTCCTTCAGGTAGGCGTCGAAGGCCTCGTCGTAACGCCCCAGCTTCATCAGTGCGCCGCCCCGGTATCCGTGCAGATGCGCGTAATTCCCGATATAGGACCCGGCAAGAGCGTCCGCAGCGGCAAGCGCGAGCGCCGGAGCGCCGAGCTTGTCCGCTGCGATCATCAGCGCATAGTTCGCCTTGTATTCATGCGGACCGAAGCGGAGACTCCGGCGGATGCGGGCGAGTTTTTCCGAACGGGTCATGCCCGGGGCGCGGATCGCCTCCGCCGTGAAGGACGCATATGCCGAACGGCTGACGGAAAGCCCCGTCCAGCACAGGATCAGAATCCCCGCCGGAACGGCAAACGCATAAAATGCCCAAGCGTGTTCCAGCTCTCCTGCCGGAGCGTCCTCCCCGAGCGTCTCCCGCCAGAGAAGCCCGAGCAGGAAAAAGGCGGTCAGATTCAGCGGCCACGCAACGAAGATCAGGTCGAGCTGCGCGTGAAAGAGAAGACAGAGAAAGGCGAAGAGAAACGCTTTTCTTCCGCCGGAAAGTTCCGCCATTCCCCGCCGGAACAGCGTGAAGAGCGGATACAGCAGAAGCCATGCCCACGCGATCCAGCCGGCAATGCCGAAGGAGGCGGCCATGAACAGAATGTCGT
The DNA here is from genome assembly GCA_944390795.1 of uncultured Victivallales bacterium. Lineage (GTDB taxonomy): Bacteria > Verrucomicrobiota > Lentisphaeria > Victivallales > UBA1829 > UBA11452. The sequence continues at coordinate 39,131 of CALXRI010000009.1, forward strand.
TGTGCGGATGATTGGTTCTCGTCGCATTCCGCATCCGGGTGAAATAGTCCTCCGGCTTGAAACGGACAAATTCGTCCTCAAACGAAACGCCGCCGACACCGAATGCCGGATTTTCCGCAATCAGCCAGAGTGTCGCCTTGTAAAAGACCAGACGGTCCTCCTGCTGCGCGATTCTGCGGACAAGTCCCGACGCAGGCCCGAGCGCGGCAAGCAGGGCGCAGAGAACCGCCCCCAGAAACACATAGCGGAAAATGCGCCGTCCGCGCGGACGCAGATGCAGATAAAGAAACACAAGTCCGGTCAGTCCCAATGCCAGCGAAGCGCCGCGCGAGGCGCACGCGGCGAACATCCCGATCCCGTATGCCGAAAGAACGCCGAGGAGCGGATACGCCAGCAGAACGGGAATCCGCGCACGCCGGGTCAGCAGCATCAGTTCCCGAAGCAGAAAGATCAGCGTGACCAGAAGCAGCATCGCGTTCCAGTTGGTATTTCCCGTGATTCCGAAAACCAGTCTGCCGGAATGGAACTGAATCCCGGATACGATCAGATCCGCAAGGCCGAGCAGCGCAAGAAAGCGGGGCAGAAAAAGCAGAAAAACATCGGCATACACATACGCCGTCAGCGGCAGGAGAATCCAGGCCAGACTTTCCCCGAGCGCCTCAAAGGGATAACGCCCGTTCAGCAGAAAATGACCGGAGGCGATGCAGAAAAAAACGCCGAGCGCAAGAAGGGCTCCCCGTTTCATGGCGCTGAGCGCGGCAACAGTCCTCCGGAAATCAAACAGCAGAAACGCCAGCGCGAGAAACGCACAGCTTCCTGCGGAAAATGCCTGCATCTCGCGCATCCGCGCAGGATGGAGGAAGAGATCCGGATTGCAGCAGAGTGCCGCGGCCGCCAGCAACAGCGGCACATGCCAGGCTTTTCTGATGAAATCCGCAACCGACGCCATGAGACATTTCCCCGCAAATGAAAAACAGTTTTTCCGAAGACAGGGATACTTTAGCGTCGCAACTCCGCTTTTCAAGAGAAAATGCGGGGAAAAAGGAATCTCCGCGGAATACTCCGGGACAGAAGCTCCGGGAGCATCCCCGGAGCTCAGGGAACAAGAAAACTGCGGATGCCTGTGAAGATCATCTGCGAAGCCATCGCGGCGAGAATCAGTCCCGTCACCTTGCTCAGGATCACGATGACATGGCGTCCGAGCTTCTGTTCAATCCAGGTAGCGACGAACAGAATCGTCGTCAGACAGAGCAGCGCAAGCGCGAGAGCTCCCGCGCTCAGCAGATGCGTTTTCACTGTCGACGCGTCCGCTCCGATCACCAGCAGGGCCGCGATCGTGCCCGGCCCAACGGTCACGGGAATCGCCAGCGGCACAACCGCGATATTGGAGATTTTCGCCTCGGAATCGTCATCCGGTTCGGCGACGACCGGTTTCTTGTCCTCCACTTTTCCGTTGACAAGGCCGACGGCGGACAGAAAAAGAAGCGTGCCGCCGCCGATCCGGAACGCGTCCAGCGTGATGTCGAATGCCTCAAAAATCCACTTCCCGAAGAACAGCAGGATCATGCAGCTGAAAAAGGCCGCAATCCCGATGCGGAGCGCAAGCAGGCGCTTCTGCCGGATTGCCCAGTCCTGCGTCATGGCCAGGAACATGGATAGCACGAAAAAGGGCGTCAGAAGAAAAAGAAACTTGAGAAAGTTGTTGAAAAAATAAGCCATGATTTCCTCCCGGTGCACTTCCGCTGCCGGCGCCGTTCCGCGGCGCCCGTCCTAATATTATACAGGCCTTTTGAAAAAAAGCAATTATCATCCGCGCAGGATTTGTTTTTCCGGCGAAAAGGCGGTATGTTTCACGAAACGGGAAAAATTCTGTCTCCGGAAAGGTTTCCCATTCTCCGGAACAGATCCGTTTCAGGTCGCGGGAAAAGGAGGCGCGGCGGATGCGCGGAGAATTCGATCGTTTCACACCGGAGCGGTTTCTGCCCGACGTCGAGAAAATGCTCGGGGCGAAACTGAACGGCTACGCATGCGCGTTCACCAGCTATGTCAACCGCGTCTATGAGCTGGAAACGGACTCCGGGGACCGGATCGTGGCAAAATTCTACCGTCCGGGCCGGTGGACACGGGAAGCGATTCTTGATGAGCACGATTTCGTATTCGACTGCGCGGACCGCGACGTGAACGTGGTTGTTCCTTATGAACTGACGGACGGATCAACGCTCGGCTTCTGCGGGGAAATTCCGTTCGCGGTCTATCCGAAGAAACGCGGGCGGGAATCAGACTTTGAAACCGCCGAATCCCTTCACAGAGTCGGCGCACTGCTCGGGATGATCCATTCCGCGGGCGCGGCGCATCCGGCGGAACACCGGATGCTCCTGACGCCGGAGGAGTTCGCATCCCGGTCGCTGCACCGCCTGTTCGATTCCGGCGCCGTGCATCCAGCCTGCGGACGCGAACTGGAAACCATCTGTCTTGACATCATGGATGAAGCGGAACGGGTGCTTCCGCATCCGGAAACCTTCCTCCGGATTCACGGAGATTTTCACCGTGCGAACGTGCTGGACCGCGGCGACGAGGGACTCCTCGCGATTGATTTCGACGACATGCTGAACGGCCCCGCGGTTCAGGACCTCTGGCTGCTCCTGCCGGACACCCCTTCGAAAAGCCGGCGGGAACTGGACGCGCTGCTCGGCGGCTACACTCTGTTCATGGAGTTCGACGAAGCGACACTGCGCGCGGCGGAATCGCTCCGCGCCATGCGGATGATCCATTTCCTCTCCTGGTGCGCGATTCAGACCGGCGACCGCAACTTCCGCGCAACCTTTCCCGACTGGGGCTCGGAATCCTTCTGGAGGCGCGAACTCGGGGATCTCAGACAACAGCTCGCAGTCATCCGCAGCGAACGGCGGAATTTCCGTCTGTAACCGGAGGAGAACGGAACCTTGCACGGCGGCAGCATCAGAAATCTGTATGAGAAACTTGATCCCGGGCTGAGGCTTGCCCTGCTCACCGCCGGTGCGCTGGCGGCTTTCGCGTTTGCCGTTTTTCTGCTTCTGCGGATTTCCTCCTGGCATGCATCCTACTTCCGGAATCTGGCGCTGCTCCGCAGTCCTCTCCCGGTCGCGGAGGAACACCATGCGGCCGCGCCGCAGAAACAGTCCGGAACGGCGAAGGAAGAGGAAACGGAGTCCACATCCATGGGTGCGGCCGCCGTGCCGGGCAATGCGCGCAGGGTCTGGAACTGGCCGGACGACTTGTCGCTGGCGAAAAAAGCGCTCGCGGAATTCAGAAGCGCACGGAAATGGGACACGGCGCTCAGCATCGGAGCGAATCTCGGACGCGATACCGTTTTCCGGGACGAGGTGTTCCAGCTGGTGGAACAGTCTTATCTCGCCCATGCGGGGAACGCAGCCGCGGAGGAGAAAAAGGAGATGCGCCTCCAGCATGCGGAAGACACGCTGTTTAACCTTGCCGCGTTTCTCGTGAATTTCCGCATCCGTCTGGAGGAAAGCGTCAAGGTCTCCTCCATTGCGGAAATCATGACGGAATCTTATTTCAAGTCCGTTTCCGATCCTTTTGTGAAGTGGCTGGCGGATTCCCCCGAGCTGCGCACCAGGCGGGTTCCGATCCGTTACGGGAACGATGCGGACGCCGAGTTCCGCACCCTGATCGGGAACGATCTGTCCAGCACGGGCCGCTACATGAAAACCCGCTGGGACATGTTCACGGCGGCTCTCGCGAAACGGCCTGAACTCGCCGCCGCGCTCCACGCGGCGCCCGCGACGGGGCGGCAGCGCGCACTGATGGAGGACTTTTCCTCGAAAAAACGCAAAACCGTCTCCTGCGGAGAATATCATTCCCTTCCGCGCCTCTGGCGCTGGTTCTTCGGAAAGGCGGCAGTCGCGGCGTTCGGCCCCGGCGCAAAGACGGAAACCCTGGCAAAAGTCTTCTCCGGCAATGTGGACGGACTCGAATGGATGGACGCTCTCAAAAAAGGCGGACGGCTCTCTCCGTCCGTCCGGGCTTTCTTCCGGAGCCGTCCGGAATGGCTTGCCTCCATGAATGCGCGGAACTATGACGAGGCGGTCGCGCGCTTCCGGAACGACGCCCGGACAATCCTGCCCGGAGGAGAGGACCCCGCGCTTGAAAACGATCTGAAATCCATGGCGGAACTTGAAAAATCCCTGATGAAGCAATATTTTTCAGACAGCGCGTGGGCGGCGGCCGCCGCCCGCAGGACGGAAACAAGAGCATCCGCAAGACTGGAGACAAAAGACTTTCTCGATATCGTGAAGACGCTTCTGAAAAACATCCCGGACGCGGAAGTCAGCGCAGAACGCAAAAAAGCATTTCTTGCGCTCTGCCGCCTGAACCGCGGCGCAAACGGACGGAATGTCCATCTGCTTGCCGGAACAACCAATGAATCATTAATCGAACATCATATCCCCGCGGAGGAACTGAACAATGAATGAGGAAAACGGAACTCCCCCCGTGACGCTGCTGAAGGTGTATTCCAAGGAGGGGACTCTGATCTCCACGCTGGAGCTGAAGGACGAAAACTACGTCATCGGGCGCGGCGAGGACTGCGACATTCAGTGCGAAGGCGCGGCCAATCTCTCCCGCCGCCATGCGGAGCTCGCCATCCGCGACGGCGAGGCGTTCATCAAGGATCTGAACAGCACGGTCGGCGTGATGGTCAACAGCAAGGTTGTTCAGAGCTCTCCGCTGGTCACAGGCGACGTGATCCAGCTCGGCATGATGAAGTTCGTCATCGAACTGCCGCCGAAGCGGAAGAAAGCCGATGCGGCAAAGTCAATCGTGCTGAGCAGCGTGGCGGAGGACGCAGCGGATCACATGGAGCAGGATCTTGCGACGCTCTCCGGCCGCTGCGCGGAAATCCGCGCGGAGGTCGGAAAGATCGTCGTCGGACAGACGGAAACCGTGGAGGGAATTCTCACGGCGCTCCTCTGCCAGGGACATTGCCTCCTGATCGGCGTGCCCGGACTGGCCAAGACGGTCATGGTCTGCACCTTCGCAAAGATTCTCGGACTCGACACCCGGCGGATTCAGTTCACGCCCGACCTCATGCCGTCGGACATCATCGGAAGCGAGATTCTCAAAAGAAACAACGACGGCTTTCCCGAACTGCAGTTCAATCAGGGGCCGATTTTCACGCAGCTGCTTCTTGCGGACGAAATCAACCGCACGCCGCCCAAGACGCAGGCGGCTCTCCTGGAAGCCATGCAGGAACGCCAGGTGACGATCGCCATGAAATCCTTCCAGCTTCCCCTTCCCTTCTGCGTCATCGCGACCCAGAACCCGATCGAACAGGAGGGCACTTATCCGCTGCCGGAGGCGCAGCAGGACCGCTTCATGCTCTGCCTGTATCTGGACTATCCCTCCCGGAACGAGGAACTGGAGATCATGGCCCGCACAACGGCAAGCCGGAACGTCGAATGCTCCCGGATCATCGAGCAGAACGAGATCATCCGCTTCCAGCGGATCGTCCAGAACATCGGCGTGCCGGAGGAGCAGATCGGGCTTGCGGTCGGCATCATCCGCGCCACGCGCCCGGATTCGCCCGAGGCGAAGGCGGCCGGAGTCGCACCCTTCATCGACTGGGGAGCCGGGCCGCGCGCCGGACAGGCGCTCATCAAAGGCGCGAAAGCCGTTGCCGCGATGGACGGGCGCCCCGCTGTCGCACCGGAAGACATTCTCCATCTCGTGACGCCGGTTCTGCGCCACAGGATTTCCTGCAACTACAAGGCTCGGGCGGAAGGAATCACCGAAACGGAAATCATCCGCAGAATTCTGGAAAAGACGGGAAAATAAGAACCAGCCGGAGACACGGGGCCGCATGGGAAGATACGGGAAAACGATTCTGAGTCTGCTGGCGCTGCTTGCCGCCGCGCTTCCGCTCCGGGGAGAGTTCGTGCTGAATCAGGAGATTGTGGACGCCGAGGCGGAAAAGATCGTTGCGAACCTGAGGAAGGTGCAGCGGACGGACGGTTCTTTCCAGTACGGGGGCCAGTACAAGGTCGGAACGACCGCGCTTGTAATCTACGCGATGGCCTCCGCCGGTTACGATGAGAACGACCGGACCGTCGCCGACGGCGTGGCTTTTCTTCTGAAAAACCAGTCGCGCTCCACCTACGAGGAGGGACTCGTCATTTGCGCGCTCCGGCGTCTCGCGGACAGGAAGTACACGGAACGGATCCGCAAAGCGTTCCTGTATCTTGTGGCGACTCAGGTTCCCGTCGGCGGATGGGGATACGGCGACAACCTCCGGCTGCAGCCGGACTATGCGGACGAGTCGTGCAGCCAGTATGCCGTTCTCGGACTCTCATCGGCAAAGGACATCGGACTGAAAATTCCGGAAAAAACCGTCAAGGCGGCCCTGGCCTTCTACGCAGGAAGACAGAATCCGGACGGCGGTTGGCCCTACGTCCGCGGAACGTCCACATTTTCCATGACCTCCGCAAGCCTCTCCAGTCTGCGTCTGCTCGGACTGAAGCTGGAACTTCCGGTTCCGGGACGCTGCGGCGCCTACCGGATGAATCCGGGAATGCGGAGGGCATACGAATGGCTGGATCGGAACACGCGGGACTTCCTGCGCTCCTTTCACGCCAGGGGCATGAACGGCTATTACGCGCTCTACGCCTTTGAACGGGTCTGCATCCTGAACGGCCTCAAGGAGATGGGCGGAGTGGACTGGTACCGGGAGGGGTGCGTCAACATCCTCCGCAACGGGAACTGGCGCAATGACATCATCAGCAGCTGTTTCGTGCTTCTGTTCATCGCGAGAAACGCCGCGCCCTATGCCGTCACGAAATGGAAATGGAACGGGCGCTGGAACCCGGACAAATACGACGTCGCCAACTGGACGAAACATGTTGCGGAACTGCTCGGCAGGCCGCTTGACTATCAGATCGCCGAACTGGGCACGCCGGAAGGAAATCCCGGACGTTCCAGCATGATTTTCGTCTCCGGGCACGGAAGATTCCAGGCGACGGAACGGGAACTGGCGGAACTCCGGAAATATCTTGCCGACGGCGGAATTCTCGTTGCGGAGGCCTGCTGCGGCGACCGGACCTTCCGGGAGACCTTCGCCGCCGTCATGGAGCAACGCCTGGATCCGGAGCGTCCGCGGAAGTTCTCGCCGCTGCATCCGGCGCATCCGCTGTTCCAAAGCTATTACAAACTGAATCCGGAAACTCTCAGGATCCGTGCGCTCAAACGCGGCTGCGGCTCCTCGCAGGTTCTGCTTCTTTCCACGGAAATCTCCTGCGCCCTGAACGGCGACCGGACGGATCCGGCCAGACGGAAGGAAGCCTTTCAGACGGCCGCGAATCTCCTGACCTACGCGCTCCGGAAAAGAAAGCCGAAAGCAAAATTCGAGAAAGTCTCCTACCCGGAACCCGGGGTCGACGCCCTGCTCGACCGGACGCGGAAAACCGGAAACGGCGCGGCATACAATTATCAGGCCCCGCTCGGCAGAATCCGGCACGGGGGAGTATGGGACACCGATCCGGGATTTTCAAAGCGCCTCATGCAGACGTTCTCCGCCAATCCCGGACTCCCAGTGTTCGACACGGAACTTCCCGTCGACCCGGAAAGCGACGACATTTTCGCCTGTCCCATGCTTCTCATGACCGGACACGGCGCGCCCGTTCTGACGGAAAAGGCTGTCGCCAACCTGAAACGCTATCTGGCGAACGGCGGAAAAATCATCGTCGAAGCCTGCTGCGGCGACGCACTGTTCCAGGAAGCGGCCCGAAGTCTCCTGCCCGCGCTCGACAACGGCCGGAAACCGCTGATCGTCTCCGCCGACGACCCGGTCTACCGCACCCCGTATCCGATATCCGCCTCCTCCGCGGAAACCACCCAGGCGTGGAAGACGAATTTCGGCGGCGCCATGCCGGCGATTTACGGCATCCGGAATCCGGACGGGGGATGGAGTCTGCTCTATTTCCCCTACGACGTGACATGCGCGCTCGACGGCGACCTGGAGGAGAACATTCCCGCGCTGAAGGAAAAGTCCGCTGCGGAAATCCTCGCCAACGCCATCGCCGCAATGCTGACGCCGAAGGCGGAGGAGGTGCGCCCGTGAACACGGAAATCCGATGGAGTCCGGAAGCGCTCAAGGCGCTGGGAAGGCTGGATCTGATTGCAAAAGAGGTCATCGACGGCATCCGGCAGGGACTTCACCGCTCCATCCGGCGCGGATTCAGCGCGGAATTCTTCGACTACCGCGCCTACGAACAGTCCGACGACGCGGCGAAGATCGACTGGCGCCTCTACGCGCGCACCGGCAAATTCTTCGTCAAACGCTTCGAAGCGGAAACAAGCCTTGAATGCACCATTCTGCTGGATGTTTCCAACTCCATGCGCTGGCGCTGGGAGAACACCCTCAGCAAGCAGGAATATGCAGCCATTCTGGCGGCTTCGCTCGGGCTGCTTCTCGCAGGCCAGCGCGACCTTGTCGGACTGCACACCTTCGGCATGAAGCCGAACCGGCATCTTCCCGCGAAATCCACCCGCCGCCACATTGAGGAATTCTTCAGCGTCCTCGCCGCTCCGGGCGAACCGGCGGAAAGCGCGGGGGAACTGCTCGAGCTCGCGCGTTCAACCGGCGCGCTCCGCTCGCACAAGGGCATGCAGATCCTCATCAGCGACCTGGAAATCCCGGAAGAGGATCTGCGCAGAAGCATTTCGCTTCTCCGCGCATCCGGAAGCGAACTGATCGTCTTCCAGCTGCTCGACCGTGCGGAAATCGACCTGCCCTTTTCCGGCGCGACGCATCTCAGGGATTCCGAAACCGGTGCGCTCATCCGGTTCGATCCGGCCTTCCGGCAACGCGGAAAGGAGATCGTGAAGGCGTTCCGGAGGAAGGCGGAAGCCGTCTGCAGGGAATACGGCGCGCTCGCGATTCCGATCGACACGGCGTTTTCGCCGGTCGAGGCGATTCTTGAAATGAGCCGGCGCAGAAAGGGGATGTTCTGATGATCTCGTTTCTCCATCCGTGGGCATTGGCCGGCGTCATTGCAGTCGCTGTTCCTGTCGCGATCCATCTGATCCGCGAACGGAGGAGGATTGTCTCAGTGCCGTCCCTTCTGCTGTTCACGAACATGAAGCGGATCACCTCCCGAAGAAAGCTGGAGGAACTGTTCCTGCTGTGTCTGCGCTGTCTTGCAGTTCTTCTGACCGCGCTTCTTCTCGCCGCACCCTGTGTCAGACGTCCGGCGGACGCATCCGGCGCGGGAATGAACGCCCGGGGAATCGCGCTGGGAATTCTGCTGGACGATTCTCCTCTTTCAGAGGCGACAATTCAAGGCCGTCGCGCATTCGACATGATGAAAGGGAATGCGCGCCGGCGCATCCGTGCGCTTTCTCCGGACAGCGTCGTCCTGATCGGCTCTGCCGCAGCAGGATCGGTCTCCGCGCCGCTCACCCCGAAAGCCGCGGAAAAAATCCTGGAAGCAATGGAACCCCTTCCCCATTCCGGCAGTCTCGCGCGCGCCGCCTCGGAACTGGCCGAGGCGTTCCGCGCACGCAAGGGAACCTTCCACGCCGCGGTGCTGGTGGAGGCTCTGCCCTTCGCGGAGACATGGCGTTCCTTCCGCCCGGACGATCTCGGGCTGCCGCTCCGCCTGTTTCACACGGACGCCGAACTCATGCATGCCACGCCCGATCCTTTCATGGAATCCGCACAGGCTGTGAAAGGCGGCGGAATTGAAATCGTTCCCGGTTGCCGCATGGCGTTTCCACTCGGAACCGAACTGGAAATCCGCTCCGCGCAGTCGGGAACCGCGCGGACGCTGACGCTTCCCGCGCCCATCCCGGGGAAGAACAGGATTCTTGTCGAACCATCCGGATTCCGGAAAAACGAAGCTCTGCGGCTGACTCTCCGGACAGACGGCATTCCCGGAGGCGCACTTGCCCGCTGGAACCTTTCCCCGGGAGACCGCAGAGGAAACTCGGAACGCTCCTCCGTGATTCTGCTGCATGACGGAACAGCGGAAACGGCCGCCCCGGTCCTGGCCTTTCATGCCGCGCTCACGCTTGCCGATGCGGAACTTTCCGTCCGCGCAGTCGATCTCCGGAAACCCGGTGTGCTCAAGGAACTGAAATCTCCGCCGCAGTGCCTCATTCTTCCGACCGTGAAGAGCATCCCGCCGGAAGTTCAGGAACAGCTGGGAGAAATCCTGTCGGAGGGTTCCAGCCTGATGATCTTTGCGCAGAATCGGGTCCCGGCGTTTCCCGGCCTGCCGCCGGAACTCCGGATGCAATGGAGAAAGCCCATCCGCTCCGCGGCGGGATTCGATCTTTCCGTCGCGCAGAATGCCGAAGCGCGCAATCTTTTTTTCTCCCTTTACGCAAAAGGACTTTCCGCACTCCGTCTCACGGAACTCACCGCGGTTCTTCCCGAGGAGGGAGATGTCATGCTCCTGCACCATGCAGCATTGCCGGTATTGAGCATCCGGCCCGTCGGCGGAGCGGGCAACCTGATTCTCTGGGGTGTTTCGACGCATCCCCTGCCGCCGGCGCTGACGGCATTTCCCCTTTTCCCGGAGCTGCTCCGGACCGCCGTCCTTTATGGAAGCCGGAAGAGTGCGGATTCCCTGTTCGCGGGAGATACCATGAACCCGGCGGAAATCGTCGGAACGGCCTCGGGGACGGCGGAACTGCGCGGACTGGGACAAACTGCACGGACACGCCGTATCCGCTGGACACCCGGACAGCCTGCGGAAATCTACCTGCCGCAAAGCGGATTCCATCTTCTCACATTCACAGGACCCGGCCGGAAAACGGAGCAGAAGATTCTGGGTGTCAATCTCCGGCGACGGAACACCGGACTGATCCCGCCGCTGGAACGGGAACATCTTCCGGAAAGCGTCGCGCCGGAAGAAGGATTGAAGATTTCGACACTCACAGGGGACGGGTCCGGCAATCTGACCGTCACGGACGGAGAAATGCAGAGGATTCCGCTTGACATGCCGCTGACGCTGGCGCTGACTGCCGTCCTGATTCTGGAAACCGTCTGCTCCATGCTGAGTTCCCGCAGAAGAAGGGAGACGGAACAATGCTGAACATGCCACCCGCAATGCCCGCGATATTCGCCGGACTTCTGTTCACGGTTCTGCTGATCTGCGGAATTGCCGAATTCCGCAGAGCGCCGCGGGGACGCCTGCTGCTTTATTTCGTTCTGCGCATGGGAGCATTTCTTCTGCTCGCCCTGATTCTGACATCTTCCGGCACGCTCCGCTGGGAGAGAACGCGCATCCCGCTGGAGGTCATCCTGCTCCGGGACGTTTCCGACAGCATGAGGATCCAGCAGGAATCCGTGCGCCGTGAATTTCAGGCAGTCCATGACGAAACTCTGCGCGCGCTCAACGCTGTCCCGGGAATCCGGATCACGGAGCTGGTCTTTGCCGCAGAAACCGCGCCGGCGCGGAAAAGCCGCGTCCTGCCGGGCGGATCGACCGCTCTCGGCGACGCGCTGGCATCCCTGGCGCGCCGATACGCGGGGGCGCGGATTTTCCTCCTCAGCGACGGCCGCTCCAACAGCGGCGTGCATCCCGCCGCGGCCGCGGCGTTTCTGAAAAGCCAGGGCGCCGTTCTCAACGTGCTTCTGCCCGGGCGGACCGGAGAGGAACAATACCCCTCCATCGTCTTCGAATCCGCCGCCGCGCCGGACTCCTTCCGCTCCGGGCAGCCGCCGCTTTTCCGCGCCATGCTCCTTCTTTCCGGCATCCCGGAGGGAAAAAGCGGAACGCTGCACGCGGAGCTTCGGATTGACGGGAAACCGGCGGGAGAGATCCGGAGGAATGCGGACAGCCCGGATGTCGAACTGCGCTTCAATCCGGATGCCGCCGTCCTTCCCGCCTCCGGCTGGCATGAATTTGAAATCCGCGCGGAACTCCGCGTGCCGGACGCCGCGCCCCTCCGGACCGTCTTCCGGGATGTTTTCGAAGTCCCCGCCGAAAACGCCGCAATGCTCCTCTGGAACAGAATGGATCCGGAACTGAGCGCGCTGCTGCCTCTTCTGCGCGAACGCTACCGCCCGTTCCATTTCGCCTATGCTTCCGTGTTCGCAGGGGAATCCGCAAAAGAACAGGAAAAACGGATCGATTCCCTCCGGCTCCTGATGCTCGGCCCGGTGCTCCCGGACGCACTTTCCGCCGGCATCCGGAAACGGATTGCGGCCAGACTGCATTCCGGAACTCTGACGCTCCTCTTCCTGTCGCCCCGGGTTCTGAACGCATGGAGCCGCGATCCGGAAATCGGCAGATACGTTCCCGCCGCCGCGGCCTTCACACGCCTTCCGGACGGCACGCGCTACCGTTTCACGGACAGCGGCAGAATGCATTCCCTGCCGTTCGCGTCGCTCTGGCGCATGACACCCAAACCGTCGGCGGCGGCAAAACGGCTCCCCGGGGACTGGAACGGCCTGCCGCCCCTGGTTCTTTCCACGGGCAATGTTTCGGCTTTCGCACCGGCGGGCACCTGGCGCTGGCGCCTTTCCCCGGACCGCTCCCGCGCACTCGCCTACACTCCCTTCTGGACGCAGATGCTTGGAAGCTGCGACAATTTCGACGGAAGCGATCTGCATTTTTCCATTGTCCGCGCGGACACTCTTCTCAGCAGCGACCTCTACCGTTTCACCGTCGAGGACTACGGCAGGAAAACTTCCGGAACGGAACTGCGACTGCTCCGCCGTGACACCGGAACCGGAACAATGCGGAAACTTCTTTCCTTCGGACCGGCGGAGAACCGCGTCTCCTCGGCGCTGCTCCGGATCACGGAACCGGGTGTTCACTGGTTTCAGGCGGAAGACGCGAAATCGAACCGGCGCACAAAACCTGTTCCCCTTGTTGTGCGCGGAAATGAAAAGGAGCAACGCTTCAGCACGCCGGATACGGAGATGCTGCGCATGCTGGCGGAACTGGGCGGAGGTTCGGCGCTCGGACGCGCCGCAGTCCGTTCCGCCGCAGAAAAGCTGGCGGAACTGGCGGAAAAACCTGCATACGTCCACAGCAGGCAGTATCAGGAACCGCCGGCAGGATTCCGGATGCTCTGCGCCCTGCTCGCCTTTCTCCTTCTTGCCGCGGAATGGCTGCTGAGAAAAAAGGAGTCCTGTCATGCCGGATCATGAGGAACGGTGCACACTGCGGAATCTCCCTTCCGCCTTCTGGAAGGCGGAACGGTTCTTCTGCTGGGGGCGTGCAGTCCGCGCAATGCTGACGCTGTTCTGCGACTTCTCCCTTCTGCTTGTCATCTGCCGCGCGGCGGATCCCTTCTGCGCAGCCTGGAATGAAATCCTGAAACGTCTTCTCGTCTGGGCGGCGCTACTCGGAATTTTTCTTCATGCCGCATGGATCTTTCTTGCGCCATGGATCGGGAAACGCGGAATCCCCGACTTCTTCGCCATGCTGTCGCACGGTTCGGAAAAAGCGCGGAAGATCGCCGCACCGCTTCTGACTCGCCGGATGCTGGCGGACGACACCGCCGCCGTCATCCGGGTTCTGACCCGTTCCATGGAATACTTCCTGCCGCCAGCCGCACTTTGCCGTGCGGCGGCTTCCGAAGGCCTCCGTGCGGCGGGGCTTGCCGTCTGCGCCCTGCTTCTTCTGCTGATTCCGCTCGGAAAGGACGGAGGACTTGAGGGAAAACTCCTGACGCTCCGTTCCTGGCTCATGGGAGCCGGATGGACCAGCAGTATGCCGCTGGAAATCCGCTCTCTCTTCCCGGGGGGAACCATCATCAAGCCCGGTGCGGAATGGGTTGTGAAGGTGGTATTCAACCGGGAACCGGAGGGGGAATCCCCCTCCGTCCGATGCATCATCGGAAAGGAAACGCAAAGCATCCCGCTGGTTGCGATTTCCGCACGGGAATATCAGGCGCTCATGGCGCCCTTCTCCGGAGAATGCCGTTATGCGGTCGAAGCGGAAAACCGCCGCACAAGGGAATTTACAGTTCTGGCGCAGCCGTCCGCGCCGGTCGTCATCCGCCGCATCTCCCTGCATGCCGCCCCCGGAACGATCAGCCTGCCGCCGGAACGGAAGAAGTGGACGGTTCCCGCCGGAGCGCGCATCGCGCTTGCGGCGGATGCGCCTGCAAACTGCCTCCGGCTTGAAATTTCCGGTTCCGGCGGACTCCGCAGACAGCTCCGCAAAGATCCCGCAACCGGATTCTGGAAGACTTCGTTCACCGTTTGGGAGAGCGGCGCCTTCTTCTTCCAGACGCTGGAAACGGACGGCACGCGCGGCGGATCCGAACTCTACACGCTCGAAATTCAGCAGGACAATCCGCCGTCGGTCAGAATTGCGGCGCCGGCGAATCTCGCGCCGCTGCATCATCCCGGATCCTTCACGGTGGAAGCGGACGACGACTTCGCGCTCAAAAGCGTCACGCTCCACCTCAACAATCTCAACGGAGGCATTGAAACACTGGAAGGGGCGGCGCTCTCCGGCACGGAACGGGAATGGAAGGAACCGTTCCGTCTGACCGTTACGAAATCCGCGCGCCTCATCACTTCCGTCATTGCCGTTGCGGCGGAGGCGGAGGAAAACTCTCCCGTCCGCAGGAACGCCTTCTCGGGCATTCAGTTCCATCCCGTCGTCGTGGAATCCGAATCCGAAATGCTGAACAACCCGCAGGTGATCCGCGCATTCCGGGAATGGAGAAAAAACCGCAGATACGAGGAGCCGAACAAAAAGATCCCGCCGCCGGAAAGTCCGGACAAACAGAAAGAGCCGGAGCAAAGGCAGAATACGGAAAAGAATCACAGCGAGTCTCCCGAAGGGAAACAGAAATCCGACGACAGCCGGCAGGGAAAATCCGACTCCGGAAAACAGGACGCAGCGCCGGAAAAACATCCCGATGAGAGACGGAATGCCGGAAACGGACAGGAAAAAGACAAAAAACAGAATGACCGGAAAGGAGCGGATTCCGGAGAAGAACAGAATGCCGGAAACGGACAGGAAAAAGGAGAGAAAGGCTCCGCCGGAAAGCAAAACGCAAAACAAGAATCCGCCCAGACAGGAGGAGAACAGGACGGGAATTCCGGCAAGGAAGCTTCCCGGCAGGAACAGGCTCCATCCGGCGGAAAGGAAAACGGCGATTCCCCCGGAACACCGGGAGGGACCTCTCCCGGAAAAGGAACGGGCAGCGCACCCGCCGGAGAACAGGGGGAAGGTTCCGAAGGAAAAGATACAGAAGGAAAACAGGGCTCCCCGGACGGAAAGCAGAATGACGGAGGCGGACAGGAAGCCGGCGCGCACAGAGGCCCGGGCAGAAAACAGAAACAGACGGGAAACGGACAGGCGCAGGCAGGACGGACCAGAGCCCAGGCCGCGGACGGATCGTCACAGGGCGGAAACCCTGCGGCCCCGGGCGGAGGCGGAAACACTGCGCTGAATACGGGGCGCAATGCGGAAAATCCGGAAGAGAAAGAAACCTCCTCCCCGCCGGAAGTCGTCGTCGGCACCGCGCGCCGGGGCGACGGGAAGAAGTCCGGTCCGCAGCAGGAAAAAACGCCTCCGCAAAATGAGCTTCCGCAAAATACGGAAAAAGACAGACCCTGGTCCATGGAAGACGACAACCGCCTGCATGCGGATCCCTCCGGCGGAAAACGGGAAACGCTCCTTCTGAAGGAAACCGGAATCGAAGTGGTTCCAGACAGAAAATACACCCAGGATCAGAAGAGCGAACTGGAGCGGGCAATCCGCCGCTACGATGCAGTCCGCGCCCGTCTGAGTGATGCGGAACGCCGCACAGCCGATGAATATTACCGCCGTCTCCGGGAAATTCTCAGGCAATGAACCTCCCCGGCCGGGACATGCGGCGGATCGGGGATTTCCTCTGCGGCAGCCGGCGGCTTCAGCCCGCCTCAGCCCGCCACGGGGTCCGGACGGCAGAGACGGAACGCCGTCATCGACTCCAGCGCCATCGGGACATTGTGAACGCGTACAAATTCAATCCCCTGCGCAGCAAGAGAGGCGAGCACACCCGCAGTCGCATAATCCCGCTCCGACGCCGGTTTCCCTGCGCATACACGCGCCAGAAACGATTTGCGCGACGGGGCATAGTAAAGCGGCGCCCCGACCTTCTTCCGCAGCTCAGCGGCCCCTCTGACAAGCGCCAGATTCTGTTCCGGCGTCTTGGCAAATCCCAGTCCCGGATCCAGCAGAATGGAATCCGGAGAAATTCCCGCCGCAACGGCCCGTTCAAACGCATGATTGAGACAGTCGGCAACCTCGGCGCAGACATCCGAATAACGCAAGTGTTCCGGATTCTGCATCGTCTGCGGCGTTCCGCGCATGTGCATCAGAATCACAGCCGCGTGCGCTCCGGAAACAACGGATGCCATCTCCGGATCAAAGGTCATGGCGCTGATGTCGTTGACGATGTCAGCGCCCGCATCCAGCGCCGCCGCCGCAACCGCGGCTTTGCGCGTATCGACGCTGATGACGGCATCGCCCCGCGCCTCCTTCAAGGCACGGATCACGGGAACGAGCCGTTCGATTTCAACAGAGACGGGAACTTCTTCCGCCCCGGGACGCGTGGATTCGGCTCCGACGTCAATGCCGCAGGCCCCCGCATCAAGCATTGCGAGTGCGCCGCGCACGGCCCGATCCGGATCCAGAAAACGCCCTCCGTCGCTGAAGGAGTCCGGCGTCACATTCAGGATGCCGAAAAGTGCCGGAATTCCGTCCGCACCGTATTCCAGAATGCGGTCATTCCTCAGTTTCAGGCTTTTCAGGGCCATCGGAGTCTCCGTCTTCCGTAAGTTCTTCGGGCGGAACCTCCATCTCCTCGAAATCGTCGTCCTTTTTCCCGAAGGGAATCTGTTCGACGCCCGCGGCGACCATCACATTTTCCGCGTCATTTTCCGAAGTATGTTCCTCCGCCTCGACTTCGACCACGATCGTCGCGCCCGTGACCTTGTCCCCTTTGCGGAGATCCATGATGCGCACCCCCATCGAGGCGCGTCCGACAATGCGGATCTCATCCACGGGAATGCGCGACACCTGTCCGCGCTCGGTGGTCAGAATCAGCTCGTCGCCGTGTTTCACGCGAAGCGCCGCGATCACGACCTCGCCGGGGCGGAGATTCAGGTTCTTCACCCCTTTTGCGCCGCGTCTTGTCAGGCGGTAGGTATCGACGTAACTGCGCTTGCCCATGCCGCCGCTCGTCACGACCAGCAGCTGCGGACGGCCGTCGTCCTCGATCTCCTCTTCGTCACTTCCTTCGGCGCTTTCCGCATCGTCATCGACGGCCTCCTCTTCGGATTCCGCATCCGGAATGTCCGTTTCGGACGCTTCCGGCTTTTCCATTTCCTCTCCGGAGGGTTCGCCGGGTTCCGCCGCGGGGATTTCAGAAGCATCAGCCGCAGGCACGACTTCCATGCTGACAATCTCATCGTCGGGCAGCTTGAAGCGGATGCCGGTCACACCTCGTGTGGCGCGCCCCATCGTGCGGACATCGGTTTCGACAAAACGGCACGCCATGCCTTTTGCAGTGGAGAGAATGATTTCGCTCGCACCGTCGGCAATTTCGGCGCCGATCAGGTCGTCGCCTTCCTCGATCACGATGGCGCGCAGTCCGAGATTCCGCAGATGGCGGAACTCGCGGAGCGCGGTCTTCTTGATGACGCCGCGTTTCGTCGCCATGACAATCGACAGATTCTCCTGGTCGAACATCTCCTTCTGAAGCGTCAGCATTGCGCGGATCTGTTCGCCCGGCTCAATTTTGATGAGATTGACGATCGCCTTGCCCTTTCCGGTCCTCGCCCCTTCCGGGATGTCGTAGACGTTCAGCCAGTACATGAAGCCCCGGTCGGTGAAGAAGAAGATCAGGTCGTGGCTGTCCGCGTTGAACAGATGCTCGACATGATCCTCCTCCTTGGTCTCCATGCCGATGATGCCGACGCCGCCGCGATGCTGCGTGCGGTAGGTGTCCGACGGCACGCGCTTGATGTAGCCGGTATTGGAAACGGTAATGACACAGGAGTGGCGCGGGATCAGATCCGCATAGTTGATGTCGCCCTCGTCATAGGTGATCTCGGTCCGGCGCGGGTCGGCATAGCGGTTTTTCACATCGAGCAGTTCGTCCTTGATGACACCGAGCCGGAGCTCGCGGCTGGCAAGCAGACTGCGCAGGTATTCGATCAGCTTCATGAGCTCGTCATATTCCTTCTGGAGATCTTCGATCGCCAGTCCTGTCAGCTGATGCAGACGCATGTCGAGAATCGCCGCGACCTGGAGCTTGCTCAGACCGAACCGGGCCATCAGCGCGGCTCCGGCCTCCTCGCGGGTGCGGGATTCGCGGATGATCTTCACGACTTCGTCAATGTTCTGCACCGCGATCAGAAGGCCGCTGACAATGTGAGCGCGCGCCTCGGCCTTGTTCAGTTCGAACTGCGTCCGGCGGGTCACGACTTCAAGACGGTGATCGACGAACGCCTGAAGCAGCTGCGAAAGATTCATCGTGCGCGGACGGTTGTGATCCACCACCAGAAGCTGGCAGCCGAGGATGCTCTCCATCTGCGTATGCGCGTAGAGCTGGTTCAGCACGACCGACGCCATCGCGCCGCGCTTGATTTCAATGACAATCCGGATGCCGGTGCGCAGACTGGTCTCGTCGCGCAGGTCGGATATGCCGGTGATCTTCTTGTCCTTGACCAGATCGGCGATCTTCTTGACCATCATCTCCTTGTTGACGGCATAGGGAATCTCCTTGACAATGATCATCTCCTTGCCGTTCTGTTCAACGATGTCGGCCTTCGCCCGGACCTTGATGACACCGTGCCCGGTCTCATACAGACTCCGGATCGGGTCGATGCCGCAGATGACCGCGCCGGTCGGAAAGTCCGGCCCCGGCAGGAATTTCATCAGATCGCAAACGGTGGCGGACGGATTTTCCAGCAGATGGACGGTCGCGTCGATCACTTCGCCGAGATTGTGCGGCGGAATGTTCGTCGCCATGCCGACGCCGATGCCCATGCTCCCGTTCACCAGCAGATTCGGAAACTTTGCGGGCAGCACCTCCGGTTCCGTCGTGTTCTCGTCAAAGGTCGGAATCATTTCGACCGTGTCCTTGTCGATGTCCGCCAGCAGTTCTTCCGTGAAGCGCTCCATGCGGCATTCGGTATAACGGTATGCCGCGGGCGGATCGCCGTCGATGCTGCCGAAATTGCCCTGTCCGTCGATCAGCGGCATGCGCATGGAAAAATCCTGCGCCATGCGGACAAGAGTATCATAAACCGACGAATCGCCGTGGGGATGGTATTTTCCAATCACTTCGCCGACCACGCGGGCGCTTTTCATATGGGGACGCGATTTCGCCAGTCCGAGCTGGCGCATTGCGTAAAGAATTCTGCGGTTGCAGGGCTTGAGCCCGTCACGCACATCAGGAATGGCTCTGCCGACATTCACGCTCAGGGAGTACTGCAGGTACGCAGTATGCATGATGTCTTCAATATTGACGGGAAAATCCCGTTTCTCAATTACGCTGTCACTCATTTTTCATTCCTTGCCTGTCGTTATTTTCAATCTGAATTTTTCCGATGAAAAACTGCCGGGGCAACCCCCCGAAAGAGAGGGTAATATACACGCTTTTTCCTCGAAACGCAAGGACGCGTACGCGTGCGCGAAGAGATTTTTAGAGGAAAAAAGCCCGGAAATCAGTTCGGCCCGAAGGAGGCGCCCATGTTGAAATGGAAGCGCAGGGAATTCGATACGCCGTCCTGCTTGTTGATGATCGGAAATGCCAGATCGAGCCGGATCGGCGCATTGACGTTCGGCAGCTTGATGCGGAGCCCGTAACCGATGCCCATGTTGACCGTCCGGAACTGGAAGCGTTCCGGCCCGGCGTCGCCGATATCCACAAAGAACGCGCCGCGCACGATGCTGTAAATCGGATGGGAGAGTTCCGCCGTCACGATATACATGGTCTGCCCGCCGTAGTTGTCATGACGGTAATCCTCGGGACCGATGCTGCGGTAGGGAAAGCCGCGGACGGAATCGCCGCCGCCGAGGAAATACCGCTCAAACAGCGGAACCATCCCCGGTTCGCCGATATTGGAGAGGAAACCGACCTTCGCGCCGGCGCTGAAAACAAACCAGTCATTGAAGAACGAATAGTGATACGTTCCCTTGGCTTCCAGGCGGAGATAGTCGTTGGTCGCTCCGAACGCCTGGGAGGTGAAGGCCGCCAGTCCGCCGATGCTGTAGCCGCGCGTCGGATCGGTGGCGCTGTTGCGCGTATCGCGCTCCAGGGAGAGCTGAAGACGACCGACCAGCTCATTTCCCTTGCTCTCCTGGAAACGGTAAGACATTTTCCGTCTCATGTCGTAAATCCGGACCTGCTCAAAGGTGTAACCGACGGACGCGGTCGTGAAATCGTCGAAGATCCGCTTGGTCAGAGAGGTCGAAAAGCCGATCCGCCGTTCGGACCAGTCGTCATAATCCAGATTTCGGACATATCCCGAGATGTCCCAGCGCAGCGGAATGCCGAACAGCCAGGGTTCCGTGAAGTCCAGTTCGAAATTGTAACGCTCAAGCCCCATCACGGCAAGAAGGCGCATACGCTGCCCGCCGCCGGTGAAGTAGTTCCACGGATCCAGAATGTCCATGTTGTTGTGTGTGATTTCAAGCATTCCGGACAGACTGTCGGTATCCGACCAGGATCCGCCGATCTTCGCATCGATGAACCGCTTCTCCTTGAGGGTAATGTCGATATCCTTCGTATCCGGAGTCCCCATTTCGGACGTTCTGGCGACCGCGTCCACTTTTTCAAAGTAGCCCATGCCCATCAGACGGCTCTTGGCAAGCTTGACCATGTTCTTGTCCACCGGATCGCCGGGAATCATCGGAAGTTCGCGCCGGATCACATAATCCTTGGTGTACTTGTTGCCCGAAATCAGGATGTCGTGGATCTTATAAAGCGGGCCTTCCTTGAGCTTATAGGCAAGATCGACCGTATGCGTCTTGTAATTCGGAATGCGGATCGGGCTGACGAGAAAATCGGCATACCCGAGACGGCTGTATTTGTTGTCAAGCGCCTCCGCTCCGTCATTCTCCAGTTTGCTGGAAAACGTCATTCCGGGTTTCAGCGGAATCAGTCCGACAAGTTCCTCGGGCTTGAAACGTTCGGCGCCCTCCACATAGACCTTGCCGACTTTGTAGGGCTCGCCTTCCTCCACCGTGAAGGTCACGTCGACAATCTCCGGATTTTCGGGATCCTCGGTGACTTTCACGTCGGTCACCTTGAAATCCAGATATCCCTTCTGCCAGTAGAGCTCGCGGAGACGGACGGGATCGCGCCCGAGCTCCTCGCGGTTCAGCAGACCGTAGTCAAAAATCCAGCTGAACCACGGATGGCTCAGGAAGGAGTGCCGCGTCGCAATCGCGTCATGGAGCTCGCTCTCGGAATAAACGGACGCTCCGGGAAATGTCACCTTTCCGACACGCAGACGGAGATTTTCCGTGATGTTGAATACGATTCTGATGTGATTCTCATCGATTTTTTCGATTTTCGGAATGACGATCGCATCGTTCAGCCCTTTGGAAAGATAGAATTTACGGAGCG
Organism: uncultured Victivallales bacterium; assembly: GCA_944390795.1. GTDB lineage: Bacteria > Verrucomicrobiota > Lentisphaeria > Victivallales > UBA1829 > UBA11452. The sequence continues at coordinate 60,725 of CALXRI010000009.1, forward strand.
CGTCGGCGCTGTTCCGCAGCGCCATGTCATTCAGAGGCACTCCGGTGGCGACGGAAATCTCCTCCGCCAGTTTTTTCGCGTCATATTTTTTGTTGCCGGTGAAAACAACCTCCCGCACAACCGGTTTGGGTGTGATCTTGAAAATAATTTCAATCTTTCCGTCCGGCGTCTTGCGGGTTTCCGACGCCACGTCCGAAAACATTCCCATGGCGTGAAGGCGCTTGATGTCGTCATTGACCGTGCGTTCGCTGTACATTCCCCCCTTGCGGCTCTGAACATTATAGCGGAGCACATCCTCCCCGAATTTATAGTCCGACCCCTGGTCGAAGGAAACGGAAGCGATTTCCTGGGCCGCGGCAGGACGGCAGAAACAGAAGGCGCCCAGCACCATTCCCGCCGTCAAGATTACCGTCAATTTGTTCATCAAGCTCATTTCCCAAATTATCAAAAAAAATTAAACATCCGGCAACTATAATCCGCCTTCCGGGAAATTTCAAATTCTATTTCGGCGAATTTGCGGCCGGGACATCGGAATCCCCGTAACGGTGCTCCATGCTCCGGAACTCCATGAGGGCGGGAAAGAACTTCAGTTTGACCACGCCGGTCTTTCCGTTGCGGTTCTTCTCCACGATCAGTTCGGCATCCACGCCGACTTTGTTCGCCTCGGGATTCGACTCCTTCGTATCATCGCGGTTGCGGTGCAGAAACACCACGACGTCCGCGTCCTGTTCAATCGCGCCGGACTCGCGCAGATGGCTCAGTTTCGGTCTGGCATTCGCAGGGCCGGCGCCTTTCTCCACCTCGCGGTTCAGCTGGGCGAGCACCAGCACCGGAAGCCCGAGATCCTTCGCCAGTTTTTTCAAACCGCCGGAAATCGCCGCAACTTCCACCTGGCGGCTGTCCTTGCCCGCCGCATCGCCGGATTTCATCAGCTGAAGATAGTCAATCACAATCAGATCAAGTTTGTGAAGATCGTGCAGTTTCCGAGCCTTGGCGCGGAGTTCGAACACGGAAATCCCCGCGGTCGGGTCGATATACAGCCGGGCATTCTTCAGCGCGATTGCAGCTGCGCTCAGGCGGGAGGAATCGCCGGGTTTCAGATTCCGGTCCATGATGGACGAGATCGGAACGCGCGACTCGGTGCACAGCAGACGCTGCGCCACCTGTTCCGCACTCATCTCCAGACTGAAAAACGCTACCGTTCTGCGCTTTCCGCCGATATCCTTCATCATGATGTTGCGCACGATGTTCAGCGCGATGGCAGTTTTCCCGATGGACGGACGGGCGGCGAGAACAAACATTTCCCCGGCTTTCAGGCCGCCTCCGATCAAGGCGTCCAGATCCGGAAACTCGGTTGGAATGCCGGGTTCGACTTCCCGGTTGTAAACGCGCATGAAGTACTCGAACGTCTCCTGCATCAGGTCGCGGAGACTGCGGACCTCCGGCTGGACAAAACGGTTGCGCACCTTGAAGATTTCTGATTCGATGGTATCAAGCAGACTCTTGACATCATCCGTGGTGTTGCGGCAGAGATCAACCGCCGCCGTGCAGGTGCGGATCATCTCCCGCAGCATGGCATAGTCGCGCAGCGTATGGCACCACGTCTCCACATTCGCCGTGCTGACAATGGAGCTCTGGACGTCGAGCAGATACTCCTGTCCGCCGATCGCCTCAAGTTTCGAATTGCGTCCCAGATAATCGGATACGGAAAGAAGATCGATTCCGATGTTTTTCTCGGCAAGCTCCAGAATCGCCTCGTAAATGACGGCCAGCTTCGGATCATAGAAGATCATGAGCGCCTGGCTGTGAAACGCGCTTTTCCGGAGAGCGTCCACATCCCCGCTCTTTTTCTTCTGCATCCCCGTTTCAGGCGCGGAAAGCCCGCCGAGAACCGTGAGAACGGTGGCAATGCAGGAAGGTTCGATCAAAAGGGCGGCAACCACGGCGCGCTCCGTGTCCGGATCCGCAAACGCGGAAGATGCAGAGGGGACGCCCGCGCCGCGCCTCTGCATTCCCGTTTCGGAAACCTGCGCCTCCGGAGATTCTCCGGCGGCGGGCCCCTCACTATAGTCCTCAACGGCCATCATCAGGCTCTGACGATTACGATTTTACCGTTCGCCACAATGTCCTGATGAAGCTTGATGTTGATCGTGTATTCCCCGAGGGAGCGGATGTGCTTGTCCATCCGGATGCGCTGATGCTCCACTTTCACACCGTTGACGGCGTAAATCTCCGCGACCATTCTTTCCGTCACGGAACCGAACAGATGGTTGTCGTCAGAAGCCTGCATCGGTATCTGGATCACCATGCCGGCAATTTTGTCGGCGAGCGCCTGCGCAGCCTCAAGTTCCGCTTTCCGTCTGGCTTCGATTTTCTCCTTCTGCGCTTCAATCTGCTTGAGAACGACAGGGGAAGCGGGCGCCGCAAGACCTCTCGGAATCAGAAAATTTCTTCCATATCCGGGCGCGACATGCACGGAATCACCGGCAAGGCCGAGATCCTCAACATCCTGCAGAAGTACCAATTTCATAGATGCCATTGTTGTAAGCCTTTCTTCAAAAAGTTTCCTCAAAGAACAATGCTGATGATTCTGGCGCGCTTGACGGCGACGCTGAGCATTTTCTGATGTTTCAGGCAGGTGCCCGTGATGCGGCGGGGAAGAATACGGCCCTTCTCCGTCTGGAACTTCTTCAGAAGATCGGCATCCTTGAAGTCGATGAAATTGATCTTGTTCTCGCAAAGTCTGCAGATTTTCGGTTTCGCCATGCGTCTTTTCATGCGGCGCTTCTTATTCACCATTGCCATGACTGAATTCTCCTTAAGGTTGGTTTATTTTCATTGCGTTTCAGAAAGGAATGTCGTCATCGACGCCTTCCACAGTCTCGAACGGCGGATCGTCCGGAGGCATCTGCGGGACATCCTCCGGCGCAGGCGGCGCAGGCGGTGCAGACTGCTGACGGTACTGCTGCGGACGACCCTGCGGGCCTCTCTGCGCCCCGTATCCGCCCTGCGGACCGCCGCCATACCCGTTTTGCGGGCCGCGGTTGTACTGGGAGTAGCCCCCGGGCTGTCCGCCTTCCGGCGGCATGTCGCCAGCGGGCCGGTCGTCCCTGCGGTCAAGGAACTGCACCCGATCCGCGTTCACGCGAAGGCGCGAGCGCTTTTTCTGAGTCTCACGGTCGTCCCATTGATCGTAGACAAGACGTCCTTCAATGAATACGGCGGAACCTTTCTGCAGGAAGCGCGAAGCGGTCTCCGCCTGCTTCCCCCAGACAACAATCTCGACAAAACACGTTTCGTCGCGCTCCTGTCCGTTGGCCTGCATGAAACGCCGGTTGATCGCCATGCCGAATTCGCATACGGCACTGCCGGACGGCGTGTATCTGATCTCCGGGTTCCTCGTGAGGTTTCCCATAAGCAGGACTTTATTCAGCGATGCCATATCGAAGGACTCTCCTTTCTTTCAAAGCGTTTCTTATTCCGAGACTTCCGTTGCCGCCGCCAGGGTGGAACGGACCTGTTCCGGACGCTCGAAATTGATGATGAGCAGCCGGATCACTCTTTCATCCAGACGGAATTTCTCGCGAATATCCTTGCATTTCGCGGGATCAAGCTCGAAAATGTAGTTCCAGTAGATCCCCGCTTTCCGCTTTTTGATTTCACGGGCGAACTGCTTGCGACCCATTGCGTTGGACTCCACGACACTGCCACCCCAACTCTGAATCATCTTTGCGAATTCCTCAGAGAAGGCCTTCCCCTCATCCTCCACTTTTCTCATGTCGAGAATGAACACTGCCTCATACTTTTTCAAGACCACACCTCCTGGTGTTTTTATATTGTTCAAACTGTCTCTTGCCTGTTTTCCTGTTCCGCTCCGGACGATTCCTGTGAAAAGTCCTGCGAATTGTAAGCGTTCATTGCGGCCGTGCATCCGCGCCTCAGCAGAAGAACGAGCGCATCCGCCGCCGCATCAAGAACTTTTTCACATACGGAACGCTGTGCTTCAGGAAACTCCGACAGAACGAAATCCGCTCCGCCGTGTCCGTTCCCGTCGCGTCCGATCCCGATCCGCATCCGGGGGAAGGATTCCGTCCCGAGCCGCTCGATGATCGATTTGATTCCATTGTGACCGCCGCTGCCGCCGTTTTTCCGGATCCGGATCCGTCCGAGAGAAAGATCCATATCGTCATATACGACAATGATCTCTCCCGGAAGAATTCCTTCCCGTTTCATCAGAGCGGAAACCGCGTCTCCGCTCAGATTCATATAGGTTTCCGGTTTCTGCAGCAGAAGCGTTCCGCCCGCATACGCGCCGCGCCAGTATCGCGAGGAACAGCCGTGCACCGCTTCGAACTTTCCCGGAAGCCGGGCAAGCAGCCTGTCCAGCGCCATGAACCCCATGTTGTGTCGCGTCGCGGAATATTCCGCCCCGGGATTTCCAAGTCCCGCAATCAGCAGGCATCTTGTAAAATCATTTCCGGAATTCGCCATATTCCAAGTCTCCGCTCGCACAGGGGCGCGCCGCGCCGCAGGACGTTATTTCTTCTTCTTGCCCTCGCCTTCGGCGGCAGCTGCCGCCGCGGCTTTTTCCGCTCTCTCCTTCTCGCCGATGACCTCCGGCTCCGCACCCTCTTCAGGCGCGGCGGCAGGTTCCGGCACATCTTCCACGATCTTGGAGGGATCCACTACATGGAACACCACAATGTCGCCTTCGGAAACGGCCTTGACGCCTTCGGGAAGAACAAGTTCCTCCACGCGCATTTCCTGATCCAGCTCCAGTTTGCTGACGTCCACCTCGATGAATTCCGGAAGAGCATCCGGAAGGCATTCCACTTCGATCTCGTGAACGAACTGTTCCAGCAGGCCGCCCTGGGCAATGCCCGCAGGAACCGTATGACCGGCATGCACCGCAACAGACGCCTTGATGACCTGGTCGCGGCGGACTTCCAGAAAATCAACGTGGGATGCCTTGCCGCGCATGAAGTCGTTCTGCACGTCCTTGATGAGGGCGAGAATCTCGTTCTCACCCTCTTTGAGAGCGATCAGGTTCAGCTCGAACTTCTGGAGAGCCTCCCATTCCGCCGCGTTGAAGTAGATGGTTTTGGCCGCGGAACCCCTGCTGTACACGACAGCCGGGATGTGACCCGCCTTGCGCAGTCTGTTCACCGCGCCTTTGCCCAGTTCGGAACGCGTCACAACGTTCAGCACATGTTTTTGTTTTGCCATTTCTTATTCTTCCTTACGTTATGAAAAACTTAAGTTTGTCGTTTCGGTTTCAGAGAAAAAGCATCGCCTCGGGATTCACACGGAACAGACTGGATACGGACTCCCCGTCATGAATCCGCTTGATCGCGCGCGCAAGAAGCGGAGCGATGCAGAGCGTCCGGACGCGACCGCCTTCCATGTCAGTATGCGGCACGGAGTTCGTCGTGATAAGTTCCTCAATCGCGCTGTTTTTGAGTTTTTCCTGCGCGGCTTCGGTCAGAAGGCAGTGGGAAACGACCGCATAAACTTTTTTCGCCCCTTCCTTCTTGAGGAGTTCCGCCGCGGCGCAGAGCGTGCCGGCGGTGGAAGTCAGATCGTCGCAGATCACGCAGTCGCGCCCCTTGACGTCCCCGACGAGATGGGAGGATTCCACTGTGGTCGCGCTGACCCGGCGTTTGGCGACAACGGCGAATCCGCAGTTGAGACGGTCCGCGAAGGAGTGCGCCAGCTTCACGCTCCCGGAATCCGGCGCGACGATCACGGCTTCACCGTTGATTTTGAGATGGTCGCGAAGATACGGAATCATGATCGGAGACGCATAAAGATGGTCCACGGGAATATCGAAGAAGCCCTGTATCTGCTGTGCATGCAGATCCATCGTGAGGATGCGGTTCGCTCCCGCAACCGTCAGGAGATTGGCGACCAGCTTCGCGGTGATCGGCACGCGCGGACGGTCCTTCCGGTCCTGCCTCGCGTAGCCGAAGAAGGGAATCACGGCCGTGATTCTCGCCGCGGAGGCGCGCCGCGCGGCATCCAGCATGATCAGAAGCTCCATGATGTTTTCATTGGTCGGATTGCAGGTCGGCTGAATCAGAAAGACGTCGGCGGTTCTGAGATTGTCGATGTACTGGACGAAAATTTCACCGTCGGGGAAACGCTCGACGTTCACATGTCCGAGTTCCATTTCCAGATGTCTGGCAATTGACGCAGCCAGCGTCGGGTTGGCCGTTCCGCTGAAAAGCTTGATGTCTCTTGCATAGCCGTCCATATCGCAGATAACTCCCTTCCAAAGGTGGTTGAACATTATTTCCGAAACAGGGAAATCCACCGGAAGACGGAGACACGGAAGCGCTTGACAGGCAACGGACATGACGCCTCCGCATCAAGATCATGACGGTGCGCGGCACGTCCTCTGCAGAAACCTTTCGGGCTTGTCAAGCCGCTCGGGGAGCGGCATCCGGCGGACCGGACGACTTCAGAATCCATACTTCGGATTAAGGTTTCCCGATATCGGGACGGCAGTTAATGTAGCACATTCCGGAAAAAAATCAAATCCGTTTTGGCTTTTTCCGCCGGAAATCTTTCCGGGAGGCGGAGAAGAACGGAACCGCATCCCGGCAGAGTCCGGGCGGAGCTGCCGTGCAGGCGGACGTCAGAGTTCCTTTCCGGTCTCCTTCTGCATCAGTTCCTGAAACACCTTCTTGTCGCTGGCCTTCATATAGGCCTCCTCGGCGGAAATCAGATCGTTCCGGTAAAGCTTCATCAGGTTGTCGTCCATCGTGCACATCCCCCGCGCCTTGTTCGCCTCGATGATGGTGCGGATGTTGGAAATCTGCCCTTCGCGGATGGTGTTGGGAAGTCCGTCGCTCCAGAGCAGAATCTCATGGCAGGCGATGCGCCCGCCGTCCTTCTTCCGGCAGAGCAGCTGGGAAACGACCCCCTGGAGACATTCGGCAAGCATGGTGCGGATCTGCGTCTGCTCATCCGCGGGAAAGGCGTCGATGATGCGGTCGATCGTCTTCGGCGCGTTGTTCGTGTGAAGCGTGCCGAAAACGAGCATCCCCATGGCAGCGCAGGTAAGGCCGAGCCGGATGGTGTCAAGTTCGCGCATTTCGCCGATCAGCACGATATCGGGATCCGAACGCATCGCGCCGCGCAGGGCGCGCGGAAACGACTCGCTGTGAATGCCGATTTCCCGATGGACGATCGTGCTCATCTTGTTCTGATGCACAAATTCAATCGGGTCCTCGATCGTGACGATGTGTTTGCTCATCGTGTTGTTGATGTAGTCGATCATGGCGGCGAGCGTGGTGGATTTTCCCGAACCGGTCGGCCCCGTCACAAGGATCAGACCGCTTTTGATCCGGCAGATATCCAGCAGAATCATGGGCAGCTTCAGTTCCTCGACCGTCAGAATCCGGCTCGGAATCTGCCGCAGAACGGCGCCCATGCCGTGATAATTGTAAAGGTAGTTGCAGCGGAAACGGGCCAGACCGGGAATCTCGTAGGCGAAGTCCAGATCATGTTTTTCCTTGAAAACGTCCCAGCGGCAGGCAGGAAGACAGATCTCCCGAAGCATCGTTTCCATGGTTTCCGCGGAAATCGGATTGTCGTCCGCCGGGACAATGGAACCGTGAATCCGGTATTTCGCCGGCGCGCCGACTGCGAGATGAAGGTCGGAACCCTTCCTGGAAAGCATATCCGTCAGATACTGATCGATCATTGCCATGCGGAACACTCCTTACTGCGCGCCTGGCGGCGGCATGTTTGCGGCCAGTTTCTTCGCTTCCTGAATCGCCTTCTCCTTGTTCAGCGAGGCGATTTCCGTGGGGCTTGTCATAAATTCGAGAGCGGTCTCATAGGCAATCCCGCCGACTTTGAATTTCGCCAGAAGATTCTGATCCAGCGTGCACATCCCCGATTTGCCGCCGATCTGCATGGTCGCCTTCAGCTGGAAAACTTTTCCCTCGCTGATGATATTGCCGACCGCCATGGTATTGACCAGAATCTCATACGCCACCGTAAGACGCCCGTCCACCCCCGGAATCAGCCGCTGGCAGATGATGCCCCGGAGACTTCCCGCCGTCATGGCGCGGATCTGCGGCTGCTGATTCGGCGGAAAGACATCCAGAATCCGGTTCATCGTATTGGCGGCGTCGCAGGTGTGAAGCGTGCCGATGACAAGGTGACCCGTCTCCGAGGCCGTGATTGCATTCTCGATCGTTTCAAGGTCATGCATCTCCCCGATCACAATGATATCCGGGTCCTCGCGCAGCGCCCCTTTGAGCGCCCGGCTGTAGCTTTCCGTGTGCCGTCCGACTTCGCGCTGGGTCACCTGGCAGAGTTTCGACTCCTGCAGAATCTCAATCGGGTCCTCGACTGTGATGATGTGATCCTGTCGCTTCCGGTTCGCAATGTCCACCAGCGCGGCAAGCGTCGTCGTCTTGCCGCTCCCGACGGGTCCGGTAACGAGAACCAGGCCGTTGTGGTAGTCCATCAGACGCTCGAGTGTTGCAACATCATGAGGAAGAAATCCGAGTTCCGACAGCGTCAGCACCTCCCCCGGCACCAGACGGTAGCTTCCCGAGACGCCGTCCTTCTGATACATCAATGCGGCTCGGAAACGGCTTTTCCCGATTTCCAGAGCGAAATTCATATCCAGTTCCCGGCGGAACTGCTCCCGGCGTTTTTCGGAAAGCAGTGCAAAGTTCAGGCGCTCCGCCGCTCCGGGAGAAATCACGCAGTCCTCGATCCGCTCAATTTGCAGATTGCGCCGGATGAACGGCATGCTGTTCGCCGAAATGTGCAGATCGCTCGCACCGAAATCCCGGAGTCCCAGAAGCAGACTTTTCATCAGCTCGGCAAGCTGCATGTCGTTCATGGAATCCGCACTGCGCAGACTCGGAAGTCCCAGTTCCGTCATTTCAAACTCCATGACCGGTTCCGCCGTGGAAAATGCTTCGGACGGTCCGGCGGATTCCTTTTTCACCGCAGGACGCTTCGCCACATCGGGACCGCGGATGGTGCGGGGAGGAGACGCCGCATCATCCGCACGAACCGAGGGCGGAGGCGGAGCATCCTTGTCAAATACGGCGGAAGCATCCGGCTGCGATTCCGCTTCGGAAGGCGCAAAAAAATCCGGAGCCTCTCCGGTTGCCGCCTGTTCCTGCGCAAACGCAATCACCTGTTCCATCTGTTCAATGAGGGCATCCCGGCTCTCCGGGGGAAGCGTGCCGCTGAGCGCATCGCAGACAGCCTGGGCATAGGTTGCAAGATCGGGATCTCCTCCGAGCCGTTCCCCAAGCGAAACAGCATCCGCAAGGGTGATCAGCTCATTGTCCACAAGTGCGGAAATAAACCATTGAACATCCAACTGCATACCGGGACACTCCTTCCGGTTCGGCCTGGCGGAATCCGGATATTCCGCTCAGGCGGATCAATGAATTACCGCGATGCAGGCATACGCGGTATCGGGGATTTCGCCTCCGGCGACCAGCTTACGCAACTGAACCGCACCAGGACGGAAAGTCCTGCACAAAGCATTTCTGCGATGCAGCGCATCGCGGTATGACCTGATTTTTTTCAATCAGGCAAGGCGGAAACGAACACGGTTCACCGGCTCGATTTGAAATCACCGCTGAATCCTTCCGTGGATTTCGAGGCGGTTTTCGCACTGGCCGCCTTGATTGCATCCTGTTCCTTCTTTTTGCGGGCGGCCTCCTCCGCGAGATATTTCTTCATACGGGCCTGCCGGGCGGCCTCCTGTTTCTTTCTTTCGGCGGCGGCCTGTTTCGCCTTCTTGTCCCGGATTGCCTTCAGTTTTGCAGCTTCCCGGCGCTTTGCCGGAATTTCCTTTTCATATTTCGCGATTTTCTCCCGGTATTCATCGGGAAACTCCTTGACAGGAATCACAGCCTTGCCGTTCTCATGGAAAATCAGAATTCCGTTCGGCGCGGCGCCCATGATGGCGAAGTTCTTGAACACCCGCCCGGATTTGATCGTAAGATCATCCGCCTGGAGCGTCAGTGCAAAAAGACCGGAAGCCAGAAAAAACAGTATTTTTTTCATTTTTATATCTCCATTGCTGATAATATGTTATATATTAAACTTCAAAATTCCCTTTTTCAAGTCCCCCGGGAAAACATTTTCAAAAAAGATTGGGCATGTCCGGGGGCCTCTCCGGGGAAGCGGTCAAGAGAAAAAAATCCGTGAAACGGTCCGGCGTGCCGCCGTTCCTTTCGAATAAGCCCCCCTGTATCCCGTCACCTTCGTCCCGGCAAACGGCGGAAACCGCCCGCATTCAATGGAAAAACAGAAAAAAAAAACCTTCCCTCTTCTTGCATGATATCCCGCAACAGAGTATTTTACCGGGTTTTAACAAACGACAGGATACAGCTGTATGAACAATGCATTTTACACATATGGAAACAAGGATTTGATCACGCAGAAAAGTTTCTCGGTCATTCCTGCGAAGGCGAAACCGGTTCTTCAGCCGCTGGTCTTCTCACTGGTTGAAAACATGCTCGGCGTCAGGGAGCTGCGGAATCATCTGCATCATTTTGAAAAGATTTGCAATCCGCAGGAAGACGGCACGCTCAAAAGCGGAGTCAGCGGACAAGCGCCTTTTACGCCGGCAAAGATACGGGAAATCCGGAAGATGCTGAAAATGACGCAGTTCCAGTTCGGAAACCTGCTCGGGATATCAAAAACGACCGTCAGCTACTGGGAAAACGGTCATCTGCATCCCAGCAGGGAAAACCGGAAAATCCTGCACACGCTGGCCGCATACAGCATCATCGGATTGCGCAAAATCGAAGAAAAATACAAAGCCCGGCAGTAAACCGTTCCGGACATTGCAGCATCAACACGGAAAAACATTTTCAATCCGCCGCCGGAAACATGCTTCAGGATTTCCGGCGGGTCTCCCTCGCAATCTCGTGTTTCCCCGTTTCTGATCCGGAACGCCTCCCGGATTCATTCCGGAAGCGGCGTCACATAGCAGTCATCAAGATCCGCGTGGTTCCCGTCCTTGCCGGACACCATGAAACGGACCATCACGCGTTCCGTCGGACGCCCCGCCTTTTTCACTTCGCATGTGAAAGTTTTCCACTCGGGGGACAAGCGGAAGGCATGCGAGGAGGAATACTCTTTCAGCATCTTGTATCCGCTCGTTTTCCTGTCCGCATGATTGACATACGGACAGCTCCAGAGAACAAGACTGCCTTTCCCGCGGGCGCGGAAGGACACCTTGAGCCTCCCGGGAGCATCGGAAACGAAATACTGCCCGATATACCCGCCTTCCAGGCGGACATACCGGTTGCTTCCGCTGCCTTCGTGAAGACGGTATTCCCCGACTGCCGTGTTGCCGTTCCATCCCTTCGGGACGAGCTGCTCCCCATCCTGGAACTTCCATTTCCGCCAGCGGTAGTGCCGGTTGATTTTCCCGTTTTCCACCCCGTCGTCGAAATTCGCGTTCGCCCAGCTGGAAACCTGACGGTTCTGGGAAATCCCCGAAGCGCGGGCCGGCACGAACTTGATGTTGATGAAGGAGTCGACGGCATGATGCAGACCGTTGCAGGCGGAGCTGGATTCGGTCTTTTGTTTTCCTCCGCTTTCACCGATCTTCCGGCTGCGGGCGACATTGAGCTTCCAGGTCGCTCCGTCGAAACACTTCATTCCGATTTCCGAGCATGGGATGCGGATCTCCAGGGTCCAGCGGTCCTTGAACACGCGCACGGCATATTCCGCTCCGGTCTTGAACTTGGAATCCCGGGAAGAGGGCGCAAGCTGAAGCGCGTCAATGATCTGCCCGTGATGGTTGATGGCAAGATGATAATATTTGCCGGCCATGTCGGGATAGTTGTAGAAGAGCTCGACATGATTGCCCAGCGCGCTCCAGCCGGAATCATTCCGCGGCACCTTCGTTCCCGCAACCATTGCGCCGGGATTCGGCTCCAGCATCTCCACGGCGATGTAAAGATTGTCCTGATCGTAGGTGACACGGACGAAACTTTGCCGGACTTTCGTTCCCGCGGGAGTCATTCCGCCGGCTTTGAAGTTGGAAACGACGTCGGCGTTTTTCCAGTCCGCCTCCTCAATCACGCCGTCGATCCGGATCGGCGCGGTGCGTTTGTAGACATTCAGCTCCTTGAAATTCTCCAGATAGTTTTTCCGTTCCGCAAGCCATCGGATGGAAAAAAGTTCCCTGTCGCGGAGCACATGAGCGAGAACACGCGGATCCGGATCGGTCTTCGCGGCCTTCACGGCCTGATCCAGAAGGGCGAGAAGCTTCTGCTCCATGCCGGGCTGGTCGAGGCAGCGCCCGAGCGGAGCGCTCTGCCCCCATCCGATGCAGCCCGGGGTTTCATAGAAGGCCTTCTGCTGCAGCTTCCGGAATTCACGGAATCCGCCTTTCCAGGCTTTTCCGTAATAAAGCGCGTTGGCCTCCTCGTACAGCGCGTCGTAATTGCGCGAGGCGTCCCACATGAAATTGGCGGACAGATAGCAGGTCTGCCACATGGCATACCACTTCAGGTTTCTGCTGAAATACGGCGGACGGTTTTTCGCCCACTTGAGAACCGGCGGAAACGGCCCTGTGACGCAGAAGTAAGAACCGGAAAAACCGAGAGACGGATAATCCAGGAAATTCCGGTAGAGGACTTTTTCCGCGGGCAGATACTCCGAGGCCAGCGCGCCGTCGGCGGAAATTTCATCCCGGTTGACAATCAGGGGAAGTCCGGTTTTCGCCCACATCGCCATGATTTTCCGGAGCTCGGCGTTCACGCTGCAGGACTGATCCGTGATCGCATGACGCCAGCACTGGTTGTTGAAGGAGATGATCACGCGCAGGCGCGGATCGATTTTCACCTTGGTCGGCGGATACCAGAAATTCTGATAGGCCCAGCCGCCGAGCTTGATCTCCGGATTTTTCGCCCAGATGCGCCTGGCGATTTCATTGACCATGTACCAGTAGCGGTTGGATGCGGCGCCCTTGGTTCCGGCCATGGCGGGATCGTCCAGCGCATTGCACTTTGCGCATTCGCACCAGATCGGCGTGTCGTTGTTCCCGATCGTCACATAAGTGTCCGTGCCGTGTTTGACGTTGATTCGCCGATAAAGATTGTCCGCCATGTGATCCAGCAGCGCCGGATTGCTGATGCAGGGATTCGGAGACTCGGCGGAAAGAATCATGACGCGTTTGCCGCCGATCAGCGGAAAGTACTCCGGATGTTCGGCATAAAGCTTTTCCATGTTCTTCCGGATTGTCCTGCCGTCCCAGCCGCCGAGCAGATTGCTGAGAATATGCGAATTGCCGTAGGTGGCGACACCTTCGACCGTCAGACTTTCATAGAGATCCGCGTTCGCAGTGCGTTTTCCCGTCCGGGGATTGTAAAAGGACGCGGAACCGGCGGAAGGCTGCATGTTGTTGCGGACCATCCACTTGTATGTCTCAATATCCGTCGCCACATTGGAGCGGACCCGGAGGTACGGATTGGATATCAGCTTCCCGTCCGGTACGGAAACCGTTCCTTTTTTCGTAAAGTAGGTTCCGTCCTCTCCGGGAACGAGGAAACGCACGCCGCCATGGCGTTTGAGAATCTCGTAGCAGCCGTAAAGCGCTCCCCGGGGATCCCGCCCGATCACATAGACGCGGTTTCCCCCCGCGGCGATGGCGAATCCCTCCTCCTTCAAATCCCCGGACGCGATTCCGGACTCCTTCACAAGCCCCGCATCCGCAGTTGTCCCGATGAACACCGCATTGCGCCCCGGAACGGCCCGTTCCGCAACGGCCGGCGGAATCCCGCCTGCGATTCTCCCCAGAAAGCGCGACAGTTCCGCCGCGCCGAATTTCAGAGGCGCCGGGGCGTCTTTCTTCACGACAATGACGGAACAGGCTTTCCCGTCCTTCACCAGATCAACGTCCGCGGAGCAGATCCCCCCGACCGCCGTCAGCGCGGCACACGCAATGACAGAAAGAGTTTTCATCCTCAATCCTTTCCATGAGTTTATAGTTCAACATAAATTAATTCCGTTTCAAGCCGCCGGTCCGCCGCCGTGACGCACCAGTCCTACGGATAGGAACTGAGCAGCGGACTTCCGCTGTTCGGATAGTTGTACCAGAGAATGCTGTGCTGATTCGGAGCGGCGCGCAGAATCACGTCGCTCCGTCTCAATTTTTTGACCGCGAGATCGACAAAAAGATACTGCGTCCCTCCATTGTGGTAAAAGTAATGTCCGTTGGACGCATAGTTGCTGCTGCATAACACCCATGCCAGGCGTCCGGGAAACTTGACCAGCCCCGGCTTGAAAAAAGGTGCATCCATCGTGCAGTCCCCGAGTTTCCCGGCAACCGGCCAGCCGCAGGCGTTATCGGAACCGCGCTCGGCCTCCTTGGAACAGTTGTCATTGATGCAGTAGCTGCCCAGCGAAAGAGAGCCCTTGTTGGTTTCCACATTGTAATTCTCGGCGGTGTTGCAGCCCAGCATTTTTCTCATGTTCCGTTCGTTCCAGGAATGAATTCCGGATGTTCCCTTGACCTCGTAAGAGGAGAAATCCGTGATGCCGGAACTGAAGAAATGCGGCCATGCCATCCGCTCGCTGACCGTGTTCGTCCGGAACCAGACCTTGTAACCGCCGAGTCCCCAGTCCTTTGAAATGTCCGTATAGCCGGTCAGTGTCAGGCCGATCTGGCGGAGATTGCTGACGCATTTAATCCCGTAGGCCGCCTCGCGCGCCTTGCTCAGGGCGGGAAGAAGCATGGAGGCGAGAATCGCGATAATCGCAATTACAATCAGAAGTTCGATCAGTGTGAAATTTTCTCTTGCGGATTTCATGAAAGACTCCTTTCTTCTGCAGTCCTTTTCCGCGGCGGCGCGGAGGAAACGCGGCGGATCAGTCTCGGCGGAAGCAGATACATTCCGCTCCCCTGTTTTTTCACTCCCGTTTCCTTATCAAGAAGCGCCCTCACCGCAACTTTTCCGAATTCGCGGTGATCCTCCTCAATGGAAGTGAGCGGGACAACGGCAAAATTTCCGGCCTCCATATTGCCCATGCCGACCAGGGACAGATCCTCCGGAATCCGGATGCCGTGCAGAAACGCGTAACGCTGAACATGAAGCAACAGGAAATCGGAAATGCCGAAGAGCGCCGTCGGACGGTTCCGTTCCGGAAGGGAAAGCATTTTTGCAACGGCATTCTCCCGTTCATCCGTGCAGACGATCCATTCCGGGTTCGCCTCCAGACCCGCTTCCGCCATCCCGGCAAGAAAACCATCGTGCCGCTCGTTCACATAATGATAACGCCGGTGCGGAACGCAGAAAAGACCGATCCGGCGGTGTCCCATTTCCGCCAGATGGCGGACCGCCAGGCGTGCGGCTGCGAAATTATCCACATTGACGGAGGGAAATTCTCCGTTCGAATGTTCGAAAACATAAACGAGACGCAGGTTCTTCTCCCGGCAGAAGCGCGCAACCGCCTCCCGGGCTTCGCAATTCGTGCTGGTCATGACCACCAGACGGATCATGCTTCCGCTGATCTCGCGGAATGCCAGTTCCAGATTGGAATCTGCATAGACTTTGATGCTGTAGCCGTGACAGGCGCTTTCCTCGAGAAGCCCGTCGATCACCTTCGCACCGCTTACAAAAAAGCCTTCAGGCGAAAATCTGGCAATCAGCGCCATCGTGTTCACAACTCCCGTCCGCACGGAAGAAGCCAGCAGATTCCGCTGATATCCGAGTTCGTCGGCGATCCGGAGAATGCGCTCCCGGGTCGCCGGACGCAGTTCATGCGCCTTCGGGTGGTTCCGCAGAACGCGCGACACGGTCCCGGTGTCCGTCCGTGCTGCCTGCGCGATGTCTTTCAGTGTCACCATTCGGTCAGCCTCGTAAATCTTTTACCCAATCGTCTGTGTAAATTAATTATACCGATTTTTTCCGCTTCGTCAAGATGAGAATCCCAAAAAAAGGAAAACTTTCCCGACATCCCGGAAAAATCGCCCGGAAATCCGTTTTCCAGGCAGTCCGTTCTTGATTTTGCCATGAAACGGCTGTATCTTTCCGTCCGACATTCAATATTGAGGAGAAAATTCATGACACGGTTTTTTTCTTTATTCCGGGGCTGGAAAGATCCGCTGTTCTGCGGAATGCTGCTCTTTTCCGCTGCGCTGCTGGCAGGATGCGCGACAAAACCTGCCATTGATCCGGAAGACAAGACTACAGGCCGCGTCTGGACGCCGGCGGAGGTCACGGAGGAACTCGCGGGAAACGACCCCATCGAACCGTTCAACCGTGCGATGTTCGCGACAAACGACTTTCTCATGCACTGGCTACTGCGCCCCGTGGGTTATGTCTACGGCTCCATCATCCCCCGCGAGGGAATCAAGCGGATTGACATGGTTTCGGACAACCTCGCCTTTCCGGGGCGCATGATCAGCTGTTTCCTTCAGGCGAAATTCGCCGGAGGCGGCACCGAATTCCTCCGTTTTCTGACCAATTCGACGATTGGAATCGCCGGAATCTTCGATCCCGCGGACGCATGGTTCGGACTTGCACGGCGGCCGGAAAACATGGGGCACGCCTTTGCAAGCTGGGGCATCGGTCCGGGATGCGTGCTGATCCTGCCGCTCTCCTCTGCGACGAATCCGCGCGACCAGATCGGCGCGCTTTTCGACTCCGTGCTGGACATCAAGTTCATTCTCCCCTACGCCCAGACGATCGCCGGGGTCAACCGCGCCATCAACTCGTACGACTCGTACAACACCATGACGGAAACCTGCGCGGATCCTTATGACATGAGCAAGATGGGACTGGTCGCCATGCGCCATGTCGTCGTCAACGATCTGCGCGAGCGTCCGATGGTCTTCAGGAATTACAGTTACGGAAAGACTGATCCGCCGGAAAATTTCCCGGAGAAAGGCCATCTCATCAAAACGGCGCACTATTACGCCCCGCGGAATCCGCTGGTGGACACCCTCCGCGTCGGCATGTTCCAGATGCAGGAGAACGACACGAGCTTCTGGATCAAGCTGTCCCTCTGGAATCACGATTTCGTGACGCTCGGCAGCACCCGCTCGATCCGCTTCTCCGAAGATTCGCCGGCAATCCGCTATCAGTACTGGAAGGGAACGGCGCCGACCAACGCGCTCGTCATCCTGATCCCCGGCATCGGAACCCACTACAAGGGCGCGACGCTCCGCGCAATGGCGGAAACGCTGAACCTCCGCGGCTATTCCGTGGCTGTCATCGGAAGCACGATGAACAGAACCTTCAGCGAAGGGGCGGGATTGCGTTTTCCCGGCTATGTCCCCGACGACGTGGCGGCGCTCCGCAAGGCCCTCAGGCTCCTTGTAAAGGACATTCATGCCAACACGGAACTCGCACCGCAGCGCCTGGTCGTCGCGGGCTACTCGCTGGGAGGGCTGCACACGCTGCGTCTGGCCGCGCTGGAGGCGAAGGAAAACACGCTTGGAATTGAACGGTTCGTCGCAATGAATCCGCCGGTCGACCTTCTTTATGCCATGAACCGCTTCGACGAATTCACCGATCTTTCGAAGAAATGGACGAAAAAGGAGTTCTTCGACCTTGCCGGAGACGCGCTGCTCAAATATTTCGCGGTCCTGAAAGTGAAATATCCGCCGATGGCGCAGGATCCGGCGGCATCGGCGAAGTACCAGCTTGCCCTCTCGCCCGAACAGGCGGCGGTCATGACGGGGATTTCCTTCCGCATGAGCCTGCGCGAACTGCTCATTTCCGCACACCGGGAGGAGACGCTTCCTCAGATCAACGGGGCGTTTTCCTGGGGAAACCGGACCGGACTCTACCGCGAAATCGATCAGTACAACGGGATGGGATACGTCAAAAACTTTGTTCTGCCGGAATACCGGAAAAAGGATCCCTCCGCGACGCTGGAGCGTTTGAACCGGGACTCGGGGCTGCGCGCCATCGAAGACGATCTGCGTTCCAATCCGCATATTTCCGTCCTGCACAATCTGGACGATCCGATTCTGTCGCCGTCAGACCGGGAATTTCTCGACAATGCGCTGAAAAAGAAACTGACCTGGTTCGACTGCGGCGGACATATGGGGAATCTGTATCTGCTCGCCTATCAGCGGAAGCTCTGCGATCTGCTGGGAACGCCGGGCGAGCTTCCGGAAAAGAAAGAGTAGACGCGGAATCGTTCCGGCAGCACCCATGCCCTGCCGCGGAATTCCGCAGGAAAAGCATTTCAGGCGCCAATCTGAAATAAAATAAAAAAGGAGAGGATCATGAAAAGGAATCATGCCGCAGTCTGCGCGGGAATCCTTGCTCTGGCGGCCGCGGGCACGCTCTTTGCGCAGGACATTTCCGAAATCGACAAAAACTTCCGCCCCGCGAAAGTCGGCAATCTGGCGGTGAATTACTTCAATGCGCTGAAACAGCCCTTCGAAGTGACGGGCTTTCCCTGGAGAAAGGACGGCGGTCCTCTTTACCGCATTCCCGGAAATCTGACGGAGAAAGAGGTCAACCGCGGAGTCCTCATCCTGGCCTGGCACACCTCCGGCGGAACGGTCCGCTTCAAAACGGATTCGCCCTATCTGACAATCCGCGCGGATTATCAGCGTTTCAGCGACATGAACCACATGCCCCGTTCCGGCAGCGCTGGATTTGATCTCTACACCGTCGGAGACGACGGCGGGGAACTCTATCTGACCACAATCCAGCCGGGACCCGAAAACCGGAAAAAGACGCTGGAACGGCGCTTCGTCAACGTTCCAAGGGGAAAACTGCGCACCTATACGGTCTATCTGCCGTTGTACAGCGGCGTGAAGAATCTGGAAATCGGCGTGAAGCCCGGCAGCAAATTACTGCCGCCGGATCCGCAGAAAATCAGCAGGCCGATTCTCTTCTACGGATCTTCCATCACCCAGGGCGGATGCGCCTCGCGCCCGGCAAACAACTACACGACCATGCTCTGCCGCGCCGTGGACGCGCCGCAGATCAATCTTGGATTCTCCGGCAGCGCCAAAGGGGAAATCGCGCTCGCCGAGGCGATCGCGAAACTGGATCTCGCCGTGTTTGTGATGGATTACGACTACAATGCGCCGAGCGCCGAGCATCTGGAGAAAACGCATGAACCCTTTTTCCAGGCGGTCCGCAAGGCAAATCCCGATCTTCCCATCATCATGCTCTCCAAGTGTTCCTGGATCTCCCCCCGGAGACGCGACATCATCCGGAAAACCTATGAAAACGCACGCAAGGCCGGCGATAAAAAAGTCTGGTTCATCGACGGGAACGAGCTGTTCGGAGATCCCGGACAGAACATGTGCACCGTGGATCACTGCCATCCGAACGATCTCGGGTTCTACATGATGCACCGGAGAGTGCTTCCGGTCCTGAAAGAGGCTCTGGCCGCAGGGAAATAAGGCGGAGTCAGCCGCTGCGCGAGATCTTTCTGATCCAGGTGTAGCGGTTGACCTTGTAAGCCGCCACCGCGCATTTCAGGATCTGGTCGGATTTCAGGCAGACGAATACAGCAACGGGTGAAAGCCGGAAGACAAACGCCGCGAGAAACGCCGACGGCAGCACCAGAAGCCACATGAAAATCAGATCGTTTTTCAGCACGAAATCGGTTTCGCCTCCCGCGCGGACGATTCCCGTGAGGCAGGGCATCTGATAGGCGGTGCCGACCGTCGTCACGGCAAGCACGGTCATGAAACGGAGCGTCAGAGCGACGGATTCCTCCGAAAGACCCGAAAAAAGCAGGATGACCGGATCCTTCAGGAAAAAGAGAAACGCGCCGCTGGAAAATCCGATGCAGAGAAAAAGAACCTGGAACGTGCGCGTATAGGGACGGATCAGCTCCGTGCGCCCCTCCCCGATCGTCTTGCCGGTCATGACCGCCGCCGCGCTGGCGGACGCGTAGGTGAACACGGTCACGATCTGGAAGACGGTTGTCGCCACGGAATTCGCCGCGATCGCCGTGCTGCCGAGATGTCCCAGAATGCCCGTCTGAATCGCCATGGCGACTCCCCAGATGGTCCCGGAAAGAAAGACCGGAGAACCGACACGGATGTAGTCGCGCAGCAGCCCGTGATTCATCGGGCGGAGGATGTGCCGCACCCGGAGCTCGACCTTGCGGTCGACCAGACGCGTGTATCCGGCAATCAGCAGCAGCTCCAGAAGTCTGGCTGAGAGCGTGGCAATGGCCGCGCCCCGGCACCCGAGCTCCGGACAGCCGAAGTTTCCGAAAATCAACAGATAGTTCAGCGTCACGTTGACGGAAAAAGTCACGATGGAGAGGTAAAAACTGATCTTCACGGTTTCCACGCTCCGCAGCATGATCATGAGAATCTGCGACACGGCGAACACGGGATAGGAAAACGCAATGATCCGCGCATAGCGCACCCCTTCGGAGATCACCGCGCGATCGGTTGCCATCAGATGCAGAATGAACGCAGGAAAAAGCAGCATCGTCACGCCGAGGATGGAAGCGAGAGCCACGCCGAATTTCATCGCGATGTTCGTCACCTCGCGGATCGGCCCGATCCTGCGCTCCCCCCAGCTCCGGGAGGAAAAAACCAGCGCGCCCTCGGCGACGCCGAACACCAGCATCTGCAGCAGGAACTGGATCTGATTGAGCAGCGCGACGCCCGAAAGCGCCGTTTCGGAATAACGCGAAAGCATGATCGCGTCGGCCAGATTCACGGAAAAGACAATCGCGCTCTGGAGGGCGATCGTAAGCGTCATCGTGAAAAAAGCGGAATAGAACTTTCCGTCCCTTACCAGGAATTTCATCTTTTCAGCCGCCTCCTTTCGCGGCATCGCGGTACAATACACCGTTTCGGAAAAGAAGCAAGAGCTCCGCACACGCTCCGGAAGAGGACTTCCACGAGCAAGCATCCGGCATGATTTGCATCCGCGGCTTGATTTCGTCATCAAAACGGATTACATTAAGAAAACCAATTATTTCGGTGGAACGGGAAATGGATAAAATCAATGATCTGAATGACATCCGGGCGCTGGTGGCCTTTTCGAAGGTGAACGGGGAAAACGCCTCCGCCCTGATGAAGTTCATTCAGTCGGACCTCAAAGTGGAAAAGATCAAGGAAAACCCGAAACGGGTAATCTTCCGCATGACCGACGAACACGGAAAGGTGCTGTATCTGAAACTCTTCCGGAAACAGCGCTTCCCGTTCAACATCTTCCGTTTTTATGCCGCAAAGGAGTACCGGATCGCGAAAGCTCTCCAGAAGGCGTCGCTTCCAATCGTCAACTACCTCGCCTGGGCGGTGCGGAAGGACGAGGGGGGATTCTGCGTCTCCGAGGGAATTCCCGATGCGCTCTCAGGGCGGCGTTATTTCTTTGAAACGGCTCGGCTCGACGCACGGAAACGCCGGGTCTTCCTGGATCGCCTCGCGGAACTGACCTGCGCACTCTGCAGGGCGCATTTTTATCATCCGGATTTCCACACCTCCAACTTCCTCTTTGACACAAAGGCGGAAAAAGCGTTCCTGGTTGATCCATGGGGCATCCGCGAGGTCTTTTTCCTGCCGGAGTTCCGGCGGCTCGAAATGTGCTTCCCGTGGATGGAGCTGCGGGACTGCCTGACCGACGACGAAATCATGCAGGGGCTTCTCTCGTCCTCCCTGGCGAAAAACAAATTCGCGGCGCTGGAACTGATGGAGCGCGCAGGCTTCCTCTACCGCAAACAGCAGGAACTCCGCTGGCCGAAAATCCGCCGCCGGATACTCTCCGGAAAAGCAAAGTTCGCAACACTGGAAATCCGCGGAGACGACCGTTTCTTCTGGCGGCATACGGACTGGTTTACGCCGCCGGACAAATTCGAGATTGATCCCGCCTGGGAGAAACGCGAATTCCCCGACGGTGCGGAGGCGGAAAAAATCTGGCTGGATTCCTTCCGGAAATATCCCGATCCGAAGCCAATGCTCTGGATTGCGCATCCCGGCGGTTCGGCCGAACTCTACTTCACATCAAAATCGAACACCAGCGGCAGGTGATCCGAAAACCGGACGTCGGCAACCTGAAATCCGAGGGGTTTGATTTCCGGCGAATGCAGAATGAAATCCAGCTGTTTTTCCGCATTCCAGGAGGGAAAGGTCGGCGCGTTTTCACAGTTCGCGCTCCGCAGAGAAAATTTTTGCAGGAATGGAGCGAGTTCCTCATCACCGGTGAGCGTGTTGAAGTCGCCGCCGATGATAACCGGCTTCCCGCGCGGAATCAGGTGTCCGAGATGACGCAGCTGCACGCGCCGGGAACGCTGTCCCAGCGCCAGATGAACCAGAAAAATATGAACGCCGTCCAGTTCCACCTCGATAATCAGACGCTTGAATCCGATCGGGAAATAGTGGAACGCATACGGAGTCAGGCGCCGTTTCGTCAGAAGGGCGTTCGCCTGGCGACGGAGGATGGGAACATGCCGGGAAAAGGAGTCAAGACCGTATTTCACGCCGCAGTGGTAATACTGATGAAGCGATGCGGCGACACGCTCCGCCTGATTGACGTAGTCCGTCCGGAAGGAGCCGGTATCCACTTCGACCAGGCCGACAATGTCCGCCTCCGTCTCCGAAATGAACCGGATGATGCCCTCCAGCGGCTTCCGGGGCGTCCTCAGATAACGGTGCGCGGTCAGGATGTTCTTCCCCATCCCGCCGGGCGCGCCGGTTCCGTAGGCGATGTTGTAAACAAGAAATCTCATTGGAATCATTTCCTCCGCATTTAATATATCTTGCGAATTGCGAATTGCCAAAATGAAAAAACGTGCTAAATTACAGAATCGAGGAGGAATGTCGCCGTCCGGACGCCCGCGGGATTGGAAAAATCGGAAAAGCGGGTGAAAAAAGATTTGCGGAACCGGACGGATGGATATACTGTACTTTGCGGGTAATTTTAGGAGATTTCTGAAATGCTGCTGGAGATGTGCAAGAGCAAGATTCACAGGGCACGGCTGACACACTGCGATCTTGACTACGAGGGAAGCCTTGAAATTGACGTCGCGTATCTGGAAAAGGCCAATATGCTTCCTTACGAAAAGATTCTGGTGGTCAATGCCACGAACGGGGAGCGGCTCGAAACCTACGCGATCCCGGGCGAGCGCGGCTCCGGCGTCTTCCGCCTGAACGGAGCTGCCGCGCACAAAGGAAATGTCGGCGACATTGTGACCATCATGTCTTTCGCGGCCTTCACGCCGGAAGAGGCAAGGGAACATCTGCCGGACATTATTGTCCTGAATGAAAAGAATGAAATCATCGCCAGGCGGAAGGGACGCAGTCTTCTGCCGCTGGAATGAAACAGAACGCGCCGCATTGCGGCCGCACGGGAAAATGAGGCGGATCGGCACAGGAAAACGACGGAACGGCATTGCAGGCCAGGCATTGACCGAATATGCGGCCATGCTGGCGGTATGTGTTCTGTTCACCGTTGTGCTCTGCGCGCTGCTGGCGGCATTCTCCCGGCATGGAGCAAGGTTGATCGGACTGGTCTCGTGGGAGCCGAATCCACCCGACCGGTCGCAGATGGAACAGATCGTTTCAGGGACTCTTTAACAGAAACAGCAAGGAGCGGAAACTATGAAACTCGGAAGAAACAGAAGAAAAGGACAGGCGATCGTCGAGTACATCATCATCATCGTCATCGTGGCGGTCGCGGCTCTGACTGTCATGGGACTTTTCAGCGACCGGATCCGCACAATCATTGCGGGCGTGGCCTCCACCTTCGGCGATACAAACGCCGCACAGCAGGTCGAAGACAACAGCTCCGCCGACATTCTGAAGAACATGGACAAGGACGGTATCGACATCAGCGGCGACTGACGCATCCGCTTTTTCCGTTTTTCCCTTTCCGGCTGAACTCATTCGATCCCGTTTTTTCCGTTCTTTCCGGAACGGAAGAAACTTTTTGCGGTTTTCCTTTGTCCTGAGCGGAACGGAGCGCGGTGCATGAAACAGGAATCATACCGGAAAAAAAGAATACGGCAGCGGGGTGCGGCAATCGTCGAATCCCTGCTGGCCATGTTTGTGATTTTCCTCGTGCTGTTCGGGCTGCTTCAGGTCTTTTACTTTGTCATCGGACAGTATTTCATCGATTATGCCGCAATCCGCGGCGCACGCTCCCGGGCCGTCGGCTTCCGGGACTACCTGATCCGCAGGGAAATCCGCGTGAACGCTCTCCCCGCCTCGGGCGACATTGTTTCGCCGACGCTGGATGAAAATTCCCTTGCGGACCGGATGACGAAGGAACGCTCCTATATCAACAGCTATGTCGGCGGCTACCGCTGGCTGGAATACGAATACTGGGACGGAAATTCCCGCAATCCGGATAAAAAAGTGGAAACCACGCTCACTTATACGGCGGCGGTCAGCATGGATATGAACGATCTCTATACGAAATTCACCGACTACGCATTTCCGGACACCTATCTCAAACATCTCTTTTTCGGAAGCGGCATCGATCTGGAGGGCAAGGCCACGCTCAGTGATTTCGCCTCCAACTATCTCGAAAACAGCTCCGGAGGAAACTAGAATGAACGGATCCCGGAACATCCGGCGCAGACTGCGCGCCGAACGCGGCCAGACCCTGATCCTGGGTCTGATGGCCGTCATCATCCTCATCGTCGGAATCCTGGTTCTTTTTGACGTGCAGCGGGTCATCCGCGGAAAAGTCAAGGTCATGTCCGCGATCGACTCCGCCGCGCTGACCGGCGCGAAATGGCAGCAGAACACGCTGAACCTGATCGGGGAGATGAACCTGATCAAGGCGTGCACGGTCCTGATCGCCGATCCCGCATACGGCATCGGCGGAGACCTTGAAACCTTTCCCGGCGGGGAGGATTCGGAAAAGGAGCAGCTCAAGCATTCCGCAGACCTCCTGACACAGATGCAGGTGCGCGTCGCCTTCGTGGGTCCCCTGATCGGATTCGGCGCGGCGCAGCAGGCCGCAAAAAACAACGGACTCACCTACAATGAAAGCTGCAACACCTTTCTTCAGGAGATGCTCAGCGACATCTCCAGCGGAGAATATTACGGAAACCCCGATATCGTCAAGCAGGATTACTACGGCTTCCAGTGGAGAATTCCCTATGCAAAAATGATTTCCGCCATTCTCGGCCCCTCCGACAACGGAACAGCCAAAGGCGTGGCGGTCGGAACCAACGTCGATTACCTCGGCATGCCGAAACTGCTGGCGGACCGCTCCGAACGGCCCCCGGTCACCGTCGTGAACTATCTGCAGAACCGCACCGTGATGGAGGCGGTCGCGGCGGAGGACTGGTGCATTCTCCGGGCGCTGCTGCCGAACAACGACGGAATCTACTACCAGGAAAAATGGTGGGGAAACATTGAGATTGAACCCAGCAAGAAATCGCTGGAAGGCTCCGAGATTCTTCCCGTCCATGTCACGACGAGCGAAGGCGGGGATTTCTACACCCGGGCGGACGAAAACGGCATGCTCGACGAAGTCATTCAACGGATTCCCGGCCGCGAAGAGGAGCTCAAAAAGCTCGGCACGGCATACGGCAGTACGGGAGAAAACTCCGAGGATGGGAAAAACCATTCCCTGCCGGAGCTTTCCTGGTCCGTCTTCGACAGCGACTGGTGCTCCTACTCCGAATACGGCGTGGACACCGGCAGCTGGGAAAACTATCTGCGCGGCCCGTTTCAGCAGGGCGTGGACTACCGTTCCGGCGCACTTTCCTACTTCTCCATCCGCGTGCCGGATGAAACCATCCTGCGGCAGTTCGAATTCCGGAGAAGGTTTCAAGGCGGCAATCACGCGCTGCGCTTCGGCGGCAAAAACAATCCACTGGGGCAGCAGATCAACAGATACGGCGAAAATGCGGAAAATGCTCTGACCTACTTCGACGACGACAATTTCCACATCACGTTCGACGCCACGGCGAAAACGCTCGGTTATCTGAAAACCGAAGAGGGGGCGATCCGCTATCCGTTCATTGCCGGCATGGTGCTGCCGGTCTTCGAAAAAGTGACGCTGATCCCGGTTGCGCTCGAACCCGTCTACGGCATGCCGATGGACGACCGCGCATGGATCACCTACGTCACAAAATATCTGCCCGCGCTCGGCAAAGTGAACAATATCGACGATGTGGACGGGCATCTGACCGAGGAGGAGTTCGCGCTCTGCCGGAAGTATCACAATCTGATCAAGAATCTGGACAATCTCTCCTGGCGTCTGCGCGGACGCGAATGGCTGAACGCCGAAGCCACCGGCCATGATGTCCGCGATGCCTTCGGCAATGTGATCGGCCATGTGACCGATACGACCAACGAAGATCACTGCGACGACTGGGGATCCGGTGGAGGCGGCAACCGCTACGGCCCGGGGAAACTGCATTGAGCCGGAAGCAATTCCGGCACAGGACAATTCATTCATCCGCATTCCCGTCGGGACTGCAATTTCAGAAAGGAATGATTTTTCAATATGAGCTGGCTGGGAGCAATCGTGGGCGGCGCCATCGGATTTGCCGGAGGAGGACCGCTGGGAGCAATCGTGGGCGGCGTGATCGGGCATCTTGCCACGGGAAGTGCGGAAGACAAGGCAAAACGCGCCAGCCGCAGGGAGGAACTGCAGGCGGCCTTTATCACGGCATTGTTTTCCTGCATGGCAAAGGTGGCGAAAGCCGACGGCGTCGTTTCCGAACGCGAGGCGGAATACATCAAGGCGTTCATCCGCGCGAATTTCCATCCGGATCAGAAACCGTTCATCCGCGAAGTGTTCAACACCGCGCGCGACAACGAGATCTCCTATCAGGAATACATTCTTGAATTCGACAAACTTCTCGGCTACAATCCGGTCATCAAGCAGAATTTCCTGGGGCTTCTCTGCGAACTGGCCGCCGTGGACGGCGAACTGACGGAAAAGGAACGCGAAATCCTTCTGTATGCCGAACGAGTCTTCCGCCTCAACGGATATGTGAACGCCTTTTTCCGCGTTCACAGCGCAAAAGACAGTCGGGAAGAGGATCTGGACGCCTATTACAAAATCCTTGAAGTATCCCCGAATGCCACGGATGCGGAACTCAAAAGCGCATACAGGAAAAAATGCGTCGAATTCCATCCGGACAAACTCCAGAGCAAAGGACTCCCTCCGGAAATGCTGGCGCACGCCGAAAACGAAATGCGCCGCATCAATCAGGCATACGACGCAATCTGCGCGGCAAGAAAGAAAAAATGATCTTCCTCCGCGCCCCCCGGCGACACCCTATCGCGGCGCGCCGGGCGGGTGTTCATGCGCCTGTCCGGGAAGAACCGCGCCCGCGCTGACAATCAGACGCATTGCGTCGGCGACGGACATGTCAAGAAACGTGCAGCGCTCTTTCGGAATCAGGAACAGGAAACCGCTGGTCGGGTTCGGGGTCGTCGGCATGAAGACGCTCACCACCGGTCTGCCGAGTTTTTCCGTCACTTCAAAAGGTTCCGTGTTTTCATTCGTCATGAACCCGATCGCATAGGAACCCGGACACGGATACTCGAACATCACGACCCTGCTGAACATGCTGCCCCCGCCGGAAGTCCAGAGCGCGTCGCCGATCTGCTTGCAGGTCGAATAGATGAAATTGATGATGGGAAGGCGCAGCAGGATTTTCTGCGCCAGCAGGATGAGACGGCTGCCGAGCGTCATCCGCGTCAGCTGTCCGATCAGAATCAGAAGCACGACAATGACGACCAGGGAAAGGACGCGGATTCCCTGCTGCACCCAGAAGGAATCAATCTCGTTCTGAAGGAAATGAAACTGTTTCATGACCGCCAGCGCCCAGGTCGTCAGAAGATTGTAGACAAACCAGGCGAACCAGAGCGTCACGAAAATCGGAATCACCACGAACAGGCCCGTGATCAGAAGCCCCTTCGTCTGCGAAAACACAAAGCGGCGGCTCCGTCTTGCCGCCAGAGCCAGATACAAGTTAAGCCGATGTCGCCTCATCGCCGCCTCCGTACATCAGTTTCAGCTGAAGAATTTTCCGTTTGTCAGCCTTCAGGACAAGCGCGGAGAGCTGATTGTTCGCAAAATGAAAGATTTCCCCCTCCTCCGGAATCCTGCCGAGCTCGTAGCAGATGTAACCGCCGATGGTGTCCGCGTCCTCGGTATCGGGGATGTCCGTATCCATGATCTCGTTCACGTCGGAGATCATGGTGCGGGCCTCCAGGACGACGGAACCGTCCGGCATCAGCTGCGGGCGGGTTTTCTCCTCCTCCTCGTTGTCGTATTCATCCTGCACGTCGCCGACGATCTCCTCGATGATGTCCTCGAACGTGATGATCCCGGAGGTTCCGCCGTATTCATCGATAATGACGGCGAAATGGTTGTGCTTGCGTTTGAACTCCTCCAGGAGTTCCCCGACCTCCTTGGACTCCGGAATGAAAATCGGCTTGTGCGCGAGCTGTTCAAGCGTTTTCCCCGCGATTTTCCGGTTGTCGATGAAGTCCTTGGCATAAATGATTCCCCTGATTTCGTCCACCGTCCGTCCATAGACAGGAATCCGGCTGTGCCCGGTTTCAATGAACATCTTTTTCGCCTCTTCGATGGAGGCCGCCGCGGGAAGGGCCGAGAGATCGACGCGCGGAGTCATGATTTCGCGGACGGACATGTCGCCGAGGTCGAGAATGCCCTTGATCATCCGCTTTTCCTCCTCTTCAAGATCATCGCTCTCGCTGTCGCCGTAATTTTCCACCACGGAAAGGATCTCGTCCTCCATGCTGACCTTCTGCTCGGGAGCCTCCTCGTCGCGCCAGTCGTCCGCATTCTGCTTGAGGCGCCGCGCCAGGAGCGTGAAGGGAAGGAGAATCGTGTCGGCGAGAAGCGAAACGAACGGGAGCGTCGTTTTCAGAATGAATGTGTCATAGCGGTAGGTCACAAGGCGGGAAATGATCTCCCCCAGATACCAGGAACAGACGATCGCGGCAATGATGATGAGAAGGCGCCACGGCTGAATCTCCTCCCCGAACCGCATCAGAAGAACGGAATAGGAGAGCATCCCCATCAGAGAGGAAAGCACGAAAAGCAGCAGTTTGAACACGCTCCGGATGGAGTCGGAACGCTCCATCCATCCGCTTAATTTTTCGGCAAGCTCAGGTTTTGTGGCCTCCAGTTTCATGATCTGTCCGCCGGAAAGACGGTCGAACGCCTCAAAGGCGCAGAAGATCATCAGAAAAAGAATAAAACTTCCACTCAGCACTTCCAGTTCGAACAGCATTATCTTGTATTATCTCCCGTCAGAACAGGTTCCGGAAAGATGTCTTCGAAGGAAAACAGCTTTTCCAGTTCGTTCATTGTTTTTTTTTCCCTGCGTCTCATTTTCCTCTTGAGCTCAGGTTGCAGGTCGTCCTCTCCGGCGGCGTGCAGCAGCCCGTGCGCCAGATAAAGCGCCACTTCGCGCGCATAGGGCAGCGCGCGCTTCTGCGCCTCGCGCCGCGCCACCGCCGGGCAGATGACGATCTCCACTTCAACGGTATCCCCGTCATTGTCGTCCGGCAGGACGCTTTTCGACTCCCGGTAGTCGAAACAGATCACGTCCGTCGGACCGCTGTGCCCGACAAACGCCTCGTTGACCGCCGCCATCTCCTTCTCCCCGACAAAGTTGAGCGAAAGTCCGCCTGCAAGCCCGCAGCCGGTGATTTCCACAGCCTTCTCAGAGAGTTTTCTCAGAAGTTTCATCGACGGACGCGGAAACATTTTTTCCGCTCTCCATGAACAGGTCGTCTTCATCCGTGCCCTCTTCCTTCGGATATGCAATCCGTCCATGCATCATGGACGAAAGCGTTTTTACAAAACTTCTGCGGATTCCCGCAAGCTCCCTCATGGTCAGATTGGCCTCGTCAAGCTGTCCGTCCCGGATCTTCTTGCGGAACAGCTCCCGCACCAGAGTTTCCAGCGCGGCGGGAGTCGGTTTCTCCAGACTGCGCGACGCGGCCTCGCAGCAGTCCGCCAGCATGATCAGCACAATCTCCTTTTCCGAAGGCAGCGGCCCCGGATAGCGGAATTCATTCTCTCCGACATTGTGTTCCCCGTGCATCTCCTGCGCACGCTTGTAGAAATAAAGAATCAAATCGGTGCCGTGATGCTGCAGAATCGTATCGCGGATGATTTTCTTGAGCTTGTATTTCCGCGCAAGCTCCAAACCGTACTTCACATGGTTCAGGATAATCAGAGCGCTCATCGATGGATTCAGTTCCCGGTGCATGTCCGCGCCGGGACTGTTTTCAATGAAATAATCCGGCTGCGAAAGTTTGCCGACGTCATGAAAGAGAGCGCAGACTCGCGCCTTGATATGATTCAGTCCGACCTCCTGGGCGGCCTGCTCCGCGAGCGTCGAAACCATCAGACTGTGATGATAGGTGCCGGGCGCCTCGAACTGAAGACGCTTGAGCAGCGGATGGTTGTAGTCGCTGTAGATCAGAAGGGACATCGTCGTGCTGACATCGAACAGAAATTCAATCACAAACAGCGCAAGCTGCGCGAGAATCGCAGTCAGAAGCCCCGTGAAAAGCGGAAAAACCAGCAGCCAGAAACAGATTTTCGCCCCCTCCAGATCCTGCCAGAGAAACGTACCGTTCAAATCGGTGTCTTTCCAGAGAAAGATGAAGGAAACGATCAGCGTCGAAATCATGGTCCCGAGGAACGCGCGGACGAAGAAATTCCGGTAGTTGGTGGCATAGCGCACGGCAAAACCGGCGCCGCCGTTGACGATCAGTCCCGTCACCATCATCTGGAAGGGATTGTTCATCTGGAGAGCGGCAATTGTCGTCACCAGCAGTCCGACAAACAAGGCTGCGCGAATTCCGTAGATCACGGAAACAATAATCGCGCAGAAGCCAAGCGGCAACGCGAAATAGGTGACGTTCGGGGAAATGCTGTACTGTTCGCTGATGATTTTGAAGAGATCCAGAAACAGCCGGTTCAGCAGAATCGAAGCAATCGTAATCAGCCCAAGAAGCCAGATTGTCCGGTTGCTCCGCGCCATTTCCGGATGCACATGGGAAATGTAGATGCCGGTGAATATAATGATCGCAAGACAGAGAAAGATATTTTCCAGGATCACGCGGTAGGGCCCGGTCTGCGCCTGACTTGCCCGGCGTTCCTTGTTGTAGGCGTCCAGAATCATCAAATCCTTTTCCGTTACGACGCTTTTCTTTTCCAGAATCGGCTGTCCCTTGTGGATTTTGAACATGACCGGGCGCACCATATTCGCCATTTCCTCTTTTTTCGCCTCGGTAAACTCGGGATCATAAACAAGATTGCCGTTTCCGATCAGAGCGGACAGAGTTTTCTCAATCGCTCCGAGAACAGCTTCCTTTTCCGGATCGCTGTAATATTCCAGCACGGCATCCACAACGGACCGTGCGGCCTCCCGGGGCGTCATGATTTCGCGCATCGGAACGCTGTCGCGCTGACGTTTGTAGACGTCGATGATACGGATATGCTTGTCCCAGGTAAGACTGCCTTTCTGGTTGTTGCTGATGATGCCGTTGTTCAGCGCTTTTTCAAAAAGCGACTGCATTTTCTTCATCTGAACGGGATTGTCCGCAATCTGCAGCAGACACTCTGCCGTGTTCTTGTTCATCCGGGAAACCCGCACCGCCACGGGATTTCCCGGCGATGGAAGATAGCGCGCCCCTTTGCCTTCCGCCGCGCCGCGTTTATGCAGCTCGGCAAAAAACTCCTGAAAACGCTCCAGGATCCGGGCGGAGGCTTCCTGCTGAATTCTGAAATAATAAGGCGACTGGGAAGTCACTTTATCCCGGAGCGCCCTGGTTTTCAGAGTGTCTTCGCCGGAAAAGTCAAATTCGGAAAACACCGTATAAGGTGAATATTGCCCGGCGACAAAATGGATGTCCGTACTGTTCTCCGGGATGATCATGACAAGCAATGACGCCGCAAGCAGCATCAGAAGCATCAGCACAAGCACAAACTTCGAATGTTCCAGCTTCTCGCCGAACGAAGCGGCTCTCTCCGTGTCCTTATTCGTCTGCGACATCTTTTTCACCTCCGGACACGACTTTCTCATTCTGATACGCGTTGACGATTTTCTCCACAAGCGAGTGGCGCACCACATCGCCGGTGTTGAATGCGCATACGGCAATTTCAGGAATCCTTTCCAGACGGCGGACCGCATGAATCAGCCCGGAGGTCCGTTTTCCGGGCAGATCGATCTGGGTCGGATCTCCTGCCACCACGCACTTGGAATGAAAGCCGAGACGGGTCAGAAACATCAGCATCTGCTCCCTGCTTGCATTCTGCGCCTCGTCCAGAATGATAAATGAGTTATTGAGCGTACGACCGCGCATGAAAGCCAGCGGAGCAACCTCGATGATGCCGCGATCGATCAGCGCAGCGGCCTCTTCGAACTCCAGCATGTCGTACAAAGCGTCATAGAGCGGGCGCAGATAGGGATTGATCTTCTCTTCTATCTTTCCCGGCAGAAAACCGAGATTCTCCCCGGCTTCCACCGCGGGACGAGTCAGGACAATCCGGTCAACCCTGCCCGCAAGCAGTTCGGAAACGGCAAGCGCCATGGCAAGATACGTCTTTCCGGTGCCGGCCGGACCGATGCCGAAAACAACATCCTTCGTGCGGACCGCCTTGACATAGGCAAGCTGATTGGGCGTGCGCGGAACAATCTCCTGTTTTTTCGGACTGACTTTGATCCGCTGGGAAAAGAAATTCTGGAGTTCGGTCTCCCGCGATTCCTGAAATGCCGACAGCGCCATCAGGAAATCCCGCTGGTCGATCCGTTTCTTTGCAAGCGAATAGATCTTGTTCAGCTCCTCCAGAAACGCCATGGCCTTTCTGACGTTTTCCTGTTTGGAGGAGGAAATCTTCAGCTTGAGATCGCGCGCAACCGCCGTGACTCCAAGACGTCTTTCAATCTCCCTGACGTTTTCCGTGAAATGTCCGGAAAACATCAGCTCCATCTCGGTCGCCGTGCGGAAGAAATACTGGTCGGAGACTATGCCCCCCGGACTTTCACTGTCAGCATTCATTATTTTTCAGCCGGCGGAATCTGAAGTTCAAGACCGGGTTTCAGAATGTCCGGATTCTTGATCTTCTCTTTATTCGCCTCAAAAATCACGGTCCATCTTTCGCCTTTGCCGTAAATGGCTTTTGCGATGTTCCACAGGTTGTCATTCTGCTTGACAAGATAGACGGAGGGGATTTCCTTCCCGCTTTTTGCGCTCTCTCCCGAGCCGTTCCCCCCCTGTTCCGCGGACGGAGGAACACTTTCCGCAGGAGCCGTGGATCCCTGTCCGGTCTTTTCCGTCGCCGTCCCGCTCTCCGGCTCCGCCGCGACGGGGGAAGAAGCCATCCGTTCATGCCCGGCTTTCAGTGCGGCCTGATATTCCGCGGTCCCCATCGGCATCTCATGCGGAGGCTGCCAGTCCGGATAGCTGGATTTGATTCTTGCAGACCACTCTTCTCCGGCGGGAGGCGGAGGCACATCGCTTCCGCTTTCAAAAAGCCCGCAGGAACAGAGCAGAAAAGACAAAAGGGAAGCTGTTCCCGCGGCAAAAATACGTTTGTTCATCTCATAACTCCGTCATGGTCTCGACGCAAATGCATTCTCATCCGGATGAAAGCTTCCCCCGCTCATCTGACATGAAATGTCAGTCGGAAAATCTCTTGAGGAGAAGCGCTCCGTTGTGACCGCCGAAACCCAGATTAATGTTCATGGCAACATCGACCTTCTTTTCGACGGCGGTGTTGACCGTATAATTCAGATCACACTCCGGATCCGGTGTTTCATAGTTGATCGTCGGAGGAATGACGCCTTTCTGAATGACAAGCGCGCAGATGATGGTTTCAAATCCGCCGGCTGCGCCGAGCCCGTGCCCCATGGTGCCTTTTGTGCTGCTGATCGCCGTTTCATAGGCATGAGCTCCAAGAGAGGACTTGATCGCCATCGTCTCGAATTTGTCATTCAGCTGCGTGCTGGTGCCGTGGGCGTTGATGTAGTCAAGCGCATCCCCGCTGATTCCGGCGTTTCCGAGCGCCATGTTGATCGCCCGCGCCATGCCTTCTCCGCCCGGCGCCGGGGATGTGATATGATAAGCGTCGCCGCTCGCGCCGTAGGAGAGAACCTCGGCGTAAATCCTGGCGCCGCGTTTTTTCGCATGTTCCAGTTCCTCGAGAATCAGAATGCCCGATCCTTCGGACATCACGAACCCGTCTCTGTCTCTGTCAAACGGACGGCTTGCATGCTTGGGATCATCATTTCTCTGGCTCATGGCCTTCATCGAGCAGAACCCTGCAAGACCGAGCTTGGAAACCGATGCCTCCGCGCCGCCGCTGATCATGATGTCCGCGTCACCGCGCTGAACCGCACAGAACGATTCTCCGAGGGAGTGCGATGCCGTCGCACAAGCTGTGACGGCCGCAAAATTGGGGCCTTTCGCCCCGTATCGTATGGAGAGGGAGCCCGATGCCATGTCGATAATCATCATCGGGATCAGGAAGGGGGAAATTCTGCCCGGACCTTTTTCCAGCATGACTTCGCACTGCTGTTCCATCGTCCGCATTCCCCCGATGCCGCTGCCGACACAGATGCCGACGCGGTCCGGGTTGACGACCGAGCCGTCACGCATATCCAGAGGAAGTCCCGCGTCTTTGAGGGCCTCGTCCGCCGCCGCCACGGCATACAGGCAGAAGTCATCCATTCTTCTGGCCTCTTTCTCAGACATGTAACGGGTGGGATCGAATCCCTTGACCTCGCCGGCGATCTGAGTGCGGTAGGCGCTGACGTCGAACCTTGCAATTTTATCCAGTCCGCATCTGCCGTTCACCAGCGCGTCCCACATCGAGTTCACATCCAGACCGATACAGGAAACGGCGCCGACTCCGGTAATCACTACGCGTCTTTTATCCATTCAAGCCTCCGTGGATATACAAAAAAGCGGGGCATTCTTTTACGGGAATGTCCCGCTTCAATCAGCAAAAAACAGGCTTACGCCTTCTGCTTGCCTTCAATGTACTTGATGGCGTCGCCGACGGTCGTCAGCTTTTCGGCGTCTTCATCCGGAATGTCGGAGCCGAACTCTTCCTCAAGAGCCATGACAAGCTCCACCTGGTCCAGAGAATCCGCACCGAGGTCTTCGATGAATTTTGCGTCTTCAGTCACCTGGTCTTCAGCAACTCCGAGCTGCTCGACAACGATCTTTTTCACTTTTTCTGCTATTGTGGACATTACGAATCCTTTCTGTAAGTTAATTCGCAGTTGAGTTTTGAACACACTAGCACATTAATATTGTGCTTTTTTAAAATTTTTCAAGTGTCAATTGAAAAAAAGGCTCCTGAAATTTCCGGGCGCGCATATTTCCCGCCCGTTTCAAGCGTAAAACGCCGAATGCCTCAGGACATCAGGAATCCGCCGTCGACATTCAGAACCTGTCCTGTGACATAGTCGGAATCCGGCCCGCAGAGGAAGCAGACCACGTTCGCGACATCCTCGGGCTTTCCGCCGCGTTTCAGCGGAATGTTCACGAGAAACGCATCTCGCGCCGCCTGCGGCAGTTTTTCGGTCATGTCCGTAATGATGTAGCCGGGAGCGATCGCATTCGCGCAGATGTTCCGGCTGCCGAACTCGCGCGCCGTCGTCTTGGTCAGACCGATCACGCCGGCTTTGGAGGCGGAGTAGTTCGCCTGCCCGGCGTTGCCCATGCGCCCCACAACAGAAGCGATGTTGACGATCTTGCCGTAGCGGGCCTTCATCATATAGCGGGTCGCCGCCTTGGTGAAGTTGAACGTTCCCTTCAGATTGACGGAGAGAACCAGGTCCCAGTCCTGTTCGGTCATCTTCATCATGAGCGTGTCGCGCGTGATGCCCGCATTGTTGACGAGAATGTCGATCTTGCCGTATTTGTCGACAACGGCCTTGACTGCCGCCTCGGCCTCCTCGGGTTTCGCCACGTTTGCGGCGATCGCCATGGCCTCGTATCCCTGAGCCTTGAATTCGGCGGCGGTCTTCTCCGCCACGTCGAGAAGAATGTCGACCATTGCAACGGTCGCGCCTTCCGAGGCCAGTTTCTCGCAGATCGCCCTGCCGATGCCGCGCGCTCCGCCGGTGACCAGCGCAACACGCCCTTCGAGTTTTTTGCATCCCATAGTTACTCTTTCTCCCTTGATAGGTTTTGGGTATGATATGATTTCAAAGTTGAATCTTTTCAAGGTCTCCGCAGGAGGAGACGTTGAGCAGCGCCTTCGACGGATCAATCTGCTTGACCAGCCCCGTCAGCACGGTGCCGGGACCGAACTCGATGAAGGTGTCGGCGCCGAGCGCCGAAAGAGCATTGACGCAGTCGACCCACCGGACGCTCCCCGCAACCTGACTGACGAGATTCGCCTTGATCTGCGTGAAATCCTCCGTGACTTTTCCCGTGACGTTCTGCGCGACAGGAACAACATTCTGCCGGATCGTCACGCCGTCCAGGACGCTCCTGAGCTGTTCGCCCGCCTTCGCCATCAGCCGGGAGTGATAGGCGCCCGCCACATTCAGCGGAACGATCCTGCGGATGTTCTCAAGCCCCCTGATCTGTTCGCACGCTCTGGAGACCCCGTCGGCGGCACCGCTGATGACGATCTGCCCGGGCGAATTGTAATTCGCAACGTCAATGGCGCAGTCGGCGCAGATCTGCCGGATCGTGTCCGCGGGCGCCGGTCCCTTTGTCAGCACGCATGCCATCGCTCCGCTTGTCTCGCGACATGCGGCGTCCATCAGTTCGGCGCGACGGGCGACAAGCCGGAGTCCGTCGGCAAAGCTGAACGATTCCGCACAGCAGAGCGCGCCATATTCACCGAGGCTGAGTCCCGCCGCACCGACCGGTCTGACCGCATCGCCGAATTTTTCACGGAATGCGGCGAGACACGCCATGCTGGTCACGAAAATCGCAACCTGACAATATCTGCTTTCGGTCAGTTTCTCTTCCGGACCATTGAAACAGAGGTCGGAAACACTCCAGTCAAGAAGCGAATCCGCCTCGCGATAGACGGCTGCGCCCGCATGGCTGCCGTCAAAGATGTCCTTTCCCATTCCGACGCGCTGTGCGCCCTGTCCGGAAAAAATAAAAGCTGCTTTCATTTTTTACCTTTTGTTGTTTGCTGTTTTGGTCTCTCCGGGGCTTTGTTCCCCGCGTTGTCTTTTATCCCCCGCAGAAGTTCCTCCTTGAATTTCGCGAACTCCGGCATGGATCCATACGCGGAGACAAGGTGCCGGGCCTCCTCTTTCGACCCCTTGCGCCATTTCCGCACCGCGTCCTCGACCGCATTGGAAAAATATATATTTATCATAGACTCTATTTCCGTTTTTTCAAATCCGTTTGCCGCAGTCCGCCTTGCCTCCTTCCATCTGCCAAGCGAGGCGAAAAAGGCCGGAATGGAAAATTCCAGTTTTTTCTTTTCCGACGCATGTCTCTCCAGGGAAAGGAGTTCCGAAGAAGAAAAACGGGAAAACGGCAGATTTTCGCTCATCATGCCTTCCTGATAAAGCAGAACATAATCTTTTTTGATGCGTCCGATTTTCATTTTTTTCCGGGAGACAGGACTTGCAAGCGGAAAACCGGCGTATTCTCCGCGGGAATCGTAAATCAGTCCGTATGCCGCGCGCATCTTCATTGCAAACTGCCAGAATGCGGAAAACCAGTTCCGGAATGCACGCGTCGATGTCCTGTAATCGGCGTCTTCCTTCAGAAAATCCGGCAGAACCAGTTCTTTTTCCAGAAGACTGAAATCACGGGAGAGAACAGCCCCGGCAAGCAGGGACCGGAGCGACTGCCGGCATGCTTCAAGTTTCCCGCGATAGGCCTCGAGTTCGTTCTGCCTTCTCTTTTTTTCCTCGGCAAGACGCTTTCTCCGCTCCTCTTCCAACTTTTTCAGCCGGGCGGCCTCGGCATCCTTCCGGTTCCGCTCGGCAAGCTGCGCCGCATGCTCCTTCCGAAGTTTCACCACGAGAGCGTCGCGCTCCTCCTCCAGAAGCCGGATTTTTCCGGACTCCTCCTCATTGAGCTTGATCCGCTCCCGAACAACTGCAAGCAGCCGCGGATCCTTCGTTTCAATCGCGTTCAGGAGGATGGCGGCCCGGTTCAGAAGTTTCTGCGCCCGGGTGTAATGGTTGTCATCGGAATATTTTTTCCGGACAAGTTCCCGCCCGGTTTCCATCTCCTTCCGCGCCTGCGCCTTCAGTTGCTCCGCAAGCTCAAGAGCCTTGTTGACCGCCGCCTGGAGCGCCATGAATTGTTTCTCAAACTTCTTCAACCGTCCGTAATTCTCGCCGACCTCCCGGCGCGTCGACTCCAGAACACCGAACTTCTGAGCGGCAAGATGCGCGCGGTCCAGAGCAGCCTTGTATGCCTGCGGACTGGTTGTATAAGGATCAAACGTGCAGTCATTCAGCGCCCTGCGGGCCAGACGGTTGTTATGCCAGACAAACAACGCTGCGAGAAGCAGAATGAAGAGAAGCAGAATGAAACCGTACAGAAGCGGAATCCAGTGTTTCCTCATCGGCGGCCGGCGCAGGGGCTGGGAGTCGGTCGCAACCGGAACCAGGCGGATCGGCTGAAGAAGCGCCTGCTCCTGTGCCAGGCGCGCCTCGTAAATTCCCGCGGCGGCAAGCAGAAACTCCTCCCAGGAGGAAAAGCGCTTTCTGGGAGTCTTGCCGAGCATCCGTTTCATCAGGGCGGAAAGCTCGGACGAAATGCAGGAACCCGGTGCGCGTTCGGACGGCTCCGGATAAGGCGCATTGTTGTGCATGTCGAGAATCCGGTCGACGGACTGATCGTAAAACGGCACGTAACCGGTCACCATGTGGTAGAGAGTCGCGCCGAGCGAATAAAGGTCCGTGCTCCAGGTGAGCGTCTTCCCCTGAATCTGCTCGGGACTCATGTAAAACGGGGATCCCTCCACCTCCCCGTTGATCAGGGAATCCTCGCCGGCCTCCTGCGCGATTCCCATGTCGAGAAGCATCGCCTCGTTGTCGGAATCGAGCATGATGTTCGCCGGCTTGATGTCCTTGTGAAACATCCGGTGCTTTTCCCAGATCTGCTGAAGAGCCGCGGCGATCTTGAGGACAATTCCGAGCGCCTCCGCCTCGGAAAAGATTTTCCCCTCGTCCAGAAGCTTTTCCAGCGTCTCGCCGCGGACATACTGCATGGCAATATAATAAAAGCCGTCGGCGTTCCCCGCCTCCAGTGTTGTCACGATATTCGGATACTGGAATTTGGCGGCATTTCGCGCCTCGTTGATGAAACGTTCCGCGGCCTCTTTCTTCTCCGCAAGGGAACGTTTGAGAATCTTGATCGCGACCAGACGCTCCACGGCAACCTGATTGGCGAGATAGACGCGTCCCGAACTGCCGGAGGCAAGCAGACGGACAATCTCAAAGCCGTTGATCGTGAATCCTTCCGGCAGAATGTCGCATGCGCTGTCGATTGTGAGCTCCTCTCCGCAGTACGGGCAGACGACGCGTTCCATATCGGTCGCTTCGCACGAAAAACTGTTTTCGCATCTGCTGCAGATAAATTCGCTCATTCGGCAGAATCCTCGCATCCGGCACGCACTGCGCCGTTTTGCCTCCGCTGTTGA
The DNA here is from genome assembly GCA_944390795.1 of uncultured Victivallales bacterium. Classification (GTDB taxonomy): domain Bacteria; phylum Verrucomicrobiota; class Lentisphaeria; order Victivallales; family UBA1829; genus UBA11452. Next base: position 100,282 of record CALXRI010000009.1, read on the forward strand.
TTATGGATTAGAGGGAACCCTTTGTCGAGGGAATTCCCGTTTCCCTCGGATCCGGCTCGACCGCCTGGGAAAGCGCTCTGCCGAGCCCTTTGAAAACCGCCTCGAACACATGATGCACTTCCGCGCCCTTCAGAAGCCGGATATGAAGATTGATCCCCCCTTTGACGCAGAAGGCCTGGAAGAACTCCTTGAACAGCGCCGTGTCCAGATCGCGGATCCGCGCCGCAGGCGGAACCAGATCATATACCAGATACGGTCTGCCGGAAAGATCCAGCGCGATCAGAGCGAGCGACTCATCCATGGGAAGCAGGAAATTTCCATAACGGCGAATGCCTCTCTTGTCGCCGAGCGCCCGGGCGGTCACTTCGCCGAGCACCAGTCCGAGATCCTCCATCGTATGATGGCAGTCCACCTCCAGATCGCCCTTTGCCGCAAGATTCAGATCGAATTTTCCATGTTTTGCAAAAAGCGTCAGCATATGGTCCATGAAAGCGATGCCCGTGGAGATGTCGGATCTGCCTTCCCCGTCAAGATTGATGGACGCCCGGATCTCCGTTTCCCGTGTAATGCGTTCCGCACTGCCTTGTCTCATAATGATATGGTCCTCCCGTTTTTCCTCATCGACAATTTACTTTGTTAAATAGTGTTTGTCAACGTCTTTCGGAAACAAATCGCATTCTTAAGGCGGCAGGACTCACGGGAAAGCGCGAAGCAATTTATGGAAAGAATGCCCGCTTCGCATGCGTCCGTCCCATGCGGCGGCACTGCGTCAGACGTCCTCTTCGCGGAAATCCGAAAAACGCTTCATGACGCGGATAATCAGAAACATGATCAGGATGAAAAAAACCGGTCCGACAACAAACAGAAAACGGATCCCGAGAAGCTTCGTCACGATTCCGCCAGCCAGAGGCGCGACAAACCATCCGAAGGAACGCGCCGATGCCGCCCAGCCGAAAATCAGGCCGCGGGTCTGCGGAATCGTTTTGCGGCAGAGCCAGATCTGCAGGGCAGGGTCCAGTCCGCTGCTGGCGAAAATCATCGCGAAGCGGGCGCTGAACAGAAACAGCATGCTGTGCGCAAAGGTCAGGCTGAACATGAAACCGCCGGTCAGCAGAGCGGAGAAAATCGCGATCATGCCCGGCGGATGCCTGTCCGCCAGATACCCCAGCAGAAAACCGGAAAGCACGCCGGCAATGCCGCAGAAGGCCTGCAGTGCGCCCGTCCACGCGGACGCTCCGTCGATCCCCCCGTTGATATCCTGAACGAAGAGCGGAATGAACGAGGAGTCGAACTGGCGCGCAAACATCACAGCGCCCATCAGAAACAGAAGCGGAAGCGCCAGAGCCAGATGCCGTCGCTTCGGCGTAATCGAGCTGAAAAAGCCGCGGTGGCTGTGCAGCAGCGGCACAAAATATTCATGCACGCCGAACAGCACCAGAAAAAACGGAATCAGCATCAGGAACCCGGAAATGAGAAACGCCGTCCGGTAGCCGAAGTATTCCGCCGCGAAACCGCCGATGAAGGCGCCGGTCAGCGCGCCGGAAAACACCGCGCTGTTCAGCGAGCCGAGCGCGAAGCCGCTGTGCTCTTCCGGCGTATGAGTGGCGATCAGCGTCTGCGCGGCGGAAACAGAGCCGCAAAGCGCACCCTGCACCAGGCGCAGCAGAATCAGATACACCGGAGCGTGAACCACTCCCATCAGTCCGAGCACGATCACTCCGCCGAGATAGGAGCGCAGCAGCATCTTCCGCCTGCCGTACTTATCCGCAAGCGCTCCCCAGACGGGAGCAAACAGCATCATGGTCAGCGGCGTTCCGGCTCCGAACAGCGCAACCCAGAAGTCGATGCCGGTGCGCGTCACTCCCATCTCCTGCATGTAGAACGGTGCAAAAGGAAGCCCGAAGGCAAAACCGATCTGGGAGAAAAACTGCGCGATCCAGACCATGACAAGATTTTTTTTCCATGTCCTGCCGAAATCCGGCTTCTCCGGAAACAAGCTGTCCGAATCCATCTTTCAAAGAGTCCTTATCTTGTATTGCTCAAACCGGGACTCTACATCCCGTCCGGGGATTTTGCAAATCAGAATCCGTAAATACCTTAAATTTCAAAATATTGAAACGGCAGCGGACCACACTCTTCCGGACTGAATCATGAAAGCTCCTTCATTGGGGATGGAAATCCGCACCGTGCACGGCGCGCGCCGGACTTCTCCCCGCGGCGGCAGCTCCTGCCGGATTTGCGGCACTGCATCAGAAATATCCTGAAAAAAACTGTTTTTTTCAGGATTGCCCTTGACACTTAAGTATACCGGAGTTTATACTGAATAAGCATACAAAGGAAGTCATCATGCGGCCACCGGTGAAAAGAGATAAAATCGCAAATGAGCTCAAGGCGCGGATTCTCGGCGGAATCCTGCCGCCCGGCGGGCGCATTCCCGCGGAACAGGAGCTCGCCCGCCGGTGGAACGTTGCGCGGGACACCCTGCGGGACGCCCTCCGGATTCTGGAGGAGGAATCGCTGATCGAACGGATCCCGGGAAAAGGCACGTTTGTACGCGCGGAGAAGAAAAAGACGGAAAATGTCATAACGTTCCTGCTTCCGTGCGCGGACATTCTGGCGGACCGGATCGGCTACCGGACCTCGCTGATTACAAGGGAAATGCTCTGCGGCGCAATGATTGAGGGGAGCAAGCGGAAGCTCCGGATTGAAACCGTCGCCGTTTCTCCGACGAACCGGAACGACGACATCGACTGGCATGCGCTTTCCCATCTGGAGGAGTCCGCAAAAGTCATTGTCTTCACGCTCTGGTACCGGCCGCTCTTCTCCTTTCTCGCCGAACGGAAATGCCGCGTCGCGCTGATTACGACGGGAAGCGAGAACCGCCGCGCCGCGCAACACGGTCTCACCGGAGACTGGATTCACCTGCACGAGAACGTCTCCGCCGTCATGCGGACGGCGGATGCTTTCCTCCGCTCGGAATATGGATGCGAGCGCACCTGTGCAGTTTTGCAGAACTATGCGGGGGAAACGCCGGAAGGGTTCGATCTGTTTCCGGACGCGCCCTGTCCCGGGCTCCTGTTTTTCACGCAGACGGAACACGACCGGAAATACCGGGAACAGATGAATGCCCTGTACAAACGCTTCCGCTTCGACGGACTGTTTCTGCAGACGCCCTGTCTGCACGCCTTCGACTACTCCCGCTCGCTGAATGCGAATCTCGGTCTGCCGGAAAGGGTCCGGATCCTCACTTACTGCGAAACGCCGTACAATACGCGTCTGCCAGTCCGGATTCCCGCCCTGAATTTCAATTTCCGCGAACTCGGGGCGGCGGCGGTCCGCCTTCTGAAGACATCCGGGGAAAATACGCCGGATTACGTGATTGAGCCATTCATCGACTTCTTTCGATAAACACACAATTAAGGAGGAATATGAAATGAGAACGCATGCAATGGGGGAAATGACCGTCAAGGAGATCCGCGAGTATCTCAAAACCAATCAGACGATCATTCTGCCCTACGGCGTCGTCGAACAGCACGGCTACCATCTGCCGTTGAGCATGGACATTCACAATGCGGAAGTCCCGTCCTACGCGCTTGCGGAGAAACTCGGCTGCATTGTCGCTCCGCCGCTCAACTACTGCTTTTCCGGCGGCCAGCTCCCCGGCACGATCAACGTGCGCCCGACCACCTTCTGCGCCATGGTCTGCGACATCGTCGAATCCCTTGCGAACCAGGGATTCCTGAACATCCTGATCTTCCCCGGACACGGCGGCACGGAAAGTCTCGACCAGCTCCGGGAGTCCCTGCGCATCCTGAAATGGCTCAATCCCGCGCTGGAAAAAGTCATGATCATGATTCTCCGCCGGGGCGAATTCTGGCAGCGCCCGAAGGAACCGGGAAGGACCGGAAGCGATTTCCACGCGGGCGACGCGGAGACCTCTCTGATGCTGGCATACCGGCGGAATCTGGTTCAGCTCGATCAGCTGGAACTCGACGAAAAAGAACTCGCTGAAAAAATGCGCCACGATCAGAATGCCTATCAGATCTGCACGACCCTCAGCGGAAGACCGCAGGAGATCGCCACCACGCGCCAGCGCCCCGAAATCAAGGTCGGCGTCATGGGATATCCGGAAGACGCAACGGCGGAGCGCGGAATCGAAAACCTGGAAAATTCCATCGCGCCGATGGCGGAAATGCTCCGGCAGGCAATCGCCGAAGCCGAGGAAAACCGCAGAACCGGAAAACGCATTGAAGTGCAGTCCCCCGTGCTCGGAAACAACGGAAAATGAACTGCCCGCGGAAATTGGGGATTCCGCCTGCGGCGACCGGCTTGCGCAGCTGGAGAGCGGCAGGACTGACAGGAGAGCACGAAACTCTTTTTGCGATGCAAGGCATCGCGGAATTCAGTTTTTTTTAGAAACGGAAGACTCGCCCGCGGAAACGCGTCACTCGGCAACTTTCACATCACACTGATCGAATTCCAGTGTGCTGTCTTTGTCCGCGACCAGAAGGAAGCGGACAAAGCCGCATTTTCCATCCGGTCCGGAATCGGCGTCGGAAACCGTCGATTCAAATGAGAACTCCTTCCATTCCGCGGAATCGACCTGGAACTTCGGAGAAGACGTGTTCGGCCGGATCCAGCGTTTGTTTTTTTCCGTGTAATTCGAAAGTTCCATGCTGAAGCTTCCGCGTCCGCGCGCCCGGACGGAAGTCCTGAGCTTTGCGCCGGGCCTGACCTTGAGAAAGCTGTAGCTCATGAGCGTCAGCTGCGCCGGAGTCTCCACGCGGAGCGCGCCTGTGCCGGAAAACGGCTTCTCCACAGTCCGGGACAGTTTTGCGCCGGGAACGGCCGGTTTCCGCCAGTAGAGCGGCACCCCGTTCCGGAACTGTTCAAATCCCGCATTGCGAAACGGACCTTCCTCCTTCGCCGGGCGCGGTTTTGCCGCGGGCGGAGTGCCCCGGACCGCCTTTTCCGGATCGCCTTTCAGCGGCAGCGTGTCGGGATTCGAGGAGAGCAGCGGAAGAAGCGGCTCATACATTTTCACCGTGACCTGCCAGACCGCGTTCCGGACTTCAATCGCCCAGATTTCCGAACGCGAAACATCGGTGCGCTTTCCCGTGAACAGCGTCATGCTGTTGACGTTCCCGTCTTCCATGACCGTCTTTCCCGCCGGATTCAGAAGGGCGACGGACGCCCGCTGATCCGCGGAGATTCCGAGCTGGAACTCCCCGACGCCTTCCGGAACTTCAAAGTAAAGTCTGCCGGAAACGGGCAGGAGCACCTGAAAACCGTTCTTCACGAGATAGGCGCCGCCCGGATGCGACGAGGAGAGATCCACGCGCTGCACCGTTCCTCCAGTCAGCGTGTAATACCCCGTCTCCTTTGCGGTGAAGGCAATGGGATGATCCTTGCCGTCCGGGGGGAAGGAATATTTGCGGATGCGCTTGCCGTCCGGCGCCTTCAGCTCGATGTCCACATTGCCCGGATATCCGCCGGAAATGATGCGCGCATTGACGGTGACGCTCTCTCCCTTTTCGGCATACTGCACATAGGTGAAGGTTCCGCGCAGGCACGCTTCATTCCGGAAACGTTCGCGCACCTGCTTCATTCTCCTCAGGGTGCCCAGATCGACGCCGGAAACGGGCTTGAGATGATTGATCCGCCTGAAGTAGTCCTGACGCTCCCGGACGAACGCCGGGAAATCGAAACGCTCCGTTTTCCCGTTGCGGATCACGTCCAGCGAACCGGCGATCTGGTCGGAAACATCCCCCGTCCCCTGATAAAGAAGCGTGATCGGCTTCACCTTTTCCGAGCCGCATGTCATGGTGCAGTTTTCAAAGTGGAGTCCGCCGATTTCGCGGCCTTCGGCATATTTGCAGACGATGTTGATTCCCGCGGTCTCTTTCCGGGAAGGAGCAAATTTGCAGTTCCGGAAGAAAAAGTCCACGCTTTTCGTCACGGGATCCTGAAAAAGACTGCCGCTGTTCAGGAATTCGCAGCTGATGAATTCCACCTTCCCCCTGACAGGATAAATCTTGGAATCGCGCGACGGATAGAGAAACACGCCCAGACCGTTCCCGACGGAGCGGCAGTTGCGGAAGGTGATGGAGACGGGAAGAGAGTCCTTGTTGAGATGATTGGGGGAAACGCAGATTCCCGCGCCGCGGTTGTTTTCGAACAGGCAGTTCTCCACAAGGCAGTTGACCAGACGCTCCACCGGCCGGTTGGGCTCGAAATCAATGCCGCCCGCAGGTGAGGTTCCGACCGCCCGGGTGAAACGGCAGTTCCGGATCACCAGATTTTCCGCGCTGATGACGGCCATGCCGAGGCGGTTGCAGTCATCAGTCGTAACGTTCTCGATATGCACGTTCCGGCAGTAAGGCTGCGTCCCGGCGCCGACATAAATGCCGTCTCCTCCCGCTCCGGCGAGGAAGAGATCACGGATGGTGAAATCGCTGACGCCCTGGAGATAAATGACATGGCGCCATTCCCCTCTCCGGTATTTGCTTGTATCCTGGTAGTCCTTCCGGTTCATCATCAGCTTTGCGGAACCTTCGCCGCGGAGAATGGTGTTTTTCGTTCCCGGCGCCTTGAAGAGAGAGTCGCCGAGCCCTTTGAACGCCCAGCGTTTCGCCTTCAGCGTCACCTTGTCGGCGATGACAAGCTCCAGATTGGAAGGCAGAATCAGGGTTTTGCCCGTGATCCAGTCCTTTCCCGTGTAGTCGACAATCACCTTTTTCGCGCCGGAATCGATCGCCGCCTGAAGGAACTCCGCGGAATCCGTTTCGTCAAATCCCCACCATGAGGCATATGCCGTGTCAATCCTGCCGGCCTTCACCGCGGCGACCTTTTCCGGATTCGGCGCACCGGAAAGCGCAAAACAGAGACACAGCAGGGGAAGGAGAATTTTTTTCCTCATAAACAGACCTTTCCTTGAATTTTATCGTTGATTACATTTTAATCTGAACACCGCTTTCATGCCGATAGGTTTTAATCCCGTAAACGGATTTCAGTTCAAGGGGCATGACGCCGGCGGCATGTCCGTCGGCAAACCAGATGTTGATCTTGTTCTTATGCCGCATATGAAGATATCCCCAGGAGCCGGATCCCTTGTCATAGGTATAATAGTACGATGACCCCATCACCCTTCCCTCCTGAAAATTCTCGGAAGTGTCCCCGACAAAATGCCATTGGCTCGGAACGCCGTCGCCCTTGAAAATGTTGCGGAAGTAAACGCCGTAATGGGAATTGTAACCGGGAAATTTTTTGGAATAGTAAGTGATGCTTGTCACCAGATGCGAACCGTAAAGCGGCTGGGAGAGATAAGCTACGGAAGTCAGCTTCATGTTGGCGGTGGAGGAGGGGCAGTGATAGGGTTTGAGGGTTTCCGGTTGATTCCAGACAAGTCTGACGCCCATCTCCCGGGCAAGAAAGTAAATGAAATTCTCTTCGTTGTTGTTCTGCAGCACCCAGCCGTCGTAATCATGCGCATAAGCGGTAAGCAGCAGCCCGAGCTGCTTCTGATTGTTCCGGCATTCCGTTTCCTGCGCCGTCCGTTTCGCGTTGTTCAGGGCGGGAAGAAGCAGGGAGGCCAGAATCGCGATGATCGCAATCACGACGAGGAGCTCTATCAATGTGAAGGAAGCTCCCTGCGGCCTCCGGAATGCCGGAACATCCGTCCGCACTGCACATCCGGAAAAGAAACGACTATTGAAGGATGATCCGATTTTCACCTCTGTGTCCATATGTCTCTGCTCCCCGGCAACGGTTGAATCCGCAATCTTTCGGATTTTTCTTTCTGGTTTATATGATATATTATAATGACAATTCAGATTGAAACAATAGTATTTCAGCTCAAATTTATGTAAAATCAATGCAAAAATATATAATAAAACATCAAAATATGCCATCCTCTGCCGGATGCCGTCCGCAGACGGGAGGATGCTCTTCCGGAAAAACGGCGATCGGAGAAAGATGAATTTTTCCGTTTTTTCAAGCGATGCCTCCTTGCATAAAAATAAACCATATGGTATAATTTAAATATCATGGAAAAACGAAATTACACAAAATGCGCGGATGCGGAACTGAAACTCGAAACATTCTGCGGGGAAAGCCTGCGGAACGGATCGTTTCTCCTGCCCGGCGAACGCGAACTTGCAGCAAAGCTTGGGGTAAGCCGCCTGACACTGCGGAAGGCCATGGAGACGATGCAGAGAAGCGGCCGGATCCGCCGGGAGGGGCGGCGGACGGAAATCCTGCCCAGCCGCGCACTGCGGGAATGCGGGAGAATCGTGTTTTTCGCTCCCGGCATGCACGCCTCGTTTTTCCAGCCTGCCTTCGAGCGTCTCTGGCTGACTCTGAAGCCGCGTCTGGAAAGCCACGGAGCGACGCCGGAACTGTATCTGGATCACGACGGACGGGATTTCTCCTCGTTCCGCCGGGCGGCGGATTCCGCGGACATCATTCTGCTGACTCTGCCCGCCGGAACGGACAAAGAGAAAAAAGTCGGATACCTGCGCCGCCTTCAGGCACGGAAAACGGTCCTTGCGCTCTCCGACCCCTTCCTGGAAGATTTTGAAAACATCGCGGCACTGGACAATCATGCCGTCGGAGAGGAAGCCGCCCGGGCGCTGCTCGCCTCCGGATGCCGGCATGCGGCGATTGTCGATGTCGCATTCGGAATCAGCATGTTCGACAAACGCCGCGAGGGATTCCGGCGCGTCTTTCTTTCGCAGGCGGGAAACGAGATCGGCGTGTATCCCCGGCGGGCTCCGGAAAACGGTGCGCGGGAACTGCTCCGGATCTTCCGGAACGGTTTCGACTCGGCATTCGTCGTCACGGACGAACACATCGGAGAACGCATGTCGCTGGTTCTGCGGGAAGGGGCGATTCCGGAACGATTCAAGCTGATCAGTTTCAACGGTTCCGGAGAGGGAATCCGCTGCACGCCTCCGGTCACCTGCCTGAATCACGGCACATCGGAAGTCGTGGAGGCCATTCTGGATTTTCTGAAGCGCCAGGCCCGCTCCGGAGAGAAAACGGCAATGCGCAAGCTCGTCCGGCCGCAGCTGTATTTAAACAAAACCATCGGAGAAATCAATCTTCCGTTGCCATGAACCGCGCGCTCCCGCGCACCGCCGGCGGGCCCGTTTCCCGCGCGGACAGAACAGAAACTATGGAAAGGAATTGCAGAATGAAAGCGCTGAATCAGGCATCATGCATCTGGATCCGTCCCTCTGAAAAGGGGAAGGATCTTTACGGAATTTTCCGCAAGGAGTTTCAGTGGACAGCTGAAAAAAACAGCCGTGTCTTTCTGGAAATCGCGGCGGACTCCACGTTTGCGGCCTATGTCAACGGACATCGCTGCCCGGTTTCGCAGACCGCCGATTTCCCGACGCACAGGACCGCTTCCATTCTGGAAATCACCGGTCTCCTGATGCCGGGGAAAAACGTGATCGCCGTCGAAGTGCATTACATCGGAGAGGATTTTCTCACCTGTCAGCGGGGCATGCCGTTTCTGAAAGCGGCAATCCGCGACGGGGAACATCTTCTGGAAAAGACGGACGCATCCTGGAAATGCGCGGAAAGCGCGGAGTACCGCCCGGGACTCGCCTGCAAGGTCACAAGTCAGCTCGGGTTCGTGTTTGAATATGACGCGCGCAACGCATCGCCCTGGAAGGAGCTCTCCTTCGATGATTCCTCCTGGCGTCCGGCCGCGGTCTGCCGGAACGCTCCGGAAGGGACAATGACGGAACGGAAGGTTCCTCAGTTCCTGGAGCTGCCTCTGCCGCGCGCGGAAATCGTGCAGGCCGGGTATCTCCGGCGCGACGGCGAGGCGGAAACATTTGCAAAGACCTGCTCGCTGGACTGGCTCTCTCCGCGCCGACCCGAAGAAGTTTTCGAGTCCCTGGCTCCGGAATGCTTTTCAGACGGCATGCTGCGTGAGAAACCGCATCTGAATCCAGACGGGACCTCCTGTTTCCAATTCAGAAAACCGGATCCGCCACCGGACGGATACTATATCGTGCTGGATCTGCAGAAAGAACGTGTCGGGTTTCCCGTTCTGAAGCTCAGCGCGCCGGCGGGAACCGTCGTCGACATCTGCCACGGCGAACATCTGGACGACGGCAGGGTAAGAGCCTGGGCAGGCGGACGGAACTTCTGCGACCGCTGCCACTGCCGGGAGGGACTGAATGAATTCGTCCATACGCACCGGCGGATCGGAGGACGCTATCTCGAACTGCACATCACAAACACGGGCGGCGGAACGGTCGCACTGCATTATGCCGGAATGATTCCGCTGGAACTGCCTCTGCCGCCGGAAGCGCGTTTTCTTTCCGACGACCGTTTTCTGACGCGCCTCAACCGCCTTTCCGCGGACACGCTGAAACTCTGCATGCACGAACATTACGAGGACTGCCCGTGGCGCGAACAGGCGCTTTACGCCTACGACTCCCGGAACCAGATTCTTTACGGCTATTACGTCTGGGGAAATTACGACTTTGCGGCTGCATGCATCGATCTGCTCGGACACTCGTTCGACGGGGAACGCTATCTGGCGCTGACCGCGCCCGGCGCCTGCAATCTCACGATTCCGATCTTCACGCTGGTCTGGATTTCGGAAATTTACGAACACCTCCTTTACAGCGGCTCTCCCGCGCTGTTCGAACGCTGGCGCAGTCAGATCGACCGGATTCTGGACCGCGCCCTCGCGGAACCCGATCCGGCCTCGGAAGGACTGTATCATCCGGGAAATGGCGGGCGCATCTGGAATTTCTGCGAATGGAACGGGGCGTTGAGCGGGCTAAAGGATTTTCCGCAGGCTCCCTACAATATTTATCTGTATGAAGCACTCCTCGCGGGCGCAAAATTGCATGAACTCGCAGGGAACAGAGAGCGTGCGGCATTCCTCCGTGCGAAGGCGGATGCGCTCGGAACGGCTGCCGAGCGTGTCTTCTGGAATCCGGCGCACTCCTGTTACGGAGCGCTTCCCCCGGGAAAAGACGAACTGAATTACGAGCATGTCCAGGCCGTTTTCCTTGCAAACGGACTGGTGCCTGAAGAAAAAAAGACTCGCCTTCTATCGCTTTTCCGTTCCGGAAAACTGCGCGGGATTGATCTGAGCGGGCTCTGCTATCTGGTCCGCGGACTGATGAAATGCGGAGCGGAAGGACGCGCCTTTCTGACGGAGGCGCTGCGCGGGATTTTCGAGCCGATCGTCTATTCGGGAGCCACCTCTCTGTGGGAGACCAGGCACGGCAGCGGCGATTTCAACGGCGCGGGAAGTCTCTGCCATGCGTGGAGCAGCGTGATGCCTTATTTCTGCGGACACTGCCTGCTCGGCGTCACGCCTCTGGAACCCGGATTCCGCCGTTTCTCCGTGAAACCATATTGCGGCGGACTGCCGCGCGCTTCCGGAGAAGTGCCGACTCCGTCCGGACCGGTCCGGGTTTCCTGGGAATGTACAAAAAAAGGCTTGAACGTCACCGTGGAACACCCCTCCGGAACGCTTCCCGTGTTCGAAAGTCTGGAGGAGTGTCCGATCGCTCGCGCGGAAGCCGTTCCGCGCTGAGGCGTTCCCGCGTCCCGCACCCCGGTGGGACAACAGATGCGCGACACGATAGATATTTTTTTATCTATTGAATCTGAGCATCTTGCGAAAGCGGAAACATTTTTGAAAAAACTCCTTTCCGAGGCTTGAATTTTAACGGAACATACTCTATCCTAGACGGATAAAGCTCAGTGGATTTCGTTGTTCGACCAATCAGAGGAGGTTTTTTCATGAGCGATCAATGTTCTTGCTGTTCCGGCTGCGGCGCGATGCCGCCGGAGTTGAAGCGGAAATTCGACGAACTGGACCGGTATATCGCGGAACTGCATCCGGATGACAATCCGGACCGGAGCCGCGGTTTTCTCATTCAGATTCTGCACCGCGCGCAGGGGCTTTTCGGCTATCTGCCGGAAGACGTCCAGAAATTTGTCGCTTCGCGCCTCAAACTCTCTCCCGCCGAAGTTTACGGCGTCATCAGCTTCTACAGCTATTTCACGGACAAGCCGGTCGGCCGCTACAAAATCAACGTCTGCACCGGAACCGCCTGTTTCGTCAAGGGAGCGTCCAAAGTACTCGACGAGTTCAAACGCCGTCTCAACATCCGGGAAGGGGAAACCACGGAGGACGGAAAGTTCTTCCTCGGCGCACTGCGCTGCGTCGGCGCGTGCAGTCTCGCGCCGGTCGTCATGGTGAACGACAAGGTCTACGGGAACATGACGGCGGAAAAGGTCGCGGACATTCTGAAGGAGTGCGCGGAATAAAAGAATCCTTCCCGGATCGCATGCAAGAGAAAAAATCATCAGGAGTGAATTGAGAATGAAGATAGAATCACCGGCCCAGCTGAAGAAAACAGCCGAAGAGTTTCGATCCCGTCCGACGCCCCCCGTCAAACTTCTTGTCTCCATGGGCACCTGCGGAATCGCGGCGGGGACCGCGAGCGTGCTGAAAGCCGTCCGCGAGGAAGTCACCAGACGCCGTCTGGAAAACGCCCTGGAAGTCGTCGAGGTCGGCTGCATGGGGCTCTGCTATGCGGAACCGACGCTGATGATGGTCGATCAGACCACCGGACGCCGCCTCATTTACGGAGATGTCACGCCGCAGCAGGTTCCCTCCATCCTTTCGGCCGGCATCACCGAACCGGCGCCCGGCACGCGCACCATCGAGCGCAACTGGTACTATCCCGAATTTGAAAGCGCGGGGCCCGGCGAGCTGCAGGCGCGCATCGTGCTCCGCAATACCGGACGCCTGAATCCGGAAAGCATCGATGAATACATCATGAACGACGGCTACGCCGCGCTGGCGAAAGTCCTGACGACAATGAAGGGCCAGGATGTCATCGACGTCATCAGCGCATCCGGTCTCCGGGGACGCGGAGGCGGCGGATTCCCGACCGGACGCAAATGGCAGTTCGCCGCCCAGCAGCCCGCGGGCGAGAAGTTCATCATCTGCAACGCCGACGAGGGCGACCCCGGAGCGTTCATGGACCGTGCCGTGCTTGAGGGAGACCCTCATGCGGTTCTGGAAGCCATGACGATCGGCGGATACGCGATCGGCGCGCAGACCGGCGTCATCTACATCCGTGCGGAATACCCGCTCGCCGTCAAGCGTCTGGAAAACGCCATCGCCCAGGCGCGCGAATACGGATTCCTCGGCAGGAACATCATGGGCAGCGGCTTTGACTTCAACATTGAAATCAAGTTCGGCGCGGGCGCGTTCGTCTGCGGCGAGGAGACCGCGCTGATCCACTCCATCGAAGGCAAGCGCGGCGAACCCACCGTGAAGCCGCCGTTCCCCGCCGTGGAAGGACTCTGGAAACGTCCGAGCGTGGTCAACAACGTCGAAACCTACGCATGCATCGCGGCGATCATCCGCAAGGGCGCGGAGTGGTTCCGGACCCTCGGCACGGAAGGCTCCCCGGGAACCAAGGTGTTCGCGCTCGCGGGCAAGGTCTCCAAGGTCGGGCTCGCCGAGGTTCCCATGGGCATGACCCTCCGCCAGATCATCTACGACATCGGCGACGGCATCAAGTTCGGCAAGCAGTTCAAGGCTGTGCAGACAGGCGGTCCCTCCGGCGGCTGCATCACCGCGAAGAATCTCGACCTTCCGATCGATTACGAATCGCTGAAGGCGATCGGCTCCATGATGGGTTCCGGCGGCATGATCGTCATGGACGAGGACGACTGCATGGTCAACATCGCCAAGTTCTTTCTGGAGTTCACGCTCGACGAATCCTGCGGCAAGTGCACGCCCTGCCGGATCGGAAACCGCCGCATGTATGAAATGCTCGAGGAGATCACCGACGGGCGCGGCACGCTCGAGACGATTGAAAAGCTCAAGACGCTTTCGGCGACGATCAAGGACACCGCGCTCTGCGGACTCGGACAGACCGCGCCGAATCCGGTGCTTTCCACGCTGAAGAATTTCGAAGACGAATACCTTGCGCACGTGAAGGAGTCGCGCTGTCCGGCGGGAAGCTGTTCCAAGCTGATCCGCTACGTGATCTCCGACAAGTGCGTCGGCTGCGGGCTCTGCCTGCACCGCTGCCCGGTGAACTGCATCACGGGCGAACGCAAGATGCGCCACCAGATCGATGCAGCCAAGTGCATCAAGTGCGGCGTCTGCTATCAGACCTGCAAGTTCCATGCCGTGGAAAAAATCTAACCGAGCCGCAAGGAGTTTTCAATTTATGAATGTCAATCTGAAAATCAACGACCGTCCGGTCACAGTGGAAGCGGGAAGCACGATTCTCGAAGCCGCCGAAAAACTGGACATCAAAATTCCGACCCTCTGTCATTTCAAAATGGACTGCTTCCACATGGAGCACCGCAGCGCGTCCTGCCGCATCTGCGTCGTGGAGGTCAAGGGGCGCCCGAATCTCGCGCCTGCCTGCAGCACGCCCGTCATGGAGGGCATGGAGGTCAAGACCAACACGCTCCGCGCCATCAATGCGCGCCGGACGATCCTCGACCTGCTTCTCTCCGACCATCCGAAGGACTGCCTGACCTGTCCGAAGAACCTGAACTGCCAGCTTCAGGAACTCGCGCAGGAAATGGGACTCCATCATCTGCTCTTCAAAGGCGAACAGTCCACCTACAACAAGGACCTCTCCAGCAATGCGATCGCGCGCGATCTCGACAAATGCATCATGTGCCGCCGCTGCGAGACCGCATGCAACACGGTTCAGACGGTCGGCGTGCTTTCCGGCGTCGGGCGCGGGTTCAAGGCTGTCGTCGCCCCGGCGGGGCTCCGGCCGCTCGCGGAAACTGAGTGCGTCTTCTGCGGTCAGTGCGTCCAGGCGTGCCCGGTCGGCGCGCTCAGCGAAATCGACTACAAATATCCGGTCTGGCGCGCGTTGAACGATCCATCCAAGACTGTCGTCGTTCAGACCGCTCCCGCGGTGCGCGTGGCAATCGGCGAATCCTTCGGACTGGAACCCGGCGCCATCAGCACGGGAAAGATGGTGGCGGCCCTGCGCATGCTCGGATTCGACAAGGTGTTCGATACCGACTTCGCCGCCGACCTCACGATCATGGAAGAGACGAATGAACTCATCGAACGCGTCAGGAACAACCGCGATCTGCCGATTCTCACGAGCTGCTGCCCGGGATGGGTCAAGTTCCTGGAGCACCAGTTCCCGGAACTGATCTACATGCCGTCCACGGCGAAATCCCCGCAGCAGATGTTCGGCGCAATCGCGAAGAGCTATTACGCGCAGAAGATCGGCGTTGCGCCGGAAAACCTCATCGTGGTCTCCGTCATGCCGTGCCTGGCGAAGAAATACGAGGCCTCACGGGAAGAGTTTTCACACAACGGCGTCCGCGACGTGGACATCGTCATCTCCACCCGCGAGCTTGCCGACATGATCCGCGAGGCGGGCATCCAGTTCGACCAGCTTGACGAGGAAATGTACGACTCCCCGCTCGGGGAATCCACCGGCGCGGCGGTCATCTTCGGAGCGACCGGCGGCGTGCTCGAAGCGGCGCTCCGCACCGCGGCGGACTGGATCGCCGGAGAGGATCTGCAGGAAATCGACTTCAAGGCGGTCCGCGGTCTCGAAGGAATCAAGGAGGCCACGGTCAAGGTCGGCGGTCTCGAACTCAAGGCGGCGGTCTGCTCGGGACTGGGCAACGCGCGCAAACTGCTGGAAAAGATCAAACGCGGCGAAGCCAACTACCACGCGATCGAGATCATGGCGTGTCCCGGCGGCTGTCTGAACGGCGGCGGACAGCCCTATCATCACGGCGACACCACCATTCTGGAAAAACGCATGGAGGCGCTCTACCGCGCCGACGCAGGACTGCCGATCCGCAAGTCGCATCAGAACCCCTCGATTCAGAAACTCTACGAGGAGTTCCTCGGCGAACCGGGCAGTCACTGCGCCCATACGCTGCTTCACACGACCTACATCGACAGGAAGCATCCGAAGAAATAAGCTTCTTTCTTCCGCACAAAGAAAAAGCCCCGGAAAACCGGGGCTTTGTATGTTATCCTCTGTTGGTATTTCTGCAACTTTCCTTTTCCGAGAATGGGCTTGATCGCTCGTCGGAGGAAAA
>CALXRI010000010.1 GCA_944390795.1 uncultured Victivallales bacterium
CCCCTTGAGGGGCAGGCCGGTATCATGCCCTTATAGGGCAAGTGCAAGCCACCGGCTTAGCCGGTGGTTTTGACTGTCTTCAGGACATGTCCGTGTTCCTGGGAAAGCGGACTTCCCCTGCTTTCGTTCTGTCATCAGCCTTTGACTGCGGAACGAGATCGCGGATTTTTTTTTTCAGCTCAATTTCTCTGTTTTTTCTTGCAAAATCCGGAAAAAGACTTCTCCGGCCGTTCCTTTTTCTTTGACGCCTGGCGAATAGCAAACCAAGGAGATCTTTCCATGACAAGAAAACATGCAGCAGAAAACATTTCGCCGGTCATGAAATACCGGGCGAAATCCGGGCTTTCCCGTGAGGAGAGGATCCGGAAGAACATTCATCCCGTTCCGCGGAGCACGAGCGCGGATTTTGATGAATTCGCTTTTTCCTGGACGGCGCTGAATGATCCGAAACTGAATGCGGGATTGATCCGGCGTCTGCTCTCGGCGGCGAACGAGGGGGCCCCGTCCGAACAGGCCGCGCTCTATCGGCTTCTCCTCGAAAAGGAGCCCGCCGTCACCGCCCACATGCAGACACGCATTCTGGCGGTTCTGGCGTGCGACTGGAGCATTCAGGGAGACGATGCCGCGCATGTTGCCGAAGTCCGTTCTATTTTTGAAAAGGCGCGGATTCATGCGCTGATGAGGCATCTGCTGGATGCGCTGGCTCTCGGCTACTCCGGCGCGGCGCTCATCTGGGGGGAAGGCGGCAGGGATATCTCCGCATTCCGGAAGATTGATCCGTCGAACTGGCAGTTTGATCCCGGCGGCAATCCGGCGCTGCTGACGCTCTCCGGCAGAATCCGTCCCCTTGCGGAATACCATCCGAACCAGTTTGTGCTGCATACGCACAAACTGCAGTCCGGTCCCTGTTCCCGCGGCGGCCTGCTCCGCCCCCTGGTCTGGCTCTACTTTTTCAAGCATTACGCGATGCGGGACCGGGCACGCTATCTGGAAAAATTCGGAATTCCGTTCATTATTGCGAAGATCCGGAATGACGATTTTGAAGATGAGAGCGTCCGGACCTCGATTCTCCAGTCCCTGGCGAAAATCGGATCGGACGGGACGGGGGTGGTGACGGATGGTTCCGAGCTGCAGGTTCTGAATTCCTCCAGTTCCGCCAGTTCCGATTATCAGTCCTGGATGGATTATATTGATAAATTGTTTGCCATGCTCATTCTCGGGCAGACCGCTTCCAGCGGAAGCGCCTCGGGGTTCAGCCGGGGACAGATTCAGGAAAATGTCCGGTGCGACATCCTCGAAGCCGACTGCCGGAATCTCATGGAGACAATCAATACGCAGATTCTCGCCCCTCTGGAGCGTTTCCGCTACGGCACGGAAGGCACGCTAACATTCAAACTTGACTATGCCTCTCCGGAAAACCTGACGGAAAAGGCACAGATCGTTAAAATTCTCGCGGAAAGCGGATTCTCCCCGGACCGCGCATGGGTCGAGAAAACCTTCTGCATCAAACTGGATCAATCCGCATCCGGAAAGGAGCAATAACCATGAAACACAGCAGACTTGCATTTTGTGACGGTGTGTCCCCTGTTACGGACACCCATCTTCGAACCCTTCCCGAATCCCTGCTTCTGATCCGTTATGGGAAAACCGCCTTCACCAAGGGAGGTGTGCGCGGTGAATTCGAATTCACGGAGGCGGATGCCGATGCCGTCATACAGGAGTTTGCCTCGCGGGGACGCGATCTTGTCATTGATTTTGAGCACCAGAGCCTCTCCTCCGGCAAAGCTCCGGCGGCGGGCTGGATCGGCGAACTCCGCAAGAGCGCGGAGGGACTTTGCGCAAAAGTCAAATACTGGACGCGCGAAGCTGAAAAATATCTGCTCAACGGCGAATACCGTTATTTCTCTCCGACACTCTATTTCTCCCGAAGCGGGAAAAAAGTGTCGGCGATTCACTCGGTGGCTCTGACGAACCATCCCGCGATGCACGGGATTCCGGCCCTTGCGGCCGACGACCTCGATTCCGCGGCGCATGACGCAAGTGAAGAGCCGCGGCAATCATACAACAACGAAAGGAAAAACACAACCATGAATGAGATTCTGGAAAAACTCGGTCTTCTTTCCCTTGCGGACACGGATCCTCAGGAACAGCGGAAGGCCGTTCTGGAAAGAATCGACGCGTTGAACACCGACGCGAAGAAACTTGCGACATTTCTCCAGCTCAACGAACTGGAATCGCTTGATGCCGCCGAAGAGAAGCTTCTGCTTCTTGCGGCGCACGAGGCGGATGAGGCGGTCCGGGCGGCTTTTGCCGAAGGAAAGCTCACGGAAAGCATGCGCTCCTGGGCGCAGGACTTCGCAAGAAACGATCTCGCGGCGTTCCGGACATGGAACAATGCCGCTCCGCGGATCATCCCCGACAACGGCGATACCGATGACGCGCCTCGCCATGAAGAGGACCCGGATGGATCCCTTACGCCGGAAGAAGCGAAAATCGCTTCTCTTCTCGGACTGACGGAACCCCAGCGCAAGGCAATCAGAAAAATGAAAGGAAACTGCCGATGACTGCTCTCTCCAATGCACGAAACACCACGGAAATTCTCTGCCATACCCAGAAACTGCACCGCACGCGTCCTCTCCGCTCCGGCGTGAAAATCTATACCGGCTCCATTGTCGCGCTCAACGGCACGACCAATGAAGCGGAACCGGCCGCCGATGCCGCGAACCTCATCGTCATCGGTCGTGCCGAAGGCTTCACCGCCGACGGACGCGTGATTGCCAAGAGCGGCGTTTTCAAGTTTGACAATGCCGCCGGCGAAGACGAAAAGCTCACGGCTGCCGACATTAACAAGGCGGTCTACATCATCGACGATCATACGGTTGGAAAGGTCGGCGGAACCAATCGCATTCGTGCCGGCGTCCTTCGCGAAATTGATGCGGATTCGCAGGTCGTCATTGAAATCGGCAATCAGGTCGTCGGATAACGAAAACAGGAGATGCAAAGATGGATATCAGCAGAAAAAACATGGATTTCCTTTTCAAGAGCTTCAACATGAATTTTGCTTCCGGGATTGAGCGCGTTCCCGATTCCTGGCAGAAATTCTGCGGCACGATTCAGTCCGCTGCGGCCGCGAACGTCTATCCTTTCCTGGAACAGTTCGGCGGAATGCGCGAATGGATCGGCGAACGGCAGCTCAAGAACGTCGCCACGCGGAAAATCGAGGTCGTCAACCGCGACTTCGAGGATACTGTCATCATTCCGCGCAATGACATTGAGGACGATCAGTACGGCATCTACTCCACGCTGATCGCGCAACTGGGCTACAATGCCGGAAAAATCTGGCAGGATCTTGCCGTCGAGGCCCTTGTGTCGAATCCCTCCTGGATCGATGACAAGGCGTTTTTCACGGAAGACCGCGTCTACGGCGACTGTCCGGTTGTCAACAACACTGCGGAGGAACTCTCTGCCGAAGCCTATGCCGCGGCGCGCCGCAGCATGATGGAGTATCGCGGACACAACGGAAGAAACCTCGGGATTGTTCCGAATCTTCTGATCGTGGGGCCCCGGAACGAGGCCGCCGCCTTCGCGATTCTCAAGGACCGCCTCCAGCTCCGGGAACTTTCCGCAGGGGTCGGCGCAACTGACAATCCGTGGAACGGAAGCGCGGAGCTTCTTGTGCTTCCTGAACTTTCCGGCGATTCGGAGAATCTCTGGTTCCTTGCCGCCGCAGACGGGATTCTCAAGCCGCTTTTCGTTCAGCAGAGAAAGCAGCCCGCGCTGGTCTGTCTCGACGGCGAGAATGATGAAAACGTTTTCTGCCGCAGGGAATACATCTACGGCGCCGATGCGCGCGGCGAAGCGTTCCTCGCGTTTCCGCACCTGATCTTCCGGGGCGGCGCGGCGGCATAACGCGTCCCTTGCCACGGGAAGCGGAAGAGGAGACTGCTCCAGGCTCTCTTCTCCGCTTCCTTTTTTCATCCTTTCCCTGATCTTCCTCATCAGGGAGAGCGTTTCAAAAAGGAAACTCTTATGGGAAAATACACTTCTTTTGAACTTTTCCGGGAAAGGGTCACTGCCGGCAGACTGGCGAACCTGGCGAATGTCCCGGAAGAGGAGCTCGAAGGGCTTGTCGAGGGGATTCTCTCCCGCGCCGAGGCGGTTGTGGAAAGTTTCGCCGCTGTCCGCTATGCGTTTCCGCTGCCGCAGGATGAGATGGTCGCGGAGTGGACGCTCCGGATCGCCGAGTATGAACTTTACAAACGCGGCCCCGGAACCAATGTCCCCGCAAAGATCAAAGATTCCTACAACGACACGATGGAGCGTCTTGCCGATCTTTCCGCCGGGCGGCTCCAGCTGGCGACGGGACCGCTTCCCGCCTCAAGCGGCGGAATGTCCGTCGATGTCCCGGGAATGGAGCGGCATTTCGATCCGGAGAATATGCGTTTTTACTGACCCCCCCGTTGAAGCGCGCCCCCTGTTCCGGCATCCATGCGCCGCTCATTGTCGGAGAAAACATGCTCGTCCTGCTGTCAGAATGGAAACAGAGGCGCTTCCGTCATTCCGGACTGCCGCTCTTCCACTCCCCAGCGGATTTCCTCTTCTCCCAGCTCGCGCAGACGTGCGTTGACTGCGGAGAAGGGGCGGCTTCCGAAAAAACCGCGGTAAGCCGAGAGCGGCGACGGGTGCGCGGAGGCGAGGACGGTATGCCTGGTCCGGTCGATGAGCGATGCCTTCTTCTGCGCCGGATCGCCCCAGAGAACAAAAACAAGGGGCCGCTCAAAACCGCTGACGGCCCGGATGACGGCATCCGTGAATGTTTCCCACCCGCGTCTCTTATGGGAATTCGCCGCATGGGCGCGGACGGTCAGAACCGTATTGAGAAGAAAAACCCCCTGCGAGGCCCAGCGCTCCAGCGAGCCGCTTTCAGGAACCGGCACCCCCAGATCGTCATGCAGCTCCCGGAAGATGTTGCGCAGCGAAGGCGGCAGCCGCACGCCGGGACGGACGGAAAATGCAAGCCCGTGCGCCTGACCTTTTTCATGATAGGGGTCCTGTCCGAGAATCACGACCTTCAGACGTTCCGGAGGGGTGAGACGGAACGCGGAAAACAGGTCGTCCGGAGGCGGGAAAACCTCCTGGGAGCCGTATTCCCTTTCCAGAAACGTTTCCAGCTGACGAAAGGAATCCGTCCGCAGCGCATCCTGAAGCACCGACTGCCATCGGGGGGGGAGAAGTTTCGCCAGATCCATGTGTTTCATCCGTATGTCCCGTTCATGAAATTTCCAGCGGACGGATTCAGTTCTTCTTCAGCATCCTGCGGCTTTTCCGATAAAGGAAGAATTTCCCGAAGCGTTCAAAGGCCGCCTTTTCCAGTTCTTCCCGATGATCCGGATGCGCGATTTCAATCAGGAGCGCGGCGCGTTCCTGAAGCGACTTCCCGTAGAGATCCACAATTCCGTATTCCGTGATGACGTAATGCACCAGATGACGCGGCGTCGTGATGCCTGCTCCCGGCGTCAGGACGGGGACGATCTTGCTTTTGCCCTTGTTCGTCTGGGAGGAGATCGCGATGATTCCCTTGCCGTTTTTCGAACGGGAGGCTCCGTAGACGAAGTCGAGCTGTCCGCCGATTCCGGAATACATGGATGTCCCGATCGAGTCGGCGGCGATCTGACCGGTCAGATCGACTTCAAGCGCGGAATTGATCGCCACGACATTGTCATTCCGTGAAATGATGAAGGGATCGTTCGTATAGCCGATGTCCTTCATCAGCACCAGCGGATTGTCGTTGATGAAGTCATAGAACTTGCGCGACCCCATCATGAAGCTTGTGACCAGCTTGCCCGTGTCAATCTGTTTGCGTTCCCCGTTGATGATTCCGTTTTCCACAAGCGGCATCACGTTGTCGGAGAACATTTCCGTATGGATGCCGAGATCCCGGTGACCGCCGAGCTGGGAAAGAATCGCATTCGGAATTGAGCCGATTCCCATCTGGAGACATGCGCCGTCCTCAATGAGTTCCGCGCAGTTCCGACCGATCGTGATGTCGAGCGGGCCGGACGGAGGATACAACACTTCCGGCAGGGGATGCGTCGCAATGACGGCGTAGTCGATTTTGCTGTAGGGGATCAGCGCGTCCCCGAGCGTGCGCGGGGAGGAGCTGTCGATGATCGCAATGACTTTCTTGGCCGTCATGACTGCCGAGAGCGTAATGTCCACGGAAACTCCGAGGGAAACATAGCCGTGCCGGTCCGGCGGCGTCACCTTGATCATTGCCACGTCGCACTTGAGCCGGCCTGTGCGGAAGAGGTTCTGCGTGTCGCTCAGACCCACCGGCAGATAGTCCGCGAATCCAGCGTGGACCGCTCTGCGGTTGTTCTCTCCGACGAAAAAGAGATCGTTGACGAAGATTCCAGCATACTTCTCTTCCATATAGGGCGCCGGCCCGAAGGTCATCAGCTGGAGGATGCGGACATTTTCAAATTCATGCCGGTCGGCGCGGCGGCAGAGGGCGTCCAGAAGCGTTTCCGGCGTGTTGGCGAATCCGCTCAGATAGATCAGATCGCCGGACTTCACCACGCTTACCGCCTCGTCCGCGGTTACTGTTTTCGGAACTTTTCTCATGGAGCACCCTCGACTGCGCATTAAAGCATCTGGAAGAAAGACAGATCATTCAGCTCGTTCGGTCGGAATCCGCGGAACTTCATGCCGAACCGGAAAGGTCTGACCGGAATCTGGTATTTTTCAGGAATTGCCGGGCCGCAGGAGGATGAGCCGACTCCCTGCTGTTTCCAGTCGAGATGCAGGCAGATGTTTTCGCTCTCCTCGATTTCATGCGGATGTTTTGCTGCCTCCAGCGCTTCGGGAGTGAAACGATGGGCGCTGAAATTGAAGTGCATGCCGTTCAGTCCCGTGACCAGGAATCCGCCCATGTGGAGGTCGTAGAATGCGGCGCGGCGCACCTCGCTGCGGTTGCCGTTCTCCTGCGGATACGTGTAGGGCGTGTAAAGCGCGTCCACCGGCGCCTTGTAGAGCCCGACCCGTTGTGCTTCCTTCGTATCCGGATAGGATTCTCCGGGTCCGAGTCCGAACCACTGGACATTGTCCATCGCCTCCGGCAGAGAGAGCTGGAAGCCCAGACGGGGGAAGGGCGGCATATCCTTGCCCGCGGGGGTCCCCGAGAGTTCCAGCGTGAAGGAGCCGTCCGGCAGGAACTGATAAATGTATTCGCAGTCAATTCCCCACTGAAGCACAGGCGGTGCGACGCGGGTCAGAACACGGATCCTGGCGTTGTCCGGATCAAACGCGATGTCCTTGAGCGTGTGCGTGATCTGGTGGTAGTAGGCCTTCTTCCATTGCACCGCCATGCCGGAGTATCCGCGGTCATTGTCCGTGGTCGCGCGGAAGAGGTTCAGCTTCGGGCCGGCCTCCAGAAGCGGGAGCCCGTCGATCATCCAGCCGGCAAGCGTGCCGGTGCGGCGGTCGAATTCAAAGAACGCCTCTTCCGCGGCGATGTAGAGGAAATCGGCGTCCTCCTCCATTTCGACAGCGGACAAGGCGGGGCGTGATGCGGCGGTTTGCCGGGATGCGGCCTTGAGATCAAGCGCAAGCTGTTCCCATGCCACTTCATGCCCGCAGCGTGCCCAGAGGGTATCCATTCCGAGCAGGAAGCTGAGATTCAGGAAGTATTCCGCGCCCGGTTTCGGGTTCGGAGGCATCACGAACGGGATCGTGACGTCCGCTCCGGAGCGGGCTGCAATGGCAAGCGGGGGGATCGAACCGGACTGGATCACCGAGCCGTTTTCGCTGATGCTCCATACGACATTCAGATGTTCCAGTGTAAGAAAATCATAGTGATTTTCCACATGGACGATGCCTTTCTTCAGGTTTTTGACCGTTACGCGGACGGGGGCGATGACCTTCTTAAGTTCCAGAAGTCCCGGCGATGGGGTTTTGTCGGGAAACACAAGGCCGTCGGCGATGAAGTTGCCGTCGTTGGGCATTTCGCCGAAGTCGCCTCCGTATGCGAAATATTCGCAGCCGTCGTCGTCACGGGTGCGGATTCCGTGGTCGCACCATTCCCAGACGAATCCTCCCTGAATTTCCTTATGCGCGTAGAACGTCTTCCAGTAGTCTTCCAGTCCGCCGGGGCCGTTCCCCATCGCATGTGCGTATTCACAGAGAATATAGGGCTTTCCGGAGGGGCGGCAGCGCTCCGGAATGATGGTATCGACAATGAACTCCGGCGCGGAGTACATCGAGCTGAGCACATCGGCGGTTTCCGCCATCTGGTCGCGCTCGTAATGCACAAGGCGCGTGTTGTCGCGTTTTTTCGTCCATTCATACATTTTCTTATGGTTGATTCCGTATCCCGCTTCATTGCCGAGCGACCAGAAAATGATCGAGACATGGTTCTTGAACGCTTCGACCATTCTCTGCATACGGTCCAGGAAGGGATGTTCCCATTCCGGCCACATGGAGGGATTTTTCCCTTCCTCGTATCCGAAACCGTGGGTTTCAAGGTCGGCTTCGCACATGACATAGAGCCCGTAGCGGTCGCAGATCTCATAGAACATTTCACCGTCCGGATAGTGGCAGGTGCGGATGGCGTTGATATTGTTCCGTTTCATCAGGAGGATGTCTTCCAGAACGGCGTCATACGTGACTGCACGCCCGAGATCGGTCTGGAACTCGTGGCGGTTGACGCCCCGGATCATCACCGGAACGCCGTTGACGAGGAAATTGCCGTCTTTGAGCTCCATCGTCCGGAATCCGATCCGGAGGCTTTTGTATTCGATGACGCCGTGACGGTCTTTCAGCGTCAGAAGCAGCGTATACAGATCCGGAGTTTCAGCGCTCCATTTCAGGACGTTCCGGATTTCCGCGTTCATGCGCACGAGCGCGCTTTTTCCCGCCTTGACGGAAGTCTTTGCCGCGAGCGGTTCCCGGAATACGGCACGGCCGAATTTGTCGAACAGTTCCGCTTCGACGGCAAGGTCGTTTCCCGATTTGTCCATTCGGTTCCGGACTTCCACTTCCAGTTCCAGAAGTCCGTTTTTGTATTTCCGGTCGAGGAGGGGCTTTGCAAAGATGTCGAAAATGTCGATTTCCGGATACGCCGTGACCGAAACGTCGCGGAAGATCCCGCTCAGCCACCACATGTCCTGATCTTCCAGATAGGTGCCGTCGGACCACTGGAGCACCTGGACCGTGACGCGGTTCGATCCGATCTGTGCAATGTCAGTGATATCGAATTCCGCGGCGTTGCGGCTGCCCTTGCTCATTCCGGCGAGCTGCCCGTTGACCCAGACGTAAAAGAAGGAGTCCACTCCGTCGAAGCGAAGCACGATCCGGCGGTTCTGCCAGGCTTCGTCAATTTCGAATTCCCGAATATAGCAGCCTGTCGGATTTTCAGACGGTACGAAAGGCGGATCCACGGGAATCGGATAGACGACGTTTGTATAATGCGGGTTGCCGTAGCCTTTCATCTGCCAGTTGCTCGGGACGACGATGTCATCCCATTCCGAGCAGTCGAAATCGTCCTCGAAGAAGTTTTCAGGCGCGGATTCCGGGGAGGAGAAATATCCGAACTTCCAGACGCCGTTGAGAAGTTTGAAGTAGGGGGATGAGGACCGTTCGCCTATCATGGCTCTGCCTTTGTCGTCAAACGGAGGACAGAAAGTGTGACCTTCCAGCTTGTTGATTCCAGTGAGTTTCTGATTTTCCCAGTCTTTCATATGCCGTATCCTTCCTTCGTGTTGTTTGTTGTCAGTCAATCCGGATTAAAAGATATGCCCGCATGCGGAAAATTACAAATGAATTCGGCTTTTATTTTGAATAAAAAGCCGTGCGTGCGGGGATTTTACCGGAATGCGGCCAGAAGCGTCTGCGGATTTCCGGCGTTTTTTCAAAAGAGGCGCCGCGACTGCTTGACACTCCGCGGAAGAGGCGGTATACTATCCGGATCACGCTGGAGCATGCGGCCGTCCATTCGGGGCGGACGGATTGCGCGGCATCGGAAAAAACGGTGGTCTTATGGCGAAAACATTTGCGACGGATATGGAAAAAATGAGTTATGCGATGGGGATCAATGTCGGAGAATATGTCCTCAAATCCCCTCTTCCGCTCAAGCCCGAACTGGTTCTGGAGGGACTCCGGGACTGTCTGGCGGGCGCTCCCGGGATTCCTCCCGAGGAATATGCGAAGGCGATGCATGAGCTTCAGACGCAGATGCAGCAGGCGGGCCAGGACCGGATGAGGAAAATGTCCGAGGGCAATGCCCGGGCTGGGAGGGAATTCCTGGAGGCCAATGCGAAAAAGGAAGGTGTGAAAACTACCGCGAGCGGGCTTCAGTACCTGGTTCTTTCGGAAGGCTCCGGCGCAAGACCGGAACGCGGCAGCAAGGTGCGCGTGCATTATACGGGAAAACTGCTGGACGGAACGGTGTTCGACAGTTCCGTAGAGCGCGGGCAGCCTGCGGAATTTCTCCTGACCCAGGTGATTCCCGGCTGGACCGAGGCGCTTCAGCTGATGCGCGAAGGTTCCCGATACCGCCTTTTCATTCCTGCGGATCTTGCATACGGCGAACGAGGAGCGGGCGGAGCGATTCCTCCCGGCGCCGTTCTGATTTTCGACGTGGAGCTTATCAAAGTCCTCTGAGCGCATTTCCTTTTCATTAAATTTATGAGCAAAATTGTATTGCCAGCTCTGCAGAAGTGCGATTTTTTCATGAAAAACAGCGGAATTCGCTTCCGCTTTCCGTTGCATATGACACGTTCTCATCGCATTTTTCGTGACGCCGGCATGCCACAACCTTGCCGGAGACCGTTTCATGAATAAAAGTTCGGCATTTCTGCATTATCGTGAGCCCGCGGCCTTCTGGGAGGAAGCGCTTCCCGTCGGCAACGGCAGGATCGGAGCCATGATCTATGGCGGAACGGAAACCGAAACGATTGCTCTCAATGAGGATACGCTCTGGTCCGGACTTCCGGGACACGCATACCGTCCGGAGGTGTTTGAGAATCTCTCCCGGGCCCGCGCCATGATCCGGGAACGGCGTTTCACGGAGGCGGACGAGTTCATCTCGAAAGAGATCCTGGACTGCGATTCCCAGAGTTATCTGCCCGCCGGGACACTCCGCATCCGCTTTCATTTTGACGGCGCGGTGTCGGATTATGTGCGTTCGCTGGATCTGGAGAATGCGCTGGCGGTCACCTCGTTCCGGGCCGGCGGGACGGCATTCCTGCGTGAGTGTTTCGTCAGCCATCCCGCCCAGCTCATGGTGATCCGGATTTCCGGTGACCGGCCGGGGGCGGTTTCCCTTGATGCATTTTTTGAGTCTGAAATCCGCGGAAGTTCCGCGGGAGAAGGCGACTGCATTTTCTTCAACGGGGAGTGTCCGGTCTTCAACCGCCGCAATCGGATTGTCTGGCGGAATTCTGAAGACCGCCCCGGAATCTGTTATCAGATGCGCCTGAAAGCGGAGTCTGCCGGAGGAAGCGTCACAGTTTTGCCCGGCGGGACTCTGCGCGTGACTGCCGCGGACAGCGTGCTGCTTCTGCTCGCGATCCGCAGCGATTTCATCGACTGGAAGACCATGCCGGGAAGCAGGGGGCCCTCCCCGGAGGAGAAATGCCTGCGGGATTTCGCCGGAGCCGCCGGACAGGACTTTGCATCCCTTCTTGCGCGGCATTCGGAAGACAACCGCTCTCTTTTCCAGCGTTCTCTCCTGCGTTTCCCCGAGAAGGAGGAGGATTTTCTCCCGACCGATTTGCGCCTGAAGGCATGTGAAAATTCCGGCGTCGTGCCCCCGAACATGGCGGCTCTTCTGTATCACTTCGGACGTTATCTCATGATCGCCTCCTCGCGTCCCGGCACGCAGGCGACCAATCTGCAGGGGATCTGGAATCCGCTGCTCATGCCGCCCTGGGGATGCAACTACACGACCAACATCAATACCGAAATGAACTACTGGCCGGCGGAAAGCGCGAACCTCGCGGAATGCGCCGAACCGCTGTTCCGCATGATCCGGGAATATGCCGAGGAGGGCAGGGCGGCGGCGGAGCAGCTTTACCGCTGCCGCGGCTGGTGCCTTCATCACAACGCGGACATCTGGCGTTTCGCCTCGCTGGCGACGGGGAAGGCGCAATGGGGATTCTGGCCGGTCTGCGGAGCATGGCTCTGCCGCCACCTGTTCGAGCATTATCTCTACTCCCTTGACGAGGATTTTCTGCGCGAAGCCTATCCCGTCCTGCGCGGGTCCGCGGAGTTCCTGCTTGATTTCCTGGTGGAGGAGCCGTCAGGCACGCTGCTGACAATTCCGTCCACCTCGCCGGAAAACAGTTTCATTGATCCGGAGACGGGGACAGCGGCTTCCGTCGCGGCCGGCACCATCATGGATATGACACTGATTGAGGAAAACTTCCGGGAGGCGCTTTTCTGCATTGAGCGTCTCGGTCTGAAGGACGATCCGATCGGGCCTCGTTTGCGCGACGCGCTGCCGCGCCTGAAAAAACCGGAAACCGGTCGCGATGGACAGCTTCTGGAGTTCGGGGAGGATTTCGAAGAATCCGATATTCACCATCGTCACCTTTCCCATCTCTACGGCGTTTATCCCGGTGCGCTGTTCACGCCGGAACGGGGACGTGAATATTATGAGGCCGCAAAGGTTTCCCTGGAACGGCGCGGGGATCTCAGCACAGGCTGGGCGATGGGATGGCGTGTCGCATTATGGGCCCGTTTCCTCGACGGAGACCATGCCTGCCGGGTGATCCGGAATCTGCTTGCCGTCGTTGACGTGCGGCCGGACGGAGGACGTCCCTCTCATGGCGGTGTTTACATCAATCTTTTTGACGCGCATCCGCCGTTTCAGATCGACGGCAATTTCGGAGTCGCCGCCGCGATCGCGGAAATGCTTCTGCAAAGTCATATGACAACGGAGGACGGTCTGGCGCTTCTCCGGATTCTGCCCGCTCTTCCGTCGTCCTGGAGGGAAGGGGAGGTGTCCGGTCTTCGCGCCCGCGGCGGAATCACGGCGGACATTCACTGGACTCCCGGAATGACGGAAATTGCGCTCACCGCTTCCCGTGACGTCTCGTTTCTGCTGGATTGCCGGGGCATGCGTTCGAAAGAGAATCTCCGGGCCGGGGAAAGCAGACAGTTCCGTTTCTGAATCCGCCTGTGTTTTTTTTCATCGGGTTGCCGGTGAGAACGGCGGAAATCAGCCTCTGCGCCCGAATCTCCGTTCAATCTCCCGCGTGGAAATGTTCAGGATGGTCGGGCGTCCATGCGGGCATGTGAACGGCTGTTCGCACTGCGCCAGCTGTTTCAGGAGCGCGACCGCTTCCTCCATCGTGAGTTTGTCGTTTGCCTTGACCGCCGCTTTGCAGGCGCACATGGCGACGGTTTCCAGATCGGTTCTCGCGGTTGCGGAACTGCCGCTGTCAATCGCTCGGGAAAGCATGTCCCGGAAGGTGTCGCCCGCGCGGTCCTGCGGCAGCGCGGCGGGAATCGCGTTGAGCTTGACCGTATCCCGCCCGAACAGTTCGACTTCGTATCCCACCTTCTCGACGAATTCGGCATTTCTGGAAAGAAACGCCATGTCCGGACGTGAAAGCTCGATTGTGACCGGGATCAGCAGGCGCTGGGAAAGCGTGCCGTCCACGCCTTTGAGAATCCGTTCAAAAAGAATGCGCTCGTGCGCGGCATGCTGATCGATCAGGACCAGTCCGTCCGGCTTTTCGGCCAGAATGTAGGTGTCGCTGAAAATTCCGATCAGTCGAAGTCCCAGGGATTCCGACTTTTTCCCGTCTGGAACCGCACATTCCCCGTCCGCGGATTCCTCGTTCTGTTCCGGAGGCGGAGTTCCCCAGCTTCTTCCGCGCGGTTCGGAGAACCCCGGAAGCGACACGGCCCGGACGGGAGGGGCTGTCAGGACGGACGGCGTATAATCGACAAATGCGTTTGCCATCACCCGGTCGAGAAATGCCGTGTCCTGTGCGCCCGCTGCATCAAACGGCACGGCGGGAATGTCCGGGAAAGGGGCGGGAGAGACGTTTCCCCCGCCGTCTGAATCCGAATCTTTCGGGGAGAAGAGGGGGCCGCCCAGGTCCAGAACGGCTGTTTCCGCCGTGCGCAGCGCCGCACCGACGGCGGCACGCACCGCTCCCGTCACCTCGTAATCGCTGGAAAAGCGCACTTCACGCTTTGCAGGATGCACATTCACATCCACACGGGACGGATCCAGCGAAAGGAAAAGAATGCATGGCTGATAACGTCCCTTGTCCAGCGTCGGTCCGCAACCCTCCCGGATGCCGCGGTAAACCGCCTGCGATTCCACGGGGCGGCCGTTCACGAAGACCCGCTGTTCCATGCGCGTCGGACGGGTGAACGAACGTCTGGCAATGAAGCCGTTCACCGTGATGCCGTGCCCGCTTCCGGAGACCGGGATCATGGCGTCGGCGTAATCGCGCCCGAACAGTGCGCGGATGCGGGGCACCGGGTCTTTTGCCGCCGGACTTGAGAGGAAGGGCCGTCCGTCGAAAGTCAGTTCGAATCCGATTTCCGGATGGGCAAGAGAAATGTTGGTGATCACTTCGGCAATGTGCTTCTCTTCGGTTGCGCGGCTCCTCAGAAATTTTTTCCGCGCAGGAGTGTTGAAAAAAAGATCGCGGACGGCCACCTCCGTGCCCGGCGCGCAGCCGAACGGCGCCGAAGCGATCATTTTCCCGCCGTTGATGACGACCTCGAAGCCTTCGGCGGAGTCGCGGCGGCGCGTGCGAAGCGTCACCTTCGCCACCGATGCGATGCTGGGCATGGCCTCGCCGCGGAACCCGAACGAGGTGATCGCGAACAGATCTTTTTCCGTTCTGATCTTGCTTGTGGCATGCGCTTCAAAGCAGAGAACGGCGTCGTCGGGATCCATTCCCTCGCCGTCGTCTGTGACGGAAATCAGCTGCTCGCCTCCCTGCCGGACGGCGACCGAGATTTTCAGCGCCCCCGCGTCCAGGGAATTCTCCAGCAGTTCCTTCAGCACCGAAGCGGGACGCTCCACGACCTCTCCCGCCGCGATTTTATTGTAAATGCATTCCGTTAAAAGCCGTATCCTGCTCATTGCCCGTCCTGCGTTTCCTGCTGTGATTTTGATCGCGCCTGATCGATGATTTTCCGGAAATCCGCGCGATCGCGGATGTTGTCGAAGTTCGGGTCGTTGGAAAGCGGCAGAATCCGTTCCCCGAGCATGTCGTAGGCCTTCTTGAAGTATTCGATCGCCTTGTCGGTGTTGCCCGCCATGGAGTGGATGCCGGAAAGATTCAGCGCGGCGATGGAGGAGGCGGGTTCCATGCGCAGCCCTTTTTCCGCGGTGGAAATGGCTTCCCGGAATTTCCGCTGCTTGGCGAGCGCCGCGCCGAGATTGTTGTAGACCGAGGTGTCGTCCGGGCGAAGAAATGCCTGCTGGCGGAACACCATTTCCGCATCTTTGTATTTCTCCTGCAGATAGAGGACGCTCCCGAGCATGGAGAGCAGTTTCAGGTTGGTATGATGGAACACCAGCGCGGTGCGCAGCACGTCCTCGGCTTTTGCGTATTCTCCGTTGTCGCAGAATCCGGTCGCCTGCTGCAGAGTTGCATCCACGCGCGGGAACGGGCTTTTTTCCCGGTAATCGTGTTCCATCAGCATGTCGCTGTATTCAAACGGGCTCAGTTCCATGCGCAGCTGCCGGTCTTCCAGCGAATGGAGCGTCTCCGGCATGTTCTTTTTTGCGGTATGGCGGCTGCTGATTACCAGTGTGCAGAGAATAATCACCGCGAGGAAAACAATCAGCGGCGCAAGCTGTTTTGTAAGCGGTTCCTGCGGCTTCAGCATGATTCCCGGTCCTCCCCGTCAAGCAGATGGCATGCGCAGTAATGGTTTTTCCCGACTTTCCGGAACGGCGGAACGGTATTGCGGCAGCGGGCCTGTTCCGCGCCGGAAGCCGCCGCGCACAGCGCGCAGCGGTCCGAGAAGCGGCATCCCGCCGGGAAATTCGCCGGAGAGGGAACCGAACCTGGAATCGTGGAGAGGCGGCTTGTTTCCCGTCCGAGAACGGGAACCGCCGCGAGAAGCGCCCTGGTGTAGGGGTGTCCGGGCGAATCGATCAGTTCCCGCACCGGGGCGTATTCGGCAATTCTGCCGGCATACATCACGGCAACGTTGTCGGCGGTCTCGGAGACGATTCCGAGATTGTGCGTCACAAGGATGATCGACATGCCCAGGCGGCGGCGGAGATCCAGGAGCAGATCCAGAATCTGCGCCTGAATCGTCACATCCAGCGCGGTGGTGGGTTCGTCCGCGACCAGCACGGAAGGACTGCTTGCGATTGCCATGGCAATCATGACGCGCTGCTGCATTCCGCCGGAAAGCTCGTGCGGATAGCGCGATACCCTGTCGCGCGGTTCGGGAATCCCGACCCTGCGCAGCAGTTCCACCGCCTCCTCCCAGGGATCCCCGACGTCGGGCCGGTGCAGCGAGACCGCTTCGGCGATCTGCTCTCCGACGCGGAAAACCGGATTCAGCGAGACGGACGGCTCCTGAAAAATGTAGGCGATCTCGCCTCCCCGGATTTTCCGCAGCTCCCGCGGGGAAAGACGCAGAACGTCCACAACCTCTCCGGAGCGTTTGCGCAGCATCACCTCGCCCCCCGCGATTCGTGCGGGAGGCGAGGGCAGAAGCCGTGCCAGAGCCATGCACGAGACACTTTTTCCGCAGCCGCTTTCTCCGACCAGCGCCAGAATCTCCCCTTTTTCCAGCGAAAAGGAAACGTCCGTCACGGTCGGCTGAACCCTGCCTTCCGTCTGAAATTCGATTGTCAAGCCTTTTACGTCCAGAATCGCCATGAGCGGCTCCCCAAACTATGATTGTTTTTTCACGTAATCCCCGAGTTTCCGCAGTATGGACCGGATGTCGTCTCCGTCCGCGATTTTCAGCGCCTTCTCCAGTTTGAAGAGAAAGCGCGAACGTAATCCCGTCTCCTCCCAGCGCTCCAGGATCCGCGTGATCCGGAGCGGAAAAATCCGGACCAGCTGCGATTGCCGAAAACGGTATTCCCCCAGCACGACCGGATCGCAGATCCCCATCACTCCGGCCTCTTCGAAGGCCTCCTTGGCCGCGGAGGCATGGGCGGTCATGCCTTTTTCCACATTTCCCTTCGGAAGCATCCAGGCGCCGCCGCCTTTGGGTGTCACCAGCATGACCCGTATCGTGCCGTCCGCCTCTATGAGGTAAGGGACGGTGCCGGAGCGGAGATCGCGGGCGTGCCCCATTGGGGCCGCTTTTTCCGTCTTCCGCTTTTTTTCCGCTTCCGCTTTTTTCGTTTTCTTTCCGCTTTTCTCAGTCCCCGCATTCGTTTTTTCCGCCGGAGAAGCGGTTTGACCGGAAACGGAGCTTTTTTTCCTTTTTCCCGGCATTGCTTTCAGCAGGACTGCTCCGGGGACACGTTTCATGGAAAACTCCTCACTGCGGTTTTGCGGAAGCGTCCTGACGGATGTCCTTGAGCTGAATTCCGGAAATTTTCAGGCTTGGCGCGTAGACGGGACTGACAAAGGAATCTCGTTTTCCTGCAAGAATGTCGCCGAGCGCCTCGCCCTGGTCCTTCGCCGCAACCCAGAGTCCCCAGGTGCGCCCGTCGATTTCCGCGCAGTCGCCGATCGCATGGATGTCGGGAAGCGACGTCTGAAACCTGTGATCCGCGACAATGGCTTTGTTCACCTGAATTCCGCAGTCCGCAGCGGGATGGATCCGGGAACGGATTCCCGCGGAGAAAAGAAGAATACCCGCTTCCTGCACGCTTCCGTCGGAAAAGGTCGTTTTCACGCGGTCCGGGGCGGAACCCGGTTCCAGCTCCGCGGCGGAAACGCCGAGGCGGAAATGGAGTCCCGCTCCGGAGAGTTTCTCCAGCAGAACCGCCGACTCCGCCTCGTTGAGCTGGCGCGGCAGAAGCCGGTTCATGAATTCGACCACGGTGACTGCAAGTCCCCGTTCGCGGAGCGCCCAGGCGGCCTCGAGTCCGAGCAGTCCGCCGCCGATCACAACGGCGTCCTCCGCCGTTTCCGAGCGCGCAATGAGACGGTCCGCGTCATGCAGCGTGCGGAGCGTGAATGTCTTGACGCGTTCGATGCCTTTCACCGGCGGGACGAATGCGTCCGCGCCGCCGGCCAGCACCAGCTTGTCCCAGGAGAAGCTCCGGCCCGCCGAGGTCCGGATTTCCTTTGCGGCGGGATCGATTTTCTCCAGCGTTTCGCCGGGATGGGTTTCAATCCCC
This sequence comes from uncultured Victivallales bacterium, assembly GCA_944390795.1. Classification (GTDB taxonomy): domain Bacteria; phylum Verrucomicrobiota; class Lentisphaeria; order Victivallales; family UBA1829; genus UBA11452. Next base: position 18,299 of record CALXRI010000010.1, read on the forward strand.
TGCGCCCGCATGGCTTCCGGAGAAGCGAGAATCAGCTTTTCCCTCGCAACCTTGCCCGCGATGTAATCGGGCAGACGCATTTTTGCGTAAAGCCCGCAGGTGTCGGCGTCGAACAGCAGCACATCCGCGTCAGGCAGGTTCTGCTTCAGTCTTTTCGCTGCGGTGCAGCCGGCCTGTCCGCCTCCGGCGACAATGATTTTCATGCAAAATCTCCCGTTGAATGTTTGGAATGTCATATCGAAATATAAAACGCTTCCGTCAGGCATCAAGTTCCAAATACAAAAAAAGGGGAAAAAAGAGCGTTCCGCCGGGGTATGGGGAACGACTCCGGAAGCGTCTTTCACCTGTGAGGCGTGCCGATGAAGCGGGAATCCGGCAGTTCCGGCGTGTTTTCCGCCCGGCGGGACCATTCCGAAGCCTGTTCCGGATCCGGCGCGCCCCCTGCGATGCCGTGGCGGAAAAGCTCGCTTAATTTTCGCATGGCCGGAATATAACCGGCTTCCGCGGCGATTTTCAGGAGTTCCACCGCTTTCCTTTCATCTTTTTCCGTTCCTGTGCCGGAGAGATGGAGCGATCCCGCCAGATAGGCGCCCAGAGGGCTTTTCCCGAATGTCACGCTATCATTGAATTTTTTCAAGGCCTGCTCCGGATTCCTTTCCGTTCCCCGCCCATGCAGCAGGAAAAGGCCCGCCTTGATTCTGCCGCCGCAGTCCACCGCCCGGTTGTAGTAGGAAAACGCCTTCCGGTCATCTTGCGGCACGACGATGCCCTTTTCGTGGAACAGCCCGATTTCACTCATGGCGAACCATTTCATCGAGGATCTGCTTTTTTCCAGAAGAGTGTAATATTCATAGGATTTCCGGTAATCCTGCCGGACGCCGGAACCGGAAAAAAAGGCGCGCGCCAGCTGCAGATAGGCCCCGGGATCTTTTTTCGCCGCAGCTTTTTCATACCAGCGGACCGCTTCCGTTTCATCCTTCTTCACGCCGAACCCGCGGGAATGGCAGTAGCCGATCTGAACCATTGCGTCGCAGCTGCCTTTTTCCGCCGCCGCGTGGAAACAGCGCAGCGCCTTGGAGAAATCCTGCGGCGTGCCGAATCCGAAATAATGACAGTTGCCGAGCCGGAAGAGCGCGGGAGCGTAGCCTTTTTCCGCGGCCATTCCGAAATACTTGAATTCCAGAGCTTCATCCCGCGGGGTCCCCCGGGAGAAGAAACTTGCCATGGCCGTTTGATACTGGGCATATGGATTGCCTTTGTCCGCGGCCCGGCGATAGAGTTCAAACGCCTTCTTCTGATCCCGTTTCACTCCGCGGCCGTAACGATAGCAGCGTGCGAGGTGATAAAGGGAAGACGCATGTCCCTGTTCCGCGCCGCGCTGCAGATAATGAAAGGCCAGAGGATCGTTTTTCGGGAAAAAGCGTCCCGCCAGGCATTCCTCGGCAAAACCGCACATGGTTTCCGGCGATCCGCTTTCCGCCGCTTTTTTCATGTAGGCAAAGGCCAGTCCGGGATTTTTTTCCATTTCGAATCCGTTGCCGTGATAGTAGCCCACCCAGTACAGTGCGCGGGTATGATTTTTTTCTGCCGCCCGGGAAAAGAAACGGAAGGCCTCCGATTTGTCCGCCGGCATTCCGCCTTTTCCGTAATGCCGCATCCATGCGTACCAGTATTCCGCTTCCGTGTCTCCCGTTTCCGCCAGCGTGCGCAGTGCCGCCAGCGCATTTTTCCGGTCTTCTTCCGGAGCCTGCGCGGAAAACAGTGTTTTTTTCGCGTTTTCAAGCCGTTCATCCGCATGCAGAACGGGAAAAAGAAAACAAAATCCGAAAGATAGAAGCAGAATTTTCATGGGGAAACATTCCTTTCCGTGATTTCGCGCCGCCGCGACATGACTTCGGACCGGCTTGCTGCAGGAATGGTAATATATTGTCCCGGGCATGGAAATCAAGGCGTGCAGATAAATGCCCCGTATCGGAAACGCACGTTTTTCCCCGGTGAATTTTATTCAAAAAAATAGGTTAATCCCGCGATGCTCCGCATCGCCAGAAATTGCTTCGTGCAGGACTGTCAGTCCTGCCGCTGTCCAGCTGCGCAAGCTGGCCGCCGGAGGCGAAATTCCCGATCTCTGCACCGGAGCGGTTCATTTTCCGAAAGGAATTCTGTAACAGAGAATAATAATAAAATTAAATAGTTTAAAAATTTAATTATTTAATGCAATAAACTGATTTGTCTGCTCGTTATTTCAGGCAATGACAGGGAGAAATTCCCTGAAAGGCAATTGCAGTTCAACACAAGCAGAGGAGAAACAGACAATGAAAAAATCATTCTTACGGCAATTCTGGCCGGGGGCGCGGTCTTCGCGTTCGCAGGAAATGTTTCGGTGAATCTGGGGGGGATCGGAGTTTCGGTCGGAAGCTCCCGGCACGGAACGGACGTCGGGGTTTCCATCGGGACGCCGGTTTACTGTCCGCCCGTTGTGGCGGTGACGCCGCTCTCCCCGCCTCCGCCCCCTCCGGTTGTATACGTGCCGCCCGTCTGGTATCCGGCGCCTCCGGTGTACCGCCCTGCGCCGCCTCCTCCGCGGAAGTTCCGGCATGACGGTCCGCCGCGCGGGAGGAGACCCGGCGGACCGGGCAGGGGACCGGGACCTGGCCGCTGAAAAAAGCCTGACTCCATCCGGACGCGGAACAATACGCGCCCGGATCGGATGTTGTCTCACATGAGCTTGAGCCCCGGCAGGTCCTGAATGTCCACGATTCCGACCACTTTCCCTTTGTCATCGAGCACGATGATGTCGTCGATCTTGCGCGCTTCGACAACCTTCAGAACCTCGACGGCAAGGGCGTCGGCGCAGATGGATGCGGGATTTCTCGTCATGACTTCTCCGACCTTTCTGGAGAGGATTTCCAGATCGTTTTCGGCTTTTCTGCGGAAATCCCCGTCGGTGAAAATGCCGAGAAGACCGCCGTTTTCATCGACGACGACTGCGGAGCCTCCATGCGCTTTGGTCATGGACAGAATCGTCTCCTTGATCGTTGCCGAAGGCGGAACCAGCGCGAGGCGGTCGCCGCTGCGCATGACGTCCGAGACCCGCATCGTGACGGCGCGCCCGATCGCGCCGGATGGATGGAGGCGTCCGTATTTCTCTTTCGTGAATTTGCGCAGTTTGAGCAGTGTCATGGCGAGCGCGTCGCCGAGCGCGAGCGTCGCGGTCGAGCTTGTCGTCGGAGCCAGATTGAAGGGGCAGGCTTCCCGGGGAACGGTCTGCGGCACGGTGAGGTCGGCGAGTTTCGCCAGCGAGGACGCCGGATTTCCCGTAATGGCCGCGATCGTGACGCCGAGGCGTTTCGCGGGAACCAGAACGCGGACCAGTTCGTCGCTCTCTCCGCTGTAGCTGAGCGCGAGCAGAAGATCATGCTCCTGCAGCATGCCCAGGTCCCCGTGCATGGCCTCCACCGCATGGACGAAGATGGAAGGGGAACCCGTGCTGGCGAGAGTCGCCGCGATCTTCTTCCCGACATGTCCGCTTTTGCCGATTCCGCAGACGACGATTTTTCCGCCGTTGTCCAGAATCCGGATGCAGAGCCGGACCAGTTCGGCAAATTCCTTTCCAAGATGATCCTTGAGATAGACAAGCCCGTCGATTTCCAGCTGCAGGGCTTCCGCGCCAGTCTTCAAAATAAGTTCCGTATCCACGATCGCGTCCTTTCCTGATGATGAACTTCCGGAGGCAATATACAATGATTTTCCGATTTAAGCAAGAAAAAGAGCGTCACTTTGCGGAAAGTAATTTGAAAAGAGGCGCGTCGCGATGTAAAATTGCAGCAATATGGAAATGCAGATGAAGAAAAACGGACTTTGAAAAGGAGAATCTCATGGCATCCGAAAAGTATCTGGCCATCGACCTCGGCGCCTCCAGCGGACGCGCAATCGTCGGAATTCTGGAAAACGGAAAGATTACGCTTGAGGAGATGCACCGCTTTGAAAACGGTCCGACGAAACGCGGCGCCTCGCTTTACTGGAACATCAAATCCCTCTTTGCCGAAATCCGGGAGGGAATCCGCAAGTCCCTTTCCCGGTATCCGGACATCCGGAGCATGGGCATCGACACCTGGGGCGTCGATTACGTGATCGTCAAGCCGGACGGAACCTTCGCCCGCGAGCCTTACAACTATCGCGACTCCCGCACGGACAACATTCCGGAAGAGGTGTTCCGGACGGTCCCCGAAGCCGAACTCTATTCCCGCACCGGCATGCAGCTCATGCAGATCAACACGCTGTTCCAGCTGGTCGCGCACCGGAAACAGCATCCGGAGGACTTCGCCGAAGGAAACATCATGCTGATGATTCCCGACGCGCTTTGCTATCTGTTCTGCGGGGACCGCACCTGCGAATACACGGAGTCGAGCACCTCCCACATGCTGAACGCCGTCACGCGCGAATGGGACTTCGTCACGCTGGACAAACTCGGGTTTTCCCGTTCGTTCTTCCCGAAGATCACGCCGCCTTCGACGATCGTCGGGAAGCTGAAGTCCGGCCTTGCGCAGGAGCTCGGCATTCCGCGGATCGACGTCTGCAAGGTCGGAAGTCATGACACCGCCTCGGCAGTCGCGTCCGTTCCCGCGCCGGATGACCGCAACTGGGTTTACATCAGCTGCGGGACCTGGGCGCTTTTCGGCGCGGAACTGGATGCCCCTGTCCTGACGGAGGAGGCGCGCAAGGCCGGATTCACCAACGAAGGCGGACTGAATGGAAAAATCCGTTTTCTTACAAACATCATCGGCATGTGGCTGGCGCAGGAGCTCCGCGCGGACTGGGCGAAGCGCGACGGAGAAAAGAAGCCCTGGTCCGTGATCGACAAAATGGCGATGGAGTGCGAAGGGTTGCGCTTCATCATCAATCCGAACGAACGCGAATTCCTGTCTCCCGGCGACATGGCGGGCAAGATCCGCCGCTTCTGCGAACGCACCGGGCAGGGAACCCCGGACGATGCCGAGACGATCCGCTGCGTTTACGATTCGCTCGGACTCTGCTTCCGCGCGAAACTCGAGCAGCTTTCCGAACTTTCCGGAAATGTGTATGACTGCCTGAACATCGTCGGCGGCGGTTCGAACGCGGACGTCCTGATGCGCATCGCCACGGACATCTGCAATGTGAAGGTGATCGCCGGACCGGTAGAGGCGACCGCGACAGGCAATATCCTGTCGCAGGCGATGGCCGCCGGTTCCGTGAAGGATCTCGCTTCCGCGCGGGAGATCGTGAAGGCCTCCTTCACTCCGAAAATCTATACGCCGCGCGCTGCGGACCGCGCTCCTTATGACGCGGCGTATGCGAAATTCCGGGAGCTGGCCGGATAAGGCGTCGCATCTGCCCGAGGAATCCGCGGATCGGGAAATTATCCTGCTGAAAAATCAGGGAACCGCTTGACAATCCGCGGCGGGGGGAGTATCTTATCCGTTCACAATGAAGGTGTGCGCGGATGAAACGCATCCGTTCACAGGGAGTTTCCTTGACAGGCAACAGAACCAAACTAAAGAAAACAGCAAAATGACAACGGAAAACACAAAAAGCTATGTCGATCTGAGCAGCAGTCTTTCCATGGAGGAGCTGCTGAACGGCGCGGAAAAGAGCAACAATTTCGCCGAAGGGTCCATCGTTCCCGGCCGAATCGTGGAGAAGAGACAGGACGGCGCCCTCGTGGATATCGGATACAAGGCGGAAGGCTTTATCCCGAGCACGGAATTCAGGGATTGGAACGAGGCGCAGGTCGGCGACAAGGTGGATGTTTTTCTCGAAGCGATCGAGAATGAGAACAATATGCCGGAAATCAGTCTTTCCAAGGCGAACTTCATCAAGTCCTGGGAAAAGATCACATCCGAATACGGCGAAGGCAGCGTCATCCGCGGCCTGATGAAACACCGCGTCAAAGGCGGCATCATCATCGATCTCAACGGCGTCGAAGCCTTCCTGCCCGGTTCCCAGATTGACATCGGGCCCGTCAAGAACATGGATGAATTCATCGGCAAGGAATACGATTTCAAGATCCTCAAGATCAACCAGGACCGCAAGAACATCGTCGTTTCCCGCCGCGAACTGCTTGAAGAATCCCGCAAGGACCGCCGCTCCGCTCTCCTCAAGGAGATGGAGGTCGGCCAGATCCGCAAGGGCGTCGTCAAGAACATCACGGATTTCGGCGCGTTCATCGACCTCGGCGGCGTGGACGGTCTTCTCCATATCACGGACATGTCCTGGGGCAGAATCTCCCATCCTTCCGAAATGCTGGAAATCGGCCAGGAGGTCGAGGTCATGATTCTGGACATCGACTTCGCCAAGGAGCGCGTCTCTCTCGGCCTCAAGCAGAAGACCCGCAATCCATGGGACGAAGTGGAGTCCAAATACGCGGTCGGCAATGTTGTCAAGGGCCGGATCGTCAACATCATGCCTTACGGCGCCTTTGTTGAAATTGAACAGGGCGTCGAGGGGCTGATCCACGTTTCCGAAATGTCCTGGACCAAGCGCGTGACCAAGGCCGGTGATGTGGTCAGCGTCGGCGAAGAGGTCGAGGCCGTCGTTCTCGACATCGACAAGGAGGCCAAGAAGATTTCTCTCGGACTCCGCCAGAAGACCCGCAATCCGTGGGAGGTTCTCGCCGAGAAGTATCCTGCCGGAAGCCGCATCAAGGGCAAGGTCCGCAATATGACCAGTTACGGCGCCTTCGTCGAAATCGAAAACGACATCGACGGCATGATCCATGTCTCCGACATGTCCTGGACGCGCAAGATCAACAACCCGAACGAAGTGCTCAAGGTCGGCGACGAAGTCGACGCCGTCATTCTCGACATTGATCCGCAGCAGCAGCGCATCTCTCTCGGCCTCAAGCAGACCGAGGAAGATCCGTGGGCCAACATTGAGTCCCTTTACAAGATCGGCGATGTCGTGAAGGGCAAAGTCACCAAGATCACCGCCTTCGGCGCGTTTATCGAACTCTCCCACAAGATCGACGGACTTGTCCACATCTCCCAGATCAGCAAGGACCGCGTGGAGAAGGTCAAGGACAAACTTTCGCTCGGGCAGGAGATCGAGGCGCGTGTCATCAAGATCGACAAGGACGAGCGCCGGATCGGGCTCAGCATCAAGGCGCTTGAGGAAGGATATTCCGAAGACGATCTGAAAGCCGCCGGCGAGGAAGTTTCCGCGGCGCTCAAGCCGGGTGCGGCTCTCGTCGACATGGGCAAAGTCATCGGCGACGCCCTTGACGAGCTCGAAGTCAGCGACAACAACTGATCGCTTCTGATCCGGAAAAACAGGGAGGCGTGTTCTGATGTCTGAAACGAAAAAAAATATGCAGCTGCTTTTTGATTTCGGACCGCTTGAGGAAGACGTGCGGGAAGACGCCTCCCCGGATGACGATCTGTTCTCCGGAGAGAATGAAACGGAATCCGGAGAGCTGGAAGTCGTTGAAATCGAGGATTATGAATCTGAATGGGCGGATGCGTCCGATGAAAAGGCCCCTCCGGAGGAACTTTCTCAGGAGACGCCGCAGCCCGCAGATGCCGCTTGCTCCGCCTCTTCTCCCGCAGCTCCGGAAGAGGCTCTTCCGGAGTCCGGGAGCGATCCTGTCATCGTCTGCGCTCCTCCGCGGAGGCAGGAGCTGACTCCGCAGAATCTCAAGCGTGCCGCGCTTGCCTTTCTCGCAGCGCTGAATCCCACGGGACTGGCAATGTCCGTCCCCACCCGTCTGAAAAAGTTCCAGGCGGATGCCGCCGCTTTCTGGTCGGAACCCGCGGGCGGCAGAAAGGGACTTCTCCGCGTTGTCCGCACTGCGGTCGTGGAGACCAGTTTTGAGAACATCATCTCCATGGACTGCTCCAACCGGCGTGAACTGACGGCGCTTCTTTCCGCCGCCAAACTGGAACGCTGCAACCTGGAGGCGGAAATCCGCCGGACGGAACCCGGTCTCAAGGAAACGGATACGCTGTTTGCCGATTTCGACTCATGGGACTACAAGAAAAGCGCGAACAAGGCCTACCGGCAGTGCCTGAAACGGATTGACGAGCTGGAATATGCGCTGTATCACGGAAGCCGCCTCGACCGGATGCGCACGGCGAAAACCGCGTCACAGCTTTATCTGGCGGTTCCGGAGAATACCGTGAAGCCGGATGAAATCGCGGATTCCTGGGGACTGGTTTACGTGATGCCGGATCTGACCTTCCGTCTGGTCAAGGAGCCGGAAACCTGGAACTGTCCCGAGGCAAACATGACGCATCTTGCCCAGAACATTGCCGCCTCGGCCTTGCGCGACGTGCTTTTCTCCAATGGCATCTATTTTGACAGGAACATGTCGGCGCCGTGTCTCGGCCCGGTTCCGCACAGACGCCGCCTGAACCGCTGACGCGGCCTGGAGACGGGGCATGAAAATTCTCAAGGACATGAAAGCCCGCGCCGAATATCTGCCGGCGCTTGCCGCTTTCAAGCTCATGGGATTGCTTCCATATCGCTCTTTCGGCGCAATCGGACGTGTTTTCGGTTCGATTCTCTATTTCCTTCCCGGTTTCGGTTCGCTCTGCCGTGTCAACATTCATGCCGCTTTTCCGGAGAAGGACGCGCGTGAAGTGAAGGCGATTGCGCACAGAAGCCTGGAAAATCTGGTGAGAACCCTCTGCGAGTTTTTCTGGGCCTGCAGTCATCCGGACGAGTTTGCGGAAACCGTCGATCTGACCAACTGCCGCGTCTGCGCAGAAGAGGGGCTCCGCAGGATGGAGGACGGCACCGGCGCGATTCTGGTGACGCCGCATCTGGGAAACTGGGAGTTTGCCGGCCGGATTCTTTCCCAGCTGTTTCATTACCGCATGGCCACGGTGGTCAAAACGGCCCGCAATCCCTATCTGGACCGTCTGATCAGCTCCGGGCGTTCCGCGGGCGATGTCCGCATTCTGCATTCCAAGGGGGCGGCGCGCAATATGAAGAAGGCGCTGGACGAAGGTTACACGATCGGCATTCTGATCGATCAGAACACCCGGCCGCGCAACGGGGGTGTGTTTGTCAATCTGTTCGGCATTCCCGTTCCCGTCAGCCGCGCTCCGGCTGTGCTGGCGCGTTCCCGGAACCGCTTTGTCGCCATTGGAACCGCGATCCGGACGGAAGGAAAGTTCAATGCGATTCTGCGGGAACTGCCGAAGCCCGCTTCCGAATATGAGAGCGATGAAGCGCTGATCCAGGCTTTGACGGACATCACCGAAGAGTTCATCCGCATGGCGCCGGATCAGTATCTCTGGCTCTATCGGCGATTTCAGTACATTCCGGAGGATGTTTCCCCGGAGGTGCGCAAACGCTACCCGTCTTATGCGAGAGTGCCCAGCAAGCGTTTCTTTTCCATGAAGGCGAAAATGGCCCAGCTGCGCGCGATGGCGCGCAAGGATTGAAAAACGGAAAAGGACGGGAGTTTCTTCTGCGGGGATATGGAATTTTTCCCTCCGCATCCGTTCACAGGGAAGGAAACCGAAGAGGCTGCCGCATTGTCTCATCGCCAGCGGCAGGTGAACATATAACGGGGGTTGTGCGGGCCGTGCAGAAGACGGAAATAAACCGTATCCGGGCGCGGCGGCGCTCCATCGTATGCGATGTTTCCTGCGGCGTCTCCTCTGAAGCGTGTGAATGCAATCCGGAAGACATCGCCCGGAGGAATCAGTGTGTCCGGCACAAGGAAGACCACTTGCCACGTATTGTCACCTGATGTCACTTCATGCCTGATTCCGCGACGGTTCGCGAAGAATGTTCCGTTTCCGTTCATTTCGAAAGTTGCAGCCGGTTCGTCCTGCGTTCCCGCCAGCGCGGCGAAAAGCTGATCGAAATGCCATTTGCCATGCAGGCGCACTTCCACTTTCAGAAAGCCGGGGCTCTTTCCCAGACGCCATGAGAATGTGGGTCCGTGCCGGAATCTTCCGGTGAAGGCTTTCAAAATCTTTTCCTTCTGGCTTTCCGGAGGACGGATCTGGAACTCGCGGAGAATCCGGACGCGCGCCAGCAGTTTTTCCGGAAAGAATTTATAATTTTCCGCCTCGGAATGAAACCCGATCCGGGAATCGTTCCTGCACAGAAGTTCCATTTTCAGGGAATTTTCCGCTTCTTCGCGCATGATCTCGCGCATGACGGGGGTGAATCCCCTGTTTTCCGCCCTGAGCGCATAAAAGCGGAGAATGTTGGCGCCCGACCGGAAAAGAAGCCCTGCCGCATCATAGAGCGACAGTTCCTTGCGGCGATCAGGATCTTCAGCATAACGCGATCGGAGCGGATCCAGCAATTTGAGCGCACTGCGCCAGCCCGAGTCAAGGAGCCCGGCCTGGGCGGCGGCTTCCGGAAGAGTGAATGATCCAAGTGCGTCGGAGATATTGTCCCCGCTTCCGGGATGGCAGGTCTGCCAGGTCGGTGCGAGAGGAAGATGCTGCCGATAAGGATACAGAAGCCAGACGATGCCGTCATGGAAGGGGCCGTAATACTGCATGGCGTTGCTCAGCGGATAATGTGAATAGGCTCTTCCGGCGCGCCGCCAGAACCGGGCTATGCAAGATGCGTCACGGCCCCATTCCGGGGCGGCAAGCCGCCGCAGAAATGCTTCTTCTCCGTCTGAAAAATCTTCAAATGCGAGCATGCCGGCAGCCCGGTTCATCAAACCGGGATAATTGCCGAAATACCAGCACTGCAGAACTGTGGAAACTTTGAGTTCCCGCATTTTTCTGTATTTTCTGTAGAGCAGTCCCGGTACCGGCAGATAAGGGAGTGTTGCGCATTCATGCGAGCATCCGACCTGGATTTTTGCTCCGAGACGGGCTTTCGAATCAAGCGTCTGCGCATAATGGACAAATCGTCCGGCTGCTTCGCTCCGGGAGAGCCAGTAATCTCCGCCGATGCGGAGTTTTCCCTGCTGTTTCGCCCTGACTCCGGAATCAAAATTGCAGAGGAGCGTCACTCCTTCCGGGACACAGGCGGACAGCTTGGCGAGAAACGGCGATTCCGGTGCGGCGAAGGAGAGGTAAAGCCAGGATATGAACTGCGCGGACGGCGCGGCGGATTTCATTCCCCGGTTCATCGCGTCGACCGATCGGAAGAGGATTTCCTCCGGCTTCTTTCCCGCGCAGCGCGGACAGCTGCACGGATGTTCCCCGTAAATTCCGCTGGCGGAAAGACATGTCGTATCCCGTTCGCCGAGGGAAATGTTGATGATGCCTCCCAGACGGGGTACGCGGCGGAAGATTTCCCGGGTGCATTCATACAGATAGCGCTGTCCGGCTTCTGTCGAAGGACAGACGCAGAGACGTCCGGCGAATGTCATGGCCCCTGCCAGCTCCGGATATTCCTTGAAAAATGCGCTGTCCGGCGCCTGGGCGATCGGTTCGATCATGAACAGCCAGGTCCGGATGCCGTAGCGCAGACATTTGTCAACGGTCCGTTTGAGCTTTGCAAACCGGGAATCCCGATCGTCTCCGCGGATCAGGCTTGCGAAGTCGACGGTCAGCCAGAGTCCGTTGATCCCTTCGCGGGCAAGGCGGTTCAGATACGCGTCCGGATAGTAATCCGTCCGGTCCGCAAGTTCGTCCCTGTTGCGCGGCGGGCGTTTGACGGGACCGAAGAAACAGCGTGAGATCCGATTTTCAAGCCATGCCCTGCGATGGATGGTTCCCAGCGGAAGAAAAGGACCGTCCGCGGCGAGAAGAAGATCTTCCAGATAATACAGCGCACGCCGGATTCCTTCTGCATTCCCGGCGGAAATCACGCATTCCGCCGCTTGAACCTGAATCCGGAACGAATCGAATGGACCGCAATCTTCCTGTTTCAGATGAATCGCGTATTTCCCGTTTCCGGGAGGGAAAAGGCTTTCCCAGTCCCGGAAGATGCTGTCGAGACATTGGTCCGGATCCGGAAAATCCCGCCGGAGACGCACGCCCCCTGAAAGATCTGCTTCGCCCCTGCGAACCTTGGAGCGTGTAAAATGAAAAGTCCGTTTTTCCTCCTTTTTCAGTTCTTCCATGAACCCCCATGTTTCCGGAGGCGGTGGAGAAATCGAATCCAATTCATTGTTTCCGTACATTGCTTCCATCCTGTGAATGCCGTTCATTCTCCTGTTCCGCATTCCCGCTCTGCGCCAGGCATTTCCTAATTCCCTGTTTCTGCGCATCAGAAGTGCTCAGGAATTCAATTCAACGAGCCGTACACCGCCGGATTCCACCCGGAGTGTCACCGTGCCGTTTCTGAGGGAAAGGCGACGGTTCCCGATCCGTTCAAAAGCCTCGCGGAAAGTGAATCCGTTCGGTTTGATCCGGATTTCTGTTTCCGCCGCGGGGTTGATCTTTTCCGCAGAATCGGCATATTTTGTCACCCCGCGGTTGTTGATCAGGTAAACCAGCCATCCTTTCCTTGTCCGGTTGAGTCCGTATTGAATGTCGCCGGAAACCGTGACGGGGAGAAGCTTTTTCAGCAGCTTTTCAAGCAGGGCCCCGATTTTCGGGAAGCGGATTTCGCCACGCATGGTGCCGTCAAGGGTGCCGGAGTGAAACGGCGGCAGAAAATCCGCAGGGAGCGTTAGGATCTTCCCTTTCCCGCTTTCCGAAATTCCCAGTTTCCGGTGTTCATCTGCCAGAATCAGTGTTCCGCCTTCTGCCGCGTATCGCTCCAGATCCGTGCGCAAAGTCTGCGAGGGCTTGTAATCTCCCAGAAGAACTGCAGCGGGATAGTTCCTGAGCGTATTGTAAAAATCATTCCGCCCGGGCACGTCCGGCGCCAGCACGTCAAACCCGTCGCCGAAGGGCGAATTGAAGAGGCATCCTTCCTCCCCGCGTTTCAAGGCTTCCGGACGGGCGTATGCGGGAATGACGGTTGCCAGCCACGCGTCGATCATGAAATCTCCGGGGGTATACGCAAAGCATCTCCAGGATTTTCCTCCCGTGGCCGGATACCCCTGGTTGAAGGGAATCAGCAGCGCGACCGGCGTATAAGGCACTCCCCGGTCGATGCGCTTCGTCAGAGTGTGGAAATTCACGACGAATTCGCCTTCGGGTGAAAGTCTGACCGAATTCACTTTGTCCCAGTCCCATTCCAGATAGCTTCCCAGCCAGTTTTCCCGTTCAAAGAAGGAGGCCCCGGAAAGCCAGGCCAGCCATGTTCCGCGTTTCCGCAAGGAAAGAGACATGCCGCAGTCCGGTCCGGTCATTCCCTGATATTTCCCTCCGCGGGAAACATATTTCACTTCGCTGTTGTTCCGCCATTTTCCTTCTGCGTCCGGTCCGTTGAAGAAGCTTGCCAGATACCATCCCCATGGAATTCCGAACTGACGTGCCGCGCCGCGGATGAAAAACATGCTGCTCTGCCAGCGGTAATAGGAATTGCCGTGACTGGTGTTGGTTGTCTCAAGCATGATCGAACGGACTCCCCAGGCCGCCGCCATATGCCCGAAGTTCCAGCCTGCATGCATGGAGACGAGATGATCCGGATCATTGAAATAAAGTTTCCGGAGCAGATCATACATTTTTCTTGTGCGCGCCAGCATTTCATTCCGGTCCCCGGCAGGGGGGAAGCGTTTTTTCATCCCGGCATATTCCGCATCCGTAATGATTTTTCTTTTCCGTGCAAGATTCAGAAAATACTCGAAGCCGACCGTTTCATTGTCCCATTCGGAAAGACGGAAGCCGTAAAAGTTCGGGTGTGTCTCCAGCCATTTCCGATAAGCGGGGATGTCGTGCCGGAAGTCCTCTCCGAGCATTTTTCCCGGCAGCGTGCGGTTGCCGGAATAATCCACAAGGAACGGGAATGCCGCTTTCCTGGGTGAATCAGCATAGGCAGCCTGTTTCGGGTGCATCAGCTGATCCGCACGGATAAGTTCTGCGCCGGAAATGAAACGCCGGAAATTGCCGCTGCAGAGGTAGGTGAGCGCGGCATTCTTGAAAAAATCCAGCTTCCCGAGGCGCTGGTAATCCTCCGGGAGTTCTGTTTCCTCGCGGAACACTCCGGGAGCGACGAGATCTTTCCAGAATGCGCTGTCAGTCCAGCGCGCCGAGAAGAAAACCGTATAATTCCGTTTCATGATTTCCGGGATGCGCCATGCTTCCGGAACTGTTTCCGGAGACGCCGCGGGAAGCAGAAACGGCGCAAACAAGAGTGCGCATATGATGCCGGGAACGATTTTCCCTTGATATTCCGCATCCATCTTTTTATCCTCTTCTGATATTTTAACGATCGACTTCGTTCCGGTGAATGAATTTCGGAAAACGTCCCTGTGCGCTTTTCAGAGATTTTCCACAGGTTTTGTGGTGGAGCTGTAAACACCCCAGGGCAGTTTCCAGATCTGGTAGCCGGCATGTGTGCCGGACATTCTTGCAAGTTCGCCTGCTTTCAGAGCGCCTGCATTGCCGCCGATAAACAGAACATTCGCCTGGTTCGCATGTTTTTTGATTCCCGGGGTATTGGCCAGCGGATTGAGCATGACGTCGAGCGTCTCGCCCTGGACAAGATAGTGGCCTGCAGTATGACTTTCCGGACCAATCGCCGAAAAAGCCGTTTCCGTAAGCAGAAGACGTTCTGAAAGTCTGGAGAGTTTCCTGATGTTCTGCTCCGCAAGATGGTGGTACATTCCGTATCCCAGATGGGAATTCGCCTTGTTCAGGCAGAGATCCTTGGGGCATTGGAAGGTTTTCGGCTCTCGTTTGAGTGTGAAATAACTTGAGATGATGGATGTGTTGGAAGTCGTGTGGATGCCGAAATAAGGATAAAGCAGGAACGCCCAGGTCTGGGATTTTCCTTCCGAATCACTGATTTTGGGCGGAATGAAATCCTTGTAATCGGAAAAATACATGTTGAATGCAATGCCAAGTTGTTTTTCCTGATTCAGACATTGCGATTTTCTGGCTGTCTCCCGCGCCTGCTGCAATGCCGGAAGAAGCATTCCCGCCAGAACGGCGATGATTGAAATTACAATGAGAAGCTCGATCAATGTGAAAAAAACCGTATCCCCTGATTCCGGACTGATTCCGGACTGATTCCGGAATATGGTTCTGATTTTTCTGTTTTTCTGCCGCTGCATGAAAGTGTTCCTTTCCCTGATATGTTTTTCGATCCTGCCTTTCAGTCGTAAAGCTTCGGCGGAAGATAAATCCGACGGGACGGAGTTTCGGGAGCGGAAATTCTGCGGCACAGTTCTTCAACCCCGAGTTTCCCTGCCTCGAACCAGTTCAGCGCCAGCGTAGGGAGATGCCTGCCGATCTCCCGTCCGAACAGCGGTTTCCCGTCCATGCAGAGAATATTGACGGGCGAGCCCGGATTTTTTCCGCCGGAAAAGATGTCTTTTCCCATGTCCGTGACGGCATCTCCCCCGAAAAAGTAAAGAATTCCGGTATTTTTCCCGATGGCTTTCGTTTCGGCGTGTCCGGTGAACTCCGCTGTGACCGTTCCTCCGCGGGCGATCCAGGAATCTTTGAAAATTTTTTTCCTGAATTCGAAATTCAGCCGGTCATGACTGACCAGAATCAGGCTGCGGATGTTTTTCCGGAGGAAGTAGGCGCATGCCATTTCCGCCGCGCAGACCGGGTCCAGATCAATGATTGACATCCTGCCGCCGTAGGAATCGTGCATTCCGATCCCTACAGTCGGAAGGGAGAGATTCATCTCCCGCATGAACGCGTCGTATCCTCCGAGCAGAATGAGTCCGTCTGAATGTCTTGCGGCACGTGCAAGCGTCACTCCGGAGCAGGTGTCTGCAAACAGGATTTTCCGTGAAATGGCCAGACCGGCCTGTTTGGCCGCCTTGCGGACTCCGGCGAATGCGAGTGCAGTGAGCGAGTGCGTCAGGGCCGTTCCGAATTCGACGCTGACAACGGTGATGCGTCCGTGCGCCTCTCCCCGCATGCTTTTCGAAACGCGGGTTCCGCTCCCGCGGTATGATTCCAGCACCCCTCTGTCGCGCAGAAGGGAGAAGGCTTTCCGCACCGTATTCAGGGAATAGCCTGTCTGTGCCATAAGGCGCCGTATGGACGGAAGCGTTTCTCCCTCCTGGAAGACGCCGCAGTCGATTTTCCCCTCGATCATTTCCGCCAGACGGCGGTATTTTGCGGTCTGCCTCATGATTTCCCTTTCCCTTTTCCTTTCTGTGAAAGCATGGCGGATGCCGCTGCGGGAGCGCATGCCGTCTGTTCCGGGAACATCCTGATGCTGTGTGCCTCGCCCCAGGACTCCAGAGTCCGCGCGATTACGCGGCGCAGACGGATATCGTCGCGCATGAACATATCCGTGGTTCCCTTGAGGCATGCCTCCAGCTTCCATTCCGGATCCTCCGCATGGAGCCGGAGGATGGATGCAACCCGTCCGCGCATTTCCGGATGCGCTTCCCCGATTTTCAACAGTGCGGAAGCCGCAAGCATATGGCTGTCATGGCGGTTCCCGCCTGGATTTTCCTCCTCGAGGACGCCGGCAAGCAGATCGCAGGAATGTCTGTCGCGCATCAGTCCGAGCAGGCAGATCGCGCCGCATCCGCGCGGATAGTTGTATTTCCGGCTTGTTTCCGGTGTGTACCGATCGCGTTCCCGCACCATTTCCCGCAGTTCATGCAGAGCAGCCGGATTTCTTCTCATGGCAAGTGCGAAGGCGCTGTGGCGCCTCAATTCACTGCCTTCCGGTGCGGCGTTCATGCGCCGGATCAGTTCCGCATCGGATGGAAGATTGCCCCATTTCGCACTCCAGAGTCCTCTTCCCGGCGCCGGCGAGTCGAGAAGGCGGAAGACTTCCGATTCGTTCAGATCGTAAAGAGATTGTGTCGTCTCCATCAGTTCCGGTTCCAGAATGCAGTGCGGCTTCAGCTCGGAGTAGGGGACGTTTTCCGGAGGGATGTTCTTTTCCGCCGCCAGCGCGGCGAGGATTCCTGCCGCGCGCCCGAGCCTGATCATGGCGCCGTTCATCCGGATTCCGCTGGCGAGGTCATGATCCACTCCCAGGCAGCGGCCTGCAACCAGAATTCCAGGTACATTGACGGAAAACACAGTGCGAAGAGGCACCGGGAATCCCAGTGTGAATCCCCACATGGAAGCCGCAATCATCCATTCCTGGAAAAGTCCGCTTTCCAGAGCGATGTCGCGTGCGTGCGTATCAAGATTGGACGACGTGAACAGCAGGGGATCGGTCACGGGCGTCCGGCTGAAAAACTCATGCAGGGTATAGAGTCCGCCGGGGGGAACGATATGCACGCCTTCACGCACTCCGGGAAGTTCCACGGGACAGAGCAGAAACGGCTCCGCCCCATAATCGTCCTTCCGATGGGCGGACATGGTTTTCAGGAGAGTTTCCGAATATTCCTCCGTATTGTAGGGGTTGATCCGTCCCGCATCGAATGTGGTTGCAAAGACTTCCCTGCCGGGATAGGGGCGCAGCATCGTATTGGTGAACGGCTGGAATGCCCCGTCCGAAGCTCGTCCCGAAACGACACGGCACCCCGCCATGCAGCAGAAGAACCCTTCCGCCGTGGCATCAATCAGGACGTGCGCCGATGCTTCATGCGTCATTCCCGCTTCGAGATAGCGGACCCCCGTGACGCGTCCTCCTGTTTTCAGCGCCGCGGTCGGAACGCTTTGATAATGGATTTCGACGCCGGATTTCATGGCGAGCTCTTCCAGGTTGTGCTTTTTCCGTTCCGAAAGTCCCGGCAGGAAATCTTTTTCCGGAACAGACCGGTTGAATTGATCCGCTTCACTCAGTGTGCCACATGGCGCCTTGTCATAATACGATCCGACACCGCCCGCCGTGTGCGTTCCACCGGGGGTGGTGCCTCGCTCCAGAACCAGAACGGATGCCCCGAATTCCGCAGCATGGATGGCCGCCATGCTCCCGGCTGTTCCGAATCCGACCACAATGCAGTCATAATGTTTCATTTTGCGGCTTCTCCATCGAGGAGCCCTGCATTCAGGGCATGAATCGGTCCTTCCTGGCTGTTATGGGAAAACGCCGCCGCGCTCCATGCGATTTTCCCTGCCGCGAGCTCTGGCTCCCGGCTGTTCCAGAGCATGCGGAGTTTCCGTCTGGCGTCCGTCCACGTGTCGGAAGGCTCCAGTTCGATGGAAAGAACCGCATAACCGGGAATCGCACTTGCGCAAAGTGTGAATCCGGGGAAAGTTCCGCATATCACGCCCGTTCCGCGGAAATCAATCAGTGCGCGGAAAATTTTTCCTCCGTCTGTCTGGCGCTTCCTTAGATCATGGAACCGCCTGCATCTCACCTCCCGGATTCCTTCGCCGCCGGCAAGAAGAAGTGCTCCTTCCCCCGAAAGGAACAAGGCTGAGTTCAGACAGACTTTCACTTCGGTCTGCAGAAGCCATGCGTAAAGTTCAGGGGCGAGTGCGCCCGGATGGAGCAGACCCTCTCTGGTATAGGCGTTTCTTGCGAGAAGAGAAGCCTGAAATTGTGCCGCAAGCGGATGCGGCCCGGCGGAGAAATGCTCTCTGCGGTACTGCTCCAGTGAAAGGAGGAAATCGGCACCCGGCACATTGTTTTCCTCGACCAGCACGGCATCCGGAATCGCCGCGGCGAAACCGCATCCGTAAAGACCGCCTCCGGCGACCAGTGTTCCGCATTCCAGAACTTGTGAATTCCGCATGACAGCTTGTCCTTTCCCGGGATATAATACAATTCAGGAATCCGGATTTCAACATCCCGGTTTCTGAAAAGTGTTCTCTTTTTTCCCCTGGCGTCTTTTCCGGCGGCATTCTCCGGTCCGCTTTCTTTCATGTTCTCTTTATGTCCCTTATTTTCAAGATTATGCAATTTAAGTTCTTTTGTCTTTTCTGTCATTTTCTGTGCAGGAAGGAGGAATGGGGAAAGGCTGTCCTTTCCGGGGGAGAATCTTCCGTCCGTCTTGAAGCGTATCACTTTTTTTATCGGACGGATCTTGTTTTTTCCATGCCCGGACACTCCGAAATCATTGATTCCCCGGATACGGAATTCTTTCGCTTACCCGCGTGAAAATGCGGATGTCCGTCTCCCCGGTCCGCGACTCTTTGCCTGATTTCCGGAAGATGGAACGTTCCGCGGCGCTCGTCCGGGAAAACACGGTTCAATGAAGAAAATTCCCCGGTTCGCCCCGCGGCAAAGGGAAAACGGCCCGGAAAAAGAGTCCTGCTGCCTTTTCGGCTGGTGAACGCCTGATCCGCAGGCATTGCGCGCCGCGGGAAAAAACTCTTCGGCGAATCCTGCAAATCGCGCTTGCATAAACGGCGCTTCCGCGCTATCTTTCGGCGTTGAATCGGAGAAACTGAACGGGAGCGGACATGATTGAAATTGCGGAACACGAGGAATGCTTCTTCCGGGAAGTCAAAAGCTGCTGCCTGAACAACACGCGCGCATTCTTTTCGGAAGATACGCCGCTCAAAGACGCACCCGCGTACGGCGGTCGTCCCTATGAGCGCCGGATTCAGCAGGAACTCATGGCATCCGCCGTTGCGGAGGCGTTTGAGAAAAACGCCAATCTCTGCGTGGAGGCGCCGACGGGCGTCGGCAAGAGTTTCGCCTACCTGATTCCGGCGGTTTACCACGCGCTTTCCGTCCGCCGTCCGGTGCTGGTGACGACCGAGACGATCAATCTTCAGGAGCAGCTGGTGCGCAAGGACCTTCCGCTTCTGAAGGATCTCATGAAACTCAATTTTTCCTATGTGATCGCAGTCGGACGCGCCAACTATCTCTGCCGCCGCCGCCTTGCGCTCGCTCTGGGGGAGCACCGCGACGAGTTCCTTCCGGTTGCCGGGTTTGAATCGGACGCGGCGCAGGTCGCGCGCTGGGCGGAGACTTCCGAAACCGGATTCTATTCCGATCTTCCGTTCAAACTGGAACGCGGCGTATGGAACTGCCTGTGCAGCGAAACCGCGTCCTGCGGCGGACCGTCCTGCCGCTTTTTCCGTTCCTGCTTCTACTGGCGGGCGCGCAGGGAATGGGACAAGGCGGACATCGTCGTCACCAATCACGCGCTTTTTTTCGTCGATCTCAAAATGCGTGCTCTGGAGCATCAGGAAGCCACGCCGCTGCCCGACTATTCCGCTGTCGTGTTCGACGAAGCGCATACGCTGGAGGACAACGCCGCGAAACATCTGGGACTTCATCTGACCTCGTCCGCGGTCCGCTTTTTCCTGAACCGCCTCTACAATCCGAACAGCGGGCGCGGCCTGCTGGTCCGGCCGGGGGAGTCCTCGATGGTCGTGCGCGGCCTCATTGCAAGGATCCATGAACTTTCCGACGCGTTTTTCGGCCAGTTCGAGGAGCCGCTCGAACGTTTCCCCGACCGCTGCATGCGGATCCGCCGGCTCGGCCAGTTCGAGGACAATCTTTCCGCATCGTTCCGTGAGCTGGAGAAAGTGCTTCAGAACTATACCGACGAGCAGGAAAACGAAGAGTTCAAAACGGAACTCCGCGCCCAGATCGACCGGTGTCTTGCCCTGAGCGACTCCATTTCCGACTTCATTTCGCAGGGCCGGGCGGAATATGTCTACTGGGCGGAGGAGAAGCGCGGCTCCTTTACGGGAAACAATATCATCGAACTGTATTCCGCCCCGCTGAACGTGCCGGACATCCTGAAAGGGGCGCTGTTCACACAGACATTTCCGGTCGTTCTCACCAGCGCGACGCTTGCTGTGAACGGAAATCTGGAGTATTTCAAGCGGCGTGTCGGCTTCTGCGACGGTTCGGACCTGATTCTTGACTCGCCGTTTGACTACCGGACCCAGGTGAAGCTGTATCTGGCGCGCACCATGCCGCTGCCGTCCGAGTCGAATTACAACGAAGCGGCGGCACGGGCAATCCGGGATTTTGTCGATTTCACAAAAGGTCGCGCCTTTGTGCTTTTTACGAATTACGGCATGCTCCGTTTCTGCGCGGATGCGCTCGGTCCGGCATTCCGGAACGCCGGCTATCAGCTTCTGATCCATGGGGAATCGCTTTCCCGGACCGCGATGCTCAACGAGTTCAGGCAGAGCAGAAACGGCGTCATCTTCGGCGCGCAGAGCTTCTGGACCGGCGTGGACGTTCCCGGCGACGCCCTGAGCAATGTCATTATCACAAAACTGCCGTTCGCCGTTCCGAACCATCCGCTGATCGAGGCGCGCTGCGATCGGATCCGGGCCGCCGGCGGTCGTCCGTTCGAGGAATACACGATTCCGGACGCGGTTCTGATGTTCCGCCAGGGAATCGGGCGCCTGATCCGGAGCAGGACCGACCGCGGCATCATCGTGGTTCTTGATCCGCGCATGGTTTCAAAATCCTACGGCAGAATTTTTCTGAACTCCATTCCTCGCTGTCCGGTGGAATATTTCTGAATACGCTCTTCCGCGATGCTCCGGCTTCCGATTTGCAAAAACGGGAATGCCGCTGTATAATAAGAATCCGGAAAACACCGCAAGCAATGGAGGAGATCATGTCATGAACCCGAAGATCCTGATGATTGAAGACGACGCCTCCATCTGCGACATGACGAAGATGAACCTCAACATGAACGGCTTCCAGCAGGTCTACTGCGCCTCGGACGGCAGGGAGGGGCTTGCCCTTGCGGCGAAACTGCTTCCCGATCTGGTCCTGCTTGACGTCATGCTGCCGGGCATCGACGGACTCACCGTATGCCGGAATCTCAAAAACAATCCCGCGCTTGCGGATATCCCGATCATCATGCTGACCGCCAAAGGCGAGGAGAACGACATTGTGCTCGGTCTGGAAATGGGGGCGGACGATTACATCACGAAACCTTACAGCAGCAAGGTGCTTGCCGCCAGAATCGCAGTTCAGCTCCGTAAGAAATCTTCCCATGGGAGAGCGGTCCGGACCATTGTGCTGGGCTCGCTTTCCATCGACCTTTCCACCTACAGCGCCACGCTTGACGGACAGGCGCTCATGCTGACTGCCGACGAGTTCCGCACCCTGGCGCTTCTTGCCGCGAATCCCGGGCGCGTCTTCACGAGGAATCAGATCATCCGCGAGGTCAAGGGAGACAATTATTCCGTTACGGCGCGCGCCATCGACATGCATGTGGTCAAGCTGCGCCGGAAACTCGGCGACTGGGCGGATCACATCGAAACCATCCGCGGCGTCGGCTACCGGATCGCGGAGTGAGTCATGGCGCGGAAAGACACGGTTCTGCTGTTCGTTCCCGCAATCATCGGAGGGATCATCATCCTGTCCATTTTCCTGCTGGATATTCAGCTTGCCAATTTTCAGGACGCCTATTTCGAGGAGGTCGCCGAGGAGACGAAGCGCAACAATTTCTATCTTGTCCGCGTTTTTCGCGACCTGCTCGAATCCAACCAGCTCGGGAAAATGCACCGGATGCTCAACAGCAACCACGGTCCCAATCCCATGATCGTCAAGATCATCGCCCGCGGCAAAGGAGTCATCACGGAGACGGAGGGTGTGCCCGCATATCTGGTCGAACACATCCGCGAGCCGGAAATCAAGGATATTTTCAAGACGAACCGCGAAGAGAACGTTCTGGTAAAATTCGACCGCAATCTGAATTCCTTCATGATTTACCATTCCGTGCGCTTTCATGCGCGCGGGCAGGATTACGTTCTCGTGATGGCTTCGAAATGCAACAGCATGACGATCCTGATGCGGCAGACCCGGCTCGGGATTCTGATTCTCAGCCTGCTCGGAATTCTCTCCACGCTGGCGCTGGTGACCTATTTCATCTTCTGGATCCGTTCGCCGCTGAACCGGCTTTTTGCAAGCATGTCCAAAATCTCAGCCGGAGAACTGGAATATCCGGTTTATGTTCCGAAAAGCGGGCTGATCCGCGAGATCGCCCTCTGCCTTCAGTCTCTTACCGAGCAGCTGAAGAAGCAGATTCTTTCCCTCCGCGACGGCGCCAATGAGCGGGAAGCGATTTTCAATGCCCTGACCGAGGCTGTGATGCTTGTCGATTCCGACGGAAGAGTCCGCCAGTGGAACCGGACCGCCGAGGAGCTCTTTTATACTGGACATGGCACGGGGCGGTTGCAGGATGGGCTTGCAAGTCCGGAAGAGCTCCGGGACTTTCTGAACCGGGCCTCCGAGACCGGCGAATATTCCGGAGAACTTGCGCTCCGGCGCGGGGAGCAGACTTTTCAGCTTCTGGTCAATGCCGTCTCTTTCACGCGGGACAACCGCCGTTCCTTTCTGATCTCCGCCACCGATCTTTCCGATATCCGCAAGCTCGAAGCCTACCGCAGCGACTTCATTGCCGCGATTTCCCATGAAATGAAGACCCCGCTGACCGGAATTGTCGGCGCGGTCGATGCCATCAACAACGGTGCTCTCGACAACACCGACTACAAGGCGCGCTGCATCGAAACCCTGACGCGCCAGTCCGAGCGTCTCCATTCTCTGCTTCTGAACTTCCTGACCCTGACCTCCCTGGAAAACATGCGAAAGGGCACGGAGGAGAATTTTCTTCCGCTCCGCTCCACCGCCGTGCTCCGGAGCTCCGTCGAGGTCTGCCGTCCTGCCGCCGCGCATGCCGGGATCGAGCTGCGGACCGGCGAATGCCAGGCCGTGGAATTTTCCGGAGACTTCCTCCTGATTCAGCAGGCGCTCAACAATCTGATCTCCAATGCCGTGCTTCACAGCGGCGCGAAGCGCATCACCGTTTCCGCCGTCCGGGACGGCGGGCATGTCGACTTCCGCGTGCATGACGACGGAGCGGGAATACCCCCGGAGCACCAGACTCGGATCTTTCAGCGTTTCTACCGGGTTCCCGCCGGAGGCAGGAAACAGAACGGCAGCGGCATCGGGCTTGCCATTGTAAAACAGATTGCCATTTACCACAGCGGATCCGTTTCCGTGCATTCCTCTCCCGGCGCCGGGACGGAGTTTCATCTCGTTCTTCCGCTTGAGCCTCCGCGTTTGTCGGACTGAAATCAATATTTTGTCAAAATATTGTCAAGATTATTGAAGAGTTTGCGTCCTCGTGATATTTTACTTGTCGAAATGTTTACGGCTTGGGATATTTTCCGGAAATCAGCGCGAAAGAAGGATGGAGGTTGCATGAACAGATCTTTTTATTCTCTGACTGTCGTCTTGTCGCTGGGGCTGGCGCTTGGCGGCGGCTGTTCGAAGGAGCGGCAGAAAAATGTTGCGGAGCGTGAGATCCGCGTGACCCTGGAGCCTTTGCAGAAACGGGTGTTCCGGAGGCAGATTCCCGTGCAGGGCACGGTCTGGCCGGTGGAGTATGCGACGATTTCGGCCAAGATCAGCGGCACGCTGGAACTTCTGAAAGTTGACGAGGGCGATGTAAGGAAAAAAGGCGATGTACTGTTCGGCATCGATCGGCAGATCCTGAAGAACCAGGTCACGGTATGCGAGGACGAGATCAAGGTCAAGCAGGCCGAGCTGGAGAGTTCGAAGATCGCCCTGGAAAATGCGAAAATCTCCGACCGGAAGGCTACGCTGGATTATGAACGCTATCTGAGCCTCTGGCGTTCCAAGGTCACCAGCCAGGCGGATTTTGAAACCTATGAAACTGCCTACAAGAAAGCCAAGACAGATGTAAGAACCGCACAGGCTGCCATTTCCAACGCAAAGGCGCAGCTGAAGCAGGCCGAGGGAAATCTGATTATCGCCAGGAAGAATCTGGCGGACTCCGTGCTCGAGGCGCCCTTCGACTGCATTGTCGTGGACAAATACGTCGAGGAGAATGAATATGTCACTGTCGGGCAGAACATTCTCAAGATCGAAAACCAGAAGAAACTGGAAGTGATCTGTTACATCAGTTCGATCTACTACGACATTGTCACGGCGGGGAAGACTCCTGTGGAATTCGCGCTGGACGGCGAACGGAAAGGCAAAGGCGTCGTCACCTACAAGGCGCCGAGCATCGATCCGGAAAGCCGCACCTTCAAGCTGAAGGCCCTGGTTCCCCCGGAAACGCATCTGGTCAGCGGCACTCTCTGCGACCTGAACATCATTCTTGAGGAAAAAGAGGCTTACGGTCTCCCCGCCGACGCGCTGCTGCTGCGCGCGAATGACCGTTATATCGTTTACGCGGTGGACGCCGATAACCGTGCGAAGAGTTTTGATGTTGTCCGCGGCATTGTGGACGGCAAATACTGCGAAGTCGTCAACGCCTCCGATCTTCTCAAGGAACGCTTCGTTGTCACCGGGCAGACCTTTGTCAACAACGGTTCGCTCCTTCGCGCCATCAAGCCGGAATAAGGGGGGACGCCACTTATGTTTTTAAGCAGATGGTCTGTTCAGCGGCCGATCGCGATGACCGCGCTCATCATTATTCTTGTCATGATCGGGTTGAACTTTTATCCGAAAATCAGCATCGACCTGCTTCCGAACATGGAAATCCCCATGGTTCTGGTGCGCTGCGAATACGACGGAGCCAGTCCCACTGAAATCGAGGTGGAAATCGCAAAACGGATCGAAGACGCGGTCTCTTCCATCGACGGAATCAAGCATATCACCAGCGTTTCGATCGAGGACGAGGCGCGCGTGCAGCTTGAGTTCAACATGGGAACCGATGTCGACATCGCGGCGATGGACGTCCGCGAAGCGCTGAACCGCATCCGCACGGATCTGCCGGACGGCGCGGACGAACCGACGATCCGCAAGATCGATACCAACGCCACGACTGTGGTGCAGGCGTTTCTCGTTGGCGACCGCACGCAGGATGACCTCTATGACTATGCCGACGACGTGATCGCGGACCGTTTCTCCTCTGTCCCCGGCGTCGGAGAGGTCCGCGTCTACGGCGCGAATGAAATGCAGATTCATGTTCTTCTGAACCGTGAAAAACTCACAGCAATGAATCTCTCGATCAATGATGTCGTGGACAAACTGCGCGAGAACAACATCCGCGAACCGCTCGGCCGGATTCAGTTCGACAAGGTGGAGAAGAACGTCACCTTTGACGGCGATTTCAAGGACTTCGAGCAGATCAAGGC
This sequence comes from uncultured Victivallales bacterium, assembly GCA_944390795.1. GTDB lineage: Bacteria > Verrucomicrobiota > Lentisphaeria > Victivallales > UBA1829 > UBA11452. The sequence goes on from CALXRI010000010.1 coordinate 44,227, forward strand.
GCTTGAAGTCGGCAAGTTCAAGAACAAGCGCATCTATCTGCGCGACGTCGCCGATGTGAAATTCATGAGCCGGGAGGTCCGCAGCAAGGCGTATGTGAACGGCGAGCCCGCCGCCCGTTTCCGCATTGTCAAGAAGGGCGAGGCGAATGCGATCCAGGTCATCAACGGCATCCGCGACCGTTTCAACTCGATGGTGCGCAGCGGCGAACTGCCGACCGGCATGAAGCTGGTCTGGTTCACCGACTCCGGCGCGTTCATTCAGGCGTCCGTGGACGACGCGTGGAGCAGCATCCTGACCGGCATTCTCCTGACCGCCGTGCTGCTGTTCCTCTTCCTGCACGAACCCCGCTCGACATTCATCGTGATGATTTCGATGCCGATTTCGGTGATTGTCACGTTCGCCGTGATGGCGTATTTCAATTATTCCTTCAACATCATGACGCTCCTCTCCCTCGGCTGTTCCGTCGGCGTCCTGGTGACGAACTCGATCGTCGTGATTGAAAACATCTTCAAGCATCTTGACCGCGGCGAGGCGATCAAGACCGCCGCCGAGCGCGGAACAGGAGAAGTGATCGCGGCGGTTTCCGCAAGCGCCCTGACGAACGTCGTCGTGTTCGTTCCGGTTATGATGATGACCACCCGGATCGGGCAGATGATGATTCCTTTCGCCGGCGTGATGGTCGGCGCGACACTGGTTTCGCTGTTCATCAGCTTCACCCTGACGCCGATTCTTGCCTGCGTGCTCCTGAAAAAGAAGAAGGATCCGGAAAATCAGAAGAAGACTTTCCTGCAGCGCATGTTCGTTCCCTGGGATCTCGGATATGACTGGCTCTGCCGGAAATTCGACCGGAGCATCGAATGGACCGCCCGGCATCCCAAGACCCTGATTCTGGCGGTGCTGGCGCTTTCCGCGGCCACTGTGATCTGGATTGTTCCGCAGGTCGGACTCTCCTTCCTGCCGTTCTGCGACCAGGGGGAGATCCGGATCAAGTTCGAATTCCCGACAAACTACAACCTTGACACGACCAATAAACTGATTCTCGAGGCGGCGGACCATCTGAAGAAATTCGACTTCATCCGCGGCATGTCCATCTCCGTCGGCGATTCCGACGGCGGCAGCGGCCAGGTCAGCTCCGCCGTTTATATCGGTCAGATCAATTTGCGCACGACGGACAAGATCGAGCGCAAGGAGTCCATCTATGCGCTGCAGGCGCTGCTCCGCAAGGAACTTTCCTATCTGGACAATTGCCGCATCACTCTTTCCATTCCCGCCACTTTCGGCGGAAGCGGCGCGGAAATCCGCTGCGTGATGAACGGTCCCGACCTGGACGTCCTGGAACACGCCGAAATGCAGTTGATGGAGAATCTGCCCGCCCTCGGCATTACCCGCGACCTGGACTCCAGCCGCCGGGAACGCAAGCCGAACATCAACATCACGCCGCGGCGGACCGTTCTGCAGAATCTGGGAATGTCGGCAAACGAACTCTACGAGTATCTGCTCGGCTCGCTTGACGGAATCGAAGTCGGCGACTACCGCGCCGGCGCGCGCACGTTCGACATCCGCGTGAAGAACCAGAAGGAGTACGGTGAGGCGCAGCTCCGGCAGGCCGCTCCGGCCGTCAAGGACAACAACCCGCTCGGCGCCGAAGCCCTGGCGGAGATCACAGAGGATACCCGTCCCGTCGTGGTCAACCGCTACGACAAGGTCCGTACGATGTGGCTGTATGCGAACACCGCCCCCGGCATGGCGCTCGGCACGGTTTCCAGCGCGATCGGCAAGATGGCGCAGGAGGCGCTGCCGCCCGGATACGGCGTCAGAATGAGCGGAAACGTCGAGCTGATGAACGAGACCGCGCGTGAATTCCTGCAGGTGATTCTGCTGGCGGCCGTTCTGACGTATCTTCTGATTGCGGCGATCATGGAGTCATGGACGCGTCCCTTCCTCATCATGTTCACGGTTCCGCTCGGGTTCCTCGGCATGTATGCGACCCTCTGGGCGACCCGGATGTCCATGTCGATGATGGGGCTGCTCGGCGGCGTGATGATGATCGGCATCGTGGTGAACAACGCGATTCTGATTATGGACGAATGCGCCACGCTGGTCAATTCCGGCGTGACGACGCACAAGGCGATGCTTCTTGCGACGCAGTCGAAGTTCCGTCCGATCGTCATGACCAGTATCGCGTCGGTTGCCGGCATGCTGCCGATGGCGCTGGGAAGTGGTCTCGGCTCGGAACTGCGCTCCAGCTGCGGCATGGGCGTGGTCGGCGGACTTACCATCGCCTCGTTCCTGACCTTGTATGTGATTCCGGCTCTCTACTTTATTTTCGTGCATGACACCGCGAAACCGAGACGGAACCGGATCCGGCGCTTTCTGATGAAACTTCGCGGAAAACTTCTGTCTTCCAGAAAAGGCAGAGCCGCAGTCTGATTTCCGGAACGGAAAAGAAAAGCAAAGGCCCCGGCGATGTTGCAACCGGCGTGGCCTTTGATGTCTGAGTCTTTTCTTTTTCCGTTCCCGTTTTCCGGTGATGGGATTATCTCCCGAAGAGTTTTCCGGCAAGATCCCAGTAGTGGAGCCAGTCCCCGCGTGTCTGGTCGTGCTTTCCTGTCCGCAGATGATAGCTGATTTCCCCGGTCACCGGCTGATCCGGCGGCGGCATCGCATCCGTGCCGAGTCCTTCCGCACCGAAAAGACGGTAGACTTCCGAAGCGTAAACTCCGGAGAGGAATTCTCCTTTCGGATCCGCCCACAGATCCTCGGTCGCGCTGGCGATGCAGACCGGGCGCGGGGCGATCAGGGAGATCAGCCAGTGCTGGTCGAATGGCAGTGCCGCCTCGTTGTTGATGTAGCGCTGCAGACCGCTGACGAACCAGTAGGGCGCCAGCGCCAGAATGGCCTCGAGATTTTCTCCGAAACAGCGTTTGAAGAGCGCCGCGCCGCCACAGCCGGAGTCGTTCGAAATGACCAGACGGAAGCGCGGATCCGTTGCGCCTGCCCAGAGCGCGGTCTTGCCGAGCCGGGAGTGTCCGTGGACGACAGCTTTCGACGCGTCGACGGAAGGTTCGTTTTCCAGGCAGTCCAGCATGCGGGAGAGTCCCCATGCCCAGGCGCTGATGGAAGACGCGTGTTTATGAATCGATTCCGCAGGTTCTTCCGGATAGAAGAGCCCGTAGACGCAGCGATGCCATCCCTCCTCGCTGCAGAAGTCCGGATAAATGTCGTGATAACAGGCTGTCGCGGAGGCGTAGCCGCGCCGGATGGTTTCGCGGAATTGCCAGCGGTGAACCTGAACGGCGTGTCCCTCGGGCTCCACCAGTTCGCCCGCGATGTTTCTTCCGGTCATCATGACGTCCGTTTCATCGGTTGTTGCATGGTTGCCTTTGAAGTTGAGTCCGAGAAAGACGGGCGGCGGAAGTTTTGCGTTTTTCGGGATGTAAAGCAGCATGACGAATGAATGCGATCCGGCGCCGTTCATCTCAAGATGAATCCGGATTTCCTTGCGGATTGCGGTGTTGTCGAGAGCGTCATCCCGGACGGAAAGGGTTTCAAAGCGGATTTTGTCCGGGCGCGGCGGAAGCTGGCCGTAAACTTCCTTTTTGTAGAAATCGAGCACTTCTCCGCGGCGGCGGTTCACCCATTCATATGCGGTCGTAACGCGTCCGCCGTCAGGCCGTTCCAGCGGCGAAGGAAGCTCGAATGCGGGAACTTTTGATTCGTCGTAATTGATATCCTTCCTGATTTCTTCCTGTGAGCGAGGCATTTTTTTCTCCCTGATTTGATTTTCCGGATATATCTCTGAGTAAAATACATTGTTTGATCCGGATTTCCAGATGCGGGGAAAGAAATTTCATTCTTTCGCTTTCTTTTTCCTCATCCGCCTTCCGAAGCAGTTCCCTCCGACCGGAGAAATGGAGGTTCCATCTGCAAAATTGACGGAATTCCTCCGGGAGGATTTGACAAAAGATCATTTAACGTATACTGTATACAATCTGAAGATCGCAGCAACATTCAAACTTATCAGGAGCAGCAAGTGAGAAGTTCATGGAATGATTTCCCCGTTCCGAACGGGAACAGCTATCAGGCGTTTCAGGTTCACGCCTATGCGGATTCATCCGATCCGGATCAGACACTCTATCTGACACTGCCGCGGGAAGGGAAAAAGCATCCGCTGGTTGTTTTTTTTCATGGAGGCGGAATGACCGGAGGCGATCGGGAATGTCCGGATGAAATCTACGACGGAAGATTCGCCGTCGCCGAGCCGCGCTACCGCCTTTCCCCCGCAGCAAAGGCTCCCGCGCAGATTGAGGATGCGGCGCGCGCAATTGCGTGGTGCTTCGCTCATGCCGAGGAGTTCGGGATTGACAGGAGCAGAATTTTCATCGGGGGAATGTCGGCGGGCTCCTATCTTGCGGCAATCTCGGTCATGAACCCGAAGTTTCTCGCGCCTTACGGACTGCATTACAGGGATATTGCCGGGCTTCTGCTGATCAGCGGGCAGATGACGGCGCATTTTCATGTCAAGGTTGATCTCGGACGTGACAACGGGCCGTACAATCCGCTGATTGACGAGTATGCGCCGCTTGGAAATCTTGCCGTCGATCTGCCGCCGATCCTGATGGTCACGGGGGAATCCGGGCTCGACATGCCGGCGCGTCCCGAGGAGAACGCATTCATGGCGGCGAGCCTGCGGGCGATCGGGCACAAGTTCGTCCGCTGCTATCAGCTTCCCGGACACCATCACGGAGCGGCTCTTGACAGCTGCGGTTTTCTTGTCATGAATTTCATCAATCAGGTTTTAACGGAACGGGAGACAGCCCATGGATGAATTCTGCAATCTCGGGATTTTTGCCAGGATTCGCGCAGGAAAAACCATTCGTGTCTGCGCATTCGGCTCATCCAACACGGAACGTTTCGATACGGGGATGCACTGGTTCGACTATGTGGAGCTTGGATTCAAGAACACTTTCGGCGGCGGGGTCGGGCAGTTCATCAACACCGGGATCAGCGGGAACACCTCCTCGCAGATGCTGGAGCGTTTCGAGCGGGACGTCGCGCCGTATTCGCCCGATCTGACGATCGTGACATGCGGCGGAAACGATTCCAACCCGTCCCGCAATGTTTCCGAAAGCCTTTTCCGGGAAAATCTCCGCAGAATCGCCGGACTTCTGACGGCTTCCGGAGGCGAAGTCATATTCCAGACCTACTATGCCTGTGATCTGGAACGTCTTGAGCCCGCTTATGCCGGGGCGATTCCGCGCTACATGCGGATCATCCGCGAGACGGCGGCGGAACTGAACTGCCTTGTCAGCGACAACTATTCCCGCTGGGAGCGTCTGCGCCTTTCCTCCCCGGACGTTTATCGTCTTCTGATGCGCGACAACATGCATGTCAACCAGTACGGCAATATGGTGATCGGGCTGGATCTCATGCGGAAGTTCGGATTCAGACTTGCCGACGACAAGCGTGATTTCTGCCGGACCGGACTGATCGCAAGGTATGCGATGGACCTTCTTGAGGAGAGGGAGCGCTGAGAATGGATCCCGCTTTTTATGTCATCGGCCCGCTCATCGGTTTCATCGGCATGATGTCGGGGGGATACTGGGGCGTCGGGTGCGGCTGGATCGTCGTGCCGACCATGCTGATTCTTGGATGCGATCCGATGCAGGCGGTCGGAATCGGACTTCTGCAGATGGTTCCGTCCACCATTCTCACTGTTTCGAAGCAGGCCCCGCAGATCGGCTGGAAAAAAGGTTCGCCGGGACTTTCTCTCGCGCTTCCGATCGGAATCGGCGCGGCGCTTACGTCGCTCTTCGGGAAAAGCATCAACACGAAGCTGATTGCCTTGACCGGCGATGCGCGCTGGCTTCAGTGGATGCTGATCGTCATTATTCTGGTCATCATCTTTCAGACGCTTGCCAGCAAAACCGCCTGCTACAACGACGAGATGCCGCCGATCACGCCCGGGAAAAGCCGGATCGCCCTCGTGATGGGCCTGCTGACAGGCATTCTCTCCTCCATGCTCGGCATCGGGGGCGGACTTCTGATCCGCCCGCTGCTGACAAGCGGATTCAAAGTTCCGGAATACTATACCAGCCGGATTGTCCGCCTTCTGGTTCTGGTGACGACCGTCACCGGAGGACTGACCTATCTGATTGCGCGCAGCGGCTTTGACTGGCACATGTTTGCAATTTCCATGCTGGTCGCCGTCGGAGGCATCTTCGGATTTCCGCTCGGGGCGAAACTGCATGCGATCATCTATGACAACGGCTATGCGCAGCACATTCACAAGAGTTTCGCCGTCGTCGCGATTGCGGTTCTGGCCAATACCGTGCTCAACATCTACGGTCATGCGGAACTCAGCCGTTATCTCATGCTGGCGATTGCCGCGGGACTTGTGCTCTATCTTGCCGTTTTCACCGTGTATGCGGGACGGCATCCCAAGGCGCACTGAGCGTTGCAGATGCGCTTCTCCGGAAAGTCACCGGAAAAGCGTCCGCCGGAAAATGCCGCGTCATGAGGCACTTCCGGTTCCTCCGTCTTTTCCCTGGAATCGGAAACCGAAAAAGTCAAGCGCCGATCTGAAAAAAGCGTTTAGCCTTTTCCAGAAAGTTTTCCCGCACAGGGTGCGAGCCTCCGTTTCCCTTGGACTGAAACGTTTCGGAATAATGTTTCAATGCGTTGCGCTGTTCGTCCGAAAGTTTCTTCGGAACTTCCACGAAAACCTTGACGTAATGGTCGCCCCGTCCCTGTCCGCGCAGGGAGGGCATTCCTTTGCCGCGGATCGTGAACACATCGCCGGTCTGGGTGCCGGCGGGAATTTCCAGAGAGGTTTTCCCCGTGACGGTCGGAACGTCGACGGTTCCTCCGAGCGCCGCCGTCGGGAAATCGATCGGCACGCTGCAGTAGACGGAAAGCCCGTCCCGCTGGAAGATTTCGTGTTCGCGCACGTGCGTGATGACGAAGAGATCGCCGTTCCTGCCGCCGCGGAGCCCCGGTTCGCCTTCGCCGGCGACCCGCATTCGCGTGCCGGTGTCCACGCCGGGCGGAATGTGCACCTGCACCGTCCGCTTCACTTTGCGCTGTCCGCTTCCGCCGCACTGGCGGCATGGCTTCTCCGCCATGACGCCTGCTCCGTGACAGTTCGGGCATTCATGCATGATCGTGAAAAAGCCCTGCGACATTCCGATCTGTCCGCTTCCGCCGCAGCGGGGGCAGCGTTTCCGGGAGGTTCCCGGTTCGCATCCGGAGCCGGAACAGACTTCGCAGGCGCTCATGCGCTGAAATTCGATCGTCCTGTCTGCGCCGAACACCGCCTCTTCAAAGGTGATTTCCAGATTGTAGCGCAGATCCGAACCGTCCACGGGACCGTTCGGATCCGAGCGGCGCGACTGACCTCCGAAGAAGGAGTCGAAGATGCCTCCGCCCATGCCGCCGAACGCTTCGCGGAAGAGGTCGAACGGATCCATTCCCCCTCCGCCCATGCCGCCGTTCGTGAACGCGGCTTCACCGTACTGATCGTAGAGCTGGCGTTTTTCGGGATTGCCGAGAATCTCGTAGGCATGGGAGATTTCCTTGAAATGCTCCTCTGCCGATTTGTCGCCGGGATTCTTGTCCGGATGGTATTTGACGGCGAGGCGGCGATAGGATTTTTTGATTTCCGTATCGGTCGCCTCGTGCGTGACCTCGAGGATCTCGTAATAGTCGGCCATCAGTCGGCGCTCGCTTCTTTTTCCACTCCGAGCGTCATCAGTGCGGCGGTGCGTTTCGTGAAGAGCAGCGGATCGGGGATCGGGCTGCCTTCTGCGAGAAGCGCCTGGTCGTAGAGCATTTCGGAGAACTCGGAAAGCCGCGCGTTGTCCGGCGCCTTTTCATAGAGCTTTTTCATGGCGACCACCAGCGGGTGATCCGGGTTCAGTTCCAGAATCCGGGGAACGTTGGGCGCGTTTCTGTCCATCGCCTTCAGCACGCGCTGCATGTATGCGCTCGGATCGTATTCATCGCTGACGAGGCAGCAGGCGCTTTCCGTCAGGCGCGAGGAGAAGCGCACATCCTTGACTTTTGTTCCGAGCGCCTTTTTGATCAGCTCCACGAGCGGCTTGTTTTCGTCGGCGGCCTTTTTCGTTTTCTCCTCAAGCTCCTTCTGGATGGATTCGTCGAACTTGACGTCTCCCTTGTTGACGGATTTGAGCTTCTTCCCGTCATAGGCGCCGATCTCGGAGATCACCCATTCGTCGATGGGGTCGGTCATGAAGAGAACATCGTAGTTCTCCTTGCGGAGAATTTCCAGATGCGGCGAGGATTCCAGCGTTTCGCGGCTGTCGCCTGTGATGTAGTAGATCTCCTGCTGGAGAGCGGGCATCGCGTCGCGGTACTCCTTCAGCGTCACGAGCTTGCCCTTCGGTCCGTTCATGGTCTCGAACAGCAGCAGGTTCTGGAGCTTTTCACGGTTGGCAAAGTCCATGTGGACGCCTTCCTTGATGAGACGCCCGAACTCCTTGTAGAACTGCTCGTATTTTTCGCGGTCGTTCTCCAGCATCTTCGTGAGCTCGGAGATGATGCGTTTCGCGAGATTCTTGTTGATCTTGAGAATCTGCGGGTTGTCCTGGAGCATTTCGCGCGAGATGTTCAGCGGCAGGTCGCTGGAGTCCACGACGCCGGAGACAAAGCGGAGGTAATCCGGCAGGAGTCCCGGGCAGTTGTCCGTGATGAAGACGCGTCTCACGTAAAGGTGCAGACCGTTGGTTCTGCGTTCGCCGAACTGGAAGTCGAACGGAGCGCGCGCCGGGAGGAAGAGCAGCGCCTTGAATTCGGAGGTCCCTTCCGCGCTGTAGGAGATGCGCTTGAGCGGTTCGCCGATCTGTCCGGAAAGGTGCGTATAGAAACTGTTGAACTCCTCGGGCGTCACCTCGGATTCCGGGCGCAGCCAGATGGCCTTCATGGAATTGAGCGTGGAGTCTTCGACGGTCTCCTTGTCGTCCTTCCTGACGGTGTGACGCATCCGGATCGGATATTCGATGAAGTCGGAATATTTCTTGATGATCGAGGAGATCTTCCAGTAGTCGAGATAGTTCTTCGCATCCTCTTTCATATGCAGGACAATCGTGGTGCCCTGACCGTCGCGCTGCGCCTCTTCAATGGTAAATGCTTCGCGCCCGTCGGAGGACCACTTCCATGCCTTGTCCGAACCGGCCTTGCGCGTCAGAATGTCCACGCGGTCGGCGACCATGAACGAGGAGTAGAAGCCGACGCCGAACTGTCCGATCAGTTCCGGGCCCGATGCGGATGCGTTTCCTTCGGCATCCTTGGCGCTTTTCATCGCTTCGATGAACGCCTTGGTGCCGGAGCGGGCGATGGTCCCGATGTCGGAAACCAGCTCGTCATGATTCATGCCGATGCCGTTGTCGGAAATCGTGAGGGTGTTTTCCTTTTCATCTGCTGCGATCCGGATTTCCCACTCCTGGGCGAATTCCGGCTTGCTGAGAGATTCAAAGCGCGCCTTGTCGATCGCGTCCGCGGCGTTGGCGACCAGTTCGCGGACAAAGATATCCTTGTTGGAATACACCGAGTGAATCATCAGCTGAAGAAGCTGCTGCACCTCGGCCTTGAACTGCATGCTGTTTTCCATAAGGGGGGACCTCCTTCTCTTCTGACGGGGAAAAACGGGTTATTTCGAGGGGGCGGGGGATGTGTTCTTGAAATCGGTGCAGTAAAAACCTTTTCCGTGAAAGATGATACCGGCGCCGCCGCCGATTTTCCGTTTCAGCTTCATTGCCTTGCATTTCGGGCACTGTTTGAGTTTTTCATCCGTCATGCGCTGAAAGACATCAAAATCATGTCCGCATTCTTCGCACACATACTCATACGTAGGCATTTTCAAACTCCTTTGTTTTCTTCTATCTTAAAATTTTATTTTTTCTGCAATAACCGGAGAATCAAGCATTCTTTGTGCCAGAAATCTTAAATGCTGCACAATATTCTGATTTTCAAGCTGATGTGTTGAATCGTCCCGTGATGAAAACCGTTTTTTTTGAGACATTGTGACACAGCCCGCATCCGGTTTGGCACAGTCAGAAGAAAAGCTTGAGCGCCGCCGCCGCGGAAAGAAACAGCACGATTTTTTCAAAAAGCCGCTGCGGAAGTTTTTTCAGCACCCAGATTCCCAGCGCAGCTCCGGCAAGCAGCAGGGGAATCATGGCGAGATCCGCGCGGAAGGATTCCGGCGTAATGCGCCCCTGCGCGTAAAAGATCGGCAGTTTGAGCCAGTTCAGGAGAAAGAAATACCATGCCGCGGTTCCCATGTATTCGGTTTTCTTGTCGAACCGCATGGAGATCAGGTAGATTGCCATGATCGGACCCGCGGCGTTGGCCACCAGGGTTGTGAATCCCGCGAGGAGACCGAAGAAGGCGGAGAAGGTCCAGTGGGTCGGAACTTTTGTCGTGTCGCGCCAGATGAAATCCTTGAGAGTCGTGAAAACGCAGAGCCCGAGGACGATGATGCCGATCAGGATGTTCAGATTCACGTTTGACGCGAAGTAAAGCACAAGCACGCCGATTCCGATTCCGGCGAGGGCGGCCGGCAGGAGCCGTAGAATAATGTGCCAGTTCACCGTTTTTCTGTAACAGATGATTGCCGGAATGTCCGCCATGGCGATCATCATCAGCTGAAGTCCGGTGGACAGCCCCGGTTCGAATGTGTTTGCCAGCATCACGACCGGAAGCAGCCCGAGTCCCGGCATTCCTGTTTTATTGATTCCGATGATGACGGCGGAAACGCACAGCACGGCAATCTGAAGCGCTGAAAACCCCTGAAAGAAAAAGTCCATTTCGGCTCCTGTTTTTCAAATAAAGCACATAATATACCATAAAAAGGAGAATATGCCATGGAAAAAGGAGGATTTCCCCGGAAAATCGGGGCTGATGAGAAACGGGAGCGGATTTCGGCTTCAGTTTTTCCGCCCGCCGTGGCGGCTTTCGTCCGCGATTCTTTTTTCCAGCGCGGCGCGGATGGCGTTCCTGACCGTATCGAAGGAACGGTCCGTGGCGGCGCTGATCGGGACAATCGGGATGCCGCGGACTTTTTTCCGGAGCAGTTTCAGATTTTCCGCGCTTTCGGGAAGATCCATTTTATTGGCAATGATCAGACAGGCGCGTCTGCTCAGGTCCTTCATATAGAGTTCAAGCTCTTTCTTGAGCGTCTTGAGGTCGTCGCAGGGATTGCGCCCGTCGACGCCCGCCATGTCAAGCACGTAAATCAGGATTTTCGTCCGCTCGATATGCCGGAGGAACGAGTGCCCGAGTCCGACGTTGCGGTGGGCGCCGTCGAGCAGGCCCGGCACGTCGGCCATGAGAAGCGTCCTGAAATCGGGATATTCCACCACTCCGACCACGGGATGGCGCGTGGTGAAGGGATAAGGCGCGACTTTCGGCTTCGCGTTGGAGATCGCCGACAGCAGAGTCGATTTCCCTGCGTTCGGGAATCCGACCAGCCCCGCGTCCGCGATCATCTTCAATTCCAGTTCCACGGGAATCGGTTCGGTCTTTTCTCCGGGTTCATGTTCGCGCGGCGCGCGGTTGACGCTCGTGGCAAACCGGGTGTTGCCGCGTCCGCCCTTTCCGCCGTATGCCACGACGACTTCCTTGTCCGGAGTGTCGATGTCCGCAAGCACCTCTCCCGTTTCGGCATTCCGGACGATGGTTCCCGGAGGGACCTTGATTTTCAGATCCTTTCCGCGCCTCCCGTGCATGTCCTTGCTTTTTCCGGGAATGCCGTTTTCTGCGGTGAAGCGGCGCGTGTAAAGGAAATCCTGGAGGGTCTGTTCTCCCGGCGCCGCTACGAACACGACATTGCCGCCGTTTCCTCCGTCGCCTCCGTTCGGCCCGCCCTTCGGGATAAAGGCCTCACGGCGGAAGCTGCAGCATCCGTTGCCGCCGTTTCCCGCCTTGATGGTGATCTGGGCTTTGTCTATGAACATGAATGTGCTCCGGGATATGTTGCTCTGAAAGTCCAAAAAAAAAGCCCGGAGTCAGAAGGTCCGGGCTTGAAATGGACGCAGGGAAAATCAGTTGGCCGCTTCTGCCGCGGGGGCGGGAATGACATCGATGGTGCGTCTCGCCTTGGAAAATTTCACCGTCCCGTCGGCGAGTGCGAAAAGCGTATAGTCTCTGCCGCATCCGACATTTTTGCCGGGATGGTATTTCGTGCCGCGCTGACGGATGATGATGCTGCCGGTGGTGACGAACTCGCCGCCGAACGCCTTGACGCCGAGCATCTTCGGCTGGCTGTCGCGCCCGTTTCTGCTGCTGGACTGACCTTTTTTATGTGCCATGATATGTCTCCTTGGAGTAATAGCATTTTCAGATTACATGCAAACATAGGCAGATACTATAGCCTGTCTTTTGTTTTTTGCAACCTGTTTTTCCGAGAAATCGGGAATTTTCCCGTTTTTCGTGCTTATGCCGGTTTCTGCCGCTGCTCCGCGCCGGAGGGATTTTCGTCCGTTGCGGGCGGCAGATCGATGACGCTGATATGTTTCCATGCGCCGCTTTTTCTGCGCCAGAGCATGAAAAACGCATCCGTTGCAATGTAAAAGGTAATGAAAAGCCAGACCGTTCCCACCGAGGCATGCGCGAAGTAGACGAGATAGACGGTGCCGGGAATCTGGATCAGCCAGGAGGTTCCGAGTCCGATCAGGAGCGGAACGAAGGTGTCGCCCGCGCCGCGCAGACTGCCCATCGTGATGAAACGCGTCGCGTCGAGCAGGTTGAAGATCACCGCGAGACGGAGAATGGAAACGATATATTCGGTCACGAGTGTGTTGTCCATATTGGTCGTTCCCTGGTTCTGCGAGTCGAAAATACGGATCAGGAGCTGGGGGAAAAAGAGGTAGATCACGGAGATGGAGAGCATCCAGACGAAGAGAATCCGGATGGAGCGTCCCGCGATCCTGTCCGCGACGAGCAGGCGGCGTTTCCCGATGTACTGCCCCGTGATGATGCTGGTGGCGTCCATCAGGCCGATCATCGGCATGTTGCCGATCATGTTGATCGAGAGCGCGATGCTGGTTGCCGCGAGCGGTTCGGTTCCGAGACGGCCGATCATGATGATGACGCAGGCGAAGGCGGCGTTTCGCAGAAAGGTCTGAAAGCCGGCGGGGGTGCCGAAGCAGAGCAGTTTCCGGAGGTATTCCATATGGAGACTCTTGTGTTTCCGTGTTTCATACTCCTTCTGGTCGACTAGCAGAAAGCAGGAGGCGGAAATGCCGAGGGAGCAGAGACTTGCAATGGAGCTTGCGAACCCCGCGCCGAGGATGCCAAGCGGCGGCAGCCCGAACTTGCCGAATACGAAAACATAGTTCAGCGGAATGGAGATCAGGCAGCCGATGATTTTGATGGCCGCCACGATCCGGGTTTTCCCGCGTCCGGTGAAAAACGAGAGAAAGGGGGTTTCCATGCAGATCAGTCCCGCGCACGGAGACAGGGCGATGAAGTACTCCGCCTCATAGGCGGCAATCTGGGGATGATGTCCGTTGTGCGTCAGAATCCAGGCTCCTCCGAGTGGAAGCAGATAGGCCAGAATTGCCGCGACGATCGCGCCGAAATAGAATCCGTTCCAGGTGGCGCGGATGCATCCGGTCCGGTTGTCCGAGCCGTGATGCTGTGCGACGATTGTCGCCGTGAACGATGTCGTGATGAGGAAGAACGCCATCAATGTGAAGAACATCTGGGAGGCAGGCATGGATGCCGCGACCTCGTCCTTGGAATCCCACGCGAGAAAGACCCGGTTGGTGATCATCATGATTGTGTTGCTTGCGCTGAGGATGATGAGCGGCCATGCGATGCGCCAGATTTCCAGATATCCGCCCGGCTCGAAAAACTGGCGTTTGCTGAAATAGCCGACAAATGTCCGGAAGACGGAAAAAAACAGTTTGCTGAACATAATCTCTCTCTGCCGGAAAGCCGGATGGACGCCGTTTCCGGCCGCTCCGGAGTTTTCCTTGAATTTCCTGCGTTACAGGGCAGAGGAATATAATCTTTGTTCCGCATTTTTCCAGCGGCGGCGGAGAAAAATTTGATTTTTAAACAGTGTCGTCCCATAATTCTTTGAAATCGTCATTCTAACCACCCTATTTGAGCCTGAGTTGATTGTTTTTTAAAATTACCCATTTCCGGTTTTTCCTTTTCGTTGAGTTGGATTATAGTTGTGCGAATCCTGGTAAATATGCCTGTTCCGGAGCGCCTCGCATACGGACAGAGTCAGATGCTGTCCCACAACATCTGAGGACACTTCCCATATCCAGGCAGCGCCAGATGACTCCGCGCAAGGCAGTGAACAATCTTGTAAAAGTATGCTTCCATTCATTCTGCCATGCAATAAATCGGAGTAAAACATATGTCAGAAGAGCCGTCCATATTTGCCAGCGCACCGCGTTCTCGTTGTAGCCAATGAAGTCTGAGAGTTGAAGAGTCTGCTTGATCTCCTTGAAGAAAACTTCAATGGCCCAGCGAGCCTTGTAGAGATCGCAAATAGAGCTTGCCGCCCAAGTGAAGTTGTCGGTGATGAAGGTCATCCGTTTGGGCTTTCCGTCGATTTCGACGATTGCTTCGATCAGACGGAGAGTTTCAGTTGAGGTTATTGACGGAATGATGCGCGGCGGCTCCATCAGCACGGTGAATGTCCTGTATACCAATGCGGATTTCAATGTCCCTGTCAATTTGGCTGTTGCCTATCGCCATTCCAATCGTGTCAATGTTTTACATGCGGCAGGCAATGTCGGCAGTTATGCCTTACGCGATCGGATTTGGGTCAATGACGGCACTGCTCCGACGGCTCTGCGCTGGTCGCGGGATTAGTATGCCGTATATCCGGGATCAAAAGAGCAGAGGGAAACTTTAAAAAATCACACATGATCCCGGATCAGGATCGCGTTTTTTGAACTTTTATGCTACTTTTTTCTTTTTTTATGAAGGTTTTTTTTCAGAAAACTGCTATAATGAAAGGATTGAATCTGAGAATGTCTGTTCAATTCTTTTTCAACAAAACGTAAGGAAGGAAACGGTCTCGTCCTATCATGATCCATCTTGCCTGTCAATATTTTTTGAACCATGATCTTCGGGAAAGGGAATTGCGCACGCAGGTGCGCGAGCTGGCGAATGCCGGATATGAATGTGTCTATGCCCATGCGAGGCAGGGACTTCTGACTCCATATCTCTCAAGGAAATGGTGGGACGCCATTCAAATCGTCCTTGAGGAATGCCGGAATGCCGGAATCAAATTCGCAATCTGGGACGAGGACTGCTATCCTTCCCCCGTTGCCGGGAACCGCATTGTCTGGGATCACCCCGAACTTGCCGCTCAATATCTCAATTTCACGGTGTTCGACGCGGAAAAAGGCGAAAATGTCTATCGCGTATTCGATGCTCCGGCGACCGTTTACCGCTGTTTCGCCGTGTCTGGAGAGAAAATTATTGACATTACGGAATACTGCGGTTCGGTCAAGCCCGAAGGAGGATGGCGCGAACTGCGCCATTGCGCTTATTCCTATGAAAATAAAATCGGAATGCCGCACTGGCGCGCGGTCTGGGGGGAACGCCGTTTCGCCCTTGACTGGAAGGCAGAAGAGAATTGTGAAATTGTCGCCGTCCAGATCTGCCACGCTTACGGAAGCGGACACAACACCGATCTGATGAAGCCGGAAATGACCCGGCTCTTTCTTGATCTGATTCACGGGGAATATCTCCGGCGCTTCGGACAGAAAACATTTGACGAACTTTTCGCCTCATCCTTCATGGATGAACCATCTGTGGAAGGCATCTTTCCCTGGACCGATGCGTTTCCCGCCGAATTCGCAGCGGAGCACGGATTCGATCTGACGGAACTTCTGGCGCATCTCATACTTGACATCGGCAGCCGTTCCCCTTATATCCGTCACTGCTACCGCATGACCCAGCACCGCCTGATCTGCCGCAATTATCTGGAAGAGACTCGGAGATGGTGCCGTGAACACCACATCAAAAGCATCGGGCATCTCAGCAGGACGGAATATCTTTCCCGCTGCGCCAGCGTCATGTGGCCGAACGAACTGCGCGCCTGCCGTCATCTCGACATTCCCTGCACGGATCCGCTCGGCGCCGGGATCGCATGGCCGGACGCATGCGCTTATCATACCGGGATCAAGGTCGTTTCCTCCGCCGCCCGTCTCTTCGGAAAGGAACAGGCGGGAAGCGACGCCCTCGCCGTACTGGGCAATGAAACCTGTCTCCGCGATATCCTCTTCCATCTGGATTATCAGATGACGCTCGGAATCACTTATTTCAACATTCACGGATTGAGTTATTCGCTCGACGGTCCGCGAAAGGACGAGGTCCCCCCCTCTCTCTTCTATCAGCATACGCAATGGCGCTGGATGCCCGAAGTCCTGAAGCGCGCGCGTATGCTCTGCGAAACGCTTTCCTCCGGGAAACATCTCTGCTCAACAGCTGTTCTCTACTCGTCGGCGAGCTTCTACTGTCATGCGGACCCGGTCTCCAATGGGGAACTCGAATCCTCCATTCAGCGATTTGTCGAAAACCTCCTTTCCCATCAGAAGGATTTCGATTTCATCGACGAGGTCACGTTCGGCGAGCTTTTCGACGCCGATCCGCGACGTTTCATTGAAAAATACCGCAGTTTCCTTCTCCCGGACACCGAATACATGGAGCAAGCCACCGCGGAACGTCTGGAACGCTATGCCGCGGACGGGGGGAAGCTGATGATCACGGGAAGTGTTCCGCGCCTGCTCGGAAAATCCCCGGAACAGCCTCTGTCCGTCTGGGAGAATGCGGAAACCTTCCGCTGCACGGATTATCTGGAACATCTCGGCGGCCCCGTTCTCGCCGGAGACGGCAGACAGGATGTTTTCGTGCAGGAGCGCGAGGCGGACGGAAGACAATTCGCCTTCCTGTTCAACCGCGCGGAACGTGCTTTCTCCGGGAGATGGAACGATGTCCCCGTCTGGATTCCTCCGAAAAGCGGAACCCTGTTCACAGGTGAACCGCTCAGGGATCCGCGCACCGGATCGGAAGCGGTTGCGGAACTTGCAGACTGGAAAATCCGTTTTGAGGAGAACCATGTGGCGCTGAACTGCTGGAGGATGACCGGGCCTGTGGGCAAACAGCAGGACTTCCGGCTCCTGGAACGGGAATTCCCCGAAGTGTCCGACGGCAGCGCAATGACGCTTGAAACAAGTTTTCTTTATTCCGGCGAAGTGTCCGCCATCCGCCTTGCAGTGGAGGAAAGCACCTTCCGCGGGGCCTGGCAATGCTTCTGCAACGATATGGAAGTGAAAGACTTTCATCCGTCTGCGGAATACGACTGCCGCAACCGCTGCGCCGATCTGACGCCGTTCATCCGGACAGGATCAACGCCGACGCTCAATCAGATACGGATCGTTCTTTCCGGCGAACACTGCTCCATTCTGGAAATGCCCTATCTTTACGGGCGCTTCAAGGCCGCATTCCGTCACGCGGGCAAGACTCTTCCGTTCCTGGAAGGCTTCTCCGGGGAAGAGACTCCGGACTCGCTCCTGCCCTGGTCGGAATACGGGTACGGAACGTATTCGGGATGCGCGGACTATTTCACCGCATTCAGCGTGCCGGATGACGGAGTGTATCTGCTGGATTTCGGACGCGTCGAGGATCTGGGCGAGCTCTTTCTCGACGGCAGGAGTCTCGGGTGCCGGATCGCGCCGCCATATGTCTGGCGGACGGGATTCCTGAAGAAAGGGATGCATGAACTGCGTCTCACCGTCAGCAACGGTCCCGGCAACCGCGACCGTCTTGCCGACCTGTCCTCTGGATTGATCGGTCCGGTAAGACTTGCCAGAATTGCGGACGGGAAATGAACTGCCGGATGCGGACTGCGGTTGTCTCCGGAAACTGGACGGCTTGACCTGGTGTAAAATGCCCGCCGAATCAACGTGGAAAGCGAGGTCGTTTTATGAATAAGCCGTATGAATCCGAATTCAGGGATGATCCTTTTCTGTTGCTGCCCTTCAAAAGGACATCGAGGAAATCCATTTTCACTCCGGCGATTCATGCGAAGAGAAACGAGATG
This sequence comes from uncultured Victivallales bacterium, assembly GCA_944390795.1. GTDB lineage: Bacteria > Verrucomicrobiota > Lentisphaeria > Victivallales > UBA1829 > UBA11452. The sequence goes on from CALXRI010000010.1 coordinate 62,322, forward strand.
CCGAATTCCATGATTCCGCCGGCGCCGTCCTCGGCTGCAGGCATCCCTCCCGGACCTCCATGCGCCCCCCGGGCTCCGGATATCCCCGACTTCCTCGTGCGGCGCAAGAGACCGGATGCCCGGGCCGGCATCCGGACCGGATCCAGCCGCTGTCTCGTTCCGGAGAATGCCTGATCCCGGGCAGCTTCCGGGTTTGCAGGCTGTTTTTTTTGAGCATGAAACGGAAATGTCTGCGGAAAACATTTGCAAAAAAATGCTGTCCGGATTATATTAATGAAATGTTCTGAAACCAAGGGAATTGCTTCCCGCGGCGGAAGACACGAAAAAAGGATATCGTTCTGAACATTCAGGGTGCGTCCCGGGTGCAAGGCGGTGATCGAAGCAAAGGATTCGCCATCCCCGTGCGCCGTTGTCCGGAACACGGGGATTTTTTTATGCCGCGGAAGGAGCAGCAATGGAAACGGAAACCAGAATCGCACTGATCGGGATCATCGTGGAAAATCAGCGGATTACCGAGGAACTCAACCGGATACTGCATGAATACGGAGAGTATGTCGTGGGACGCATGGGGGTGCCCTACAAGAAGCAGAATGTCTGCATCATCAGCGTAATTGTGGATGCGCCGAACAATGTCATCAGCTCTCTTTCCGGAAAGCTCGGCATGCTTGACGGCATCAGCGTGAAAACAGTGTATTCCAAAAAATAAAGGGAAGGACGGTGGAAATATGAAATACGATCCGAAATCATCCAGAGCCGAGGAATTCATCAACGATCAGGAGATTCAGGAAACCCTGGCCTATGCCGAAGCGCACAGGAACGACCGTGCGCTCGTCGAACAGATTCTGGAAAAGGCGAAGGAATGCAAAGGTCTGACGCACCGGGAGGCTCTGGTCCTGCTGGACTGCGAGCTGGAGGAGGAGAAGGGGAAAATCTTTGCGCTTGCACGGGAGATCAAGCGGAAATTCTACGGGAACCGCATTGTGATGTTTGCGCCGCTGTATCTTTCCAACTACTGCGTCAACGGCTGCACCTACTGTCCTTATCACCTGAAAAACAAGCACATCCGGCGCAAGAAGCTGACGCAGGAGGAGATCGCGAAAGAGGTGATCGCGCTGCAGGACATGGGGCACAAGCGTCTTGCGCTTGAGACCGGCGAGGATCCGGTTCACAATCCGATCGAGTATGTTCTGGAGAGCATTAAGACGATCTACGGGATCAAGCATAAAAACGGGGCGATCCGCCGGGTCAATGTCAACATCGCCGCGACGACGGTCGAAAACTACCGCAAGCTCAAGGAGGCCGGGATCGGCACCTACATTCTCTTTCAGGAAACCTACAACAAGAAGGCTTACGAAGAGCTCCATCCGACCGGTCCGAAACACGATTACGCCTATCACACCGAGGCGATGGACCGGGCGATGGACGGCGGGATCGATGATGTCGGCTGCGGCGTTCTGTTCGGGCTGAATCTCTACCGCTACGATTTCGTCGGGCTCCTGATGCACGCGGAGCATCTTGAGGCAGCCAAGGGCGTCGGACCGCATACGATCAGCGTGCCGAGAATCCGCGCGGCGGACGACATCGATCCCGGGACGTTCTCCAACGCGATTTCCGATGAGATCTTTGAAAAGATCGTCGCCGTCCTGCGGATCGCGGTTCCCTATACGGGAATCATTATTTCCACGCGTGAATCGCAGAAGGCGCGCGAACGCGTGCTCCGCCTCGGCGTGTCGCAGATCAGCGGCGGCTCCCGCACGAGTGTCGGCGGCTATGTGGAAAAGGAAAGCGATGAGGAGAACTCCGCTCAGTTCGACGTCAGCGACACGCGCTCGCTCGACGAGGTCGTGAACTGGCTGCTCGGACTCGGCTACATCCCGAGCTTCTGCACCGCCTGCTACCGGGAGGGGCGTACGGGAGACCGCTTCATGAAACTGGTGAAGTCCGGGCAGATCGCGAACTGCTGCCAGCCGAATGCCCTGATGACGCTGAAGGAATATCTGGAGGATTATGCCTCGGAGGACACCCGGAAAAAAGGCGAAAAGGTGATTCAGGATGAGATTCCGCGCATTCCCAATGAAAAAGTGCGCGCGATCGCCATGGACCATCTGCGCGAGCTTCATGACGGGAAACGGGATTTCCGTTTCTGAAGCGTCCGCTTCCCGTCTCCCCGGCATATCGTCCTGTACGGATCGCCGGGGAGGGGCAGGGCCGTCCATGCGCGGGTGCGACATGCTTCCGCCGGAAAGAAAAAGCTTTGATTTTCGGGAAATCTCTTGAAAAACCTCGATCCCGTGACATTTTAAACTGCTGATTGAATTTTTTAACAAGGGAGAAGATACCGTGCCGTATATTGCGAACACAGAAAGCGACCGTGCGGAAATGCTCAAGGCCGCCGGCTTTTCCAGTCTGGAGGACATGTGGGAGAAGGCGGGCGTCCGCTTTCCGTATCCCGCGCTGTCGGGGATTCCCGAGGGGCGGTCCGAATACGAGGTCGTGAAGCATCTCGAACATCTGGCGGACATGAACGCAACCCATCTGATCAACTTCGTCGGCGGGGGATATTACGACCATGTCATTCCCTCCGTCGTCGACAGCATTGTCTCCCGGGGCGAATTCTACACCGCCTATACGCCATATCAGCCCGAAGCCTCCCAGGGAACGCTTCAGGCAATCTACGAGTATCAGACCGCGATGTGCCGCCTGACCGGAATGGAGGTCTCCAACGCGAGCCTTTACGACGGCGGAACCGCGCTCTTCGAAGCGATGATGATGTCCGTCAAGATCACGGGCCGCCGGAAAGTCGTGATTTCCGGCGCGGTCTCCCCGATTTTCCGCCGCATGATCGAATGCTACTGCATCAATCTGGATGTGGAGCGGAGCGAGGTGCCGGCCGGGAGCGGGACGGACTCCAATCTGGAAAATCTCAAGCGCGCGGTGGATGAAAACACGGCATGCGTGATCGTCCAGTATCCGAACTTTTTCGGCGAGATCGAGGATCTCAGCAGCGTGGTCGCCGCCGCCCATGCCAACGGGGCGCTGGCCGTCTGTTCCACCTATCCCGTCGCGCTGAGCGTCCTGAAGACGCCCGGCGAAATGGGATTCGACATCGTGACGGGGGAGGGGCAGAGCCTCGGGATTCCGCTGAGTTTCGGCGGTCCCTATCTCGGATTCATGACCGTCCGCGGCAAATACATGCGCAAGATGCCCGGACGTATCGTCGGGCGCACGAAGGACCTCGACGGCAGGGACGGCTTCGTCCTGACGATCCAGACGCGCGAGCAGCATATCCGCAGGGAGCACGCAACCAGCAACATCTGCTCGAACGAGAGCCTCTGCGCGCTGTCCGCCCTTGTCTATCTGACCGCGGTCGGCAAACAGGGATTCGTCGACATCGGCAATCTCTGCATGTCCAAGGCGGTCTTCGCCAGAAACGAACTCCTCGCCCTCAAGGGCGTGGAACCGGTCGGAAACGGCGTTTTCTTCAATGAGTTCGTCATCAAGGTGCCCTGCGACGCTTCGGAACTGGCCGGAAAGCTGATCGACAAGGGATTCGCCGCCGGCTTCCCGCTCGGCAGATATTATGCGGACCGGCGCGACCAGCTGCTGATCGCCGTCACGGAAAAACGCACGAAGGAAGAGATCAAAGCACTTGCAAACGCAATGGAGGCATTACTGTGAAACTGATATTCGAATCCGGCCGTCCCGGGCGCACAGGCGCCGTCCTTCCCGTTCTCGACGTGCCGCAGGGATGTGCCGTTCCGCCGTCCCTCCGGCGTTCGGAAACCGCCGGGCTTCCCGAGGTTTCCGAACTGGAGACCGTGCGCCATTTCACGAATCTCAGCAGAATGAACATGAGCGTGGATACGAATTTCTATCCGCTCGGTTCCTGCACGATGAAATACAATCCGAAGTCCCATGAGAAAATCGTCCGGATGCCGGGATTCGCGGAACTGCATCCGCTTCTTCCGCAGCTCCGGCACGGCGGCGTTCTGACGCAGGGCGCGCTGACCGTGATCTACGAAACCGAGCGGATGCTGAGCGAGATTCTCGGCTTCTCCCAGACCACGATGCAGCCGATGGCGGGTGCGCACGGGGAACTGACCGGCGTGATGCTGATCGCCGCTTACCACAAGTCCCGCCGGGACTATGCGCGGAAAATCATGCTGATTCCCGACGCCGCGCACGGAACGAATCCGGCAAGCGCGTCGGTGGCGGGATTCACGACAAAGGTGGTGCCGAGCGACGAAAATGGAAATGTCGATCTCGAAGCGCTGAAGGGCATGCTCTCTCCGGAGGTGGCCGGCATCATGCTGACCTGTCCGAACACCCTCGGATTGTTCGATCCGAACGTCAGGGAAATCTGTTCCCTGGTTCACGAGGCGGGCGGGCTCTGCTACTGCGACGGCGCGAACTTCAATGCGATCATCGGGCGACTGCGCCCCGGCGACATCGGCTTTGACGTGATGCATGTCAACATCCACAAAACCTTTTCCACGCCGCACGGCGGCGGCGGTCCCGGCGCGGGGCCGGTCGGTGTGGCGGAAAAACTCGTTCCGTTCCTGCCTGTCTCCCGCGTGGTGCGGCGTTCCGACGGCATGTGCGTGCTGGAATACGAGCATCCCGAATCGATCGGCTATATCGCCCCGTTCTACGGGAACTTCGGCGTGATTCTCCGCGCATACGCCTATCTCCTGACCCTCGGGCGCAGAGGATTGGTGCGCGTCAGCGAGAACGCGGTTCTGAACGCCAACTATGTCATGGCGGCGCTGAAACCTTATTATGAGCGCAAATACGACCGCGTCTGCATGCACGAGTGCGTCTTTTCCGCGTCGAAACAGGTGCGGGAAGGCGGGGTCCACGCGCTGGACGTGGCGAAGGCGCTGATCGACCGGGGCATCCATCCGCCGACCATTTACTTCCCGCTGATCGTGCCGGAGGCGCTGATGATCGAGCCGACCGAGACCGAGTCGCGGGAGGACATGGATGACTTCATCCGGGCGATGATCGAAATTGCCAAGCTGGCGCAGACTTCGCCCGAATCCCTGAAGGCGTGTCCGCAGACGATGCCCGTGAAGCGTCTGGACGAGACGACGGCCGCACGCAAGCCTGATCTGGCCTGCTGAATTTTTCCGCGGGGAAAATCTCCGATTTGCATTTTTTCCGGAAGAGGGTACATTAATCGGACAGTGCACGGAAATTCTGCAACCCGGAACTTTTTGGAGAATGACAGATGGAACTGAAGGTAATTAAGGCGGACGGCGATTATACGCATGTGGCTCTCTCCGGCCGGCTCGATATTGACGGGGTCACTTCCGTGGAGGAAAAATTCACGAATGTCGTCAGCGCCAAGGGAAAACCTGCGATTGTGGATATGACGGAGGTCGGCTTTATCGCCTCCCTGGGCATGCGCATGCTGCTGGGGGCGTCGAAAGCGCTGCGCGCGAATGGAGCGAAGCTGGTCGTTTACAATCCGCAGCCCGTCGTCCTGGAGGCGCTGCAGACTGCCGGGTTCGCCGCCGTGATGCCCATAGAAAACGACTTTTCAAAAGCGCTGGCTCTTCTGCAGAATGTCTGATGAAAATGCGCTTTCCGGATTGAGATGAGGAAAAACGGCATGTCCGGCAGACTTGAGTTTCAGCTGCGCAACACTGTCGAGGATGTTTCCGTTTCCCTGCCTTTGCTCCGGCGTTTTGCGGCGGAATCCGGACTTGCGGGGCGTCAGGAATATGTTTTGATCTTGTCATACGAGGAACTTGCGACCAATATTGTAAAGTACGGATTTGATGATGCAGCCATACACCGGATCAGAGTTCTGCTGGAGAATCATTCCAGAGACGTCAGCCTTACGCTGATGGATGACGGTCATGAATTCGACCCGTGCAGTGCGCCTGCTCCGGAGTTTTCCCCGAATCCGGCGGAACGGATGCCGGGCGGAGTCGGGCTTCATCTTGTGAAAAGGATGGCGCGCTCTTTGCATTATTCCCGTAAAAACGGCTGGAATGTCGTCCAGGTTCTGATTTAGCCGATTGCACGAGTGGCGGAACGGCAGACGCGCCGGATTTAGGTTCCGGTTTCGCAAGAAGTGCAGGTTCAAGTCCTGTCTCGTGCACCATTTTCCGCTTGTCCGTGAATTTTCCGTTCAGTGATTCCTGACCGATTCCAGAGGAATATGCACGGACGGCGTGAAGGGACTGGAGGAATCCAGATGCGGATGACGCTGGTCGTCGAAGAAAATATGCGGACGGAGGATGGACAGAATGCGCCCCTTGTCCATGCCGCCGAGGAAAAACGTCTGATCCACGGGAATATCCCACTTGCGCAGCGTTGTGACCACCCGTTCATGGGCAGGCGCGGAGCGGGCCGTCACAATCGCCATTTTCATGTACCGCTGATATTTCGGATCGCCTTTGAGCCGTTCATCCTCCAGCTTGTGAAGCTTAGCCAGTTTGGAGAAGAGATCGGCCAGGGGACCGGGGGCATGCGGGATCATGGCCTTTTCCGTTTCCTCGGAATAAAATTTCTCAATGCCTTCCTTCTGATAGACCTCCTCGGCGCTGGAGTCGGCGATCACGCCGTCGAAGTCGAACGCGATGCAGAGCCCGGGATTGCCGGGATCGTCCTCGGCCGCGCTGGCGAGAACCTGCCCCGCGGGATAGCCTTCCTTCATCGCCTGCCGGACATCGCCGGAGTTGGCGGAGAGGAAGAGCGAAACATTGTAGGCCGGAATGTATTTGAACGGGGAGTCGCCGGTGGTGAATGCCGCCCGGATGATGTTGAGCCCGTAGTGCTGAATGGAGTAGAAGACGCGCAGTCCGGTGTCCGGATCATTGTGGCTGAGCAGGACGACTTCGATCGGCTGGGTGTCGGGAAAGAACCGGTTCATTGCCAGAAGACGCTTCACAAAGGGGAAGGCCACCCCGGTGTTGAGAATGTCGTGCTGGTGTTCATACTGATAATCCCGATATGCGTTCAGCCCCTGCTTGCGGAAGACGCTGTCCGCCTCGTCCAGCTGGAACAGTGCGCTGGATGCCACTCCGATCACCAGTTTCTCTTCAATTTTATAAGCCATGAGAATCTGTCCTTTGCTTGTCAGATATATTTCTGCTTTTCCTTTTCGGCCGCAAGCTTTCTCAGCAGCAGCTTGATTTTTTCCGTACTGGCCGCGGGCGCGACCAGGGTCACGTCCGGAGTCTGGATGACGACCATTTCCCGAAGGTCGATTCCCGCGATCAGGCGATCCGTGTCTTCGGAAAATATGATGCAGTCCCGGCAGTCCAGCAGTTCCGCCGAGGCATGTATGACATTGTTGTCGGCATCGGCGGAAAAGTGATTGCGCAGGGAGGTCCAGTTGCCGATGTCGTCCCAGCCGAATTCCGCTTCCAGCATCAGAGCTCCGGACGCGTGTTCCATAATCGCGTAATCGAAGGAGATCTTCGGAAGTTCTGCAAATGCCCGCCTGCGTTCCGGGGAGAATTTCGCCGTTTTCCAGACGCGCGCCGTATCTTCCGCAAAGCGGCAGAGTTCCGGAGTTTGAAGGTGCATCTCCTCCAGAATGGTTTTCACGGAAAAGACAAACATTCCGCTGTTCCATTTGTAATTGCCCTGTGCAAGGAGTTTCTTCGCAGTTTCCAGGGACGGTTTTTCCGTGAAGCTGTCCACTTCGAAAAATTTCCTGCCGGATCGATTCAGCGGTTTGCCGCAGGCAATATATCCGTAGCTGGAACTCGGTCCCGCGGGTGTGATTCCAATGGTCGCGACTGCATGGCGCCCTGCAACTTCGTCCGCACAGGCCTTCAGGTCCGCGATCATCGCCTGCTGATTGACGATGAAATGATCTGCCGGCAGAAGAATCATCAGAGCGTCTTCCGAGCCCGCGTATGCCTTGACGATTCCCGCCGCGAGCGCAACGCATGGCGCAGTGTCCCGGGCGCAAGGTTCCCCGATGACATGCTCTTTCGGAAGCTGAGGCAGGAGCGTCCGGATATGATCGACATATCCTTCATTCGTGACAATGAGAATCTTCTCCGGCGGAACCAGTCCCTGAAGGCGGAGAACGGTCTGTTCAATCAGAGGCGCGTTGCCGAAGAGCTTTTTCAGCTGTTTCGGGTGCGCGGCGCGGCATTCCGGCCAGAACCGTTCCCCGTGACCGCCTGCCATGATGACAGCATAAATGTTTTTCCCCATCATAATCCTTTTTCCGGAAATTCCTTTGCGAGAAATTCCGCCAGCGCCTGTCTCCAGTCCGGCATGGGCGCAAGACCGCTCAGGCGCAGCATCATTTTTTCCAGGCGCGAGTTTGCCGGCCGCGGCGCCGGCCGCGGGAAATCCGCTGTGGAGCAGGGAAGGACCTTCTGAGAGACTCCCGCCAGGAGGAAGATTTCCTGCGCGAAATCATACCAGGAGGCTTCGCCTTCGCAGGTCATGTGAAACGTGCCGGTCAGTTCCGGGCGGTTCAGAATTTCCCGGAGTTTCCGCGCAACGGCAAGCGTGCTGGTCGGATTGCCGATCTGGTCGCTGACGACTTTCAGCTCCGGACGCGTTCCGTCTGCAAGTTTCAGCATCGTGTGCACAAAACTCGGTCCTCCTGCGCCATACAGCCATGAAATCCGGGCAATCACGTGATTCGGGCAGTGATGGCGGATCATCTCCTCGCCGGCAAACTTGCTCCGCCCATACACCGTGTGTCCGCCGCCGGCATGGTCGAATTCCGTGTAGGGGCGATCGGAAGCTCCGTCGAATACGTAGTCTGTGGAAATCGCGATCAGGCGGATGCCGTTCCTGCAGCACGCGGATGCGACGTTTGCCGAACCGAGGGCGTTCAGGCTGTATGCAAGATCGCGTTCCGTTTCGCATTTGTCCACGGCTGTCATTGCCGCGCAGTGAATCACGGCGTCCGGCGCGCAGTCCCGGATGACTTCATTGATTCCGTGCTCGTCGGTGATGTCCGCCTCCGGCAGGTCGGTCGGGATAACCTCGAATTCGGAAAGCTCCGCGCGGAGCGTGCGGCCGAGCATTCCTCTGCCGCCGGTAAGAAGGATTTTCACAGCAGATACTCCTTGTCATAATAGTCAAAGACCTCCGCATCGGCGAGAAACGGATTTTTCGCATCCTTTTCGGACAGGATGAAGGACTCCGCATCGACACGCCAGTTTATGCCGAGAGCGGGATCGTTCCATGCGATTCCCCGTTCGTGCGACGGCATGTAGCGGTTGTCGCACTTGTAGGCGAAAAGCACTTCGTCTGTCAGAACGGCAAAGCCGTGCGCAAATCCGCGCGGCACAAAAAGCTGGCGCTTGTTTTCCCCGGAGAGTTCAACGGCGACATGCTTTCCGAAGGTCGGAGACCCCCTGCGGATGTCGACGGCGACATCCAGAACTCCGCCCTGTATCACGCGGACCAGTTTTGCCTGCGTGTAAGGCGGCGCCTGAAAATGCAGGCCGCGCAGAACGCCGAAACGGGATTTCGATTCGTTGTCCTGCACGAAATTGGCCTTGATTCCGTTTTTTTCATAAACTTCCTGATTCCAGGATTCAAAAAAATAACCGCGCGCATCCCCGAAGACTTTCGGCTCAAGAATGAGAACCCCCTCGATTTCCGTCTGAATCACATTCATGGAACTTCATGTCTCCTGGATCAGGCGCATCACATATGCGCCGTATTCGGTTTTCAGCATGTCTTTGACGCTTGCGCGGAGCTCTTCCTGCGTCATCCAGCCGTTTGCATAGGCGATTTCCTGAAGACAGGCGATCTGAAGCCCCTGCCTTGTTTCAATGGTCCGGATGAAATTCGCCGCGTCAAGAAGACTTTCATGCGTTCCGGTGTCCAGCCATGCGTAGCCGCGCTTGAGTTTTTCCACATGCAGCTCTCCGCTGTGCAGATATTCATTGTTCACGCTGGTGATTTCCAGCTCGCCCCGGGCGGAAGGTTTGATGTTTTTTGCGATTTTCACCACGTCGTTGTCATAGAAATAGAGTCCGGTGACGGCAAAATTCGATTTCGGCTTTTGGGGTTTTTCCTCAATGGAGATTGCTTTCCCCTCCTTGTCAAATTCCACGACCCCGAAACGCTCCGGATCGCTCACATAGTAGCCGAATACCGTCGCCCCTTTTTTTCTCGCGGCGGCTTCGCGCAGAAGCATGCTGAGGTTCGCACCGTAGAAAATATTGTCCCCGAGCACCAGTGCGACGGAGTCTGTTCCTATGAACGATTCCCCGATCAGAAACGCCTGCGCCAGACCGTCCGGCGAAGGCTGGACCTCATAGGAAAGGCGGATTCCGAATTTCGAACCGTCTCCGAGAAGCCGGACGAAGCCGCTCTGATCCTCCGGCGTTGTAATGACAAGAATTTCCCGGATGCCCGCCAGCATCAGGACGGAGAGCGGATAATAGATCATCGGCTTGTCATAGACCGCCAGAAGCTGCTTGGAGACTCCCTGCGTAATCGGATGCAGGCGCGTTCCCGCGCCGCCCGCCAGTACAATTCCTTTCATTGCACACCTCCGGTGCCGAGACGTTCGCGGTGATATGTGCCTTCCTGCACATGTTTGCACCAGGTGAACCGGTGGTCGAGATACCACTGCACGGTTTTCCGGATGCCGCTTTCAAAGGTCTCGAGCGGCTTCCAGCCCAGTTCGCGCCTGATTTTCGCTGCGTCGATCGCATAGCGCAGATCATGGCCGGGCCGGTCCGTTACGAAAGTAATCTGTTCCGCATAGGTTTTCCCGTCCGCGCGCGGCTGAAGCTCATCGAGGATTTCGCAGATTCTGTGTACAACCTCGATATTCTTCTTTTCATTGTGTCCCCCGATGTTGTAGGTTTCGCCGGGCACGCCTCGTGTCGCCACCAGATACAGGGCTCGCGCGTGATCCTCCACATAGAGCCAGTCGCGGATCTGCGCACCCGTGCCGTACACGGGGAGCGCCTTGCCGTCCAGCGCGTTGAGGATCATCAGCGGGATCAGCTTTTCCGGGAAGTGGTAGGGCCCGTAGTTGTTGGAGCAGTTCGTGACGATGGTCGGGAGCTGGAACGTGCGTTTCCAGGCCCGGACCAGATGGTCGCTTGCCGCCTTGCTTGCGGAATAAGGCGAGGACGGAGCGTAAGGGGTTGTCTCCCGGAAGAAATCGCCGGGGCCTTTCAGGTCGCCGTAGACCTCGTCCGTGGAAATATGATGGAAACGGAAACGGTTTTTCGCCTCTTCATCCAGTGTGCGGCAATATTTCCGGGCGGCTTCGAGCAGTGTATAGGTTCCGACGATATTGGTCTGAATGAATTCACCGGGGCCGTCGATGGAGCGGTCCACATGGGATTCCGCTGCCAGATGCATGACGATGTCCGGACGGAAATCCGCAAAGATGCGGTCCATCGCGGTCTTATCGCAGATGTCCGCCTTTTCGAAGCGGAAACGCGGATCGTTGGAAACGCCTTCCAGAGACTCCGGATTGCCCGCATAGGTCAGCTTGTCCACGACACAGACACTGTCATCCGTATTCCCGATGATATGGCGCACAACGGCCGAACCGATGAATCCGGCGCCGCCAGTGACTATGATTCTGGTCACGGGAATTATCCTTTCCGTTTGTTTTGCATGTCTTTCCTGTCCGAGGGGTAATATAAAGCCCATATGGGCGGATGTCAACTTCTTCCCGGAAAAGGTGTCTGTTTTTCCGGGGAGGAGGAGAGCGTCATTCCGGCATGACGGAACGTCCGCATGGAAGACGGGGCGCCTCTCTTTTCCGGACCCCCGTCGGGGGCCGATTCCGTTACGGAGGAATCCCTGATCCGGGAAGCTCATGGGGTATTTTTCACGACTTTTTCCTTTTCCTGCTTGAAAAACGGTTGAATCAGATTCAGATTATCAGGAATCTTGTTTCTGAATGAAAGGCGGGACGGGGCGGTAGATGACGATGCCGAAATGGAAAAAAATTTTGACGATTGCCGTTTGCTCGGTATTCGGACTGCTCCTTTTGACAGCGGCTGTCTGTCGGATTGCGCTCAGCTCGACCGTCATCTGCTCCCGATGGCTTCCAATGGCCGGGCGTCTGACGAATTCCACGATCTCCGCCTCGGAAGTCAATGTCGGTCTGCTTCGCAATTCTTTGGAAATCAAGGATTTTGTCTATGCGAACCCCGACGGTTTTGAACTTAGAATAGATTCCCTGCAAGCGAAGATTGCCTTTTTCAGGCTTTTTTCAAAAGATGTCAGAATCGGTTCTCCCGCGCTTCGGGGCGTGCGTGTGAAATTCCGTCAGACGGTCAGGAAAACAGAAATTCCGGCACCGATGCAGGAATCGCCCGTTCTTTCCCCGCCCGTTGCAAAAAGCGAAGTCGTTGCGGGGGGTCCACAGCAGGAACGTATCCCGCTGATGGAAAATTTCCGGATTCCGGAATCGATTTCCCCCTGGGGGGCGCTGCCTTTCAAACTGGCGCTGCGGGATCTTGTGATCCGCGATCTGTCCGTGGATTATGCCGGGGCGGATGGCGTGGAACTGCATTACGCACTGGACACTCTGACCTTGAACCGGATTGCGCCCGGCATGTTCTCGGAACTGCGCCTGGATTCCATGCTGACCGGCTCTCTGAAAAAGACGGGGCTGGAAATCCGCTCGCTTCCTCTTTCGCTGGTCTGCAGAATTCTTCCGGATTTCAATCTTTGTCCGGAGAGCCTGGATCTTTCCATCGATTCCCGTTCGGAGACTCCTGCCGTCTTTCTGATTCCCGCGGCAAGTCCGAAGGTTCCCCTTGTAGTGGAGCGGATGCGTTTTCTGATGCGCGGGAAGCGCGATGCGGAGAAATGGACGCTGGAAGAGGGGGTTTTTTCCCTCGGCAAATCCTCCCTGAAGGCATCCGGCGAACTGGACCCCTGCCGCAACGAGGTTTCGCTGGACTGGACGCTGAAGCTGTATCCCGGGGAACTTCCGCAGCCCCTTCCGGGCGTCATCCGGAAATCCGGTGTGGAAATCACGTATCTGGAGAAAAACGGAAGACTTCTCTTCAGCAACGGCAGGGTCGACTGTTCCGGCCGCCTGGCCGCGACCGGATTCAAACTGGATGAAAAAGGCGTCTCTTCCGATGATTTCCGCACCGTGATGAGTTATATTGCCGCCGCGGATATTCCCGGGGGGACATTTGCGCTCTCGAATGCAATGCTGGATGTTTTCGCAGGGCGGAACAGTCTGATCTCCCTGCAGAGCAAGACGCCGCTGAGATTTTACCGGATGAGGGAGGGGATCTTTCCCGATCCGGCGACTGTGCCGAACCTGCAGTTCCATCTCCGCGAGATGGCTCTGTCGCACCTGAATGTGTTCCTGAACGGGAAAAAGTTCCGGAAAGGCGCGGCGGAGCTTTCCGCGACGCTGGGCGCGGACGAGGCGCGCAATGTTCTTGTGAAGGCGCATGGGATTGTCCGGGAGAATCATAAAGGCGGAACCGCGGCGGAAATCACCATGGATGCCCGCATCAGTCTTGCGGACAACAGGCGGCCGGATTCCATCCGGATTGTTTCTCCGCAGATCGACATTCCCCTTCTGCGCGATATTTTTACGCTGGAGGATACGGCGGATGCATCCGTCTCCGGGGCGACTGCTTCCAGAGCGTCTGCTTCCGGTTTTCCGGAACCTGCTCCTGCCCGTGTTGTCCGCCGGTCCCCGCCGCCCCCGGGCAGCGCATCTGTTCCCGCTCCCGCGGTTTTGAATGCGGAGTTGCCGGAACCGGGCGGCGGACTGCCCGCATTTCTGCGTTCCCGGTCTGCCGCAGTGGCACTTGACCTGAAGAAGGTTCATTATGAGTCTGGCGTCGATCTTGCGTTTGCGGGAAATGTCTCCTTCCGGCAATGTCAGCTTGACGCCGACAAGATGCTTCTTCAGATCAACGGAACGGACTTCCCATTGAAATTCGATGCGGATCTGAGAAGCGGACATTGGAAGAGCGAAGGAGTGACGAAGGCTTTGAACGCGGGGCCGCTGCTTAATCTCTGTCTGAATCAGAAGACCGCCTCCTTAATGGTGGACTCCCTGAAATTCGAACTTGCCGCTGCCGGTTTCACTCCGGACCGGATTCGTCAGACGCTCACAGGAACCTTTGTCACCGGGGTTTCCGGCATTTCCGTCCCGCTGGAACTGGATCAGTCCAGCGATCTCTTCAAGCTGGTCATGCTTCCGCTGGAAAATATTCCGCAGCTGCTTGGCATGATCGGAGGGAGCGACTTGAAGAATCTTGCGCTTGAGAAGGCCCGCGGGCTGACTGCCATCCTGAACGGCACCTCGGCCCTTCGCTTTTCCTCCGGCGCTCTGGACGCATCGTTCCGCGACGGCGTGATGACGCTGAAGGACCTGACTCTGACAGGTGATCAGATCCTTGCGGAAACACTGCTTGGCACCGTGAATCTTGCGAACGGCGAGATTGACTTGAAAACGCGGACCGGCCTGGATATGATCACGATCCCGCTGAATTTCAAGGGTTCGATCGCATCTCCCGTTCCGGATTTTCCGAGCGGAATTGCCGATTTTCTGAAACTCAATGCCGCCGCTCCGCTTCAGAAAACGGTGGATCGTCTCCTGAACCGCGCTTTGAATGTCACGGAAGAAGAGGCGGAAGCCGCGGCGGACGAGGGGAATGTTTTGAACAGGGCTGTTGACAAAGGTCTTCAAAAGGGCCTTCGCAGTCTTGATAAATGGCTGAATCGCCGGAATGGAAAATAATGAATCCTAGGTGGAAAGGAAGCAACCATGGAACCATTGGAAAAAATCTTCGAATCGCATTTCGGACGGAATCCCGCCGTGCTTTCCCGCGCGCCCGGCCGTCTGGAAATTCTCGGCAACCATACCGACTACAACGAGGGGTATGTTCTGAGCGCCGCAGTCACGCAGTCCACCTCTTTTGCGATGGCGCCGAAGGACGGCTCTCTCTGCCGCCTGATCGACTGCGCCCTGACAGGCGAGTTCACAATTGACCTGGACAACATGGACACTCCCCGGAAGGGCGACTGGACCAACTATCTCAAAGGCGCGCTGGTGGAGCTCCGCCGCCGCGGCTTCAAATTCGGCGCCTTTGACGCCGTGCTCCGCAGTACGGTGCCTCTTTCCGCCGGAATGAGCAGTTCCGCCGCACTCGAAATGGCCTTCTGCTTTGCACTCAAGACCATCTACGGCATCGATCTGCCGAAAGCCGAGTGGGCGCGTGTCGGACAGGCAGTGGAAAACAAATACATGGGACTGCAGTCCGGTCTGCTCGACCAGTTCAGTTCGATCTTCGGAAAAAAGGACGCCCTGATTCTCTGCGATTTCCGTTCGGTCGAGGTGCTGAAGAATGTGCCGATGCCGCCCGGATATTCCATCGTCGTGGCGAACACGATGGTGAAGCACAATCTCGTCGAGTCCGATTACAATCTGCGGCGCGAAAGCTGTGAACGCGCACGCGACGCGGTTCGCCGCGTCTATCCGGAGGTCCGGATGCTCCGCGATGTAGACAGGACAATGCTGGAAGCATGCCGCGGCGTGATGGATGCGGTCGATTACCGTCGCGCGCTGCATGTGGTCGGAGAGGATGAACGCGTGATGCAGGGTGTGGCGTTCCTGGAGAAGGGGGATGTCCGCTCTTTCGGCGAACTTCTGTTTCTCAGTCACGAGAGTTCCCGCCGCAATTTCGAGAACAGCTGTCCGGAACTGGATGCTCTGGTGGAGATAGCCCGTACGATTCCGGACTGTCTCGGCGCACGTCTGAGCGGCGGAGGATTCGGAGGCATTACGATCCATCTGGTCAGGCACGATGCCGCGGAACGCTACTGCGATCGTCTCAAGACCGCCTACAAGGCAATGACGGGAAAAGAGACGCAGACGATTCTCTGCGATATCGGCGACGGCGCATCCGCACGGGCGCTTTGAAGCCGGCGCTGTTTCCCGCATGTTTCTCCCGTATCGGGATGGCGGAACGGCTTTGGGATTTCCGTTTCCCGATGCGGCGCGGATTCCGGTTCGGACTGCATCCCGTCGTACTATCAGGGCCCGGCATGCGGTGGCATGCACCGGGTCCGCTTATCTCCGGCAGAATTCCCGGGGCGAGAGTCCGGTGTGTTTCCGGAAATCGTTGGAGAAATAGAGCTGGTTCTGATAGCCGCAGAGGGTTGCGATCTCCTTGATCGGCATGGATTTGTTCTGCAGCAGGTTCTTTGCGTAATTGATTCGCTGGGAGATCAGGAACTGAATCGGGGTCATGTTCAGGTGTTTTTTGAAAAGGCGCGTCAATGTCGCCTTGCTGCATTTCGCCTCCTGGCTGATATCCTCCAGCGTCAGTTTCTGAAAGATGTTCTGCTCGATGAAATGGCGGCTGGCGATCAGCGCCGGCGGCATTGCGGTTGTTCTCCGCGAGGTTGCGATCTGCATCAGAAAGGCATAGGCGAGAATGGAAAGTTCGGAAACGGAATCGGGATTTTTCTCCTTCAGCAGGCGGCAGATCCGTTCATGCAGTTCGATGATTTTCAAAGACAGAAAATCGGGCATGACGAAAAAGGAATCCAGTTCCAGAGTCTTGACCAGAATTTTCAGCGCCATGCCGCTGAATCCGATGCACTTTTTGACGCAGTAGCCGGCCGGTCCCGTTTCCAGTTTATGGGAGCCGAAGGGAATGACTGCCAGTTCTCCGGGATTCAGGAGTGCGGTTGTGCCGTCGTGGTAAATTTTGAGATTGCCTTCCTGGACGAGCTGGATGTCGAGATTTTCAAAATGGTTGTGATTGACCCAGTAGCCATCCGCGTATTTGCTGTCCCCTGCGAAAACCGGCCACAGAGTCATGGCCTGAAACGTGGGAGGCACCCAGGAATTCATGTTTTCCTTGATGAAGGGCATCACTTTCTGATTGTAAGTGGTTCCCCGTCTGATTTTCATGCGGGATTTCCTCCATTTGCTGTGCATGTCGGGAGCGGATGTTGTGAAATGCCGTCCACCGTGTTTTTCCCCGTGGCTCCGGACGCGATGTGTCCGGTTCCTTTTTCCCCGCCATGAAATGTAGCATGTCTGGTGAGAATTAAAATACCGGAAAACCTGAAAACGCATCATTTCCGCTGAAATTGCCCGCCGGAAACAGCATCGCGCTTGAAAAGGTGTGCTTCCGTGCCGCAGTATTTCCGGAAAAGGAGAGACCAACTCATGAATGTGCGGAGCTTCCGTATTCCGGACTGGGGAAATCCTTCCGCACGACTGCATAAACGCGCATTTTGCCAGGTTGAATTCTGTCTGTCCTGGCCGCTGTTCCGCGGAACGGACAGAACGTTTCGCCGCCCCGCCGGCGATTCCCGGCCGATTCCGCCGGAAGTGCCGCGTCGGTTCCCCGGCAGGCGGAATCCGCAGGAATGTCTTTCCATCCCCTTGCGGATGGTATTCACGCCCGGAGATCCGCTCCTCCGGAGGAGGTGACGACGAACGCCGGCGGCATTCCCTCCAGCATGATGTTGAAATGAAGGAAGATCTTACGGAAGACTTCATCGGAATCCGGCGGTGAGAGGCCGATGAAGATGGCGGACGCGTCCGCGGATTCCCTGCGCAGGACAAGATAATAGGGCTCTTCCCTTACCAGCACCTGGGTTTCCGCCTTGATTCTTGCGGATTCCACAAGATGTGCGAGTTCTCCGCGCTGTTCCTCCGCCTCCTGTTCCGTTCTCACAGCCCGCAGGAGCCGCAGAGTCGTCCCCTGCCAGAGCGGGTCGTTCACCAGAAGATTGGCGAGAATCAGCATCAGGGAAATGTTGTTGGTCCCGCGCCACCAGATGTCCACGCGCCCCCGCACGACACGTCGCAGAAGGCGGCGATAGGGTTCGAAGTTGTGCATCATGACGCAGCTCATGTGCAGAGTCTGGATGATCCGGATGTTCCGGATGTTCCGGTCGATCCGGTCCTCGTTGTCCGGAAATCCCATCATCACGATATTCGGTTTCAGGGGACCGACCAGATGTGACTGCAGAAAAACGTAGAGCGCCTTGTCAAAATCCCTGCAGACCACCACTTCCGGGAAAACGTTGTAAATTTCATGCTGTTCCAGGATTTCCGCAAGGCGCTTCCGATACTGGTCGCGCATTGCGAAGGCGTCCCGGTCCACTTGGCACTCGACGAACTGAACCATGGAAATGATGCCGCGTGCGGATTCCATCATGGTTGCGAAGCAGGGCATGTAGAACTGCTGTTCGGGGCGGCTGGAGAGAACCACCATTGTCGGACGCCAGTTTTTCGGATCCGGCGGCGTCTGCGCCAGTCTGTGAAGGTTCATGCGGATCCGCGAATAAAGAAATCCTCTCCGTGCGTCTCCGAAAGCGACCTTGTAGCGCCTCCGTTTGATGTGGATGAACAGACACCAGGCGATGACCAGCGCAACGGATGCGGCGAAGACGTCAATATAGAATGCCACCAGAATACAGGCGATGAACCCATACATCGCAACTGACCAGTGAAAGAAACGGAAGCGCGGGCGGAAGGAGGGGTTGGCGCCGTAGGATTCCACGAACGCGGCCAGATTCACCATCGCATAAGTAAGCAGGAAACACATGGAGGCGATTTCCGCCACCATGTTCATGCCCGTGCTGATGCCGGTCGGACTCAGCCCTTCCAGTCCGCCCCAGAGCAGGACGGCGATTACGATTGCCAGGAGCAGAAGGGTCGCCCTGCGCGGCTCGTTGTGCACGCCGTGTCCTTCGGCGAGGGCGGAAAGCTGCGGGAAAATGCTGTCCTTGGCCAGCGCCTGCAGCACGCGCGGCGCGCAGACGAACAGGCCCAGTGCGGTCGAGATCGTTGCGGCGATCACGCCGAGGGTGATCAGGAAACCTGTTCCGAAGGGGGCGTTCTCCACAATGACTTTGTAGGGATTCTGCATGAGTTCGTCTCTGGGAAAGGCCGCGCCGTAAAGAAGGAATTCCAGCAGATAAAGCGTCCCGCCGAGCAGGATTGTGATAATGATGCCGCGCGGAATGGATTTGGAAGGATCCTTCAGGTCGCCGGACATGTTCACTCCGGCCATGATTCCGGTCACGGCGGGGAAAAACACGGCGAACAGTCTGCCGAACACGGCGCCTTTCACCGGTTCGAAGTTCGCCTGGAAAGTCTCAGGGGCCAGATGCGGCACGGCTCCGGCGTACATGGTCAGAATTCCGATGGCAAGAGCGAAAAAGATCAGAACCTGGAATTTCATGGCGAGATCGGCTCCGGTGAAGGTGATCATGCCGAGAAGCACGCCGGTCCCGAGCGCGATGAACAGATAGCCCGGAGCAAGAGCCGGAAAATCGCTGCATACGGCTTCCGCAAATCCCAGAATGTTGAAGGGAATGGAAATTCCCTGGGCGAGAAACAGGGTCACGCCGATGGAGCCGCCGAATCCGGGGCCCAGCGTCCGGGAAATCAGAAAGTAGACGCCGCCGCCTTTGACCGGAGTGTTGGAGGAAATGGCGGAAATGGACAGCGCCGTCGCCATGACGATGCTGAGGGAGATCGCCAGAATAATCAGAGAATACAGGATCCCCGCCCGCCCCGTAATGTAATTGATGCGCAGAAACATGATGGCCCCCAGCATCGTAAGAATGGACGGCAGGACAACGCCGTAAAAGGTCCCGAAATTATGCCCGGAGTCCGCGGCAGTCTGTTTCCCTTCCTGATTGTTCCGAACTGTAAGCATGTGTTTTTCCCCGAAGAGTGCGTTTTTTAACCAGTTCCTTAATATTGCCGAAGATGATGCTTTGTCAAGGCGTCGGGGAAAAAAAATTTAATTTCAGGAAACGGACCGTTCCGGATTTTCCGGAATGGAGCGAGAACGTTTCTGATAAAAATTCTTATTTTTTTTAATCTTTTGACAACTTTCGGGTTTCCCGGTTGTCTGAAACAAAAAAGGAGGAAGAAAAAACGACGGATGTTTATTTGAACAATCAAAAAAAAAAAGATTATTTTTAAGATTTATCTTTGAAAAGATGTTGCCGTTATGTTATTTTACGAATATGGAAAAACACTTTTATTCCGAAATGAAATAAACAGAAAGTCGGAAATTTTTCCCTTGAAAAAATAATCTGAGCGACAAATGAAAGGAAGATTCAATGAAAGTCACTCCTGAAATCCTGGCGGCGATTGATGGTGCGATCGAGCATTACGGCAATATCACGCAGTTCGCCAAGCATCTGGGAATTGCCCACAGCACCATTCTGTTCTGGAAGAACGGCAAGACAGGCAATATCAGCGGACAGCTCTGGATCAACAAGCTGCGCCATGAGCTCAAGCCGTTCATGCACGGAGCATCCGACCGTTCGCGTTTTGCTGTCCGGGAGGATTCCATGCCCTATGTTTCCGACCAGGTCAGAGCCAATCAGGCGCCCCTTGCGACTTTTTCCCAGATCGCAGACTTTGATCCGACCATCGAGTCTCCATATACTTTCGCTTCGAACTTAGGCGGAAAAAGCGTTGTGTTCGCCCGAGAGGTGAAACCCGGTTACTTCGCCCTCGAACTGGATGAAACCGCGAAGTGCGGAGATTTTCCGATCGGCACGCTTCTGCTGGTCGCCAGCGGGGAGTATGCGCGGAACGGCGATACCGTTGTCGCCAAACTCCGTGATTCCGGCGAGATTGTCATCCGGCATTTCATCCGCGAGGAGAACCTGGTGAAACTTGCCGCTGTCAATGGCGGCGGAAAGACTTACGAATGGGATGCCAAGGAGAATTCCTCCTGCATCGTCTGGATGTATCCGGTCGTCGAGATCAATCTTGATCTTGCCGGATACCGCTGGGTGAAAGACCGGCTCATAGCAAAATAAGGCAGCCCGTATTTGCGGAAAAACCTTCCGGCTGAACTCTCTGCCGGAAGGTTTTTTCATGTCCGGACGCTTTCAGGAAACAGACGCGCTGCCCGGAGAAATGATCCTCGTTTTTTCCGTTTTTTCAGCGGATCAGGGAAATCGTCTGGGTGAGCGTATGCGCCGCGCCGGGTTTCAGATTGACGATATCGCCGGCGCAGTTGGCCGCCTCGACGCAGACCATGACGCGATACTCATCGTCGCGGAAGTCGCCGATGAGTTTGGATTTTTCGATCCAGGGATTCCAGACGACCGTTGCATGCGAACCTGATTTTTCCACCAGAATCCTTCTCTTGAAGACCGGGTCGATGATGGTGACCGCCGCGTCCGACGCATAGATGTTGTCCGTTTCCGCCGTGAATCCGAAGTCGCCTTTGCAGAGACAGCCGGGAATGTCGCCGCCGCCCGCCCGGTTGCAGTAGGTCGAGCCGCCGAGCCCCGAGATGGTGAGCTTTTCAATTTCCCCGACGGAAAAGTAAGTGTGAAGCGCGCCGCCGAGCGCGAAGGGGGCGTCCCCCCGGTTGACCGTCGTGAGGCGCATGGCGAGTTTTGCGCCGAAATTGACTTCAAATCTTGCATCGAGGCGATGCGGTTCCGTGACGGAAAGTTCAAACACGAGTGTGTCCGAACCGTCGTCTTCCTTTTTTGCCGCGGTCATTTCCCAATACTGGATCCGCGCCACGCCGTGCATGGGCTTTCCCGCCGGGCCGAACCAGGGCCAGCAGACCGGAACGCCTCCGCGGATCGCCTTCGGCGGTTCATAGGCGCTGAGTTCCGAAACCATAATCAAATCCCTTTCCCCCTCGGGAACATAGGAGAGCACATGCGCTCCGTAGGGAGATACCGCTCCTTTGCAGTAACGGTTCGAGACAAAGGCCGCCGGGAGCTGCGAGCCGCGCCACGTGCCGAATGTGATGCTTTCCGAGTTGAAGTTCCGCTTGAGTTCCGCGATCCGTTCCGCCGTGTTCATGTCTGTTTCCGCCTTTCTGTTGTGTGGTGTCTTCCGGAACTATGCCATAAATTGCGCCGAATTCAAGTCTTTTCCGCATTTCCGTCTGGAAAAACGCGCATGTGGCAATATAGTATCCGCCGAACAGGGAGACAAAGAGATGCAGCAGCGGGATTCAGCCATGAAAACACATCAGAATATGGACCACCTTCACACCGCGCTCCGCGAACGGATCCTGATCCTTGACGGGGCGATGGGGACAATGCTTCAGAAACAGGGCCTGACCGAGAGCGATTTCCGGGGTACGCGCTTTCAATCCCTGGAAAAGGAGCTCAGGGGAAACAACGACGTGCTCTGTCTGACCTGCCCGGAGGCGGTCCGGAAGGTTCACGACGCCTATCTGGAGGCCGGTGCGGACATCATCGAAACAAACACCTTCAACTCCAACGCCGTCTCGCAGGCGGACTACGGGCTTCAGGATCTCGTCTATGAACTGAACAAGGCGGGGGCGCAGACCGCCAGACGGGCCGCCGACGCATGGACGGGACAAACGCCGGAAAAACCGCGTTTCGTCGCGGGATCGATCGGGCCGACGGGCCGGACCGCCTCGCTTTCCCCCGACGTGGCGAATCCCGCACTGCGCAACGTCACCTTCGACGAGCTCGCCGCGACATACCGGACCGCTGCCGCGGGCCTGATCGACGGCGGCGCGGACATCCTCCTCATTGAAACCGTTTTCGACACGCTGAACTGCAAGGCGGCGATTTACGGGATTGAATCGACGCTCCGGGAACGCGGCATGCGCATGCCCGTCATGATCTCCGGAACGGTCAGCGACGCCAGCGGAAGAATGCTCGCGGGGCAGAATGTCGAAGCCTTCCTGATTTCCGTTTCGCACACGCCCGATCTTCTTTCCATCGGATTCAACTGCGCGCTCGGCGCTTCCGAAATGCGTCCGCACATCGCGGAACTTGCCGCAAAGGCCCCCTTCTTCGTCAGCGCGCATCCGAACGCGGGACTGCCCGATGAACTCGGACACTATTCGCAGACTCCTGAAATCATGGGCTCCATTCTCCGGGAGTTCGCCGAATCGCACCTTCTGAACATCGTCGGCGGCTGCTGCGGAACGACTCCCGCGCACATCAAGGCGATTGCCGAAGCCGTCCGGGGCATTCCCCCGCGCCGGGTTCCGGAAGTGAAAAAGTATTTCCGTTTGAGCGGACTTGATCCGCTGGTCGTCACGGAGAACACCAATTTCGTGAACATCGGGGAGCGCACCAACGTCGCGGGTTCGAAGAAGTTCCTGAATCTTATCAGAAACGGCGATTACGAGGCGGCCGTGCATATCGCCCGCAGCCAGATCGAAAACGGCGCGCAGATCATCGACGTCAACATGGATGACGCGATGCTGGATTCTCCGGAAGCGATGAGGCTGTTCCTGCTTTCCGTCGCGGGGGAACCCGACATCGCCCGTGTTCCGGTGATGATCGACTCCTCGCGCTGGGAGGTGATCGAAGCGGGCCTGAAATGCGTGCAGGGCAAGTGCGCGGTCAATTCGATCAGCCTGAAGGAAGGCGAGGAAGCCTTTCTCGAAAAGGCGCGCGGCATCCGCCGTTACGGCGGCGCGGCGCTGGTCATGGCCTTCGACGAGAACGGACAGGCGGACACTCTCGCGCGCCGGATCGCGGTCTGCGAACGCTCGTTCCGTCTTCTCACGGAGAAGGCGAACTTTCCGCCGGAGGACATCATCTTCGACCCGAACGTCTTTGCCGTCGCGACCGGAATGAAGGAGCACGACAACTACGCAAGGGATTTCATCGACGCGGTCGGAGCGATCCGCAAGGCCATGCCGCTGTGCAGGATCAGCGGCGGCGTCAGCAATGTTTCGTTCGCCTTCCGCGGCAACAACACCGTGCGCGAGGCGCTTCACAGCGTTTTTCTTTATCACGCGATCCGGAACGGCATGGACATGGGAATCGTCAATCCCGGACAGCTCGCAGTCTATGAGGAACTTCCCGCAGATCTGCGCGAGGCCGCCGAGGACGTCATCCTCAACCGCCGTCCCGACGCCGCCGAAAGACTGATTGAAATTGCCGCACACTGTTCCGCGGACGCATCCGCACAGGCGAAAAGCGCCTCTCCCGACTGGCGGAACGAACCCCTTTCCGCCAGGATCGCCCATGCGATGCTCAAGGGCGACGACGCCTTCATCGAAGCGGACATGGACGAGGCACTCGGCGCGTTCGCCGATCCCGTGGACATCATTGAAGGCCCTCTGATGGCGGCGATGAAGCAGGTCGGAACGCTGTTCGGGGAGGGGAAGATGTTCCTTCCGCAGGTCGTGAAGAGCGCGCGCGTGATGAAGAAGGCCGTCGGAAAGCTCCTGCCCGTGATCGAGGCGCGCAAAGGCGCTTCCGGCACGGCGTCCTCCGGCGGCACGATCGTCATTGCCACCGTGAAGGGCGACGTGCACGACATCGGGAAAAACATTGCCGGCGTGGTGCTTCAGTGCAACAACTACCGGATCGTCGACCTCGGCGTCATGGTGCCGATGCAGACCATTCTGGACGCGGCGGAAAAGGAGAAGGCCGATCTTATCGGACTGAGCGGACTCATTACGCCTTCGCTTGACGAGATGGTCGCGATCGCAAAGGAAATGGAGCGCCGCGGCATGAAAATCCCGCTTCTCCTCGGCGGCGCGACAACATCCAGGGCGCATACGGCGCTCAAGGTCCAGCCCTGTTACAGCGGTCCCGTGGTTCATGCGTCCGACGCGTCGCAGGGAGTGCTTCTCGTCAATGCGCTGCTCAATCCGGAAACGCGCGAAACCTTCCTTGAAAATCTGAAAGAGGAATATGCCGCGGTCCGCGCCGAAGCCGAGGAGAAACACGCCCCCCTGCTGCCGCTGGCGGAAGCGCGCGCCAATGCCCTGCGTTCCGACTGGGAGACGATTCCGGATGAAGCTCCCGTTCATCCGGGAATCACGGATTTTCCCGAGGAAAAAACCGATGCGCTTCTGCCATACGTCGACTGGAAGATGTTCCTGAACACCTGGGAGCTCGAACATGCGGATGCAGCCTCGCGCGAGGCGCTCCTGCGCGACGCCCGCGCCATGCTGGACTCCATGCGCAACGGGTCTCTCCTGCGCTGTTCCGGTTCCGCCGGGCTCTATCCTGCCGCGTCGGACGGGGATGATATCGAGATTTATTCCGATCCGTCATGCGGAGAGTGTCTTGCGAAGCTTCCGATGCTCCGCCAGCAGTGGAAAAAGAGTGCGGGAAACAATCTCTCCCTCGCCGACTATCTGCCGCAGAAACGTTCCGGACGGCACGGATGGACCGGTGTTTTTGCCGTGACATGCGACGGCGCCGAAGCGCTGGCAAAGCGGTATGCCGGACACAACGACGACTATTCCGCTCTGCTGGTCAAAACGCTTGCCGACCGTCTGGCGGAAGCGTTCGCCGAACTGCTGTTCGAGCGTGTGCGGCGTGAACTCTGGGGGTATGAACGAACCGCGTCTCCGGATGGAAGGATTCGCGGCATCCGGCCTGCGCCGGGATATCCCGCCGCGCCGGACCACCGCCTCAAGGCGGAGATTTTCCGTCTGCTCGGAGTGGAAAGGAAATTCGGCATGGAACTGACAGGGTCGTATATGATGCGTCCCGCCGCGTCGGTCTGCGGCATGTATTTTTCGCATCCGGAGGCTAGATATTTTTCCGTCGGCAGAATCGGTGACGACCAGCTTGCGGATTATGCGGCGCGTTCCGGAGCGACTCCCGGGGATGTCACGCGGTTTCTCTCTTTTGTCAGATGAAGCTTTCCGGGAGATCCCCGAACTCCGGATTCAGAAGTCGAATTCGAGCTGGGCGGTCCGGGGAGGGGAGGGCGGCGCGGGTGGCGGCGCACTTTTTTCCAGTTCGCGCAGAATGCTCCGGAGCTCCATTTTCGAGGCGAGTTCCTGAATTTTCGCATAATCCGGCGCCGTCCGGCGGAAGGTTTCCTCCGTGAGAGCCAGTCCCTCCGGGATGGTCTTATCCAGGAGAATCAGCTTCCGGTTCAGAAGCATGACGTCTGTGGAGGAGCGGATTTTCTCCCGGAGCGATTCGCGTCTGATTTCGTCCGCGTGCGCGATCAGACCGTCGATCGAACCGAACTGATTCAGAAGCGCGGCGGCGGTCTTGGGGCCGACCCCCTCGACGCCGGGGATGTTGTCGGAACTGTCTCCGATCAGCGCGAGGTAGTCAACGATTCCTTCCGGCTTCACGCCGAATTTCGCAACCGTTTCCGCGACGCCCCGCTTATGGAATCCTTTGGAATCGTGGTCGGGAACAAGCATCTCGACGCGTTCGTCGATCACCTGGGAGATGTCCTTGTCCGAGGAGACGATCAGGACTTTGCGGTCGCGGAAGCGTTCCGCCGCCGCCGCGATCAGATCATCCGCTTCGGAGCCCTCCCATTCGATGATGTTCCAGCCGAAGGCCCGGATCATTTCCCGGATGGCGTCAAGCTGACAGCGCAGATCATCCGGCATCGGCGGGCGGTTCGCCTTGTAGGCGGGCGCGAGCAGCATTCTCTGCGCCGGACGGCCCTTGTCGAATACGAAGGCGCCGTCATAGCCTTCATACTCGTCCCGGAATTTCAGCAGGAGTTTCGTCATGGCGAACACCGCGTTTGTGGGCGTCCCCTGCGCGGTGGAGAGCCCGCGGATCGCGTAATACCCGCGGTAGATCTGGGAATACGAGTCGATCAGAAGCAGCGGTGCGGCCATGACGGATCTTCCTTTCCTGTTATTTCGCCATGTTGACGATTGACTTGTCGTAATCGGCCGGCGGCACGAATCCGAGCAGTTCCATGCAGGTCGTGGCGATGGAGCTGATGCCGAGTCCCGTGTTCAGGACGGGGGAGTATTCGCCTTTGCTTTCCGGATCGAAGATGAAGCAGGGAACCGGATTGAGCGAGTGACTGGTCTTGCGTTTCGGCGCGCCGTCCTTCGTGCGCTTGACCTCGCCTTTCTTGTCGTGCTCATACATGTCGTCGGCATTGCCGTGATCGGCCGTGACGACGAGAATGCCGCCGGCCTTTTTCACCGCGTTGTAGACGCGCTCCAGACAGATGTCCAGCGCGCCCATCGAGACCTGGACCGCCTGATAGACGCCGGTGTGGCCGACCATGTCGCCGTTGGGGTAGTTGAGGCGGATGAAATCGTATGCGCCGCCTTCAATGGCCTTGACGACGGCGTCGGTGATTTCGGCGCACTTCATCCACGGACGCTGTTCGAACGGAACGACGTCGGAGGGAATTTCCTGATATTCCTCGTTCTCGAAGCGGCCGGAACGGTTGCCGTTGAAGAAGTAGGTCACATGCCCGTATTTCTGGGTTTCGCTGATCGCAAACTGCCGGATGCCCGAGACGCTGAGATATTCCGCAAGCGTGCGGTCGATTTCCGGCGGATTCACAAGATAGTTGTTTGGAATGTGCAGGTCGCCGTCATACTCCATCATGCCGGTGTAGAAGACGTCGGGTTTTGCGCCGCGGTCGAAATGCTTGAACTCCGGCCCCTGGTCGAACGCCTGGCTGATCTCCAGCGCGCGGTCGCCGCGGAAGTTGAAGTAGACGACCGCGTCGCCGTCGTGGATCGGGCCGACGGGCGTCGTGCCGTCTTCGGAGATGACGAAGGGGGGAAGATCCTGGTCGATCGCCTTTGTTTCCGCGCGGAGGGTTTCGACGGCTTCATGGGCGTTCGGGAACATTCTGCCCTTGCCCTGCACGTGCGTCTCCCATCCTTTGCGGACCATGTCCCAGTTCGCGCCGTAGCGGTCCATCGTGATGACCATGCGTCCGCCGCCGGAAGCGATCTTGAAGTCAGGTCCGAGCTCCTTGAGATAGGTCTCAAAGGGATCGATATAGTCGAGCGCGGAGGTTTCGGGAACGTCGCGTCCGTCGAGCAGGATGTGGAGCCGGACCTTCGAGACACCCTCTTTTTTCGCCTGTTCCAGCATGCCCTTGAGATGGGAGATGTTGCTGTGGACGTTGCCGTCGGAGAAGAGCCCGATGAAATGGACGGTTCCGCCGTTCTTCGCCTTTTCGATGACCTTCTTCCAGGTTTCGCCCTCGAACATCTTGCCGGTGGCGATCGCTTCTGAGACGAGTTTCGCTCCCTGCGCGAAGACGCGGCCGCAGCCCATCGCATTGTGTCCGACCTCGCTGTTGCCCATGTCGTCGTCGCTGGGCAGTCCGACGGCGGTGCCGTGCGCCTTGAGCGTGGTGAACGGCAGTTCCTTCATCAGGCGGTGCAGAAACGGCGTCGGGGAGTCCGCCACCGCGTCGCCTTCTTTGTATTTGCCGATGCCGACGCCGTCCATAATCATCAGGACGACGGGGCCGCGTCTTTTCTGGAATTCCGGATTGGTCTGAAGTTTTTCAAGCATGCTCTGTTTCCTTTCTGTGCTTAACAGCCGCCGTGCTCCGGAGGAGGGCGGCGGGATCTCTCTTATTTACCCTTCGATGATTTCCGTGCCGACGCCGCTGTTCGTGAAGATTTCCAGAAGCAGCGAGTGCGGAATGCGCCCGTCGACCATATGGACTTCCCGGGTTCCCGCCTTGATGGCGGAGACGGAACTCTGAATTTTCGGAAGCATGCCGCCGGTCAGCACCTTTTCCGCGATCAGCGAATCGACCTCGGATGTCTTGATGACCGAGATCAGCGATTTTTCGTCTTTCGGGTCGCGGAGTACGCCGGGGACGTCGCTGAGGAAGACCAGTTTGCGCGCCTTGAGCGCCTTGGCGATTTCGCATGCCGCCGTGTCCGCGTTGATGTTGTAGGGCTGGTGGAAGAAATCCATGGCGAGCGGCGTCACCACCGGAATGAACTTGTAGCGCAGCGCGTCGAGAATCGGGTTCACATCGACCGAAATCACCTTGCCGACGAAGCCGATGTCGATTTTCTCTCCGGTTGCGGGATCGGCGGAGTAGAGCTTTTCCGCGCGCATGATTCCCTTGCCGGAGATCGTGACACCCTTGCCGCCGGAGATCGTGATGCCGTCCACAAGACTTCTGTTCGTGCTGTTGTGCAGAACGTCGTCGACGACCTTGATGGTGTCGGCGTCGGTCACGCGCAGTCCGTTGATGAACTGCGTCTGGATCCCGAGCTCCTTCAGGCGCGCGCTGATGGCTTTCCCGCCGCCGTGCACCACGACCATCTTCATCCCGATGGCTTCCAGGAGCACGATGTCGCGCATGGTTTTTCTCGTCAGCTCCGGATTCTCCATCGCGCTTCCGCCGAATTTGACCACGGCGATGGAGTTCTTGAATTCCTGAATGAACGGAAGCGCCTCGTTGAGCACATCCGCTTTTCTGATCAGTTCCTGCATTTTTCCCTTCTCCGGTAATGCGTTTTCAGGTATGATAATCCGCGTTGATTTTCACATATTCGTAGGTGAAGTCGCTCGTCCAGATCGTGGCGGAGGCTTCGCCTTCGCCGAGATCGATTTTCACGGTGAATTCACGGCGTTTCATGAGTTCGGCCAGTTCGCTTTCCGGCGTTCCCGCGTCCAGTCCGCCGCGCACGACGGGCAGTTCGTCAAAGTCGAGCGAGACGTTTTCCTGCGAGAAGACCGCGCCGGAATATCCGGCGGCCGCGAGAATGCGTCCCCAGTTCGGATCGCATCCGAACCATGCGGTTTTGCAGAGCGGGGAGTTCGCAATGGCGCGCGCGGCCAGTTCCGCGTCGCGTTCGCTGGCGGCTCCGGTCACTTCAACGGTCACAAACTTTGTTACGCCCTCGCCGTCGAAGACGATGGAGCGCGCCAGATGTTCCGTGACCATGCCGAGCGCCTCTGCGAAGTGCTCCGCCGCTTCGGAACCCTTTCCGATCTTCGCCCCGGAGGCGCCGTTCGCCATGAGGATCACGGTGTCGTTCGTGCTCATGTCGTTGTCCACGGTGATGTGGTTGAAGGAGGCTTCGACGGCGTTTCCGAGAAGTTCGGAAAGAAGCGCATTGTCGATGTCCGCGTCGGTTGTGAGGAAACAGAGCATCGTAGCATGCGGGGCTACCGCCATTTTCGGCGCGATCATTCCGGCCCCCTTGCACATGCCGCCGATGGTGACGATCCGGTCCCCGACCGGGAAGGACACTGCGAGTTCCTTTGGACGTGTGTCGGTTGTCATGATCGCGTGCGCCGCGGAGGACCCTCCGTTGTGCGTCAGGGATTTTGCAGCCTCCCGGATGCCGTTTTCAATGAGATCCATCGGGAGCTGGACGCCGATTCTTCCCGTGGAGGCGATCATGACCTGTCCGACGGGGACGGAGAGCGCGCCCGCGGTCAGTTCCGCCATCCGTTTCGCATTGTTGTATCCGTCGAGTCCGGTGCAGGCGTTCGCCACGCCGCTGTTTGCGACGACGGCACGGATTTTCGGGGAGTTCGCGCAGATTTCCCGGTCATACTGCACGGGTGCCGCAGGGAAAAGATTCGAGGTGAAGGTTGCTGCAAAACTGCATTCCGTTTCGGACTCGATCATGGCGAGATCGGGCGCCTTGTTTTTTTTCAGGCCCGCGATGACGCCGCAGGCGAGAAATCCGAGCGGTGACGTGACGGAGCCGTTTTCCACGAAATCAAATTGCGTGTCTGTACCCATTTTCCATTCCGTTTATTTTATAAAATTATTTGGATGATTGCAGATTTTCCCCGTTTGACAGCGTGGCGTCTCCTTCCTGTGCCCGCACGTGAATGGAGATTCCCCCGCGCGGCATGAAGTCGCCGACGACCTCCATCCAGCGCGGTCTGCACGCGCGTACAAGATCGGTCAGGATGCGGTTGACGGCCTCCTCGTGAAACGTGTTGAAATTCCGGAAGGAGAAGAGGTAAAGCTTCAGCGCCTTGCTTTCGATGCATTTCCTGTCCGCGATGTAGCGGATGGTGATATGTCCGTAATCCGGCTGGTTTGTCACGGGGCAGAGACTGGAATATTCGGGACAGTCGAAAGTGATTACGTAGTTGCGCTGGGGATACGCGTTGTCGAAGGTTTCGATTCTCGCCTTTTCGGGAGAATCCGGATATTCGGTATGGTTCCTGTTCAGCAGAGTCAGGGACGCGTGAGGCTGTCTCTTTTTCTCCGCGGCGGCCCGCGCTGTTTCTTTTTTCATAAAAATCTCCGGATGTTTTGGAAAAAAACGACCTCTTCTCCCTATAATATATCATTATCTCTGAAATTTGCGAAACTAAAACGAAAAAATGCTTGACCAAATGAAAAATCCGGAATATATTAGCGGATATTTTGAGGAAACGGAATAAAAATTGTGAGATGCAACAGGGAGCAGGGATAAGATGAGCCTTATGAAGAAACTCTTTCTCGCCGCCGCTTTTTTCATGGCGGTCGGAACGGCAGCGCAGGCATTTGCCCAGGAACAGGAGTCGTATCCGGTCTGGGATTCCATCATCCGCAAGCTCGGGCGCGGAGTCAGCAATGCTGCCTTCGGCATTGTCGAGTTTCCGGTGCAGTGGTATGAGGTCAATTTCGAGGAGGGCGGATTCGCCGCCTGCACATACGGGATTTTCAAGGGGATCAGCTATACTGTGATCCGGGAGGTTGTCGGCGTTGTGGAAGTGGCGACATTCCTTGTCCCGCTTCCTGGATGCAGCACGGAGTATCCCGACACTTCCGCATGGGGATACGGGCCGATTCTTGAACCGGAATGGATTATCACTCCTTCCCAGAACAATTATAATTTCGTCTATCCGGAAACGAGAACGATGCCCTGATAGCATCATTCCTTCTGTTTCGAAATGCCAGAAGCCGTTCCGCAATGGAACGGCTTTTTTTGTCTCCTCTCCCCGTTGGCCGCCGGGATTCCGTTCAGATCCCGGCTGTGTGCTGCCGCCGGTACAGGGCGGGAGGCGCTCCGTAGAGCTTTTTGAATCTGCGGGAGAAGTGAAAGCGGTCCTTGACTCCGACCAGTTCGCAGATCTCGTCAATGGAGAATGCCTGCGATTCCAGCAGCTGGGACGCGTAGCTGTAGCGCAGCTGAAGCAGATACTGGTAAGGCGTGCTTCCCGTGATTTCACGGAACTGGCGCAGAAAGGCGTTGGGCGCCATTCTCACTCTGGCGGCAAGTGCCTCTATTCCGATGTCATTGCGCATATTTTCCCTGAGGTAGTCGCAGATTGCGGCAATCCGCTTGTCTGAGTTGAGTTCGGTCAGCGCCTCCTGCGGAAGAATCGCCATCGCGCCTGCGGCGAGCGCGATGGCGAGAAGCTTGGTCCTTGCCCGGTTGTTGTCATCCTTGTGTTCCAGCATGGAACACAGGCGCGAGAGCAGCGACCGCATGTCCGCACTGACGGGAAGCGCGTTGCACAGATGGTCCGGATTGCCCGCAATCTGGGTCATTTCGAAATGCAGGTAAAGCTGAACCGGATCGCCCGTGCACCAGGTTTCCAGATCGCAGTTCGGCGGCAGAAGGTAAATGCGGTCCGGCCTGAGTTCCACTTTTTTCCGTCCGAGGTAGACGCCCGCTCCGTAATCGTCGTGGTAGTAGAGACGCCAGTAATGCCCGCCGAGACGGACGGAATTCCAGAATTTACCCAGGCGCACATATCCTACGGAGTTCATCCTGAGTTGAGGGTATTCCAGAATTGCGGCATTTATTTTGTTCATAAATTATCGTGCTTTATTCATATTGATGCAGTTGAATTCCTTCATAAAATAGCCTATACTTTCCGTTGTTGCAACCTTTCAAACGTCGAAAACCCTAAAAAAGGAAGAGAAAAATGAGCGACTTCGGAAAAGGCGACACCGGATGGTTCGTGCATGACAGATTTGGAATGTTCATCCACTGGGGTCTTTATTCCATGCCGGGAAGACATGAATGGATCCGCCACTATGAGGAGATCCCGAACGAGGCCTACGAGAAATATTTCGAGCGTTTCAATCCGGACCTGTTCGATCCGAAGGAGTGGGCGAAGGCGGCGCGGGACGCCGGCATGAAGTATTTTGTCGTCACGACGAAACACCACGAGGGATTCTGCATGTGGGATTCCAGATACACCGACTACAAGGTCACGAACACGCCGTGCGGACGCGATCTCCTGCGGGAAATCGTGGACGCCTTCCGCGCGGAAGGGCTGCGGGTCGGTCTTTACCACTCCCTGATCGACTGGCATCACCCCGATTTCACCATTGACGATGTTCATCCGCTCCGGAAGAGTCCGGACCGGGAAACGCTCAATGCCGGACGGGACATGGCGCGCTACCGGGAATATCTGCATAATCAGGTCCGCGAACTTCTGACCGACTTCGGAAAGATCGACATCATCTGGTTCGACTTCTCCTATCCGCAGAGGGGAAAAGACGGCAAAGGCCATCTGGACTGGGGTTCCGAGAGCCTCGTAAGGATGATCCGGGAGCTGCAGCCGGGCATCATCATCAACAACCGTCTGGATCTTCCGGGGTCGGGCGACATCACCACCCCGGAACAGAATACGCCGGACGAACCCGTGACGGACGAGAATGGAAATCCGCTCGTCTGGGAGGGATGCCAGACCTTCTCCGGCGCCTGGGGCTATCACCGCGATGAACTGACCTGGAAATCCATGAAGCAGTGCATCGACCTGCTTATCAACCATGTCTGCCGCAACGGCAATCTTCTGATGAATGTCGGTCCGACCAGCCGCGGTTACATCGACGCCCGCGCAATGGAGCGCCTGAAGGGATATGCCGAGTGGATGAAATATCACTCCCGCGCCATTTACGGCTGCGGTATGGCCGAAGGCCTGACCGAACCGCGAGACTGCCGCTACACCTTCAACCGGGAGACGAACCGCCTTTACCTGCATATCATGAACTGGCCTTTCAAGCATGTCAGCTTGAAAGGGCTTTCCGGAAAGGTGGCCTATGCCCAGTTCCTGCATGACGGAAGCGAAGTGAAAATACGTGACAGTTCGGATGGCGCCGTTCATTCCGGGCTGCTTCACAAGACTCCGGAGGGAGCCGTCACGCTGGATCTTCCGGTGGTGAAGCCGCCTGTCGAAGTGCCTGTGATTGAACTGTTTCTGAAATAGCATCCCGTGCCGGCGCCCTGCCGGAGAGGATTGCCCCGCCGGACCGAGCCTGGAGCAGGCGCCCGGGAACGGCCTGTTTTCCGAATCCGCCGGCAGCGGATGATCCGGAAATGGACGATTCAAATCCCGCGCGCATCGATTCGCTTTCCGGCGGGAGCAGGCAGACGGGAAAGAAGCCTGGCGGAGCTGCTGCCGCAGAAAACGATCAAACAGGTCTGACGATGGGCCGCGCAGCGCCTGCAGGCGGCGGGTTCCTGCCCGGCCCTTTCCTTCTGTCGGCAGGATCAGGGCGAAGGCATGGCAGACGCCGCCGGATCAGCCGGGAGCTTTGCGCGGCAGTCGATAACATAAGAGACCGCCGGACAGCGATGCGATGGTGGAGGCACTTCGCCGCCCGGCGGCCGGAGTGGGGCTGTTTTACCTGGAGAGATAACGATCGATCTGCGCGGCGGCTTTTCTTCCGTC
The DNA here is from genome assembly GCA_944390795.1 of uncultured Victivallales bacterium. Lineage (GTDB taxonomy): Bacteria > Verrucomicrobiota > Lentisphaeria > Victivallales > UBA1829 > UBA11452. The sequence continues at coordinate 96,597 of CALXRI010000010.1, forward strand.
GACGATCGCGCGGACTACGAGCGAAGGCCCTGTCGCCGAGTCTCCAGCGAGGAACACTTCCGGCGCATCCTCCAGTTTCAGTCGTTCGAGCATCGTCTTGCGGTCAAGCTTGAGAAAGCCGAGCGCCAGCAGGACAAGATCCGCCTCAATGGTTTCCGTCTGACCGGGAAGTTCCTCGAATTTCTGCGGTCGTCCGGACGGTGAGAGCGTCCAGCGTACGGGGATGACTTCCACGCCGCGCACCCGCCCGTCCGCTCCGGAAAAAGCTTTGCTCTGGAGCTCCCAGCGCCGGACGCAGCCCTCCTCATGGCTTGACGAAGTGCGCAGCTGATACGGCCAGTAGGGCCACGGCGTCGAGGGAGAACGTGTTTCCGGCGGCCGCGGCATGATTTCAATCTGCATGACGCTGCGGGCTCCCTGGCGGTTTGCCGTTCCGACGCAGTCGCTTCCGGTATCGCCTCCGCCAATGACCAGCACGCGCTTGCCTTTTGCGGATACGGGAACGGAGGACGCCTCTCCGGAATTCGCCCGGTTCTGTCCCTGAAGGAATTCCAGTGCAAAGTGAATGCCCTCCAGTTCACGGCCCGGAATTTTCAGGTCGCGCGGAACGGGAGTGCCGCAGGCGATCAGCATGGCGTCGCAGCGGCCGCGCAGATATCCGGCGGAAACGTCGCGCCCGACTTCAGTATCCGTCTCAAAGCGGATGCCCGACTCCTCCAGAATCCGGATGCGCCGTTCGACGACTGCCTTGTCCAGCTTGAAATCCGGAATGCCGTAACGCAGCAGTCCGCCTGGAAAATGATTCTTCTCATAGACTGTGACCTGATATCCGGCCTTGTTCAGCTGCACCGCCGCGGCAAGTCCGGCAGGACCCGCCCCGACGATGATGACTTTGCGCTTCAGGCGTTTTTCCGGCATGGCCGGCTTGACCCAGGAATTTTCAAACGCGTGTTCGACGATCGCCTTTTCAATCTGGCGGATCATGACCGGTTCAAGATTCAGACCCTCGGTGCAGCTTCCCTCGCAGAGGGCGGGGCAGACGCGGCTGGTGAATTCGGGGAAGGAGCTCGTCGAACTCAGAAGCTCCCATGCCTGACGCCACTGGCCCTGGCGCACCGCTTCGTTGAAGTCCGGGATCAGATTGCCGAGCGGACAGCCGATGCCGTGGCAGAACGGGATGCCGCATCCCATGCAGCGGGCCGCCTGATCGCACAGTTGTTTGTCCGTGAGGGGTGCTTCCACCTCCCTGAAATCGCGCACCCGCTCTCCGGCGTTCCGGTAGACGTGCCCGATCCGTTCTATCTTCATGAAATCTCTGCTCATGGTTTATTCCTCCTTTTTCTGAGAGGCCATCGCGTGGCGGTATTCCACGGGGATGACTTTGACGAATCTGCTGCGTTCGTTTTCCCAGTCCGCGAGTTTCGCGGCCGCGCAGGGGCTTCCCGTCGCATCCAGATGTTCCCGGAGGAGCGCGAGAAGCTCCGCTTCGTCTTCGGAGCCGGCCAGGACGCTCTCCAGATCGACGGTTCCGACATTGCAGCGCAGGTCAAAATCGTTCGAGGCGTCGTAGACATAGGCGATGCCGCCGGTCATTCCCGCGCCGAAGTTGACGCCGGTCGGACCGAGCACCACGACCCGTCCTCCGGTCATGTATTCGCATCCATGGTCGCCGACGCCTTCGACAACCGCCGTGAATCCGCTGTTGCGGATCGCGAAGCGTTCGCCCGCCTGTCCGTTGAGGAAGATTTTCCCGGATGTGCCGCCGTAGCCGATCACGTTGCCTGCGATGACGTTGTCCGCGGGAGCGAAGGGACTGTCCGCCGGGGGACGGATGACGATCCTGCCGCCCGAGATACCTTTTCCGACGAAGTCGTTGGCCTCGCCCTCCAGGAGGAAGGTGACGCCGTGCGCGAGAAAGGCGCCGAAGCTCTGCCCGGCGGTTCCCGTGAAACGGACTGTCACCGTGCCGTCCGGAAGTCCCTGCGGACCGAAGCGCCGGACGATTTCGCTGGAAAGACGCGTCCCCGCCGTCCGGTCGACATTCCGGATCGGAAGTGCCAGTTCCGTTTTCGTTCCGTCGCGAAGCGTCTTCCTGAGACGCGGGAGAAGATGTTCGTCATCAAAGGTTTCCAGCGGATTTTTCCTTCCTGCGAAGCGCACCTCGCCGTCCGGCACGCGGAGAAAGACGTTTGAAAAGTCGAGATTGCGCGTCTTGTAGAAGTCGATTGCGCGGTTCATTCTGAGCAGATCGGAACGTCCTACGGCCTCGTCGAGCGAACGGAGCCCGAGCTTCGCGAGATATTCGCGCACTTCGGATGCAAGCATCCGGAGGAAGTTGATGATATATTCCGGCTTGCCCCGGAAGCACTTGCGCAGTTCCGGATCCTGCGTGGCGACGCCGACCGGACAGGAGTTCTCATGGCATTTGCGCATCATGACGCAGCCGAGACAGACCAGAAGCGTCGTGGCGAATCCGAATTCCTCCGCGCCGAGCAGCGCGCCGATGATGACGTCGCGCCCTGTTTTGAGCTGGCCGTCCACCTGAAGCTTGACATTGCCGCGCAGCTTGTTGAGGACGAGCGTCTGCTGAGCCTCCGCGATGCCGAGCTCCCAGGGAAGTCCCGCGTGCTTGATGCTGGTCAGCGGCGATGCGCCGGTTCCGCCGTCGTGACCGCTGATGAGGATCACGTCCGCGTGCGCCTTCGCCACGCCCGCCGCGATTGTGCCGACGCCGACCTCCGAGACGAGTTTTACCGAGATGCGCGCCTTCTCGTTGGCGTTGCGCAGATCGAATATGAGCTGCGCCAGATCCTCGATGGAGTAGATGTCATGATGCGGGGGAGGGGAGATCAGCGTCACATGCGGCGTCGAATGGCGCACCCGCGCAATCGCCTCGTCAACCTTGTGTCCGGGGAGCTGTCCGCCTTCGCCGGGCTTTGCACCCTGCGCCATCTTGATCTGCAGATCGCGCGCGTTCGCCAGATAGTCGATCGTCACGCCGAAGCGTCCGCTGGCGACCTGGCGGATGGCGCTTCTGCGGTCCTCTCCGTTCGGCCCGGGTGTTTCCCGCGCTGGATCTTCGCCGCCCTCGCCGCAGTTGCTCATTGCGCCGATGCGGTTCATCGCAAGCGCAATCGCCTCGTGCGCCTCCGGACTGAGCGAGCCGAGGCTCATCGCGCCGGAAACGAAGCGCCGGAGGATGCTTTCGACGCTTTCAACCTCCTCCAGGGGAATGCTCTGCGTCTCCGTGAATTCAAAAAGTCCGCGCAGCGTGCAGAGGTGTTCCGACTGCTGATTGATGCAGGCGGCATAGGCCTTGTATTTTTCCGGATCGTTGTTCTGCACCGCCTGGCGGAAGAGGCTCAGACTTTCAGGGGTCCAGAGGTGATTTTCCCCGTCGCGCCGGAAGCGGTACTGGCCGCCCGACGGCAGAAGGCCCGCCCTGGCCGCCCCGCAGCGGAGACGCACCTCTCCGGCGATGTCGTCCAGGCGGATTCCGCCGATCCTGCTTGCGGTTCCGGGAAAATAGCACTCGATCACGCTGCGGTCGATGCCGACCGCCTCGAAAATCTGTGCCGAGCGATAGCTCCGCAGCGTCGAGATGCCCATCTTGGACATGACTTTCAGGAGTCCCTTGTCCACGGCGTTGATGTAGTTCTCCACGGCGCGCGCCGGATCGAGTCTGAGTTTTCCCGTTGCGCTCAGCACGCTGATCGTTTCCAGCGCCAGATACGGGTTGATCGCGGTCGCGCCGAAGCCGAGGAGAAGCGCATAGTGCATGATCTCGCGGACCTCGCCGGACTGGACGATGACGCCGACAGGAGGACGGAGCCCCGCGCCTGAGAGCGCGCGGTTGACTGCCGCCACCGCAAGGAGCGCGGGGATCGGCATGGAGCCTTCCGGCAGTTCGCGATCGCTCAGGATGAGGATATTGCGGCCGTTCTTCACCGAAGAGACCGCGCTTTCCTCGAGTTTCGCGAGCGCTTCCTCGAGATTTCCGTTCCAGGAGAGCGGAAGCGTTGCCGCCGAGAAATACCCGCCGCTCAGCGAGCTCAGACGCCGGAGATCCTCGTCGGTGAGGACCGGGCGCGGAAGCTTGATGAGTTTGGATTCCGGCTGTTCGTCGGAGAGAATGTTGCCCTCGTTGCCGATGTAGGTGGTCAGACTCATGACGAGCTCTTCGCGGATCGGGTCGATCGGCGGGTTCGTCACCTGCGCGAACAGCTGTTTGAAGTAGTTGTAGAGGAGCTGAGGCTTTCCCGAAAGCACCGCCAGCGCGGCGTCGTTGCCCATCGAACCGACCGGTTCATGCCCTGTCTCCGCCATCGTCTGCACAATGATTTCGACATCTTCGCGGGTCCATCCGAACAGACTCTGGCGGTAACTGATGTGTTCGGGCACCTCCGACGGATTGACCGAATCGAAGAGTCCGTGGACCGTGATCTTCTCCTCCTCCGCCCAGCGCCGGTAGGGCTTGCGGCGCGCGGCGTCGTTCTTGAGTTCCGCATCGAAGACAAGGCGGTGTTTTTCCAGGTCGCAGTAGATCATTTCGCCCGGTCTGAGCCTGCCTTTCCGCACGATTTCAGAGGGCTTGAGATCCAGGACACCGGTTTCGGAGGCGAGCACGAAGATCCCGTCCTTTGTCAGCGAGTGGCGGGCGGGGCGCAGTCCGTTGCGGTCGAGAATTGCGCCTGCGTTCACGCCGTCGGAAAAGGCGACCGCCGCCGGGCCGTCCCAGGGTTCCATCAGCGCCGAGTGGTAGTCGAAGAATCCGCGGACGTCGCGTCCCAGGTGATAGTTCTGGCCCCAGGCCTGCGGAATCAGCATCAGCATCGCATGCGGCAGACTGCGTCCGGCGGCGACCAGAAGCTCGAACATGTTGTCAAGGCATGCCGAATCGCTCTGCCCGGCGTCGATCAGCGGGAGGATCTTCCGCATGTCCTCTCCGAGCAGACCGGACTTCAGGAAGGGCTCCCGGCTCCGGAGCTGGTTGAGATTGCCGCGCAGCGTGTTGATCTCTCCGTTATGTGCAAGATAGCGGAACGGATGTGCAAGTTTCCATGTCGGGAACGTGTTGGTGCTGTAACGCTGATGCACCAGGGCGAGGGGACTTTCAAAGTCCGGATCGTTGAGGTCGGAGTAGAACTTGTCGATCTGGGTCGCGAGCAGGAGACCCTTGTAGACAATGCTCCGGCTGGAACAGCTCGGGATATAGCAGTCGGGCAGACGCTTTTCAATCAGTCTGCGCATGACGAAAAGCTTGCGCTCGAACATGACCTGCGAGGAGAACTCCTCGCCGCCGATGAAGACCTGGCGGATCAGCGGACAGGTTTTGCGCGCCGCCGCGCCGATGCTCTCCGGATGGACCGGAACATCGCGCCAGAAAAGAATCCGTCCCCCCTCCGATGTGACGATGCTTTCAATCCGCGATTCCTCATGCGCGCCGCCGAAAAGCATTGCCACGCCGTAGGAGCCCTTTGCCGGAAGGGCGACCGGCAGAATCTTCCGGAAGAATTTGTCCGGCATTGAGAGAAGGATTCCGGCGCCGTCTCCGGTTTCAGGGTCCCCGCCCGCCGCACCGCGGTGCATGAGGCGCTTCAGAACCGTGATCCCCATTTCGACGATCCGGTGCTCCGCATGATTGTTGAGGTTTGCGACCAGTCCGACTCCGCAGGCGTCATGCTCGTTGCGGAAGGAGTACAGCCCTGTGTCCGGCACGGGATAGGCCCCCTGCTGTTCCGGGCTTTGCTGTTCCTGATTGTTTTCCACCATAATTGCCACACTCCTTGTTTGCATTGCTGCTTCCCGTCTTCAGCATGTTTCATGCCAGAATCGAAAAGGAAGGGCTTCCGTTTCCGGGGCGCCCGGTGTCCCTCAGCCGGATCGTGTCCAGGGGTCCCGTGGTTTTTCAGCCTGCGGAAAATGCTGATGTATTGTGCCGCCTTTTTGCAGCGCCGCCGCATTCTGAAACCGGAAGCAGCGGATAACGCAGATATGGTTTTACATTTTTGTAAAACTCAACCTCTCCACTTTTACAAAAATGTAAGAAAAATTGATTGGCAGTTCCCGTTTCAGGCATGTCGTTTTCTGGCATTGATCCTGCTGTATGAATTGACGGAATCAGGAAAAACAGGAGAGAAACAGAAATCATGTCCGATGAAATCAAACACGAGTGCGGCGTCGCGCTTCTGCGCCTGCGGAAGGATCTGAACTATTATCAGCGGAAATATGGAACCGTGTATTACGGCTACCACAAACTTTCCCTCCTGATGGAAAAACAGCACAACCGGGGGCAGGACGGAGCGGGGATTGCGGCTCTCGGTCTTGACGTCGAGCCGGGGTTTCCGTACTTTCAGCTGGAAAAGTCGAACCGGGATCTGCCGCTCGCCGATCTTCTGGAAAGGATCGGACGGCAGATTGAGGAAGGGCTTGCGGGCGAGGGGCGAAAAGGCGGATGCGTTTCCTCGCTCTCTCTGCCCTTCTGTGCGGAACTCTATCTCGGTCATCTGCGTTACGGAACGTTCGGAAACCGTTCGCTTTCCGCATGTCATCCGGTTACGCGCACGAGTTCCTGCCGCAATCATACGCTGCTTCTTGCGGGCAATTTCAATCTGACGAACACGGAGGCGATTTTCCGGGAGCTTGTCAAGTCCGGCCATCACCCGGCGGGACGCCAGGACAGCGAAATTCTGCTTCTCCATCTCGGGCACCATCTCGAAAAGATGCTCGAAGCGCGCAGCGGATACGAACCGTTGCTGGACATCTTCGAACTTCTCCGCCGCGCGGCGCGGGAATGGGACGGCGGATTCACCCTGTGCGGCATGTTCGGGAACGGCGACGCGTTTGCTCTGCGCGATGCCTGCGGCATCCGGCCCGGATACTATTATTTCGATGATGAAATCGCCGTGGTCGCCTCCGAACGGCCCGCGATTCAGACCGCTTTCGATCTCTCCTCGTCCGAGGTGATGGAACTGCCGCCGGGACATGCCCTTTTTATTCCGGCGGACGGGGGAATCGTTCTCAAGGAGTGTCTGCCGCGCGCGCCGCATCGGCGCTGCGTGTTCGAACGCATCTACTTTTCTCGGGGAAACGACGCGGATATCCATCGCGAACGGCTCGCACTGGGCCGTTCGCTCGTCCCGTCTGTTGTGAAAGCGATTGACCATGACTTCGAAAATACTGTCTTTTCCTATATCCCCAACACCGCGCAGATCAGCTTTCACGGGCTTCTGGACGGCCTTGACGAACTGCGCGGGAGCCGCCGCGTGCGTTTTTCGCAGATTGCCGTGAAAGACGCGAAATTCCGCACGTTCATTACGGACGCCGCCCATCGGCGCGACCTATTCCCCCATGTCTACGATGTCACCTACGGCGTCGTCCGCCCCGGAGCCGACACGCTGGTCGTGCTGGACGATTCCATCGTGCGCGGCAACACGATGCGCAACGCGATCCTTCCGATTCTGGACAGGCTCGGGCCGAAGAAGATTGTCGTGGCCTCCGCCGCGCCGCCGATCTGCTATCCGGACTGTTATGGAATCGACATGTCCAGTTTCGGCGAACTGGTCGCATTCGAGGCGCTTGTCTCCCTGCTGGAAAAACGCGGGGAAGGCAACCTTGTCGCCCATGCCGCCGAATTGGCCGCCGCCGATCTGGAAAAGGAGGATGCGGAAATGAAAAACCGCGTCCGGGCGCTGTACGAACGTGTTTCCTTCGAGGAGCTCTGCGAAGAAATCGGCGTGCTTCTGACCCCGCCTGATTTGCGCGCATCCGTCCGGGTGGTCTTTCAGCGTCTCGAAGATGTGCACGCGGCATGCCCGATGCATCGCGGCGACTGGTATTTTTCCGGAGACTATCCGACTCCAGGAGGCAACCGGGTTGTGAACCGCGCCCTTGTCAATTACGCGGCAAAAGTGAGCGGGCGTTCCTACTGAGGGTCGGAGGGGGAGGGCACTTCCCCGATCTCTTCGCCCCAGCGTTCGGAAAAGGCAATTTCCGCCAGTCCCATGCGTGAAGTCGGGTCCCGGTTTTCCTGCGGATAACCGACTGCGATCAGTGCGACCGGCTGGATTCCCCGGGGAATCCCGAGCATTTCCGCGACCTTTTTCCCCTTGAACCAGCCGATCCAGCACGTGCCGAGTCCCTGTGCCTCCGCGGCGAGGCAGAAGTGTTCGCCGGCAATGCCCAGATCAACCAGATGATACTGCACTCCGGAAAGGATCGGGGCAAGCCAGTGCACTTTCGCGTCGGTTTTCGCACATAAAACGGCAATGGCGGAGGCGTCCGCAAGCCATTTCATGCCGATTCCCGGGAGCAACCCTCCGTCCGTGATGCGCCGGATTGTCTCCACGTTCCGGACTATGACGAAGCGCCATGGCTGGCGGTTGCACGCGGACGGAGCGAGACGCGCCGCCTCCAGGCAGTTCCGAAGAACCGCATCGGAGATTTCCTTTCCCGGCACATACGACCGGCAGCTCCGGTGATTCCGGATTAACTGCAGCAGATTCTGAATATTCATTCTTTCTTCCCTTCGGTTTTTTTTAGAAAAAAAGCCCGCTTCCGGGCGGAGGCGGGCTTTGGAGTGGACGTTTTCCCGATTGCGCTTATTTGAAGTCGCTGATTGTGACCTTCATTTCCGCTTTCTGCTTGGTCAGCACGTCGGACAGCTGTTTTTCAAGAGCCTGCCCTTCCAGCTGTGCCTTGATTGAGTTTTTTACCTCCGCCAGCGGCATCATGCTTGCCGGATTTTTCGCTTCCAGCTTGATGATGTGATAGCCGAAATTCGTCCTGACCACGCCGGAGAGCTCGCCGGGTTTGAGAGCGGCGGCGGCTTTTTCAAACTCGGGAACCATCTGACCCTTGGTGAAGGGGGGAAGCTTGCCTTTTGCGTTCTTTCCGCTCGGGCAGGCGCTTTCCTTCTCGGCGAGAGCGCCGAAATCGGCGCCCTTCTTGAGATCGGCAAGGATTTTCTCGGCTTTCGCCTTGGCTTCCTTGTCCTTTGCGGGATCGACTTTGCCTGCGGGATTGCCGTCGGCGCCCATTGTGGAGATCAGGATATGAGAGGCCGTGAGCGTCTCAGGCTTTTTGAACTGATCCTGATGTTCCTTGTAATATTTCTCGATATCCGCGTCGGCGACTTTGACTTTGCTTTTCAGATTGTCCTCGACCCATTTGTTGATCGCATAAATCTTGAAGGTGTTCGGATCCTTGAGCGCCTCGTTTTTGAGATCGTCGATCTTTTTGCCCTGGAGTTCCAGCTGCCTGGTGACCATGTCGAGCTGTTCCTTTGGCATTTCCTTGAGCCGTTTGTCGAACTCGGCGATGACAAGCTCTTTCGTAGGCTTGATGCCCGCTTTTTCCGCGAGGACAAGAAGCACTTCCATGTCAACCAGATTGCCGACCATCTGCTTCGCCTGGTTCTTGAGCATGTCCGGCGTCAGCTGCGCGAGGTATTCCACGGGAATTTTCCCGAGCTGGCTCAGGAAATCCTTTTTCGTGATCTTCTTGTCGCCGACGGTCGCAAGGGTGTCGGGCAGGAAGACGAACACTTCGTCCAGCGTCTTGGCGGCGGGCTTGGCCGGTGCGCCCTTGACGCTTGCGGCAGCGGATTTCACGCTTGCCGCCGGCGCTGCTGCGGACGCGCCTTTCGGGTTTTCATCGCACGCACAGAGCATTGCGCTCAATGCCAGCGCGCCGGCTGTCGAAACCGTCGCGGAGCGGAAGAATCCTGCTTTTCTCATCATGGTTGGAATCCCTTTCCTATTAATTTGTTGAACGCATTGCAATATAAAACAGCTATTTCCGGCTGTCCGGGGTTCGGGCCATGGCGGAAAGAATTTTCGGGAGCGCCGGATTCTCTCCGTTTTCCAGGGCCAGGAGCGCCGTGACGGCCGCCGCGGTTCCACCCCGCCCCTGTTCGAGCAGCATGCCGATGTCCGCGATCATGCCGAACTGCATCCTGTCATTTTCCGTCATTTGCATCGTCTTTACTTCAGACTCTTTTCTTTCAATAAAGTTCTGTATTTTCTGGGAAATCATGATGTTTTTCGTAGCGTCGCGGAGACCTGCGAGCGCGCCGGAAAGCTGATCGGAAGATTTCGCCTTGCCGGCTTTTTCCAGAAATGCGCCGATTTTAACAAGGCGCGCCAGCTGTTCCACTGCCTCCGTCGTATCCTCGTGCCTGCCATTTTGGATTTCCTGCGCTTCCAGATATTTCAGCGCCGCCTGGAATTCCCCTTTTTCCACAAGCCCGTTGACGTGCTTCATGACGGCGTTGTTGCGCTCGACGGCCTCCAGCTCCGAAAGAAACACGCTGGTTTTTTCTATGGCGCGGAGCCGTTCAATTTTCACGAGAGCCAGTTTGTGGTTTCCGTTCGCGGCGGCTTCGTATATTTCAAGGAGAAGTTCCGGATGCGCTTTGGGCGGGGCGGGGAGTTTATTGTCCGAGCAGGAGACCAGAAACAGGGCTGTCAGAGCCGCGGCAAAAAGAAAACCGTTTCCGGTTCGCCCCCTGTTCCCTTTTTGAAAAATCATTGCTCTCTCTTCTGTCCCGAAAAACTGTGAAATAAAAAATCAAACACAGTTAACTTTAGCAGTCTTCCCGCAATTTACAACCGCAAAACTATAATTTTTATGTTATTTTAGCGCATTTCAAACTTGAATTCCCGGAAAAACATGATATTTTGCATGGTTTAACATGACGAATCAAAACCAATGATGGACGACAAGGAGTCGAAAAATGGGAAAGCAGTATAACAAGCTTCAGAAGAGAGCCCGCCGCAAAGCCTATCTGGAAAGAGTCAAGGCCAAAGTCAAAGCGGCAATGAAAACAGGCAAGAAGAAATAATCGCAGGGGCGGGGATTTCCCCGCCTTTTTTCTGTCCGCAGCATTGAAATCCGTCCGGTTCCGGACATTTTCCTACAGCAAGGAGTTCTTCATGGCTAATATTCATCCGACGGCGGTTGTCGATCCTTCCGCCGTGCTGGCAGATGACGTCGAGGTCGGGCCTTACTGCGTCATAGAACATGATACCAGCATCGGGTCCGGCACCCGGCTTCTCGGGCAGTGCCGCATCGGCGCCTATGCCACGCTCGGCGCGAACAACGTCGTCTATCCTTTCGCCTCGATCGGCACGGAGCCGGAGGATTACGGCTTCGAGGGCGGCGTCTCCTATACGAAAATCGGTGACAACAACAGATTCCGCGAAGGCGTCACGGTCAACCGGGGAACTCATGAGGGCACGGTGACCACGATCGGAAACGGATGTTTCATGATGGCGAATACCCACGTCTCCCACAACTGCACGATCGGGAACGGCGTTGTGATGGTGCCTTACAGCGGCTGTGCCGGATACTGCACCGTCGGGGACAAATGCCTGATTTCCGGACTTTCCGGAATGCATCAGTTCTGCCGCATGGGCCGTATGGCGGTCCTGAGCGGAGGCTCCCAGATTTCGATGGATCTCGCTCCGTTCATGATCGGCGACGGACGCAACGGCGGCGTGCGCGGATTCAACATCGTCGGCATGAAGCGCAACGGTTTTTCCAAGGAGACGATCCGCGCGATCAAGGATCTTTACGACATCTTCTTCCGCCACGGACTGAGCATGAGCAACGCGATTGCCAGGGCGGAGGCCGAGGTCCCGCTCCTGCCCGAGGTCGTGGAGTTTCTCGATTTCATCAAGACCACGAAACGCGGCATTCTGACCGGCGACCGCGGCGGTCGCAGAGCCTGACGGATTTTTCCGCGGTTCATTGCCGGGGGGAGGAAATAAAAAAATCCCATGCGCACCGCATGGGATTTTTTTTATGCGGCGGAATAAGATGCTTCATCCGCGCGGACGGAGCTTGTGAAGAGCGGCGAGCGACTGCGCGACCCCTTTCTCCGGATCATTTTTTTCTTCATATTCCACGACAATCCATTCCGTATTGCCGCGTTTTTCACAGAAATCCAGAATTTTTTCCCACGGAAGATCGTCCGCTCCGATTGCGGGGGCGAATTTTTCAGCCGCCGAGTAGGGCTTGAAATGGATCGACTGGCTGCGTCCGGGATATTTCTCCAGCACGGCGGGAACATCTGCGCCTCCGCTTGCGGCATTGCCCGTGTCCAGCTGCAGAATCACCTGCGGGAGCGTGTTTTCCGCGACGATGTCCCAGGGAAGAAGTCCGTCCACCGGCTGAAATTCATGTGCATGATTGTGATAGCCGGTCCGGATTCCGTACGGCGCAAGCTTTTCCGCAATGGCATTCAGGCGGTCGGCGAATTTTTTCCATTCATCCGCGGTGGGCGCATTGAACCATGGCACGCAGACATACCGGTTGCCGAGAAGCAGATTCCGCCGGAGAACGGATTCGAAATCATCTTCCAGCGCCTCGATCGGCATGTGCCAGCCGGCGCAGACAAGACCGGTTTCACGGAGGAGGGCGGGATAGAATTCCGCCTGGAAATGCATGCCGTAGAATTCCACTCCGGTGTAGCCGGCTTTCCGGGCTGTTTTCAGGGCTTCCAGCGGGTTGCCGTCATAAATGTTGCGGAGAGAATACGCCTGCAGGGCGATTGGCAGCTGAATCATTGTTCTGTCCTTTCCATAAAGTTTTCCGGATTGTGTCCGTTTAAGGGTTACATATATCCTGTCAGAGCGGATTGTCAAGAGTTCCGGCGGGCGCTTTCGGAAGAAAGATGCGGAACGGTGCGCGGGACGCCGCGGCGGACTGCGCCAAAAATCCGCTTCCTGCGCCAAAAATCCGGTTGGCGGATCGTTCCTGCGCATGTAATTTTACCGTCGACGCCATAAGATCAGGAGGATGTCATGAAAAAAATCAAGGTCGGTTATCTTTCTCTCGTCAAAGGTTCCTGGATCAACGAACGTCTTGCCGGGCAGCGGGCGGAAGCGCTGAAAATGCTGAGTGAACTTGACATTGAGCCGGTTGACTGCGGCGGTCTGATTCAGAACGAGGCGCAGGCTGCGGAGGCTGTCGAACATTTTGCCTCCTCCTCCGTGGACTGTCTGCTGATTCACTTCCTGACGTTTGCCCTGGGGGCCTGCGCGCCCTCCGCGGCGAAGAAACTGGGGGTTCCCGTGATTTTCTGGTCCGTGCCGGAGCCCCCGATGCGCGGCGGGCGTCTTCAGGCGAACAGTTTCTGCGCGGCCAACATGAATGCGCATGCCTTGTGGCGGATGGGGCTCCGCTATTCCTTCGTTTACGGGGACAACGATTCCGTCCGGGAGAAACTGTGCGGAAAATTCCTCGTGGTGCGCGCCATTCGCGAACTGGCGCGCCTGCGCATCGGTTCCGTCGGCGGCCGGGTTCCCGGATTTTATACGTCCAACTACGATGAACTGGGGCTTTGTGCAAAGTTCGGAGTGGAAACGGAAAAGATCACGCTTCTGGAGGTGGTCGACAAAGCGCGGAAAATTCTGGAAGGCTCCAAGGAACCCGTTTGCGCCGCGGCGGACAAGGTCCGGGTCAGGGATGTCACGGCGGAGGAATTGCGGAAGCTCAAGGCGTTGTATCAGGCGCTCGCCGAAACGGCGGAAAAGTATCGTCTTTCCACTTTTGCGCTCCGCTGCTGGCCGGATGTCAATGACATTTACGGCCTGGGCATCTGCGGGCTGATCGGAATGCTGAATGAAAGCGGCTGCATCACAGCGTGTGAAGGCGATGTCCTCGGCGCCGTTGCCATGAAGCTGGCGCAGTGGCTTACCGACGGAGCTGTCCCGTTCTTCTGCGACTGGATCGCTTTCGATGAACGTGAGAACACCGGGGTCGTCTGGCACTGCGGCGCGGCGGCTCCCGCTCTCTGCCCTGCGGGATGCAGTCCGCAGTTCTGCAAATCCTCGATCATCGACGGCGGCGGCGTCAAAGGCGTGACCTGTGAATTCCCGCTGAAGCCGGGCCGTGTCACAATGCTTCGGCTCGGCGAAACCCGTGAACAGGGAAAATACCGTTTGTTCGCCGCGGCGGGGACGGCGCTGGACACCGATCAGATTCTCCGCGGCAATCCGCTGAATGTGAAGTTCGACCGCAGAATTCCCGAAATGGTTGACACGGTCATCGAAAACGGCATTGAACACCATTACGTCGTCGTGCATGGCGACATCATGGACAAGCTCAGGCTGTTTGCCAAATGGATGGATCTGGAGATCCTTTAAAGGTTCCGGAAGAGACACTGCAAAAAAAGCACGGCGCCGGAAACGCCGTGCTTTTGTATGTTATCCTCTGTTGGTATTTCTGCAACTTTCCTTTTCCGAGAATGGGCTTGATCGCTCGTCGGAGGA